>NZ_NTFY01000068.1 GCF_002289565.1 Rhodopirellula sp. SM50 | reverse complement strand
TTTGGCGCGAGCCTACGGGCCCTCATCTGAAGAAACGACGCTTAACTTAGCGGTATTGGGCTAAAGCCTGCACACCAACACCCTTGAGCGTCAACGACTTCAAATCCGCGCGACCGCCTTGTGGACGGGTGTCGCGGGCGGTGATCGGATCCGGTACATTTGATGGAGGTTTGGCCGGTCCATGGACGTGGAATCCTCGCGCGTCTTGGCGGAACAAACTGATCGGCTGAACTCGATTCGCACGGACAGGATGCAACACAATGGTTTTCGGGTCGTCACCTCCAGCTACTCTCCTCGCTTGGTCCACGAATTTACTTGCCGTCGACGCAAGTGATTTGACCGTTCCGGCGCTCGTGGGCGCCTTGATTTTGATCGGCATCGCGCTGGTCGTCTTTTTTGTTTTCGCCAGCTACTTCGGCATCTGGGTGCAATCCTGGTTGACCGGCGCCGGAGTGGGCATCGGTGACTTGATCGGCATGACGTTCCGAAAGGTCAATGCGCGGTCGATCGTCCGCAGCAAGATCATGGCCGTCCAGGCAGGGTTGGATGACCCGGCGATGACCAGCGAGGCATTGGAGGCACATTACCTGGCCGGCGGAAACGTGCAACAAGTCGTCCGTGCGGTCATCGCAGCCAAAAAAGCAAAAACGATTTCGTTGACGTTCCGCGAGGCCGCCGCCATCGATTTGGCCGGACGCGATGTCTTGGAATCGGTCAAAACCAGTGTGTACCCCAAAGTGATCGACTGCCCGCCTCGGGGTTCGGTCAAACCGTCGTTGGATGCCGTCGCCAAAGACGGGATCCAATTGAAGGTGCGTGCGCGAGTCACGGTCCGGGCCAACTTGCAGCAACTGATCGGCGGTGCGACCGAAGAAACCATTATCGCACGTGTCGGTGAAGGGATTGTCAGTGCGATCGGCAGCGCGGCCAGTCACGCCGCGGTGCTCGAAAACCCCGACGTGATCAGCAAAGCCGTGCTCGCCAAACGACTTGATTCGCAAACCGCGTTTGAAATCGTTTCAATCGACATCGCGGACATTGATGTCGGGGCCAACATCGGCGCCCGGCTGATGGCGGACCAGGCCGAAGCCGACACGCAAGTCGCCCGGGCTCGCGCCGAAGGCAAACGTGCCGCTGCGGCGGCGGAAGAAAAAGAGAATGAAGCCAAGGTCGAAGAAAGCCGTGCCGCGCTGGTGATGGCCCAAGCGTCCGTCCCTGAGGCGATGAGCGAAGCGTTCCGAACCGGAAAGCTGCACATCCTGGATTACTACAAATTGCAAAACGTGAGCGCCGACACGGAGATGCGTAAATCGATCGCATCGACCGGCCAGTCACGCAACAGTTCCGACAGAAAGAACGCATGATCGATGCGTCAAATGCGACTCAGACCAACACCCGAGTGAAGCATGGCTGGTGATCTAGAAGACTTTCTCAAACGCGCCGCCGAACGCCGCGCCCAAAAGCAACAACAGGCCGGTGGCGGTGGTGGTGGTGCGGGCGGTCAACGACCAGCAAGGCCGGCGCCGAAACCACGGCCCAAGCCGGAATACACCGAGGCCAGGCGGGAACGTCAGGTTCGCCAGCGCTACGAAGAACCGATCCCGGTGGCGGAACTCGTCGAACCGGTCAACCCGCTTGCCGAACAACAACGCAAGTTGGCCGAATCGAAGAAGAAAGCCGCCGAAGCACGCGAAAAACTGGCGCAGCAACAACGCGACATTCACGAGCCTCAAGAAGCCGATCGCGGAGTCATCTCCATCGCCGGCGGTTCCCCGGCGGAGCAATTGTTGGATCTGATCCAACGTCCCGGCGGCTTGCAGCAAGCGTTCCTGCTACGCGAAATCCTGGAACGCCCCGAAGACCGCTGGTAAGGAAGGTCGGTTCCTCTCCTCAAACGTAGGGCATGCTGTGCATGCGGCCTGTTGATTTGATCCGATGACACGTCAGATCAGCCGTTTCGCGCGAGCGTACGGGCCTGCAGCACGAAGAAAACGCACCGTGGCCCGTAGGCTCGCGCCAAACGGCTGATTAAATCAACAGCCCGCATGCCCCCATCGTTTTGCCACCTATCCACCTACTGTGACACGAACTCGCGAACGCAGTACAACGCGGTGAGGGCACCGAGCACGATCCCGAGCATCAGGCCGCCGACAAAGCCCCAGGGGAAGGGTTTACGTCGCTCTCGCGGCATCGACGGATCGATCGGTTGATCCAACACCAGCGGCATCGATGAATCCGAGGGGACCATTCCGACCTTGGACCCCTGCGTGCCAGAGCTCTGGTTGCCGGAGCCCTGCAGGCCGGAACTATACTGGCCCGAACCGATCACCGGCGGCCCATCGGCGGCGACCGTTGGCCCCCATTCCGGTCCGTCGTCCATTCCAATCGGCGGCGCCGTCCATGCCTGACGCTCGATCGGCCGATCGACTTCGAACGAGGTCGTGCACCAAACCTCCAAACGCTCGGCCACTTCGTTGGCGGTCGCGATGCGTCGCGACGGGTCCTTTTCCATCATGTCGGCGATCGTGTCCACGAAGTCCTCCGACAAATCCGGGGCAAATTTCCGCGGATGCCAGGGCGTCTGCTCGCAGTGTCGTTTGCATTTGCTTTTGGAATCGCCACCGGGGAACGGCACCTTGCCCGTGACGGTGTAATACAGCGTACAACCGAGCGAGTAGAGATCGCTGGCCGGTCCGATGGCGCGGGGATTTCGAATCTGTTCGGGGGACAGATAGTCCGCGGTCCCGACGATCTTTCCGGCGCGTGGATCGTCATCCAATCCCATGCTCCACGCAGCCAAGCCGATGTCAGAGACCTTGGCGTGGCCCTCGGGGGTGACGAGGATGTTTCCCGGCTTGACGTCGCGATGCACCAGCCCCAAGTCGTGGGCGTATTGAAGTCCCCGCGCGGCTTGTGAGATCACCAGAGCGGCATGATTCATGCTCAGGGGGCCGCCGCGACGGACCAATTTCCTCAAGTCGGTTCCAGGAACATATTCGGTGACCAGGTAGTGCACACTGCCATCTCGGCCGGCGTCGTAGGCGCGGACGACAAAGGGGCAGTCCAACCCGGCCTGCACGCGGATTTCACGGGTGAAAGAATCTCGCGAGAGGGCCGTCGACTTTTCCAACGGCAGCACTTTGACGGCACATTCGCGGCCCATCACTTTGTGCACGGCCTTGAAGACTTGCCCCATTCCTCCCTGGCCGATCCAGTCGGTGATCAGGTACGGCCCCAACGTCAACTTGGTCCGTCCGGTGTGTAATTGTTGTGCCTGGTACGCGGTCAGCAGTCCGCTTTTGACCAGGGTCGCGGCGATCAATGCATCATCATCCGCACCGACTTTATCGATGACCTTGGCCATCTGACGCTGGGACACCAAGCCGCTGCGGATGGCAGATTCTTTGAACACACTGCCCATGTTTAGCTCTCCAACTTCATTCCGCCGCCACTTCGCACCAGCGCGACCCGTGGTAAGTCGCCGACGAGTTCTTCCAGGTGCATCAGAAACTCCGTATCCTCGCCTTCGGCAGGAATCGCAAGCCCCAGATAGACGAACGCGGCATCATGGCTGGTCGTTTGGATGGCGTGCGCCGCATTGTCGCTGACGACGACTTTGGTTTGCCCGACGATTCGGGCTTCCCTGAGCAAACCTTCCAAGTGGGAGTTTACTTCATCGATCGCCGAATCGCTTTGCACGACCCGCAACAGTCGCAACTGCCGCCCCTGCCAGGTCGGGTGGGACAGCATCAGATGGGCCAACAACACCATCAATTCACCGTTGGCCCGTCCCCGCCACCAAACGTCGACGGTCCCGCTGGGCGCGACGTCTTCGCCTTGGGATTCATCGATTTGGCGCAGCACCACCACGCTGCGATCGAGGCCTTCGAGATTTCGCAGCAAACCGCCAAAGACGCGCATCCGATCGGCCGACAAGGGGCACCCCATCAAGACCACATTCGGTCGCAACCGTCCGAGCCCCTGGCACTGAACCAGCGCCTGGACGCCCGCGGTGTAGTCACTGGCCACGACCACCGCGGGAAAAGCGGCCAGCCGGCGTTCCTTGATCATCGCGTGCAAGATCGATTCCTGAGTCGCCAGACGCTCGGATTGGTCATCCAATCCACCGGGGATTACCTGCGCCAGTGCCAAAACCCCTGTCTCCCGCGATAACCAACTGCCGAACACGACCAGATGCGGCCGCGAGAATCCGCTGCCACTGAATGCCAGAATAAACGGTCGCCAGTTCTTGGGATGGTACAGACTGTCTTCCAACTTCAACAGATTGCGACGGGTGCGTTCGAACAACAAGCCGCTGCCTAAATCGCCCCAATCGGCGTTCACATCCGCGCGGGTCAGGTAGGAGTGCAATCCGACGACCAAACCGCTGGCCACGATCGCCCACCGCCAATCGATCAACAACATCACCAGCCCACAGCCGATCGCACCGGCGAGGGCAGTGACCCAGTTGCTGTAACGAAACTGGGGCCGGTAACTGGGGTTATTGGTGATCGATTCGTAGAACGTCGCCAGATTGAGAAGTCCGTAGGTCAGCAGGAACGCCATCGTGATCAGCGGCGCGATCGAATCGAGGTCCGCCGCCATGATTCCGGTTTGAGCGATCAGTGCCGTGACCAGGATCGCCCGCCGAGGCTCACCGTCGTCGCCGCTGACGCCCAGCGGCACCAATTGCAGGAAGACGCGGTCGCGGGCCAGCGATTGCAAGATCCGTGGTGCCCCCATCATGCTGCCCAGCGCCGAGGAAAGCGTCGCCGCAAAAACGCCCAACGTGATCAACAACGGAAACATCGCCACGTTGCTGACGACCATGTTGCTGCCGATCAAGTCTTCACGACTCGCGCTGCCGCCCAGACAAACCGCCATCGCTGCGTAAATCAACATCGTGACGACGACGGCTGAGAGCGTGCCGATCGGGATCGAACGCGCCGGATCACGAAGATCACCCGACATGTTCGCCCCCGCCATGATCCCGGTGACCGCGGGAAAGAACAACGCGAAGACAGTCCAGAATGACTCCGTCCCCTCGAACCCGGTGCCCCAATTGGACGCCAGATTCTGCATGTCGAAGTTTCCTGCCGCCCCCCCGAAGAACGACAGCAGCGAAATCACCACGCTGGCCAAGATCACGAATTGAATCTTGATCGCCCAGCTGGCACCGACCCAAACACAAACGGTCACCAGCAGATTCGTCAGTGACGCGACCAGCGTCGGTGACGTTCCCTCGGGCAGCAAGACCAGCAACGCTTCGGAAAAACCGATCACGTACATCGCCACCGAAAGCGCCTGGGCGGCAAAAAAGACCAAGCCGATCGCGCCGCCAAATTCCGGACCCAGGCTGCGGCTGATCAGAAAGTACGCTCCTCCGCCTTCGACACGCGTGTTGGTGGCGATCGCTGAAAGCGACAAACTGGTCAAGGTGGTGATGGCGTTACTGGCCAGGACGATGACCAGGGCAGCAAAGACGCCGGCCTGTCCCACGACAAAGCCGAAACGCAAAAACATGATGACGCCCAGGATCGTCAGCACACAGGGTGTGAAGACGCCCCCGAAGGTCGAAAATGAATTCCCTTTCTCTCCACCCTTCACAGCGGACTCCGGATCGCTTGACGGAAACGCGCGACCGGTTCGCACAAAACCGGCCGGTCAGCGGAGAATTCTACCGGCAGGGAAGCGTTTGCGGGATCCGGCGACCTCGTCGCATTGGATCGCGGCCCCAAATCGACGGGCGCAGCGTAAGGCAACGCTGTGAAGCATTTATTCTCTGTGGTTCTTACGGTGTTAGCGGCAGGGCGCGAGCCCTCCGGTTCCGCATCTTTGCCCAAACACCGGAGGGCTCGCGCCCTGCCGCTAACAAATGCTTCACAGCGTTCAGGCGGTAGGTCACGCTGTGCGTGACAGGCGGTAGGTCACGCTGTGCGTGACAGACGGTAGGTCACGCTGTGCGTGACAGACGGTAGGTCACGCTGTGCGTGACAGGCGGTAGGTCACGCTGTGCGTGACAGCCGGCATGCACAGCACGCCCTACTTTCACTGTGTTTTACCGGGTGTTAGCGGCAGGGCGCAAGCCCTCCGGTTCCGCATCGTTGCAAAACACCGGAGGGCTCGCGCCCTGCCGCTAACAAATCGCATCAACGTGGCCTGATGCCCGACACGTGAGCGAGTAACGCCGCGTGACCCCTTGCTGACGCATGCGGGCCTCAATTGACAGTCCACTAACCGCGTGGAGTGAAATTGAACTGCTTGCTTTTGGAAAAGAATTCCAGTGGATTGTCGTAAACGACTTTGCGGATCAGGGATTCCGGCAGACCGCGACGTCGCATCTCGAAGATCAGATCCGGGACCGCGGTCGGTTTACTCGGCCCCCAATCGCCGGCCGAATTGACCAACAACCGCTCGCCGCCGGTCCGCTCGATCATGTCGACCGCTCGCTCGGGCGTGCATTTGGTGACCGGGTAGAGCGTCATCCCGCCCCAAAACCCGCGATCCAACACTTCTCCGATCGTGTGCTCTTCGACGTGATCGACCAAAATTCGATCGCGTTCCAGGCGTTTGTCATCACACAGCATGTCCAGAATCATCCGCGTTCCCTGGTATTTGTCTTCCAGGTGCGGCGTGTGGATCAAGATCGATTGGCCGTGCTCGGCGGCCAGATCCAGATGCTCCAAGAAAATGGTGGCCTCGTTTTTGGTGTTCTTGTTCAGCCCGATCTCGCCGATCCCCAGCACATTGGGCTTGTCCAAAAACTCGGGAATCATCGCGATCACGTCGCGTGACAGCTGGACGTTCTCGGCTTCTTTGGCGTTGATGCACAACCACGTGAAATGCTGGATACCGTATTGTGCCGCCCGTGCCGGTTCGGTTTCGGTCAACTGACGAAAGTAATCGCGGAATCCGTCGACGCTGCCACGGTCATATCCGGCCCAGAACGCCGGTTCACTCATCGCCACACAGCCCATCCGCGCAAGGGTCGCATAATCATCCGTCGTGCGGGAAACCATGTGGATATGCGGGTCGATGTAGTCCATACGTCATCTATGTCAGTGAAAGTGAAAGTTGACCGCGACCATGCACAACTGTCGGGTGCATCGATCGATCGTCTGTCCGCCAGGCAGAGCCCGGGGACAAGTTTCGTTAAACGCAGCAAGCCAAACGCAAGACCGCTGCTCTACGCTTCTGTGATCCCCAGTTGTTGACGCCAATCGGTGTCATACTTTCGCGAAAACAATTGCTGCAACCGCTCCGCCCGACTCGGCTCCTCGGACAACAGAATCTTCGTCGCCTCGATCAACAGCTCGCGTTTCGATTTTGCCGCCTCCTCGAGCGGCGCTGTTTCAGACGCCCGGTCGATTCGATCCAGCGTCGCGGCAACTTCCAACAGCTTCGCTCGGACCTCCAAAAACGATTCCGCGACAATTTGATCGCCGTTTCGCACGTTTGTCATAAAATTGCTCGATGATTAAAAATGCCGGCTCTGTCGTTCATTCGGTTCGCCCCTCCGGCGTTACGCTGTGAAGCATTTTTTAGCGGTAGGGCGCGAGCCCTCCGGTGTTTCGGTAACGATGAGGAACCGGAGGGCTTGCGCCCTGCCGCTAAAACCTCGCAAGACGCTGGAAATAAATGCTTCACAGCGTGACCTCCAGCGCTCCGTCATTTGATCCTCGTTCAGGAGATCATACCAGTCAGTATAACCCAGTCAGCGATCTTCGCTCGACTCCCCCAAAGGACACATGGTCAAAGACCTCGATATTCCGACGCCGCGATTCGACGTAATCGATTCCACAGACTGGTCGGGTCCACGTTGATTTCCGCCAGGGCGACCGACCGCAAGGGCAGCGGGGGCGACGAAGCATGCTCGAGCGTGATGCGGACAAAACCATTCGCCTCCGACACGTCAAGTAGCGGCTCCGAATCCACAGCTTTGGCAAACAATTCCGGTGGGATCGACTCTTCGGCGGCACGTCCATGCGGTCGCACCGTGTTTTGAGTCACTACCCCTTGCACCTGACCTCGCGATCGTGACGCGTGGCGAATCCGTACCCGCTGTCCTGCGTGAATCAGATCCACGTGCCCCTGATCCACCAGCGCGACCCCCTTTCGATGCTCGGGGTGTCCGACCCAACCCATCAACGTGCCCGAGGGAACCCATTGCCCGGGTCGCCATTTTCGATCCCGAGCATCGACCGGGGGCGGGATCGAATGCGTGAAGCGACCGGCTGAACCGGCGACCAGCGTCAATCGTTGCTTGCGTTGGGCAATCAACCGGCGATGCTTCTCCGCCGCCTCACTGCGTTTCAACGCAACGGACAAGGCCGCGGAGTTTTCAGCTGGAGTGCCCTTGCGTGACTGCCACGCGGCGACGAGCGCCCTGGCCACGGCGAGTTCCGCATCGGCCTGCGCCAGTTGGTCGTCGAGTACATCGTTCCGCAACCGGATCAGCACCTGGCCGGATTCAACGATCGTCCCCGACTCGGCCAGCTCGACGATGCGTCCCGATTCAATCGCGTGCAATTCCTGCTGCTCCGCGGCCACCACCAGCACCGGCACGACGACTCGCCTGGAAAACGGAATCACCATACCGATCCACAGCAACCCGATCACGGCTGCGACAAACACGATCGCTTGGCGATGATTCCACCACCGTCGGCGATGCGTTGCCGACGCCTGACCGGTGGAAACTTGACCCGACCGCGGCCGTGTATTGGGAGACCGCAGCACCGAGGCGATGGCCCGCAAGATCATCGATCCCAACAACGCCGCGGCAAACGCGGCGCCCAACCAACCCAGCCCCACATCGACGGATCCGTGATAGATCAAGAGCGTCAACAGCCCGACGACGAACAAACGATACGCCGCGCTGGCGGCGGCATAGAACACCAGTGCCGTCGTTGGCACGGCACGCCCAATTTGCGGAACCACGTCGGCGTCGGCCGCTTCGCCCCACACCCATTTTCGAACCACGTTTCGCATCGCCTGATTGGCCCGTTGCGAGAGGTTCGGAACGCCGATCCAATCGGCCAACATGAAATAGCCGTCGTAGCGCAACAAGGGGTTCCCATTGATCAACACCGTCGAGACGCAACAAACCACCATCACGACGAGCGCCAAATCGTGAACGATCGACGCATCCGTCACCGCCCACACGATGGTTGCCAGTCCGGCAAGACACAATTCGGCCATCATGCCCGCGGCGGAAACCAATACCCGCCGGCTGCGACGTGGAACACGCCACAAATCGGAAACATCACAGTACAAACAGGGCGCTCCGAACAACAACATCACGCCCAGTTCACGACACTCCGCCCCGACCCATCGACACGCCACGACATGCGCCAATTCATGAATCGATTTGGCCGCCGCTATCGTGACCACCAAGAACACAAACCACAGGGGATCGCGGCGGGCAAAGGCGCGCGAGAGTTCGCCGGCCAACACGTCGAACCGGGCAACCAGCAGCGCGATGGAAATCGTTGCCAGGCCAATCAAACCGATCCACATCGCTTTCGAGCTTGACCATCGCTTGGCTGACTCGGGAATCTGGAGCCAGGCGTTGGGATTCAGCCCCGGCAATCGGAACGCCACGATCTTGCCCAGCCATCGGCTCCACCGCGTGGACAAGGGAGACGCTGCGTGTTGGCCCAGCGATTGATCAAACACAGCCCGATCGATCGGCCCGCCTTTGCCGACCGTCACCAGCAATCCTTTTCGACGAGCCTGCGCGTAGAACGAAACCAACGCATCCACGCTGGATTCCAACGGCTTGAGGGTCGCGGCGGCGATCTGGCAGAGCTCGGCGATCGAGCGACCGCCATCGGCGAGCTCCAACAAACGCTTTTCGATTTTGGAAAGGCAAAACCATTCAGCGGCCAAAGGATCGTTGACGACCCAATAGCCTTCCGCGGCCCCGATTCCGTCGACCCAACGGAAGTGGAGATCGCCGCGAAGTCGCCAGACGTCGCGATCGTTTCCATTCGCCGATGCCGATGAATTCACCAATCAATCTCCACTTGATCGCCAGGAAAAAAGGCGCCGCCGTCGATCCGAACCAGAAACCGAAATTCGCCGCTGACAGAATCTCGCTCGGAGCTAACGAAATCGATCGTCCCGTCGACCTCGCGGTCTGCGGAAGAGAGGCGAACCTGTTGACCGCGTTTGGGTCGGACCAGCCCGCTGAAAAAACCTTCTGCGTGCAGTTGATCGAGATTAATCACACGCATCACCGAGTCCCCGGGTCGAACCCACTCGCCGCGGCGTTTGAAGATTTCGACGACCACGCCACCGATCGGTGACGCGACCCGATGCCGCGCGACGGTTAACTCCTGAATCTGAAGCGTCTTCTGTTTTGACTCGATGTCCAAACGCAACGACTCCGCGTCGGCGACCGCAACGGATCGTCGCAGCTCTGCCCGTTGGGCCGCCAGCTCGGCGATCTTCACGCCCTGGGCTTCTCCCTCGGCCGAAAGCTGATCCATCCGCCGCTGAAACTCCGCCTCCACGCGTTCCAAACGCGAACGATCGTATTTCAGTCGCAGGTTTTCCAGCTCGGAATCGGAGACGCTGTCGGCGAATTGTTCACGCGCAGCGATCGCACGCGACCATTCGTTCTTGGCCACCGCTTCCGCTTTCTCGGCGGCCGACACGCGCACCTGACTGAGCGCTTTTTCGGAAGCGATTTTGGCCAACAATCGTTGTTGCTGCAAAACGGCTTCCTTCTCGTTGGACTCCGTTTCGGCAATCTTGTCGTCGCGGTATTGGCTCGATCGTTGCCGACTGATCGCCAACTCCGTCGCCGCCAGTTCGCGCTGTGCTTCGCTGATGCGGTCGTCGATGCGGGCGATGACTTGCCCCGCTTTGACGGTGTCACCCAAGCGGACTTCCAAACTCTGGATCGGACCTGGCTCAAGCGCCGGGACCTCAACTTGATCGATCAACTTGATCACCAGCGGGCCGACCACCTGGGGCTCATCCGCACCGATCGTCGGCAATGGCAACACCAACATCAACCACGCATGGGCAAGCGTGATCCGCGCCGCCCGGGCGATGCCCCCGTGAAGGTTCATCCAATTCATTTGACCGCGCTGTGTCGACGTCACGACGCCGGACAGCGCGTCGATCACACCCTGACTGTCCGCTCGCTGCGTGCCGGTTCGGATTCGATGTCGATTCACAACCATCCCCACAATCTGAGTTGTTCGATGACTTTGCGGCAGAGCACGAACCCCGCCGCCGCTCGGTTGCAATCGATCCAGCCGACGACACCCGCGTCCGCCGCGAACGTTGCGTCCTGTTCGTTGGGCTGGATCGACGCGGTGACGACCAACCGGCCGAAACGGTCCAGGGACGCCGCCTGGTCCAAGCCGTGCAACGTGCCCTGCCGTTGACGCTGCGGTTGGGAACGGATTCGAAAGTGACACTCGACCGGGACGTCGTCTTGCCGCTCGGCGGCCGCCAACACGTATCCGAACTCCTGGTCCGGCACGTCCAATTCCACCCGGTACCCGTCCTGTTGATCGATCACACGAATCACCGAATCCCCCACCCGTACCGGGCGTGGCGTTTGCAATTGCCCGACGTCATCCGGCGTCACCAACGTCACCGTTCCGTCGATCGGGCTGTGCACGACCAGGTCAGCCTGGCGTTGCTGCAGCAGCATGATCTGACGGTCCAGCCCCGCCAGGCGAGCTTCCAGGACGCGGCGATCGGAGGCGACGTCCTTGGAGGAATCATCACCGCGGCGCGTCGCTGCGATTTGCAACTGTTCCTGCACCGCGACCGATTCGCCGCGCAAACGAGTGATTTGCAAATCCAGATCGTGACTGGAGAATTCGCAAAGCACCTGACCGGCGCTGACCTGCATCCCCGACTCGCACGCCATCCGCTGGATTTGTCCGGTCACCGGCGCATACACCGTGTACTGGGTGCGTGGAACGATGCGACCGTCGGCGGCAACACGAATCGTCATCGGATACAAGCATAGGAACGCTAACAGCGCGGCCGCAGCAGCAATCCGCCATCGGTTGGAACGCTGCCCCAGCCAGTCCCGTCCCCGCCGCAGGTAACCGCGGGGGCGCGATCGCAACACGTCTCGGATCGCCGCATCGAATAACTGACGTTGCGCCGGTGTGAGTTCGACTGAACATCGCTGCTCGGCATCGAAGACTTCGCCGATCACCAACATCTTGCCCGCCGCAAATCTGGTGACCAGCAACTCATCGGCGTGACCGGTTTGTAGAAACGTCGCGACCGCGTCGTCGTCTTCGCCGCGAAACGTGACGCTGGCGTGTTGCGCTGCGTCAAACGGTTGATCGAGCTGCTGGTCGAGCTGCTGGTCGAGCTGCTGGTCGATGGTGGTTGCGATCTTCTGGGTCTGATGGACTTGATCGGCGCGGGGATCGAACCGGGCTTGGACCGACGATCCGACCAGTTGAAAGCGTGAACCGCAACGGAGCAGCAAACTCAATCGATCCACCTGCATCGACGATCCCAACTCGATCGCGATGCGATGCAAACGCTCGCTCCACGGGCCATCATCGAACAGCTGAGCGCTCAACTGGGTAACCGAATCGAGTTCGTTTTCGGTTTCGTCCAGACGGATTCGGGCGATCGCACCGACCAGCAACCCGCCAATCGCAGGCAACGCTTCTTCGATCGCCCTCCGAGTGGTCGTGTCCGACGCCGAGTCGGGACGCAGCCAGAGTTGAATCGATAGCGCCGATGCGTCTGTCACCGCAGCGTCCCAGCCAAGATCCGCAGCCCGTGAAGGCCGATCCCCGACCGTGCAAAGCGGCTGATCCATCGAATCACCGCGACAACTGATCTCGACCGCCGCCACCGCAGGCAGCTGCTCCATCAGCTCACCGCCTGTCCGCAGGAACACTCCCCGATCAAACGCCGACGTCAATCGCGTCTCAAGCTTTGCGATGACCACCGCGCAAGCGTCCCAGGGATCATTCGACATGGCAGAACCACCGGCATCGCATGTTAGCTAGCCCTCCCGCACAGCATTCAATCGCTGTTTCAATGACGCAAACCGGTACATGCCGATCACTCCGACGATCGCCCCCGCCGCAATCAGCCCCCAGCCCAGCAACACAAAACGGAACGAAACGTCCAAGAATTCGACCAGCGACACTCCGGTCGCGACCAACATCAACGCGCTGCGACCGTAGGCCAACAGCGTGCGTTCGTTGGCAAGGTCCGTGCGGACCAGGGCGAGGTTGGGGGCAGGCTGTGCACTCGTCGGAGGCGGCGATTGTTCACTCTGCGAACTCATCAGCGTTTCCATGGCAGTGTATCTGTCGGATCTCATCAGGTGGGATAGGCTTCCAGCCTGTCATTTCAGCATCGACAGGCTGGAAGCCTATCCCATTTGTTTTCCGCAGACGGTCATTTGTCGCTCGTGGCTACCTTACGCCCTGATCCCGCGTGTTGGGGAGCCCTAAATCTTGCGGATTGATCGGCCTGTCCGCTCGTCAAACCTTCCCCCTACTACCCATCCCACCCATCCCCCCTGTTGATTCGAGTCCCGCCAGAAAAGTTTTTGTCACGCACATGTTTTCCACCAAGTTCCCACTCAACCACGGAATCTTCACTAACCCTTCATGTCGCCTAGGCTTACGTCAACGACCGGGTAACGCGTCGGCGGCGGAGGACGCCGTGAAGATCGACGTAACCCATTTGCAGGCAAAGGGTTGCAAATCGTCCTGGAATTTCATTGACACCCCAAAAGCAATCTCTAAGATTCTTCGCGTCGCCCATATTTAGTGCTGACCGCGGCAAATTCCACTACCGGTAGTGACATCATTACTGATATTGCTGGATTTGACGCGAGTGGCCCTTAGGAAGACTAGCACGGTCGGGAAGGATCCCAGGAGGACTTCTTTGCCGCTGTCTCGGCATCCTCATATGGGCTGACGTGATTGATGTGTTCTTATTTTCCCTTTTTCACGGACGACCAAAACCATTCAATCAGTGCGATGAATCCCCGCCGGGCAGCGTCTGCCGGTGGAGTGTTCATGCCGACGAGGCGGCGCACGATGCGGGGCAAAAACCATTCGCGTCGGACGACCTACTGAAGGATATTCGAATGGAGTTGGTCCCACGGACGATTCACGGAGTTTGTTTCAACGATGGCAACTGTTCTCCCCACTCAATCTCAGTCTTCGGCCGGTGGTGACCCTGACTTCGAAAAGGTCAACGAGCAACACGGCTTGGAGTACGCGACGGGCGTTTTTGGCACGACGCTGCGTGGCGGCCGATCCGGTCTGAAGGTCGATCCGGTCTTCTGCCCCGCCGACGGCAAGACCCCCTTTGCAACGACGCAGTGGGAACTGCGTTCGGCCGCGATCAAGGACGAAAGTGGCAAGGCGCTGTTCGAGCAGCACAATTGTGAAGTACCTGCCAAATGGAGCCAATTGGCGACCAACGTGGTCGTCAGCAAGTATTTTTACGGTGACCCCAAGAAGATGGAGGAGCGTGAGCGTTCGGTGCGTCAGTTGGTGCACCGCGTGACGCGGACGATCGCGGACTGGGGTTTGGCCGACGGCTACTTCGACACGCCCGCCGATGGCGAAAATTTCTATCGTGACCTGACCTGGCTGTGTCTGCATCAGCACGGTGCCTTCAACAGCCCGGTCTGGTTCAACGTCGGGCTGCATCAGCAATACGGCGTGACCGGTGCCAAGTGCAACTGGGCCTGGGACCGCACGGCCAATGAAACGTTCCAACCCGAGAATCCCTACGAGTTCCCGCAGGGCAGTGCGTGCTTCATCCAGGCTGTCGAAGACAACATGGAAGACATCATGCGTCTGGCCTGTGCCGAAGCGATGTTGTTCAAATTCGGTTCGGGAACGGGCACGGACTTGTCGACGATCCGATCATCGCGTGAGAAACTCTCCGGTGGCGGAACGCCGTCGGGCCCGTTGTCCTTCATGCGTGTGTATGACTCGATTGCCGGCGTGGTCAAAAGCGGCGGAAAGACGCGCCGTGCCGCCAAGATGCAGTCTTTGAAAGTCTGGCACCCGGACATTCTGGAGTTCATCGAAAGCAAGTGGTCGGAAGAGAAGAAAGCGCATGCCTTGATTCGCGAAGGCTACGATTCGAACTTCAACGGCGAAGCCTACAGCAGCGTTTGCTTCCAGAATGCGAACTTGTCGGTGCGTTTGACCGACGATTACATGCACGCGGTCCGCGATGGCCAACGTTGGCAAACCCATTGGGTCTCGGACAAGGCGTCCGGCGACGCACCGTCGTATGACGCCAAAGAATTGCTCAACAAGATGTCCGAGTGTGCCTGGCACTGCGGTGACCCGGGCGTCCAGTATGACACGACGATCAACAACTGGCACACCTGCCCCAACAGCGGCGCGATCAACGCCTCCAACCCGTGCTCGGAATACATGTTCCTGGACAACACGGCTTGCAACCTGGCGTCGATCAATCTGATGAAGTTCGCCGGCAGCGACGGATCGTTCGACGTGGCACGTTTCCGTGCCGCCGCACGGTTGTTCTTCATCGCCCAGGAAATCCTGGTCGATCACGCCAGTTACCCGACCGAGCCGATCGCTCGCAACAGCCACAAATTCCGCCCCTTGGGATTGGGTTACAGCAACCTGGGCTCACTGATCATGTCGCGTGGCATGCCTTACGACTCCGACGCCGCACGCGGGCTGTGCGGATCGTTGACGGCATTGATGCACGGTGAAGCCAACCGCACCAGCGCCGAACTGGCGGGAGTGGTCGGACCGTTTGACGGCTACAGCGAAAACGAAAAACCGATGCTCGGTGTGATGCGAATGCACCGCGAGGCCGCCGACAAGATCAACGACGAAGGCCCTGCGGACCTGAAGCAAGCCGCCCAAAAGCTGTGGGACGATGTCCTGGAAATCGGCGAACGGTATGGTTTCCGAAACGCCCAAGCGACCGTGCTGGCCCCGACCGGTACCATCAGTTTCATGATGGACTGCGACACGACGGGCATCGAACCGGACATCGCACTGGTGAAATACAAGCAGCTCGCCGGCGGCGGCATGCTAAAAATCGTCAACCAGACCGTCGCCGCGGCGCTGGAAAAACTCGGCTACACCGCCGATCAAATCGAAGCCATCCTGGCATTCGTCGATGTCAACGATACGATCGAAGGTGCACCGGAACTGAAGACCGAGCACCTGCCGGTGTTTGACTGTGCCTTCACCCCGGCCAATGGGGTTCGGAGTATTTCCTGGCGAGCCCACATCACAATGATGGCCGCCGCCCAACCGTTCCTCTCCGGAGCGATCAGCAAGACCGTCAACATGCCGCAGGACGTGACCCCGTCGGACATCGCCGATGCCTACTACTGGGGTTGGGAACTGGGACTCAAAGCGATCGCCATCTATCGCGACGGCAGCAAACAGTCCCAACCGCTGAACACGTCGTCCGACGAAGGCGAAGAGGCCAACGGCAAGCAAGTGGTCACCAAGACGGTCGAAAAGATCGTCTACAAGCCACGCCGCGAACGGTTGCCCGATACCCGCAGCAGCGTGACGCACAAGTTCACCATCGCCGGACACGAAGGTTATCTGTGCGTCGGTCAATATCCCGACGGACGACCGGGTGAAGTCTTCATCACGATGGCCAAAGAAGGTTCAACCGTCGGCGGCATCATGGACAGCTTCGGCACCGCGCTTTCGATCGCGCTGCAATACGGAGTCCCACTGGAGGTGCTGGTCAACAAGTTCAGCCACACGCGGTTCGAACCGATGGGTCACACCAGCAACAAGGACATCCGCATCGCCAAGAGCGTCGTGGACTACATCGCGCGGTGGCTGGGTCTGACCTTCATGAGCAAGGATTCCAGCATCACCGCGGATCCGCTGCCGACCGTGACCAGCGATCCGATCAACAGCGGCAACGGTCCCGAAGTCGCCGCCGCCGAGTCGTCGATCATGGCGTCCGAACGAGCCGGCATCCTGGCCAGCTTGAACGGAGGCAACGGCCACAAAGAAGGAAACCGACAAGACCAGTTTGCCAGATTCCAAATCGACGCCCCGAGCTGCGATAACTGTGGCAGCATCACGGTGCGGAACGGCAACTGCTACCTCTGTCACAACTGTGGCGCCAGCATGGGTTGCAGCTGATCGGCATCCGACAGAATCAACAAACGAAGAAAGGCCCACGCGAAAGCGTGGGCCTTTTTATTGTTTGACGGTTCTCCGCGTGGTACCGGGTAGGGCATGCTGTCGATGCCGGGAATCACTGCAACAGAAACACCCACCGCGACTCGTTCCCAGGCTCCGCCTGGGAACGAGGGATTGAGTCAGCCGTGACGCGTGAGCGGCCGGGCATTGTGGCGCTGCCCGAGGCCTTACGGCCAACGGCTCACCATTGACTCGGCTGGAACCGGAGGGCGTGCGCCCTGCCGCTAGAACCTCGTCAAACACAGGAAATAAATCGTTCACGGCGTAGGGCTCCGCCTGGGAACGAGGGATTGAGTGAGCCGTGACGCGTGAGCGGCCGGGCACTGTGGCGCTGCCCGAGGCCTTACGGCCAACGGCTCACCACTGACTCGGCTGGAACCGGAGGGCTTGCGCCCTGCCGCTAAAACCTCGTCCAACACAGACGCCCGGCATGCACAGCATGCCCTACTCATCGGTTCCACCGATGGCGGCTAGTCGTCGCTCACCATCTCGTCGGTGATGTTCAGATTGGTGCTGACGTTTTGCACGTCATCGTGGTCATCCAACTGCTCGAGCAACCGCATCGTTTTCTGCCCGGTGTCGGGATCGACATCGACGGTGGTTTGCGGGATCAGGGTGACTTGTTTGACCTCCATCGCCAATTCAGCTGCCTCGAAGGCGTCCGAGAGTGCATCGAACGCGTCGGGCGAACAGGTCACTTGCAGTTTCCCATCGTCGGTCGCTTCGACGTCTTCGCCGCCGTGTTCGAGGGCGATTTCGGTGACGCGTTCTTCGTCGATCGATTCGGCATCGAAGACAAACAGGCCCTTTCGATCGAAGAGGTACGACACGCAACCCGTCTTGCCGAGTTCGCCACCGAGTTTGGAAAAGATGGAGCGTAATTCGGGAGCGGTCCGATTGCGGTTATCGGTCAGGCTTTCGCACATGATCGCCACGCCGCCGGGACCATAACCTTCATAGACGACTTCTTCGACACGATCGCCGCCCAGTTCGCCGGTACCTCGTTTGATCGCCCGGGTGATGTTGTCCTTGGGCATGCTGACGGCTTTAGCGTCATCGATCGCCTTGCGCAATTTGAAGTTTGCCGTCGGATCACCTCCGCCGCTCTGGGCGGCCATGATGATCGCTTTACTCAACTTACTCCAAAGTTTACCGCGGGCGGCATCCACACGACCTTTCCGGTGCTGAATGTTCGCCCATTTCGAGTGACCTGCCATGACCGTGCTCGGAATCGAAGATTGAAAAGGGGATCGGAACGTCTAACGAGGTTTTCGTTTCGACAGTTTTCGGTTGGTGGATTTTTTGGTCGGCGTCGCCTTGGTGGCTGCGGACTTGGACGAACTGGCGGCTTTTTTGGACGACTTCTTCGTCGTCGCGTCGGCGGATTCTTTGGCGTCGGTCTTCTTCGCCGTCACTTTTTTCTTGCCGGCTTCTTTTGTTTCAGCTGACTTGTCGGCGCTTTTTTTTTCCCCGCTCGTTTTCTTCGCACTTGCGGGCTTGGCTTTACTCGCGCCCGCGTCGGCGCTGGCCGCCTTCGGATCAGACTTCGACGTCTTGGTTTTTGCGGGTTCGGACTTCGCCGCCCCCTTCTTGGCCGACTTTGCAGCCTTGGCCTGTTTGGCCGACTCGGCTTCCGCTTCCGCTTCTAGCTCGGCCGCCTTTTCATCGCGTCGGCGTTTTTTGACGCGCCGGATCGCAGCTTTCTTGCTCGCTTCCCACTCGTCGTATCGTTCCGAGGACCCCTTGGCGACGGCATCGATCAGCGCGCGGGCTTTCTTGTCGTTGTGGTCCATCAACAGATCGACGCCGGCTTGATGCAGCAGCGCGGAAAATTCGAGCGCCTTGTTCTTGGGAATCGCCCGCTCCAACCCGGGGATTTTTCCGTCCGCGGCTTCGTTCTGCGATGCGATTCCGGTGACCAACATGATCACCATCCCGGCGTAATCGACCGGAATGGAGTGGCCTCCCAAACCATGTTGGATGGTGTAGCTAAGCACGAACGGCGTCATGACGGGCATCGATTCGAATCGCGCCACGGCCTTGCCCAAGTTTTCTTTCTTGAGGTGATCGAGGTCGAACGCATAAAACTCCTCGAACACCGCCTGCAGGATTTCTTTCAATCGCCGCGCCGTCTTGGCCGGGTCGGGCATTCCCGAAAGCACCTGTGTCAGTTCCGTGACCGTGGTCACGCGGACTTCGTTCCAGTCGAAGAATTCCTGTTCGCACTTGGCCAACCCTTCGTCGGCCAGATCATAGGGCGCATCCTGAAGCAAACAGGCATACAAGAGATGTTCGAGCAGCGGACGAGAGGGTTGAGATGGTGGAAGCGTGTACTTCTTTTTTAGCTCGGTGTGCAGCTTGGTAATCAGCTTGGCTCGGTTGCTTGCAGCCATCGTTTTTGTGGTTAGGGAAATTGTGTTTGCGGAAGTTGCGGCGTACGTTGAATCGCTGCGTCGCAGTCTTATCGGAGTGGAAGGTCTTAGTAGGTGCTGGCCGCGAGAATCACGAAGATTCTGTGACACCGCTGTCCGCAGCGGGGGGATCGCCGTCGGCTGGCGTCACCTCGCCGTCGGGTTCATCAATCGCTGCCGGCGGATCGCCCTGTTGTTCACGGCGAATCTTGCCCAGCAACTCGCCGACGACCATGGCGTTTTCCATGCCTCGGTTGAGTTCAAACTGCAGCCGGGGCGTGTAGCGGGTGTCGATCCGGTTGGCGATCTTGGACTGCAGAAAACCGGCCGAGTTTTGCAACCCCCGCAACGAGAGTTGTTTCTGCGCTTCGTCTCCCATCACGCTGATCGAAACCGTGGCTTCGCGCATATCGGGAGTCACTTCGACACCGATCACGGTCACGTCTTTGACGCGTGGATCTCTAATTTCGGTCAAGATAGCCGACGCGACGACCTCGCGGATCGCTTCGGCGGCTTTCAACATTCGACGACTGGTCACGATGAGCCTGAGCGGGGAAAAAACGATAGAAACGGTAGCTGGACTTCTCGATCGACTCAGGCGCGGCAATCATCCCACGCCCTGGTCGATAGGGATCGGGATCAATCCAACGTTCGGGCCACTTCTTCGATTCGGTACGCTTCCAACACGTCATCCTGTTTGACGTCGTTGAAGCCTTGCAAACGAATCCCGCACTCCATTCCACGAGGCACTTCTTTGACGTCTTCTTTGATACGTCGCAGCGAATCCAGGCCATAATCGCCGATCGTTCGACCGTCGCGATTGACGCGGATTCGGCAACCGCGTTGGATGGAACCTTGCGCGACGTAGCAACCGGCGATCGTGCCGACGCGGCTGATCGAAAAGACTTGCTTGACGAGTGCCCGTCCGAGTTCGACGACGCGTTCTTCCGGTTTCAGCCGGCCTTCGATCATCGCCCGAATGTCATCGGTCAACTTGTAGATCACATCGTAACGGCGAATCTGGACGCCGCGTTCATCGGCCAACGAACGAGCCTGCTCGTCGGGAATCACGTTGAATCCCAGGATCACCGCCTCGGACGCACTGGCCAACGTCACATCGGCCAGGGTGATCCCGCCGACGCTGCGTTGCAGCACTTTGATCTCGACTTCGGGATGATCAAACTTGCTGAGTTCTTTGTCGATCGCTTCCAGCGAGCCTTTCACGTCGGCACGAATGATGACGTTCAGTTTGACTTTCTCGTCGCTGACGCCCAGTCGACCGCCTTGCAGCATCTCTTGGAAGTTCTCGAACGAAACCGCCGTGGTGTTCCCTGAGAGCGATTGACGGCTGGACGCATCGGCACGCGTGGCCGCGATTTCGCGAGCGTCGGTGATGTCCTCCAGCACGTGGAACCGGTCGCCCGCACCTGGCGGCTGTTCCAATCCCATCACGTTAACCGGTGTGCTCGGCCCGGCTTCGGTGATCGCCTCGCCGGTCAACGGATTACTCATCGCACGCACGCGACCGTAGGTCGGCCCGCACACCACGATATCGCCGACTCGCAGCGTTCCGTTTTGCACGACCAATTTGGCAACCACACCGCGGTCGCCCTGTTGCTCGGATTCCAGACAGACGCCCAACGCATTGCGATCGGGGTTGGCCGAGTATTCGTTCAACTCCGCGATCGTCAGCAGCGTTTCGAGCAAGTCGTCCATGCCGGCACCGGTGATCGCACTGGTCGGCACAACTTCCACATCGCCGCCCCACTCGCTGGGCGTCAACTGATGTTCGGTCAATTGCGTCATCACACGATTTGCATCGACGCCTTCCAGATCGATCTTGTTGAGCGCGACAACGATCGGCACCTCCGCCGCTTTGGCGTGGCTGATCGCCTCTTCGGTCTGTGGCATGATCCCGTCGTCGGCAGCCACCACCAGCACGGCGATGTCGGTGACGTTGGCACCACGTGCCCGCATTTCGGTGAACGCTTCGTGGCCCGGCGTATCGACAAACGTGATACTGCGGCCGTCTTTTTCAATTTCATACGCACGGATGTGCTGGGTGATCCCGCCGGCTTCGCCGCTGACCACGTTGATACCGATCAGGTAGTCCAGCAGACTGGTTTTTCCGTGGTCGACGTGTCCCAGGAACGTCACGATCGGCGGTCGCGTCACGAGCGCCTCCGGATCGTCGGCTTGCTCTTCGATTTCCGTGATCAACTCGTCTTCGAGCGTCTCGGATTCTTTCAGCTGAAGCTCCAGATCCAACTCCGCCGCGATCAGTTCGGCGGTTTCAAATTCCAATTCGGCGTTGATATTGGCCATGATGCCCATGCCCATCATCGCCTTGAGCACTTGGGCGACACCGATACTGGCCGCTTCGGAGAAGCTGCGGACGGTACACGGCAGCTCGATCTGAACCGGTTCCTTCCGCGGCGCGGCGGTGTTGGTCCCTTTGTGCTGCAATGTTCGGCGTTGGCCGCGATTGTCATCGCGTCCGTACGACCGCGAGAAATCTCCCGATCGTCGGCGTTTGCCGCTGCGGTCTTGGCGGACGCCCGCCATGCCCGACAGGCCTTTCTTGCGAGGCTTCTCTTCTTCTTCGACGCCCCGTTTGCCTTTCTCGGTGAACCCTGACAGGCCACCACGTTTTCCGGCCGGTCGTTTCGATTCGTCAGACTCGGCGGCCAGCTTTTCCAGCGGCGCCTTCATCCCTTGTTTGTGACCGGCGATCAGATCAGGACTGAGCTTGATCTCCGGTTTCTGGGCCTTCTGCTCCCCCTTGACCTTTGCCGGGATCTCCGGGGGTGCGTCGGGCAGCGACGCCAGATTGACCGCAATCCGCGGCTCGCGACGCTTGGGCTTTGACTCGCCCTTCTTTCCTTCGCCAGCGGCGCTGGCACGTTTATCCAACGAGCGCACACGTCCGGCGCCGGCATTGCCACGCACGGCCAGTGGACCGGCGGGGCGATCGGACAGCGGACTCCGCACGGGAGCCGCGGGGCGCTCCGGCGAGGCGGGCTTGGCGGGTGGTGTTGCGTCGGGTTTTCGAGTCGGCGGTTCGGGCTGACGCGCGGCCGGTTTCTCGGCGGCAGCGGGCTTCGACGGCGGCGGAGTCGGGGCCGCCGGCGACTTGGGCGAACTGGGCGAACCGGGTTCTTTGCCGCGGGCGATTCGCGCGGACAAACCACCGCTTCGCCGACTGGTCGCCGGCAACCGCACATCGGGCGTTTGGGCCGGCGTTTCTTCGCCGGCCGGAGCCTTGGGCTCTTCAACGGGCGGCAACGGAGCGGGCGCACGGACTTTGGGTTCTGTCTTGGCGGGCGGCTTGGATTCCGACGGAGCCTTCGCTGCTCCGCCGCCAGCCTTGGAGGCGGGCTTGAGATTCACTGGCTTCCGTTCCGGGCGCACGGCCTCGCGGACGGCGACGGGCTTGCTTTCTTTGACTGCCGTCGCGGTTGAAGCCGGTGCGGGTGCTTTTGCCGTCTCTGCACCACCACTTAGATGATCGCGCACACGTTGGGCTTCGTCATCGGTTAGACTGGCAAGCGCCGAGCCCTTTCCGGTGATTCCAACTTTCTTAACGAGATCAACCAGATCTTTACTATCGAGATTAAGTTCTTTTGCGAGCGCGTAAATGCGTGCCACTGGGTCCAAATCCTGTCAAATTGGGCGGAACCTGCCATGCCTCTCGTGCATTGCATGCTTTTCTCATGGCGGCGTTCCAAATATTTTTCTGCAAAGGTCACATAAAAAGCTCCTCCATCGGCCGGGTATCAGCACACGCATTGAACGCCAGGCGCCAAGCATGCAACCGTACCAAGTATCCATCAGACGCGGTGAAAGGTTAGACCGCGATAGGATGAAATGGGGCAGACCGGGATGGTTTTCGTCTTTCAGTTAATGGTGGAGTCACGGCGAGCAAATCGCTGTGACCCGCGTTGGAAGCAAAGGATAGCGAAAAAACACGTCTTCGCAGAGGTCTGACCTGGGGGCAAGAGTAGATTTCACTCGACTTTTTCCCCCGGCCACCACTCGTGTGCCTCCACCAAGCGGTGTTTCGTGTCAGCCGAGCACACCTGCGACGGGTTTCAGTGGGGCAAAACACTAACCGTCCTGCTGCGACTTCACCTCCGACGCTTCGGAACCCTCAGAGTCGGCACCCCCCTCTGCAGGTGAGCCACCCTCGTCCGCGGCAGCCTCGGAGCCCTCGCCCCCCCCGGCGTCGGCCGCCACTGCTTCGGGTTCGGCCACTGCTTCGGGTTCGGCCACTGCTTCGGGTTCGGCCACTGCTTCGGGTTCGGCTGCTGCTTCGGGTTCGGCAGTCGCTTGAGGTTCGGCTGGTGTTTCGGGTTCGACCACGCCGGCCGCTTCGGCTTCTTTGTGCAAGCGTTCCCGCTCACGACGAGCCTGACGTTCTTGCGCCGCCGCCTCCTCGGCTTCCTCTGCCTTCTCCTCGGCAGTGTTGACGATCAAGTCGACTTGCTCCTCGGTCAGCCCGCTCATTTCCATGAAAGCGTCGGGCTCGATGACGGACAAATCATCATAAGACAAATAACCCTGCTCGACCAACACTTGAGAGATCTCGGGGGTCATGCCTTCGAGCTGGCTAAACGCCTCGACGGCGCGTTCGATTTGCTCTTCCAGCTCGCCGCCGGTCATGATTTCGATGTCCCAACCGCACAACTTGCTGGCCAGGCGAACGTTTTGGCCGCGTCGTCCGATGGCGAGCGACAATTGGTCTTCTTGGACCAACACGATCGCGCGGCCGATCATGTCGCACAACAAGACCTGTTCGACTTCGGCCGGCTGCAAGGCGTTGGGAATCAGCACCTCGGGATCTTCGCTGTAGCGGACGACATCGATGTGTTCTCCGGCCAGTTCTTCCCGGACGGCTTTGATTCGGCTGCCGCGATACCCCACGCAAACGGCGATCGGATCGACCTGGCTGTCTTCGCTGCTGACGGCGACTTTGCTGCGGTACCCCGGTTCTCGGCTGATGGAGTTGATCGCGATCACCCCCTCACTGAGCTCGGGGATCTCTTGTTCGAACAACCGTTGAACCAACTGGGGCCGGGTCCGGCTGAGCACGACACGGACGCGGTTGCCGGTCGCTTTGACCTCAAACACGACCGCCCGGACACGTTCGCCGGCGTGCAGGGTCTCGCCGGGGATCTGTTCACTGCGCGGCAGAATCGCTTCCACGTTACCGAGATTGACCGTCGCGACACCGCCATCGGCACGGCCGATGATTCCGGCGACGGTGTCTCCGATCTGTTCGCGATACTCTGCCATCAACGAATCACGTTCGGCCTCGCGGACCTTTTGGATGATCACTTGCTTGGCGGTTTGGGCACCGATTCGCCCGATTTGATCGTCGCCGAGCTGTTCGCCATCGAGGGTTGCTGCGATGCGTCCGTTTTCGCGATTCAGCTGGACCTGGATGTCAGCGTCTTCACCATACTGTCGTTTTGCAGCCGTCTGCAAAGCCGCCTCGATTGCCGAGAACACGAGTTCGGTGTCAATATTTTTTTCGCGATGGAGCGAATCGACATATCGCAGAATGTCTTGTGGGTTCATAGCGAGCGTCGCGGCATGCGCTGGTTGGGCGGAATCGGGCTTGGTTCAGGGCTTAAGCGAGCAATCGAGCACTGATCCTACGGCAAAAAATAAACCCGGACCTTTCGGCAGGACCGGGCAGTTGCGTGAACCAGTGCTGAGAAGTGTCAAGTTACTGATAGGGCCAACGAGTGTCAACCAAGACCGAGGGGCGCAATGCGATCGGGGTGACCGCATCAAAAACCCCTTCACCCGGCACCGAAACCCGAACTTTCAGTTGTCCGAAACTCGCCATCCCGATCGCCGACCGTGCGGCCGGTCGACTTTGTGAGTCGTTCAACGCCGTCCGATCCTGGAATGCCGAGGTGGTGTGGCGAAGGATCCCACGCCGTGATGAGTGGAAGCCACCGGCCCGGCCGACTGCCGGATGTGAGGTCGCGGGCCAACCGATCAACGGCGCGATCGGCTTTCGCAGTGGCAACCGAACGGTCGCCACCCCATCTTCGGCGAACGTCAACGGCACGGTCCATTGGATCGGCGTGATGTTGGCATCGACATAGCCGGTGAAGTCGTGGGTCGGAAGCCGCGGCGTCAATTCGAAGCGTGCCGTCGCCCGGCGGACCGTGACCGGCTGGTCATCGCTGCCGATCAACATCACGCTCGCCAGCCAACCATCAGGATCCGCATCGGAATCGAACTGGGCAGGCTCGGCGGAGACAAAGGCAGACTTGGGACGCATCGACCGCGCCGGCTTGGCGGGTTCGGGATGCGACGAAGACGCCCGCTCGGCGGAGGCCCGTTTGACCAGCACCACGCGATCACCGATCCGCATTTCGGTGTAGTCGGCCGCTTCGTCCGGCCCGATGACCTGGTCCGCCGAGGTCACTTCGCTCGGTGACGTGGCTTCGCTCGGTGACGTGTCGGAAATCCCTTGGCCTTTGGTCCGTATTGCGATGCTGGCCAACAGAATCGCAAAGATGATGATCCAGAGGGGGCGTTGGTTCTCGTTCAACGGACGTCTCGGCGGTGGTGTGTGGTGATCGAACATGATGCCGAGACCATTAGCAACTCGGGGGCCAACCGAACGCCGACAGCTCCAGATCGACTCCGCCGGACGGCCCCTTGGCGGTGATGATTGCGTCCAGAAGCGGGCAAATCGTGGTTCGACGCGGTGCTCCATCGCAACGCAACCCATTTCGACTCCCTTCCGGTTGGCGTCGACCGTCGGCCAATCGAATGTTGCTCCGGCGGTCCACACGATGCGTTCCCGCATCATGACGGTTCCCCCCGTGCAACGCCTGTCGCATGACCGCCACCGGTGATCAATCGTAACGGTGGTGCCGATCGCACAGCGGCGGGGCACTCTGCAGGGTGGCCGAAAAAATCAGAAATCGCACACTCACGTCATCATTCCGACAAACCCGTCCTAGTTTTCAGTGCGTCACCGAGCGAGCCAGAACACGAAACACGATCTCACGGGGAGTCGAGTGCTGGATCGCCGCACCACACACCCTGCTGACGCTTCAGCAATCAACCCAAAAGGTAAACGGACATGACACGCAAAAAGCGTCAAGGTTTTTCACTGATCGAGATGGTCATCGTCATTCTCATCTTGGGCATCATCGCGGCAGTCGCAGCACCACGGATGTTCGATACCGCCGAACAAGCGGAAATCAACACCACCCGCCAGCAATTGGCAGTGCTTCGCAACGCGATCGAAATGTACCGAGCGCAAGAAGGCAGCTATCCGGCCGCCAATGATCTGAAAACGGCGATGGCGGACATGCTCAATGGCCCGTTTCCGGAGCCCACGATCGGCCCGATCCGAGGACTCTCGGACGTCTACTACGACACCACCACGACCTCCGCGCCGGTCGTCCCGTCCCCCGACGGCACCAGCGGCTGGGCTTACAAACCTCACAACGGCAGCTTGAAACTGAACCTGGATCCGGCCGGAACCGACATCGGCAAGGATTGGTAGACCGGGTCGCCGTCAAGGCAACCCATTCGATTTGCTTTCCAGATTCACGACGCTTGAGCCAGCCTTCTGAGACTGTCTGACTATGCCCACCACACCGACCGTACTGATCATCGAAGATGACCCCGTCTTTCGACGGGTGTTGAGCTTTACGGTTGCCAAAAGTGGGCTCGCCGTGGAAACCTGTTGCGATGGCGAATCGGGCTATCAGCGTCTGCTGCAAGGCGGCATCGATTTCATCGTGACGGATTTCCAGATGCCCGGCTGCGGCGGTGTCGAACTGCTCCAACGGCTCGACGAACTGTCCGATTACCAACGACCGCCGGCGATTCTCTGCACCGCCAAAGGGTTGGAGCTTGACAGCGAAAAGTTGCGTCGGGATTTTCGACTCGCCTGCATCATGCACAAGCCGTTTAGCCCTCGCAAATTGAGCGAGGTGATTCACCGACACCTCGAACAAGATGCCGGCACGGATTCCGCTGCCGGTGTCAGGGTCGAACCCGAATTCCCTACCCTGCCGCCGTTGAGTCCGCTACCGGATGTACTGGGCCGGAGTGTGCCGCCGGGACAGAATGTTTCTCAACCGCCCCAAGGCTGTGGAGATGCCTGATTCTCAATCGACAGCCGCGGCTGCCTCAGGCGAAGGCGCCTCCTCGGCGTCGGAGACCACCGCATCGTCCCCACCCCCGAATGCCTCCGGCCGACTGCTGGTCACGACCCGGATCGGAATCCTGTTTTGCGTGACGGCGTTGTGCGCGCTGCTGTGCGGCGTTGCGGCCAGCTCCCTGCCGCAACTGCGATCGTTCCAGTCCATCATGTGGGTGGCGACCGTCGCGGTTTGCTCGTTGAGCGGTTTGATGTCGATGCGATCGGTTCGCACGCTGCGGACCATCGAAACCGAATTACTCTCCAGCGGTGGTCAACCGGAACGTTGGAGAACGGTCCGTCCGATCATCGGCCAAGAAAAAATCACCGAAGCCTGGAATGAACTGCTGCGCGAAGCCGAATCGGGTTGCACCGCAAGCGACGAACGCGTCCCGGCCTCATTGGATCAAGAAGCGATCACGCTGGCCCGCGCCATGCGCGGGCTGCCGGCGGCCTGGGTGATCACGGACCTGGACGGCCGGTTGCTGTTCATCAGCCCACCGGCGTGCAGCCTGTTCAGTCTTACCGAAGACGCCAACCACATCGGACGCGACCTGCTGGATCTGTTGGGATTGCGAGCCGGTGACGACTCGGTGATCGCCAAACGCCAACGTTTGCTCAGCAACGTGCGAATGATCCAAGAACGCCATCAAGTCACGATGGCCGGGGAACGCGTTCACCTCCGCATCGCTCGATCAAGGCTGGATGGCCGCAGCGGTGACGGTGAGGGGATGGCCTGGATTCTCACCGACGTCACGCAGCAAGAACTGGCGACCAAATCCCGCGACCAATTCCTGTTGACCGCCACCCACGAACTGCGGACCCCGCTGACCAACCTGCAAGCCTACGCCGAGGCGCTCGAGGCCGAAGACCAACTGGAAATCGATCAGCAAAAAGAGTTTTGTAACGTCATCGTTTCCGAAGCACATCGGTTGGGCCGCTTGGTCGACCAGTTGTTGACGGTCGGCCAAATGGAAGCCGGGTCGATGGTCGCCAATCGGCACGAGCTAGAACTGTTGCCGATGGTCGAATACGCCGCCGATCAGATGAAGGCCCAGGCCGAGCAGAAACATCAACGACTGGTCACCGATTTTGCAGCCAAACTGCCGACCGTGTTCGGCGACCGCGACAAATTGCAGGCGGCGTTGGTCAACCTGGTCGGTAACGCCGTCAAATACACGCCACCGGCCGGCGAAATCATCGTCCGCTGCGGTGTCCAAGACGACTGGATTCGAATCGACGTCCAGGACAACGGGCCGGGGATCGAAAGCGAAGAACAGGACAAGGTGTTTGACAAGTTCTTCCGCGGCAGCAACGCGGCCAATAGCGAACTGCGCGGTAACGGATTGGGGTTGGCGTTCGCTCGTGAAGTCGCGCGGATGCACGGCGGCGAAGTCGAATTGGAAAGCGAAGTCGGCCGAGGGTCCACGTTCATGATGCGTCTGCCGATTGGCGGCCATTCGCGCAGCGGCATCTAAACAGCAGCGGCATCCAAACAAAGGCGTCCCACCATGGCCCGACTTGATAAACACGGCAGCGTCTACGTCGTTCGTTCCGAAGGACCGCTGCGCGCCGAATCGATCGGCCCGATCGGAGAAATGATCGGCAGCAAACTGACCGGCGGCGTCCCCGCCATCGTCGTCGATTTCAGCGACACCCCGCTGATCGACAGTCGCGGATTGGAATGGCTGCTCGGACTCAGCGACGAATGCTGCCGACGTGGCGGATGTTTGCGGCTGTGCAACGTCGGCGAACTCTGCGACGACCTGTTGCGGATCACCGGTGTCGGAGCCCACATCGAAACGTTCCCCGATCTGACGACCGCACTCGGCAGTTTTGCATAACCGGAGGATTCGATAGCGATGAAAACGATTTCGAACCCATCCTCCGACGCCGCCGGTCTCGGCCCGCCGCGGATCGTGCAACCGTCCCGCCGCCCCGGCGCTGAACACGGTGTGGTACCGCTGGGAAGCCGCTTGATCGAAGCCGGGCTGATCCGCGAAGACCAATTGGAAACCGCGTTGGCCCACCAGGCCAGCGAAGAAGACCGGTTGCAAGCCCTGGCCGCACAAGAGGGCACCGAATCGATCGGCCGCGTCAAACGGAAACACTTCAAACGACTCGGCGAGGTCGTGGCGGAACTGGGCTTGGTCGACGAGGCCAGCTTGCTGCCGATGCTCGGCGAGCAACTGGGCGTCGAAGGCGTCAAGTTGCGCGAAGGGCTGATCGATCCGATCGCCGTGGCGCTGATCCCCCGCGAAGAAGCCGAACGCTACCGCGTGCTGCCGTTGATGCGCGTCCGCGATGAGTTGACCGTCGCGATGGCCGACCCCCAAGATCTGGCGGCGATCGACGCGCTCAGCGACATCAGTGGATGCCGCATCCGCCCCGTGCTGACCCTGGCCAGCGGCATCGAACGGCTGTTGCCTCGCTGCTACGAAGATGACTTCGCCGTCGATTCGGTGACCGCGGATCTGGACGTCGAACAACTGGAAATCGATGCCGAAACCATCGATTTGGACCTGCACGGCACGCAACAGTTGGCCGAAGGCAGCCCGGTCATCAACCTGGTCAACTACGCGATCATCCAGGCCGTTCGCCAAGGCGCCAGCGACATCCACATCGAAGCCGGTAAGAAATTCACGTCGATCCGCTTTCGCATCGACGGCGCGCTCCGCGAAGTCATGAAGCCGCGCAAAGAAATGCACGCCGCCATCGTTTCGCGGATCAAGGTCATGGCCAAGCTGGATATCGCCGAACACCGGCAACCCCAGGACGGGCGATTGCACGTGCGAATCAGCCGCCGCGACGTGGACCTTCGTGTCAGCACGCTCCCCACCGTTCTCGGCGAGAAAGTCGTGATGCGGGTGCTCGATCGCAATAGCGTCACCTTCGACCTCAACTCCCTCGGGCTGCCCAACTCCTCGCTGACCTCCGTCCGCCGCATGCTCTCCCGACCACACGGTTTGGTGCTGGTCACCGGACCGACCGGCAGCGGTAAAACCACGACACTCTACTCGGCCATCGAACTGATCAAAGGCATCGAACGGAACGTGATCACCGTCGAAGATCCGGTCGAGTACCAACTGGAATTGATCAACCAGGTCCAGGTCGCCAAAGAAACCGGGATGACGTTTGCCCAAGCCCTGCGGAGCATCTTGCGGCAAGACCCCGACGTCATCATGGTCGGTGAAATCCGTGACCGCGAGACCGCAGAGACCGCGATCCAGGCGGCGCTGACCGGACACCTGGTGCTGAGCACCTTGCACACCAATGACAGTGCCGCCGCGATCACGCGTTTGATGGACATGGGCATCGAGAGTTTCAAAATCGCCGCCAGCCTGGTCGGTGTGATCGCGCAGCGTTTGATGCGTAACCTGTGCCCGCATTGCAAGGAAACTTATTACCCGTCGACCAAGATGCTGGAAGAACTGCATTACGTCGGTGACCCGCGTCAGGGGTTTGCCCGCAGCCGTGGCTGTGGCGAGTGCTACGAATCGGGCTATCGCGGCCGATCGGGCGTCTACGAATTGTTCGAAATGACTCCCGACATCCGCACGCTGATCAACGACGGTGCGGACCTGGAAACACTGCGCCGCTCTCGGACCGGGCCGTCGTTGTTGAGCGAAGGGATCGAGTTGGCAAAAAACAAGGTGACCAGCTTGGAAGAAGTCGGACGCGTGGCACTGGTCGATTGAAATCATGAAGGCGTTCACCCCACTCCAGACCGTGCCGAGCGAACGAGAAGACCTGGCCGGTTTTCCCGCGTCGTCCTCGTCCCCCACAGGCGGTGCACGCGGTTCGTCCGCGATCGGGTACCGCGGCCTCGGCAATCAGGCCGCCAGCCATTCCGCCGTCGTGGCGTTACCCTCGCCGGCTCGCCAAGCGAGATCCGGCGGTATTTTCCTGTTCCCGGTTTCGTCGTCGACGGTGTTGTTGAGCCTGAACCAACTGGCCGTGATGAGTCAAAACGGTGTCGAGATCGCTGAAGCGGTCGGCCACGTCGCGGACCATTGCCAGGACCCGCGTCTGGCCGAGTCCCTCGATGCGATCCACCAGTCACTCAGCGGGGGCAGCCGATTTTCCAGTGCCGTCGCGGCACACGGGCAATACTTTCCCGCATCGTTGCCGCCGATGCTTGCCGCGGCCGAAGCGACCGGCGACGTCCCGCAGACCCTCGGCAACGTGGTCGAACGGATGCGAGGCGAATTGGAGATGCGGGCGTCGATCATCGGCGCGATGATCTATCCGGTGATCTTGATCGCCGCGGCATCGGTCGTGATGACCGCACTGATTCTCGGTGTGCTGCCCCAATTCGGACGCGTGTTCGAATCCACCGGACGGCCGGTCCCGGCGTCGACACAATTCTTGTTGGACGTCGGCACCTTCGGTCGGGAGTACTGGATGGTTCTGTTTCCCGTCGGCATCGCCGGCATCGTGGCGTTGATCATGCTGCGCAAACACCCCATGATTCTGGGACCGATCGGCAAATTGTTGCTGTACGCGCCGATGATCAAAGATGCCTATCGCCCACTGATCGCCGGCCGATACTTTCGCACCATCGCGGCGATGGTCCGCGGCGGCGTCCCGATGTTGCAAGCGGTGCGGCTGACTCGCGATACCGTGCAAGACCGTTCCTGGCACGATCTGCTCGATCGTGTCGAAGCCAACCTGATCGATGGGCTCAGCGCCAGCGACGCGTTGGCGACGGCAGACTTCCTGCCGACCGAAGCGACTCAGATGATGGCGACCGGCGAACGGACCGGGCGTGTCGCAGAAGTCCTCGACGACATCGGCCGCTTCTATGAACAGGAAGGCGGGCGAAAAATCAAACGGCTGGTCATCGCGCTCGAACCGGTCATCATCCTGGTGATGGGTGTCTTTGTCGCCGGCATCGTGATGTCGGTGATGCTACCGTTGTTGGACGTTTCGACCATCCAGGGCGGCTGACGGATCCGAATCTGCCAATTGCAACGACAACACTAGTCCGCACTGCGTGTGGACTCGTTCGGCCTGGGCACACGGGCTTGCATTCGTTTGAACAGTCTGTCTCCGTGACGTACATCCATGGTGCCGAGTCTTGTGCGGATGCTGGGCCGGCCCTTCCACGATGCTTCCCTGTCATGACGTCCAACCAGTCTCTCACCTCGCAGAATCGGCCAAGCGTGAAACGGCGCGCGCCGGCGATGACGTTTTGGCGGCGATCGGGACCGTTTTCGCAAAACGGCACGGCCTACATCGGGATCGACATCGGCGAACGAAACGTGCGTGTGGCGACGTTACGCTCCTCCGAACGTCCGTCGAGCGAACACGCATGGACCAGCCGTCATCAATTCGCATTGCCGACCGATCGCGACCAAGAAATGACGCCGCAGTGGTTGCAGGGAGTCCTGGCGGCGATCAAACAGCGTCTGCCACGCTGTATCGAAGGGGAAACCAACGTCGCAGCCATCGCATTGCCGATCGCCTGGACGCACTACCAAACCGTCGTCGGCAACGACATTCCCCAGATCCGTCAACGCTGTAGCGAAATGTTCGGCCAATCGGTGTTCCAAAGCGCCGCACACCTGTGCCACTGGCCTGTCGTGGGCGTCCATCACGGTCACCCCTGTGGGGACGATCAATACGTGATCGCCGCCACGGCGGAACGGACCGCCTGTCAGGTCACCGACATCGCCGGTGCCAGTGGTTACCACGTTCAATCGATCCTACCGCACGGAGTCGCCCTGGCCCACGCCGCGGAATCGTTAACCGGCATCGATGCGCAAGCGGTGCTATGGCTCAGTCATGCCTCGGTGCTGATCGCGGTGCGTCACCAGACGGGCGTCGGTTTGACGCGGACACTTCCTTCACTGCCCGAGCGGATCTTGGAATCGGACCAACCCGATCGCCCGCTCGACGCGCATGCTTTGCGTCCCTACCTGAGCGACATCGCAACCGAATTCAAGGCGACCGCCCGTTACGCCGCCCGTGCCGACATGGGCGGGATCTCCGGCAAACCGATCCTGATTGCCGGGCCGCTGGCGGAAATCCAGGGAGTCGATGAAATCATCGCCACCCTGACCGAAACCCCCGTCGCGATTTGGTCCTACCGTGGTGCCCAGCGCCCCACGCCCCTGGCCAAGCACCTCGATCGCGACATCGAATTCGTCCGTCGACTCGATTCGTCCTATGCCGGAGCACTCTCGCTGGCGTGGGCCGCGGCGCGCTGTTCCAACCGAGGTTACGGACGATGATGCAACTGGAACAACATGTCACCACCGAGCGTGATGACCCCGGAAACGTCGGCATCGATTTTGTCCCCGAACCCTCCGACGCGATGGCTCCGATGCCATGGCCGCCGGAGGCATCAACGCCGCCCGTGCCCTGTGAAAATGTGATCGACAGTCTGGGCGGCTGGCAGGATTTCGAGCTGATGCCGCCACGCTACCGCTCCAGACGTCATGCCGAACAGGCCTTTCAGAAATGGTCGGTCGTGCTGCTGGTGCTCTTATCAATCACCATCGGATCGTCCGTCACGCTGTGGTTGCGCGGCCGTCGGACCATCGCCAAGAACGCCGTCCTGGTCGAACAAGCCCAGCCGATCGCCGAACTTCAACGCGCCACCCGTCTGCTGGAAACCGAAAACGCATTGTTGGAAAAATGGTGCACTTGGGTCGAATCGGCCAAGCCCGACGACAGCGTGGTGCAGGTACTCGGCGCCGTGACGCGGGCGACACACCCCGGCCCCAAAGTTCCGGTGACGCAACATCTCGATGTGCAGTCGATCGAAATCAAATTGCCACTCGAATATGACCCGTCACTCAAAGAGCCACCGCCCTGGGCAGCGTCTCGAGTCTCGCTGGCCGTGCTCGCCAACAGCCGCGATGTGTTGATGCCGTGGAACGATCGCCTGGAAAAATCCGGCCGCTTGCAAGACGTCCAATTGACCACCCCCGCCGGCGCATGGCGCGAAGCCCTGATTCAAGTCTCCGCTCAACCGCTCTCGTCGACGTTGCTGCCATGAACAAACCAATGCATCTCCATCGGTCCAAGTCGGGCTCGGGTGCCGAGTCGTCTTCGCTCCTGCGCTGGGTCAGCACGCCGCTGCGGTGCCACGTCGTCTGTGGAATCATCGCCGCGGGGTTGATCGCGCTGGCGAGCACGATTTGGATCTATCCCGAAATCTTGGCCGCCGACCAACCCTATCGCCCACAGCAGATCGCCGAAGCGATCGAATTGATCTCCAGTCGCAATCGTTTGCAGAATCAATTCAATCAGGCCGATCAACGTCGACGCCTGACCCAGCAGCGTCTCGAACAGATCGCGGCGTGGTTGCCCCAAGACCGTACTTGGGAAAACGTTCGCTCGAGCTTACAAAACGAAGCCGCAGCCTGTGGTGTGCAGTTGATTGCACTCGATCGCGGTCGCCCTCATCAGGGAAAACGCATCGCGGTGCTGGAAGCGGAATGTGAAATCCGAGGGTCCTATCCGGAGGTCTGCCGATTCCTGCAACGGATCGTTACCGCCGACTTACCGATCTGGTGTGACGAAATCCGTCTCGTTCGCGCCGACCGAGACCATCACGCCGCGGCGACACACGACGGTAACCCGGCACCGGTCCGATGTCTCGCCACCGTTTCCCTGCGCATTCCCTCGGCAGGAAAAGACACGACCGCCGCAAAACTGCTAAAGCGGAGGAGCGGACATGAAACCTGACCCGAACAGCTCCGCCGGTCCGCGAACACGAGCGGCTGCACCCAACGACGCAAAAAAGAAAAAACAACTTGCACTGGTCGCCTTCCTGCTGACTGTGCTGTTGATCGCGTTGGTCTGTTCCCCATCGGACACATCGCCAACCGGCGATGGTGCGGCCTCCGTCACAACGTCACTGGTCTCCCTCAAGCCACCTTCCGAGCGGCCCCCGAAAGGCGACCAGGACGAATTGTTGGAGCGTTTCGTCTCGGCCGTCGATCTGCCCGCCCTGACCCACGACGAAATCACCGCGACGGATTTGTTTCGCGGTGCGGCGATCGAAGTCGTTCAAACCACGCCCGAACCGACTTCGCCGCAAGACGAGCCCCAATCGACCGTGGAATACACCCTGGGCGCCGTCTACGGGGCGTACGAAGGAACCGACCGGAAAGCACTGATCGATGGGCAAATCGTGCGATCAGGTGAAAAACTGGAAACCGGCGTCGTGGTCATCCAGGTCTCCGATGAGGGGGTCGAAGTCGCTCCCTAAGGCTTCGACAATTCTGCCTAATTGGATCAAGTTCCCAGGATTTGCTTCGCTGTCGCGCGTCAGAGGCCGATACGACAACAATGTTAGTCTGTGCCGATTGTGTCGGTTGTTCGGATTTTCAGTTCATCCAATGTGCAAGGAAGCTCTCCGGATGCGGATTTTGTCTCTGGCGATCATCGGAACCCTCTGCCTGGGGATGATGCCGTGTGCGCAAACCGCGGATTCCAAAGACGACCGCGCAAGCAATCTCGCGGCGGCCGAAGCCAGCGGCCCCCGAGCTGCTCGTCTGCCGGAAAAAACCAGCGACTCCTCGTGCGACTCCACGTGCGAGAACCCGACGCCGCTGCTGCTCCGCGGGAAATCCAAAACCGTGCTGCAAGCAGAAAACGCACCGACCGGCGTGTTCCAGGTCGACATGGCAACCGCCCATCAATTGTTCGCCCTGCCTGCAGAGATCGATGCCTCGGCGATTCAACTGGTCGCACCGTCAGAGGATCTTCCCCAGGCACCGGTCGCCCTGGTGGCGTTTGAATCCACCGAATCCTCTTCGCCAGCCGACTCAACTTCGCCCGCCGCCGATCCGTCCCAGTGGCGGCTTCGCGGTCGATCGCAGCCGTCATCGCAACACGACAACGCTCCGCTCACCGCACTGCCTGCGCCGACGACCGACGTGAAACCGCTCACCGGGCAGGCAGACTCATCGTCCGTCGATCCATCCAATCCCCAGGCCGACACACCGCACGTGGCAGCGGGCATCCGTCCCGCCACCCGCCAGCGAAAGACCACGGGTGCAACAAGAATCGCCTCGATCGTCGGCAAGACACCGATCGCACTGCCCGTCCCCAACCGCCCCAGCGTCGTTCGCGCCACCGGGCACAATTCGCTCCCAACGGCAACGTCCGGCGGCACGACCAAACGTCGGCAGACCGCGCTTTCACCGCAACGCATTCCAGACGCCCTGCGTCCCGTGGCATCGACCCGGTTGATCGCCGCCCCCGATCCGGTCGGGACGATTCCTCAACCGCTCAAGCCGAGCGCCGCCCGTGCGGCCTACACACCGATGGCGCCGTCCCACCCGACCGACATCGGCAATCTGCAATCACTCCACGTCGCTGCTTCATCAACCGCCCAACGATCGACAAAGGCGAACAGGAGCGAGCCCAGCGGGAGCATCGACTACGTCATTCATCATGCCGAACCAGACGCCGAGCAACAACGTGACGTTCAGATCGCGGACCTGATTGTCGGCTCGCTTCCGCAATCGACTCGACGGATCGCCCAAGTCGGCGCCCAAGTCGACAGCGCCGAGTCTGACGAGGCCGAAGCACCGGCTGTGCCGGCGGAATTGCCCCAGCCGGCGACGGATCGAAAAGGGTTCGCGATCCCGCTGAAACCGGCTCCCGGCACCGATCGCGCGACGCTGGAAAAACACGCCGACCTGGTCACGCTGATCGCCAACGATGCGGACTTGCGCAGCGTGCTGCGGATGATCGCCGATCACCACAAATTGAACCTGGTGATCGGCCCAGACGTGAACGGTCCGGTGACCGTCAGCATCCGAGGCGCGCGACTGGACGAAGTGCTCGATGCCATCCTGGGTGTCGCGGGGTTTCACTGGCATCGCTCGGACAACTTGCTGTATGTCACCGGAGCCGACTCGGCGGCCCTGGATCGTAAAGTCCAAGGACGCAGGCTTCAGGTCTACCCGCTCAACTACGTGGCGGCCACCGATGTCCAATCGGTTGTTACCGGGCTGCTGTCTCCGGTCGGCAAGGCGTACACCAGCGAAGCGGATCAATTGGATCAACTGAAGACACGGGAATTGTTGATCGTCGAAGACAACGAAGCGGGACACCAGCGGGTTTCGCAGTACATCGCCCAAGTCGATATCCCGCCACGGCAGGTGTTGGTCGAAGCCCACGTGCTTCAAATTGACCTGAACGACGAAGAACGACACGGTGTGAATCTGCGTGCATTGGCGCGGGTCTCGGGCGCCAAAGTCCTTTTGGAAGGATCGGGATTCGCCGAAGAGAACCCCGACGGCCCGTCGCTGGCTTTCCGGATCGATGGCACCGACATCGGCCATTTGATCGAAGCGATTCATGTCAACACCAACTCACGCACCCTTGCCTCGCCCAAGGTCAGTGTGGTCAACCGGCAAACCGCCAAGGTGCAAATCGGGCAACGCTTGCCCTACGCCGTCGCCACCACCACGCAAACGGCGACGATTCAAAATGTCCAGTTCTTGGACGTCGGAATCGTCTTGGAAGTCACGCCCGTGATCACACAAGACGGCAACATCCTGATGACCGTCCTGCCCAAGGTCTCCGGCGGAAAGATCACCGAAAGCGGTTTCCCCGAAGAAGACACCACGCAAGTTTCTACGACGGTGCTGATGCCCGACGGCAGCGGACTGGTGATCGGAGGACTGATCCGCGAAACCGATTCCCTGAGCGAAGCCAACATTCCGCTGGTCGGCAACATTCCCGTCGTCAAACGGCTGTTCAACAAACGCGCCGTCGAATCTCGACGCAATGAATTGGTCGTCGCCCTGGTCACCCACATCATGCACGACCCCAATCCGGTCCGCGAAAAAGAATGCCTGGATTTGCAGAAAGCCCTGCCCCCGCACGCGGCCCGCGAGCTGCACTATTCACCCGAGATTCGCTACTCGAATCATTGAATCGGCCTGTGGGATAGGCTTCCAGCCTGTCATTCCAGCACGCCGCGTCAGCCAGTGGCGCGTGTCCACACCTCGTTACGAGGCTCCGCCTCGTAACGCGATTCTCTGGAGGCTCCGCCTCACAATCGATCGCCGGGCCGGCCGAGGCGGAGCCTCAAGGACACTGCGTTCCCAGGCGGAACCTGGGAACGAGGGTGACGAGGCTGCGGGCGGCTAAAACCTGCACACCAGCACTCGCAACTCGTTACGAGGCTCCGCCTCGTAACGCGATTCTCTGGAGGCTCCGCCTCACGATCGATCGCCGGGCCGGCCGAGGCGGAGCCTCAAGGACGCTGCGTTGCAAGGCGGAGCCTGGGAACGAGGGTGACGAGGCTGCGGGCGGCTAAAGCCTGCACACCAGCGCCGTTGCGTCTAACCTCCAGAGCGCACTCAGCTGCCCACTGGTGCGGCGACCAGGTCATAGCCTTGGCTGGCGACGATCTCGCATTCGACGATGTCGCCGACCTGCGGCTCGGAACCCGATTCGACACCACTGACGTAGACCACCCCGTCGATCTCGGGCGCCTCCGAACGGGTTCTGCCGATCCAGACACCGTCTTGCTCTTCAAACTTGGAGTCGATGATCACGTCATCGAGTGATCCGACGCGAGCCGCGTTCCACTCAAACGCGATCTGTTGCTGGACGGCCATCAAGTCACTCATCCGCCGCTCGGCGATCTTAGCGGGCACCCGGTTGGGTAACCTGGCCGCCGGCGTGTCTTCTTCGACCGAGTAGGTGAACACGCCCAGATGCTCAAAGTGCTGCTCGGCGACGAAGTCGACCAACTGCTCGAAATCATCCTCGGTCTCACCCGGGAATCCCGTGATCATCGTCGTCCGCATCACCAGGGATCGGATCCGTTCGCGCAAACGCCCCACAATCTCTTCCTGCAGTGATCGCGTCGTTTTACGGGACATGCGTTTGAGCATCGAGTCACTGGCGTGCTGCAACGGCATGTCGATGTACGGCAAAATCCGCTCGGCTCCGGCCAACGTTTCCACCAATCGATCGTCGATGTACATCGGATAAAAATACATCAATCGGATCCAATCGATCGAATCGATCTTGTCCAATTCCGTCAGCAATTCGGTCAGCTTCGGCGTGCCGTAAAGATCCTTGCCGTAGTACGTCGTGTCTTGAGCAACGATCACGACTTCGCGAACGCCACTGTCCCCCAGTCGTTTCGCTTCGTCGACCACTTGTTCAATCGGCTTGCTGTAATGTTTGCCGCGCATCTTCGGGATCGCGCAAAACGTGCACAGCCGGTCGCATCCTTCGCTGATCTTGAGGTATGCAAAGTGTCGCGGCGTGACGGCCGAACGAACCGCATCGGAAAGCGGCCGGATCGGCGCGGGGCGAAAGACGCGTTGCTGTTCCTGAATCCCGCTCTTTAATCGGTGAGCCACGTCGACGATATCGTTGCGTCCAAAGACGCCGACCATCGCATCAATCTCCGGACGCGCTTCCAACAACTTGCCCTGCTGACGCTCGGCCAAACAGCCCGTCACGACCACCCCGCGAATCTTGCCCTGACGCTTCAGGTCCAACATTTCATCGATCGCACCGAGCGACTCTTCCCGCGCCGAATCGATAAACCCGCAGGTGTTGACGACGACAAAATCCGCCGCATTCACGTCGCCCACCATCCGGTACCCGTCCTGGTCCAGCCGCCCGAGCATCTGTTCGGTGTCGACCAAGTTCTTGGGACAGCCCAACGAAACCACGGCGTAGCTGCCGCGGGCATCCGCCCCCCCCTCCTGCGGTGCGGAAACCGGGGCGGACTCAGATAAATTGACGACGGGAAGTTGCATTGAATTCAGGGAAAAAGGCTGATGGGGCATTCAATCGCTCGGCGGAGCCGATCGAAGCGAACCATTGGAACCGAATTCCCCCAAACGAGCAAATGGTTCCGGGATCATTCGCGGCAATACTTCAGCGCCAACAGCGCGTAGGCCGTCACCAGATTGCGGTTGCCTTCCATCCAGCGGTCGTTGCCGTCATTGACCCAAGACCCGTCGGCCTGCTGTGCGTTGATCAAGGTCGCGGCGAGTTCGCGTCTCCAATTGTGATTTTCGCCCTCCGCATCGGTCAGCACGCGGATGTCCGCCGCCGCCAAGGCCTTGCCGAAGGTGTGGTAGTAGTAATACAGCCCGGCTTTGCCCATCCCCGGATTTTCGTCCAAGGAATAGGTCTTTTGGATAAAGTCCATGGCGGCCGCGACACGTGGATCATCGTCGGTCAAGCCGGCATAGATCATGCTCTTGAGCCCCGCGTAGGTCATCGAACCGTAACTGCGAAGCCCACCGCCGTTGTCCTCGTTGTCCCCGCCCTCGCTAACGACCTTGGTTTCACCGCCGGCGGCCGGCGTGTAGTAAAACCCGCCGTCGCCGATCTTGTCGGCATGCTCGGTGTCGTTTCCGTGGCCGGCCAGGTTTTGCGTCCGGCTGATGAATCGCAGCGCCTTCTGGATCGCTTCGTCGTCCGCGTCGTTGCCCAAGTCTTTCAGGGCATCGACCAAAAAGGACGTGTTGGACAAATCCGGACGAGCGTGTTTGCCGTAGCCCGCACCGCCATAGGCCGTGTCCGACGACTCCACGCCTTCACCCTCGTCCCACTGAATCTCCTTCAAATACGCTTCGGCGCGGGAGAGTTGACTTTCGTATCGATTGTCGCGATTGGCTGCGACCAAAGCGCCCACGGCGACGGACGTTTCATAGTTTCGGTACATCGATCCCGTCGCGTGGATCCCTCCGCTGGGACGAACATTGTCCAGAATGAACTGAATCGCTTTTTGAACGACCGGCGAGTCGACATCGGTGGGGCGATGCTCCAGAATCGCACGGACACACAGCGACGTCACCGCCACACCGGTCTCCGGACTGAACGCACCGTCGCCGGTCTGGCCGCGGTTCTTTAAAAACCCGATCGCCAACTCGACACTCTTGTCGATCGCCGCATTGGTCTGCCCGGGTGAATCAAAATCCGCAGCGACCACCGACGGCACCGAGGCGACGCCGACCAGCAGTGCCAGAATCAGACCGGAAAAACAAGAGCGTGAGCCTATTGAAATGTCGGACATGTGCATCCCGATTCGAATCCCTAACAGTAGAAGGTGGGCGGCTTGAACGTCACAACCGCTGCGATGACGATCGCTTACGCCCCATTTTACGCTCCAGGCGGACAACCGTGCAGGTCTCTCGGCCGAGCGTGACGAACCAAGCTGTGGGTACAGAGACACGATGTGTGAAGAAAGAGGGCGTGCAGCTTTAACGTCACCCTCCCTGGCAGGGAGGGTCGAGTTTCAAAGCCACCCTCCCTGGCAGGGAGGGTCGAGTTTTAAAGCCACCCTCCCTGGCAGGGAGGGTCGAGCGAAGCGAGGGGAGGGTCGATTGCGTTGTGAAACCATTGATTGCCCCCACTTGCACCACAGAACCTCGCCACAACAACTCCGCGCCCCCCCGAACTAACATTCAAAACCGCCGCCCGATGCCGCCGCCCGATGCCACCGACCGTCCCCCCTACACCGTCCCGTCGCCACACCGCGGGCGGTCTGGACAAGCGGCAGCGCCGACCGGCGACAGCGGGACATCGACCGGCAGCTGCAGGCAGACTGGCAAACGGCCAACCGACACACGGCGATTTAAGACCAACGGCCGCAAACCGACCGGTCGCTGCGCCGCCGACCCTGTTTTGTCTGAGAAGGCTGCGCCAGGCCGTCGAACCACGGCCCGTGACGCTACAGGTTCGACGGCGATCGGCCACCGGCGGCCGACCTGGAACCATAGATCAAAACGAGTTGATCCTGCGAATCGATCCTCCGCAGCCGGCCGGAACAGCGCCTTCGCCTGACCGCAACGCTCCCGTCAAAGCACCCCCCAGACCGCCCGCTCGCCCAAAAGACCTGTTCCCCGATCACACCGGCGACTTGATCGCCAGCCTCAGCCAGTGGTCCCTTCGGCTCGATCGACGCGAGGCCGAACTGGATCGGCGCGAACGTGAATTGAACCAGCGATTGCGGTTATTGCGGCAACATCAGTTCGCCGATTGATCTGCCGTCCCCAACAACTCGTGCAACGCACCGGGCGGCTGATAACCGACCTTGTGTGCAAGCACCTTGCCATCGGGGTGCCCGATCAAGGTGGTCGGATAGGCCGGCACGTGGATGCGTCGCAGAACTTCGGCGTTGCGATCCGGTGACAGACGAATCGCGACGAACCCATTCTTCAATCGGCTTCGAATCGAGCCATCGGTCCAAGTATCACGTTTCATCGCGTCGCAATAGCGACATCGGCTGGAGGTGATGAAGATCACCATCGGTCGGCCCGACTGCTTGGCCGCACGCCAGCCGGCATCAAGGTCTTCGTGCCACTGAATCGCCGAGACAGCCGACGGGCCGGTCTGTCCGACCGAGTGGGGATAATTGCCAACAAGATCAGCCGCATGGACTGAGCGATGAGAGACGGCGAATAGGACGACGATCGCCAAAAGGGCATACTGCCCTGTGCAAACCATGAATCGTTTCACGGCGGTGCTCTGTGGTGATGAGGAAAACGGCGTAGAAAAGTCCGAATGGGCAAATTCTAACGCGTCTGTTCATCAACCACAGGAAGTATCCATGCCACCCACCAAACAGCGGGGCAAGCATCCTGCTTGCCACCAAAGTGGGGTAAGCATCCTGCTTGCCACCAAAGTGGGGTAAGCATCCTGCTTGCCACCTCGAATCGTAAGATTCGACAGCATTCATTCGAGGGTCAGGGGATTCCGGTGGTGCGCGATGGCGACCACCGGCTACGTGCGGCAACCCCTCTCGGCAACGCTGTGAAGCATTTTTTAGCGGCAGGGCGCGAGCCCTCCGGTGTTTTGGCAAAGTTGAAGGACCGGAGGGCTCGTGCCCTGCCGCTAAAACCTCAACCCCTCTCGGGGTAAACCCTGCTCCGCAGGCGGACTGAGTCCGCAAAGCGGTGGGCAAACCGCAGGCTTCCGGCCAATCCCACTTAAAACGTCCCGCCCTACGCTTCGCCGGCGCGTTTGACGACCTTGTCGATCAAGCCGTACTCGCGGGACTCTTCGGCGCTCATGAAGCGGTCACGATCGGTGTCCGTTTCAATTTTTTCGAGCGAGTGTCCGGTGTGATCGATCATGATTTCATTCATGCGTTTTTTGATCCGTCGCAACTCTTCGACGTGGATCTCGACTTCCCGCGCGGTGCCTTGCATGCCGGCGAGCGGTTGGTGAATCATGATCCGCGCGTTGGGCAGAGCGTAGCGTTTCCCGGCGGCACCGGCGGTCAACAGCACGGCGCCCATCGACGCGGCTTGACCGATGCAGTAGGTGGCGACGTCACAGGAGACGAATTGCATGGTGTCGTAGATCGCCATGCCGGCGGTGATGCTTCCACCGGGGCTGTTGATATACAGGTGGATGTCCGCCTTGGGATCGTCGCTCATCAGGAACAGCATCTGAGCGACGAGCGAGTTGGAGATCTGGTCATCGACTTGTTGACCGAGAAAGATGATTCGGTCTTTCAGCAGTCGGCTATAGATGTCGTAAGTGCGTTCTTCGCGTCCGCTCTTTTCAACGACGTAGGGAATCAGTGGCATATCGGTATTCTTGGTTAGTTTGACGGGAGAGGGAAAACGAGACGGGCGACGGCTCAGTTGGCGTCTTCGTCTTCGTCTTCGACCGGCGGCTTGGTCAGGATATCGTCGACCAATCCGTACTCTTTGGCTTCGTTGGCCCCCAGAAAGAAATCGCGATCGGTGTCTTCGGCGATTTTTTCGACCGGCTGTCCCGAGTGGCTGGCGATGATTTGGTTCAGCACATCGCGATAGCGGAACATCTCGGCCGCTTGGATTTCGATGTCACTGACCTGTCCGCCGACGCCGCCCATCGGCTGGTGCATCATCACGCGGCTGTTGGGCAGACAGTACCGTTTGCCTTTGCTGCCGCCGACCAACAAGACGGCCGCCCCGCTGCAGGCTTCACCGACACAGTACGTCGCGACGGGGCAGGAGAGAATCTGCATCGTGTCGTAAATCGCCAACGTCGCGGTGACGCTTCCGCCGGGAGAGTTGATGTAGAAATGAATGTCTTTGCGGCGGTTTTCGCTCTGCAAATACAGCAACTTCATCACCAACTCGTTGGCGTTGCCGTAGTGGATCTCGCCTTGCAAGAAGACGATGCGATTTTCCAGCAGCAAATCCCCCAGCGTCAGTTGCCGCTGGCGTTGGTAACTCTGGTAGGCGTGGCTACCGGAAATCTGGCTACCGGAGAGCTGGCTCGCGGCAAGCGGGTGCGTTAACGGTGAATCCATAAAGTGTCTTTGGGAGTTAAAAGCAACGAAATCGCATCGAGACCAGACCGAACAATGATCCATCGGCCTTGCAATGACCGCTTAGTGTTCGCATCTGGGCGGAATCTGACAAGACCAGTGCACTGGCCCGCAAGACCAGTCTGCCCGCAACAACCGTCTTTGCCAGCCGTCTTTGCCAGCGCGGGCCGAACCGGGCGTGGATCGCACGGGGATGCAAATCGGATACCAAACCTCGGCGGGCGTCGCAAGATTCACTATCTTGACATTCTGCCGTCACACTGGCATCAATAGAGTGTCACGGCGGATTCCGCCCTGCCAAGCTGGCACTCCCTTTTCGGGCCGTGATGCTTGTCAAAGAGCTTTCCGCCGCGGATCGTTGATAAGATTACCCTCGCCGATCCTGGACAACAAACACTCCCACTCCAACCGCATCGATGCCCAAAGAACCCCGAGACAAATCGAAGTGTCCGACCTGCGGAAAACGCTTTCGGATGGACGAAACCGATGCCCCGCCGTTCTGCTGCCAGCGGTGTCGGCTGATCGATTTGGGTCGCTGGCTGGACGAGGACATCAGCCTGCCATTCGAATCCGACGAATCGCCCAAGACGATCGACCCGGACCTGACGCGTTAAAGACCTTTACATTAGCGAAGAAAGCGGCGAAACTACCCAATCAAGCAACGAAGCCTTTCCCGCCGTCTGGGTGGGGAAGGTTTCTTTTTTTCAGTGACCCGTGGAGAGTGTGATGGTTGAATCGGTGCCGATGACCCGAGAGGGATACAATAAGATCAAAGCCGAAATCGAGCATCTTGATCGTGAAGTGATGCCCGAGATCGCCGACAAAATTGCCCTGGCGCGCGAAGAAGGCGACTTGAAGGAAAACGCGGAATACCACGCCCAGCGTGAGAATCAAGGCAAGGTCCAAGCGCGGATCAATCTGCTCAAAGACAAACTCGCCCGCGCCACGATCGTCGACATGTCGGAACTGCCCCGCGACGAAGTCGTCTTCGGCTGCACCGTCACGGTCGAAGACCAGGACGACGGCATGGAAGAGGAATTCACGTTCGTCGGCGCCGGCGAAGACGACTACAAGTCCGGGAAGATCCTGGTCACCAGCCCGATCGGCAAAGGTCTGATCGGGAAAAAGGTCGGGGAAATCGCCAAGATCGAAGTCCCCGCCGGCATGATGACGCTGAAAGTCATCAAAATCGAGTTCCCCGACGTTTGACGTCTGAGAACCAACTGGTTTCGCTGCTCCGCAGCGAAACCAGGCGGCTGAAGCCTGCACACGAGCACCCGTTGGTGTGCAGGCTTTAGCCGCCCGGTCTTGCTGCTTCGCAGCGCGTGGGGGATGCGTCTAAAGGCTGGACACCAACTGCCACCCCATCATTCTGCCACCCCATCATTCTGCCACCCCATCATTCTGCCACCGCATCATTCTGCCACCCCATCGTTTTGCCCCCATCGTTTTGCCCCCCCAGCTCCTAACCTCACCAGCCCATGACCGCCGACGCCACCCAAGATCCCTCCGACGCGCCACAGGACGAAGGCCCGGGCTGCATGCCGGCGATCCTGGCGTCGATGGTCTTAATGGGCATCGTCGGGTTCCTGACCTGCGGGGTGATGACGTGGCTGATTTTCGACAAGCAAGACGAATTAGCGTTGCGTTCGATGCGTGGCAGTTTCATTCCCGCGGTGGAGCAAAGTTTGCTCGAACCGGAGGAAAAGGCGGCGACGGTCAAATTGCTCAACACCTTCGCCGACGAACTTGAACGCGGCCGACTGGAAGGCTGGCAAGCCTCCGGCGTGATGCAACGCATGACCCGCTTGCCGGTGCTGCAGTGGGGGCAGATCCGAGCCATCGAGAAATTCGTCGACGATCATCCCGATCAGTTTTCCGCCGACGATTCCCTGCAATTCGACCGTTTGCGCAAAGGCGTGGAACGAAACAAGATCACCACCATTGACTTCGTTCATATCCTAACACCGGTGCTCCAGTCCGATCCTGGCAACGAGGAGGCTCAGTTGGTTGAACCGTTGACCGTCGATGCGGTCCGCGAAGTCGTCCAGCGGGCTCGAACCTCGGCCGACCGTGGCGAAATCGAACCGACCCCCAAAGATGACGTCGGCATCGATACCCTCGTCCGCCGCCAGATCGAAGCTGGAATCCAGAAGGGAACTTATTAGCGTTCTGTGTAAGTGGGATAGGCTTCCAGCCTGTCGGGTACGGCACTGACGCATCAGATTGACAGGCTAGAAGCCTATCCCACCCCTCCAAGGAAAACGTCAGTGTCGAATCGAAAGGTGGTCGTGGTCGGTGCCGGCCCGGGTGGATTGGCCGCTGCGATGCAACTGGCCCACGCCGGCTGTGACGTGACGGTGTTGGAACGTCGCGATCGTCCCGGCGGTCGAACGTCGGCCATCGAAATGGACGGGTATCGATTCGATTGCGGCCCCACCTTCTTTCTGTACCCCCGCGTACTCAATGAAATCTTCGCCGGCTGCGGCTACGACCTGATGAAGGAAGTGCCGATGGAGCGGTTGGATCCGCAGTACCGTTTGACGTTCGGTGGCGGCGGACAACTCGATTGCACCCCGGACCTGGCGGAGATGGATCGTCAGATCGCTGAATTGTCGCCGCCCGACGTCGGTTCACTGGCCCGCTACATGGACGACAACCGGATCAAATTGGAAAGATTTCGTCCGATTCTCGAGTCGCCGTTCTCATCGATCGCCGACCTGATGCGTCCCTCCATGATCGGTGCCGCCAAGCACCTGCACCCGTTTCGTTCGCTCGGCCAAGAATTGCAGCGGTACTTTTCCGATCCCCGGCTGGTCATCGCGTTCGCGTTCCAATCCAAGTATCTGGGCATGTCGCCGTTCAATTGCCCCAGCCTGTTCAGCATCCTCTCGTTCTTGGAATACGAGCACGGGGTCTGGCATCCGATCGGCGGTTGCAGCCGGGTCAGCGAACGGATGGCGGAAATTGCCGAGGAGTTGGGCGTCAAATTCCGTTACGACGAACCGGTCCGCAGCGTGGAGATGGAAGGCCGACACGTCCGATCCCTGACCACCGATCAAGGCAACTATGCGGCCGACGCGTTCGTGGTCAACGCCGACTTTGCCGACTGGATCAGCCGCACCGTGCCCAACGAGAAACGCAAGCGGTGGACCGACGAAGTGATCGCCACCAAACGGTTCTCCTGCAGCACGTTCATGTTGTACCTGGGCATCGAAGGTTTGTACGAAGACCTGCCGCACCACAGCATCCACATCAGCGAAGACTACGAAAACAATCTTCGCGAGATCGAGCAGACGCACACGCTCAGCCAAGACCCGTCGTTCTATGTCCAAAACGCCTGCGTCACCGATCCCTCGTTGGCTCCGTCAGGTCACAGCACGTTGTACGTGTTGGTCCCGGTGACGCATCAGACCGGATCGATCGACTGGGAAGCCGAAGCGCCGGCATTCCGTGAATTGACACTCGATCGAATGGCCGCGATCGGTTTAGGGGACCTTCGCCGCCGGATTCGGACCGAGCACATGATCACGCCCCAACATTGGAACGAAGACTACGCGATCCACAAAGGCGCGACGTTCAACTTGGCACACAACCTGGGCCAGATGCTGCACAACCGACCGCGAAACCGTTTCGAAGACTTGGGCAGCGTTTACCTGGTCGGCGGAGGCACCCATCCGGGCAGCGGCCTGCCGGTGATTTATGAATCCAGCCGCATCACGAGTGGATTGGTTTTAAAAGACTTTTCATAAGGTTCGAAGAGTTTCAGGTTTCAGGTTGGAAGCAGTAGTCGTCCGTCACCCTCGTTCCCGGGCTCCGCCTGGGAACGCACTGTCCCGGAGGCTCCGCCTCCGTCACATGCGCGATCGATCTTGAGGCAGGAGCCTCAAACGAATCTCGTTACGAGGCAGGAGCCCCGTAACGAGGTGCGGGCACACGCCACTGGGCTGGCATACAATCCCAGCGGGACGCGTAAGCGAGCGGCGCGTGAATGCCGTAATCCGAACACGAGCCACTGGCTGACGCCACGTGCTGGGATACGAGACCATCATTCTGCCCTGTCTCATTCTGCCTCTACTTTCCCGACCACAAACCACCCCCACTTCGCCGTCAACGACCGCGGCGGATTGGCCTCCGCCTCACACGGCACAAACCCGCCTTTGGAGATCGCCAGGGTGCCGGGTAAGTCGAGTGCGTCTTGGTAGCCTTCATCGGCCGGTCCCAGGCATTCGTCATCGCTGCCGACGGCACCGGTTTCACGTCGATCATCGACGACGCCATCCAGGTTGTCATCGACGTCGGCTTTGCCGGGTAGTCCGTCGCGGCCGGCGGTCAGCAAGATCGGAACGTCGTCCGCAAAGCAGTACGGTTGGCTATCGATGTCGCCCCGGGAGACAACGCGTTTGAGGTCCGCACGGTCCAGGCCCGCGGTCGGCGGAGCGAAATGACGTGTGTGGTTGAGCATCACCAACCGCGCGATCACACCGCCAACGAGCACCCCGACGATCAACAGGCGAATCACCATCATGTCGAATCAAAACTCCTGAATCACCGTCTGCTGACGAATCGTCTCGGCACCAACATCATTGATTCGGATGCTAATCTTGATCGCGCGAAGCGGGTCTCGAATGGGTGGACTGAGTTCAATCGGCGTCGTCGAAAGGTTTTCAGGAATTTGTTCGTTCCCGGCGTTCTGGTCGGTGAACTCACCTTGGTTACCGATCGATCCGTCGAACGAACTCCAACGGCGGACACTCACCGGCCGCTGAAGGTTGGAGACGGTTCCGGAGTTGTCCTGGGCAACGCGGCTTTCCAGGTATCCCGGAACGCCGGGGGTGGCGCCGGCGACCGCGAAGGCAAATTGAAAGGTCGGCACGACGCCAAATTGGGCCGCTGCAAATCGCCCTTCCTGATCCATCCCATCGGCAGCGTATCCGTCAGTCCAGGTGTCATAGACGGGCTGATAGAACGACGAGAGCGTGTTGGACCCACCGGAGCTTGAGATGATAAACCGGCCGCTCTGCTCCCACGATTTCGGAAAGAACGAGTAGTACGCCGTCGGTGGAGATCCATACCGGACGCTGGGGCTGCCGCTGTATTCGAATCCGCTGTACGGGCTCGCAAAGTCTTCGTAGCGCGAATTGACCGCCGTCGGCGTCGGCGGTTGGGCGATGATATTGCCGGATTCATCAAACTGAACCAATCCACGCATCGGCCCGCCGGCCAAACGCAAGTAACCCAAGTCCACAAAGTCACCGCGGTCGACGACATCAAAGACGGTCGCGGGCGATTGACTCCAATTCGTCCGCGAGCGATTGCCGTTGTTGACCAATGCCTCATCGATGCGAGGATCGTTCACCGTGACGATTTCATCGTCTGAACCGGGCCACCCCAATTCTTCTTCCGTCTCCGCTGCAACGCCGCCGACGGTCAAGCCATCGTCATTTCCGACACTGCCGGGCACGCCGTCGGGTCCTCGCCAAATGAAACGAGGCGCCGAAGGGTCAAAGATCTGAATGTCAAAACCGACCACGTCTTCTGCGATGACGTCCGATCCGCCGCGATTGACCAGCGCCACGGAAGTTCCCCCCGCGCCCACATCGCTCACGCGATCCGCCAAATTGAATTCCGGGCGAACAAAGGTCGTCATCGTAAACCGACCATAAGTATCCAGGTAAGGCGCGTCGCCGGGCGCCGTCCCCACGACGTGATGAGCCTGGGCCGGAAACGTCGTCGGTGTCGTACCAGCGGCCATCAGCGGGTCATTCGGATCCGGCAGAGCAGGCGGCGTGGAATAGCGTGCGATCAGGTAGGGATGGGGCGGACAAAGCGCGATCTGAGGCATGGACGAACCTTCCGAGCCAGAGATCAGCGACTGCGGGATCCGAACGTGAGCAAAACGATTCTCCGGCTTCGACAACTCGCCCAAGGAGTTCGCTTTTAGAACCGCCGTCGGCATTCCATACGTCGGAGGCACCCCCGGCGCGACCGTCGTCGCCGGCGGACTCCAGCGATCCGAAACACGGCTGATCGACAGATCCATCGCTTGTTGAAGCCGGGCGATTCCGGTCAACCAGTTTGGCGAAGCGTTGGCAGGCCCGGCGGACCACAATCCGGGAGCACTGAAGAAGGTATTGTTGGGAAACAACGACACGTTCCCACCGCCTTCGTTGGCGATCGGCACGATCTCCACGCCCGTCCCGTTGCCGACCAGGAAGGGGATCGTCGCCACGTTGCGTGTGCCTGCCGTCGTGGTCGGCACGCTGCTGGACGGATTGGCCAACCGATTGATGGCGTTCATCTCACTGGGCGTCATATTCAAATCGGGACGGATCAGCAGAACCCGACGATGCAGTTGCAAACGGTCGGGCAGCAGATCGCCATTCCGGTCTCGATACACAGGATAAAGCGAGACGGCGCCGCCGGTATCCGGCACCTGGTTTTCATAGACCAGCGATCCGTCGGAATTGCGTTCCCATTGCGGCGAAACCCAATAGGCGATCTCGGCAACATCCGAATAAAACGGAACCAGTTGAGTCCCGTAGCCGGGCGTGTTGTTGTACGCCGTGACTTCGGACGGATCCAATTGGCGATTGGCGTATCGCTTGGCGTCCAAGACCCCTCGCGGGATGAACCCGACAAACGGTGCACCTTCTTTGGCGGTCGATGTGAATGCCAAGAAGTCGTCGAAGTCACCGAACCGGCTGTCGGGAAAATACTTCTCCGCCAACGGTGTCGGATTGGCAACACTTCCAAGGATCGTGGTGGAATCGGTGAACGGTCCTTCGTGGTACACCAAGTAACCTTCCGCGGCCCCTTGCTTTGCCGGCGGAACCATGTCACAGGTCGCCCGTCCGAGTTCATCACGCAACCGCAACGCGACATCACGAAGCCGGCTGCTCAAATCCAACTCGGACTGCCGATTGGTGATTTTATTGCTAAGCAATTTGTAGGCGCGGGCGAGACCAAGCATCAACAACAGCGAAGCCGTCAGTGCGATCAACACTTCCAGAATCGTGAATCCGCGCGCGGTGCGCCGACCACGTCGTGCGTTTTGGTTTAGATCATTCGTCATGAGTTATCAGCTGTGTATTGGAGACCAGCGCGTCCCGTTTCAGGGACGGTCCTAATTTCGAAAACCTCTCCGGCAAACGAGACGCTCACTCCACGATCTCGGAGTAGAGAATCATGCGTTCGGCGCCCATGTTTTTCCCACGCAGGAATCCGGTTGGGATGGTTCGGTCGATGACATAGTTGGCACGACTTCGGATGGCCTCTCCGGTTTCATTGACGTATTCGCGACCCACCGCGCCGGTGGTCGGGTCGACGACGAAGTAACCGAGCGTCAGGCGAATCTGAAAAACGTTACTGTGATTCGTCGTCACGCCCTGCAGCCGTGCCGTGTTTTGATTGCGGAAGAACGAATCGCGATCCAGATCACGCAAGTTCTTATGCAATTCGGCCTGCGGGCGTTCAAACAGGGCGCTATTGACCAGCGGAATCTCGAGCTGCGCGATATCCGGGTTTCCGGGGGCGAGCGTCGGCAACGTGACCGATCCGCCATTGGTCGCCGCTTCGACATCCAAGGCAAAGTTATTCGGCTCCATCGCGCCGGTTGCCACCGCGTTCCGCTGCGCCGCGGTCAACATCCGTTCGTCCCAATCGGGATGCGGTCGCATCAGCATCATGTCATGCGTCCGCCGCGGAACGCCGAAACCGGTCGGGTCGTGCTGACGCATCAACCGTTGCACAGACGGCGTCGCTGCCGCCCGTGCCGGCCCAAACACCCCGGCAAATCGGGTGGGATAACGCCAGTCCAGCTCGGGATTGCCGTAGAACGTCGATCCGTTGATGAATGCGTCACCACGCGTCGTCGTGCTATAGCCCCGCCTGGCTTCGATAAAGCCCTTGAAACTGAGACCAAAACCGGAATCCACGGTTTGCTGGAACAGGTTGTTCTCGCCCATCGTCGCGGGAGAACCGTAGGTGGTGTCCAATTCATAGGGCGTCGAAATACCCCAGGCAAAAGATCGATAGACCGAACCGTTGGCGAACAACTTTGAATTGCGGAACGCGGTCGTGAATCCGTTGCCATCAGGCTGTTGGTTATACGGGTCCGAGTAAATCTCGTTTCGAACCGCCGCGGCGGGCTGCTGGTCGGGGTTTGCCGGATCCTCCCCGGCGTCCAAGAATTGACGGCCCACCAACCGCGGATTCGTGTTGCCCGCATCGGGATCAACGAAGTTTCGCCCTTTTCGAATATAGTCCGGCGACGTGTTGACGTTGATCTTGCCCGGCGTCCGGTTCAATCCGACGTAGTTGTACGGCGGCTGCAACGTCTCCACGGCGCGGTTGAACATCCGATGCACCTGCACCTGGCTACCGCTATCGAATTCGACATCCCGTCGGAACCGAATCTTGCCGGGATCAAACCAACGTTGGCTATCAAACCAGATCGGTCCGACATCGACGTAGTCAAAGATCTGCTCGAATCCGGCACGATCTCCCGTGAAATCATCCGGCGCGTCTTCGTATTCATCCGGCGCGTCTTCGATGATCCCCAAGTTTTGGCGTCCGGTCGTGTCGGCACTGCGGTTCTGCGAATACTTGACATCGAAACCGAGCAGATGCCGGAACGGAACCGGTTGCTCGAATTCCCGGTTCGCGGGGTTGCGTATTGTCCCGGGGCTGAACGTTTCCAACAGGGACGTGCGCGAAACCGCTGGCACATCCGCCAGGCCGTAAGACGACTGGTACTCGCGATTCATCCAGGGAATCGTCGTCAGCAGGACTCCATCGGGGCTTCCAATCGTGAACCTCGGGCTGCCGAAATCGTCCGCCACAATTCGGGGCGACGTGTTGCGTACGGGATAGCCGTATTCACGGTTGACGAATCCAAGCGTTTGAACAAACGGCTGAGCATCGAACGAGTTGCCGGTATAGCGTTCGGCGTCGTATTCGGTTCGCAGTGCCGTCGCACTCGGTTCCAACGTGCCATTGTCTTGCCACATCGACCCAAGTTCATACGGCCAGCACGATCCACTCGGATTCGTACTCTCGGCAACCGAAATCGCCGTGGGACGCAAAATGCTCGTCGTCATGCTCAGTGGCGAGCGTTTCGCCACTACCACGCGCTCGTAGTCGGCCAAGGTGCTGGGAGTCGTGTTGAGCGGCACGAAAACCGTCGCCCCGCGATCGTTAGCGACGTCCGGAATCTTACGACGGGTATCAAATCGGACCAACGGCTCAAACTGATTCGCGTTGGTATCATCCCAATCCGATTTGTCGTCGACCGAATCGTCAGTGAACACGGCACCGCCGCTCATTCGGTCGACCGTTTCACGAACGTCATGCTCCCCGTTGAACGTGGTCAAATCCATGGGCATGAAATCGACGGTGATGTAGGGGTTGTCGATCGGATGCCAAGGCATCGTCGGGTCGGCAAGTCGCTGCACAAACACCGTGGCCGCTTCTTGATGGGTTCCGACCGCCCACCATTCGTTGGTCGAGAGCGGAGCGGTGGGCAAGTGATCCAGCGGAACGTCCGGGTGGGCTCCCGTGGTGGGATCCACGACGAACGGCGGGTTGCCGGCCGGCGGTTCGGCCTCTTGATCGTAATCGTGATATCCGTCGACCAGAGGGTAGGGCCGCGGAGCGGCACCCGACGGCGTGGTCTGGGCACCGTTGGCGATGCGATGCGTCGGCGGAATATAAAAGTTCTCGTTCGGCAACGGGGCACTGATGTTGAACCCCATATCCACATGCTCGGCAGCATTGAAGTTCGTGAAGTACTGTTGCCACGCCGCACGATTACTTCCGGGAGCGTACGGAGGGTCGCCAGAGTTCAGCGCCTGATGGGGGAACAGTGATTCACAAATCAACGGCAACACGCCGCCGACCTCGTAGTACCCGTCAGCCGGCTCGTCGTCGGCATAACTCGGCGAATTGGGGTTGGTCGTGTTGTTGCCCAGTGCGTAGTAATCCAGTCGGTAACCAATGGCTCCCTGAGGACGAATTCGTAAAACCTGGTCCGTCGGCTGGTAGGTCATCGACGTCGGATCGGGACCTTTCTTCTGACCAAAGTACGTTTCAAGCCTCGGGGCAACGACCGCGTATTGCCCGGGAAACAGATACGGATTGACGGCATTTCGTCGATTGTAAACGTTGTCCGGTCGCATCCCGCTGCGATCGTCGGTAACGACAGCCAAGTCGACCGGAGATAGGTTGGTGAACCAAACGAATCGCTTCAGCTGGATTCGAGCAAGGTTCCCCGGCGCGGTGTCGGTAAACGGATTCAGGTCATCATCGGACAGCGTGACATATTCCTTGCGATCCCCCGCCGGCGGCGTGTCGAATCGAATCGACGGTCGGATGTCGGCCGTGTGACGCTGGAACTCTTCCCAGGTCGTCACGTTGGCATCTTGGGCGTTGGGCGTCCAATCATCCGTTCCCGGGTTCCCGTCCATGTCCAAGTAATTGGGGGCGTCGATTCCATTGTTCGTCAAATCTCGCAAGCGATCGGCGTCAAACGTCCAACGCGTGCTCTTGTTCGCCGCACCCTTGTCCGGGTTGCTGCCGGCGGATTCGCCGATCGCCAATCGCCAGACCGGGCTTCGCCTTGTCCCCACACCAACGACACGCCCCAAGTCCAAGGCGTTGTTGGTGTACAAGTCACCCGGCAAACTCGGCTGCGTCTCTCCGTTGCCAACAACGGGCGATGCGAGCGATTGCAATTCAACGTACGCACTCGCTTGCGGCATGCGAAACTGATCCATGTCACTGTCCGAGTCGACCGTCGGATCAGAGTTGTCGTCATCGCGCGGGTACTCACCATCGGGCGTCACCGAAGATCCCGAGCCGGCTCCACCAGCGGGCATTTTGACGAGGTTACGTTTCAATCGTTTGTCGTGGGTCGCAATCGTCTCGGTGATCTGCAGCTCCGGCCGCTCGATGCCCCAGACCGTGTTGCGTGCGGCGATCGTCAAATCAAATCCGTTGGAATCAAACGGGTTCCAGTCATAACGCAGACGGGTGCATTTTGAATCGACGTCGCGATAGTCGACCGCATTGACCGCCCACTGTGCCAACCGTCTGGCAACGAAACGGTTCTTGATGTTGTCCGATGCGTTGGCAATGTCGCCCGGATAGGGGAAGTCCGGCACGAGTGTCGTCGAGCCTGTGTCCGCGATGAGCGCGAACATCAGGCAATACAAATGCCTGGCGAGCAACTCGGCACCATCGGCCATTTTCACGCGTACCGACGGAGTGGTCGCATCGTTGTCCAAATCGAGGCGCAGGTCCCCCTGGTCCAAGATGCCGTCTCCATCGGTGTCCAGCCCGTCGAAATCAGTGGGCGTCGTGGCCGATGGGCGGTACACGGTGTTGGGTCCGTAGTGCGCCTGTGCGTTGGCTTGACTGGCAAATCCGTCGGCGATTTGCGGGAACGCGTCTTCTTGAGAAAACCGATTGTTGGCCAGGTTCGCTTCCCGAACGACTGGTGCCGTCGAACGAACAGCCAAGAACGTATCAGTCTCCGTCGTCTCATCGCCGATCCCTTCGCCGGTGTCATCTTGTTCGTTACCGATCTGGCGATTCAGATTCAACTTGGACCCTTTTCGCAATTCCAACGCCAACATGCGGTGCAGTTGGGCATTGGTCCTCACTGCCGTAGGAAGTTTGTCGGCCAGGAACTGCAGAAATCCGTCTTCGCCCGGCAATTCAGGTGAATCCACGCTTCGGCTGTCCGAGACCAACAAACGCCGCAGCGCTTCGTTGCGGTTGGCGGCGTCGCGCAGCAACTGCGAAAGACGACCGTTGAGTTCTCCACCGTTTTGGAAATCGATCAACTCGGCCGTCGAAAACGGTTGATCGTCGCCACGAATCTCGGTCGCACCAAACTCATAAGGCTGGTTTCCGATATCGGTTCCCGTCGCCAGCTGGTTAAAGGTCTGTGTGCCGGTCCGAGGATCCTTGCGAGTCTTGATCAGCCCCGTCATATCAATCGGTCGTCCCGCGACGGAGGTGGCTTGATGATCGAAGGTCCGTCCCGGAAAGGGAATGCGTGACAACAGATCGGCCGCCGGATTGGGGCTGACCGTGAACACTCGCGGTTCGAATCGCGTTCCCGCACCGGGGTAATGAAGGAAGTTGGCCAGTGCGGTGTTCGGCGCCGAATAGGGATACGGATTCGCGTAGTTGTACGGCTGGCCTCCGTACCGAACGTTCAAGAGGTTGCCGTAGCGGGTCAACAACACTTGATCGATCGAAATCGGTGCACCGACTTGATTGGTGCGGATCGGGCCGAGGAAGCCGCTGCGAATCGGCAGCCGCTCCAACGCAAACAGATGCGAAAAGTCGATTTCAGCCGGTCCCAGTCCGCCGCCTCGCCCGAACGAGTCGAGCGCTCGGTTGACGGCAAAGTACTCCGCGTCGCTGGTGTAGCTGCCCGGTCCGGTCTCAAACCGGCGATTGATCAGTTGGTTGTAACTGCCGGCATAGTTGACGTTGATTTTGCCATCCCAGTCTTCGATCAACGCCGCGACCATCGGTTTCAACACCAGTCCGTCCGGCGCGGTGACGGTGGGCAAACTCAAATCCACCCAAACGCTATCGGGCAGTCCATCCCCGTCGTTGTCCACGTCCCAGGGTCCGTTGATCAACCAGATCGCCAACTGCTCCACCTGATTGATGATGCTCGGCAAGGAACCCGACAAGTCGATCGGCCGGGCCAAGATGGAAACCGGGTTGGATCCTGAAAACTCTGGGGCACCGTCAAACGGGTCGCCGTCGTTATTCAAGTCACTGACGGCGGCGTTGTAATAAAAGTGTGGGAAATTCAACGGGCGCATCGTCGCTCGGCGAATTTGAGTCATCAATTTTTCTAATCGCGCCGGTGCATTCGGATCCGTCGGATTCGCTTTGATCTGGGCGAACGTTTGCCCCGCGCCAACCGGTTCGCCCGCAAGCCGAATCGGGGCATTCATCAAGTAGTTGATGATCGAAGGCCGATGGAACGACGGAATGATGTTTTGCCCCAGTTGCCGATTGAGTTCGGCCGCGTTGTTTCCGTTGTAAATGGGAACGAAGGAGGCCGATCGGGTATCAACCCGACGATGATCGCTGGGTTGCCAAGCCAAAAAGATGTTTTCCAAATCGGCCGCGTCCCACGCTTCGTCCGGCTGGGGGTATTCGCCTACGGTTGTATTTCCGCCCTGATAGTCCGAACCGGTCAACCGCGCGTTGAGCGTAAATTCAATATTGGCCGTCGGATCGATCAGCGCCCCGTTTCGACGTAAACCAGTCAACCCCGCCGGGTTCAGTCCCGCGCCATTGAACACCTGTCCGTTGACCACAAATCGATACCCGTAGTCGTCGCTATTGGGCGCCCCCAATTCACCCGCATCGTCTTGACCATTGACCCCATCGTCATCCACCCCGGCGCGGCCGGGTTGGCCGTCAGGTCCGGGGCTGTACAACAACCGATTGGGAAAGTTTTGCGCGACGACATACAGCCGCTCGGAAACGCCATCGAGGGTGATGACCTCGTCGCCGAACTCGCTCAAATCGATCACCAAGTTCCCGGCCAAGCTGTATTCCGTGTTGTCACTGATACTCATTCCCTGGTCCGGCGTCCCGTTCTCGGTTCCGAACGACCGCACGATTCGAAACGGCCGATTCTGCAAGGGACCTTCTTCGAAGGTCACGATTCGTCCCGTCAGCGCATCGTCCAAATCCGTGTGCAGTCGGTCGCGGAACGGTTGCGTGACCGGGGTGACCGTGCCAGGTGCCGGCGGCACACTGATCATTTGGCCCGGCAAATCGGGATTCGGGTAGTGCCAGCGGGCCCAGTTCGTCGGGAATTTGAACAACGTCGACTGGGGTTCTTGTTGACCGTTGAGCGGCAGCAGCAACTGCCCGCCCGCCCGGCGAGGAACCGGGTTCGAATTGATCGCCGGTGATGGCTGAGTCAAACGATGCGCCACTCGCATTTGCAGGCCGTCGACACCGTAATAGTCCTCCAACAAACTCGCCCCGAACGCGGCGCTGCGGGAATCATCCGTTCCGATCATCAGCTGCAAGACCGCACTCTCGATCGGTGGCACGGGCGACAATTCCTGCTGGCGTCGCTTTTGGCTTGAGTACGACGACTCCGACATCTGGGAACTGAAGACCACAAAACTGATCACCAACACGGTGAACAACGACAACATTCCCAGCACGATCAACAAGACAATCCCTCGCCGTGATCGGTTTGGAGATCGAGTCGATTGTGACAATCGTCGGTTCATAGGCTTGTACATTGGCATCAAATTTCGTCCCGCGATTCCGGGCACCCGTTGAATGAGGCGGCATTTGCCACGCTCGCGCAACGGTGCGATCGCTGTGTTGAAAAGAATAGGCTTTCGACGCATCAAGGTCGAAATGGCTGAACTGGCATTCTTGCTTTGTGAACGAAATGCAATTCTTGCATTTCCAATTGAACGGGTCGGCCCAACATCTGCCGGGCAACTCGATTGAACGGAGTACGGCGGTGGTACATCACAGTTGAACCTGGAAGGGTTTCACACTGACCACCTCGGGCATGATCACCACCACCGTCCCATAGTCTTGTTTCTTGTATCCCGCCGGATCCGTGGCAGTGGAGTCCATCATGTTGTCGTAGTCAAAGGCAGGGGCATTGCCCCAGCTGGGCTGCGAGGGCGCGCCGTAGTAAGGCGCGGCGTAACTCATCCCAAACGCCTGAACCTGGGTCGGATGAAACATCCAATCGGGACCGCGGACCGAGACCTGAGTCTCGTAACAAACGACGTTGTTGGGATCCGTGATCACGGTCGGCTCGCCGGTCACGTCAGAGACCTGGTACCAAGCGAACTTCAGACCTCTCGGTTCCACGGCCCCTGTCGCCGGGTTGGTAATGTATTCGCGCCGCATTAGCATCAACCAATCATTGTTGTCGAGATTCGGCAACACATAACGGCTGGTGCGAAACTTGAATTCTCCGCCACCTCCGCCGATGAACGGCCGGTCAGAAACTGACACGTATCCGATCTGCTCGCCGGGGTACAGCAACTCGTTTTCCGGTGGCGGCGGTGCATTGACGATGCTGGGATCGGTTGCCGTATAGGGTGCCAGCTGGTGCGCCAAGGGAGGACCGGCACCGGGCACCGTCACAACTTGACGATCCTTCATGGTCACCACCGCCGCGTCAAACAAGTTGCTACCAGGTTTGCTGCGCGACATCAAAACAATCGAACTGAATCGCGAACTGACCGTGTTACGCGTCAGCGAATGCGCGGCGTTGGCGCTACGTTGAACGAACAACCCCGGACCACGCGTCGAATCTTCCGGCGAGAACAACGAAAACTCGTCGCTACGGAGCGTCAACGCCCGTGCCCCTGCAGCCGAAAGCAAACCGGAACTCCCGTCAAACGGCAGCGCCAATCGAGTGAATCGTGGCAGATTCCAAAGCGCCGAATTCGGCGCAGATCCCGGCAGCGGGATGTAGGAACTCAGTGGGTCCGACGGCGAATAGGCGACACAATGATAACGCGGGTCATAGCAGGGAAAGACGGTACGGTCATATCCATTGCGCCGCTGATTGGGGTTTGTCGTATCCGTGTCGTCACGCAAATTGTTCGTCGCACACAGGAACCAGGGATCGATGCAAAACGCGTCCGGCATGCGAGCCTGATTGGTCGGCCCACCGGTGTCGACGGTATAACGCACGTCGTACTGCGAAAGGTGACTACCAAACTCTTGTGTACTGATGCTTTTAAAACGTGCCGCCGGTGGCGCGTTGAAGGCGTTGGTGTTGTTGAAACTTCCCGTCGGCGAATTGAATTCTCGCAGCGAATTGTTCGCGACAATGACCTCCGTGAACGAACCCTCCAATCGCGCCATGTCGGTTGCGACGCGATTGTTGATCTCTTCGATCGCCCGATCCATTTGCAACGCATTGGCGGCGTTGTTGGTCGCAACGGGCAAGATCGACGCCACGCCCAACAAACCGATGGTCAGCACCGCGATCGCAAACAACACTTCCATGATGGAAAGTCCGCGCCGCAACGATCGTGGGGAATTCAACAGACTGAACCGTTTTGTTGGGATGATGGGAAAACCTCCACAAACTGCAGCGGTTCGAATTTGATCTCGTGCGGAATGTCTCATTGCACGTCTCATTGCACAGCGCCCCCGGAATTAAGCCGTCGCGATTGATGGATCCGTGCGCCGACAACTTGACGTGCGGTCGGATTGGTGCCGAGGCCGTAGTACGTCGTCAACACACCGAGCGGAGGCTGCGTCGCCACGGTACCCAAGCTGATCGCACCGCTGAGCGGCTGGACGCTCACCCAAGCACAATCTGGATTGGCAAAGTTCGGCACCTTGGTCGGCGCCAGCGCCAGAGGCGGCTGAGGGTTCGTCAGGGGCGGATCATTGGTGGTGACTTGATAGTCGGTGCCGCCGACCGTTTGCGGGTAGCGTGCCGCGTCGTCGATATTTTCCAAAATCCCATCGACGTAACCGACGTTAAACGAGACGGTCGTCGAGGGGTCAAAACGCGTCAGAACAAAATTCTCGATCAGCCCGGATTGGACGTCTCGCACGTCGGTATAAACCCCGTTAAGCCGTCCGTCGGCGGCGAACATCACCACGACATCATTCAGCTCTCGATCCGACTGCACGTTGGGGATTTGCGTTCCCGGACTGGAATCGACGATGACCTGAGAATTGAATGCGATCGGATTGGTCGACGGCCCGGAAATCGAAAGGTCGACGACGGTGCGGCCGACCAGATTCACCGGCGCCAGCGGGGCGCGGATCGGGTTGACTTGGAATTTGAATTCATAGGGTTGCGTCAGCGACAACGCCATCGGGAATTCCCACTCGCTCGACGCCCCCTGCCAATTGCCCGCGACCATGTTGTTGTCCGCCGCCACCGTCAGGCAGTTGAACGTCACCAAGGTTCCGTCGGTTCCGGAGGCGAGCACCGGCGCCAGTGCCGCAATGTTGTCGCTGACCTCCGTTCGCGCGGTCTCCAGCACGAACACATAGCCGGAACCGTTGACGGAAAATCGAACGCCCGGGCGGATCAGACGTGACGCCGCGGAATTGACGCCGGAAGCGAGCGCGTACAACAGCCCCGACGAGCTCCGCGGGATGAAAAACTGTGGCTGTCTCGGATTGAGCGGCGAGCCGCTCGGCGGAGTCGGGGAGCTGGTGTGAATGATCGGATAGGCGACCGCACTGTCGACATCCCCGCGGTACTCCATCGGCGATTGCACGTAGTACAGCCGCGTCGCGTAGTTGGCACTGAAGTAGTTGAGATTGGCGGGGTTGCCCTCGCCGATGTCGCTCCGTCGACGTTCGATGACCAGGCCGTACGGACGCCCGGTGCGAATCGCTTGCGTCCGCGCGTTGATGAACGCTCCCTTGACCAGCGACGCACTACGGCTGAGCGTGGTCTGTCGCATGCTGTCTTTCAACGTCGGCAATGCAATCGCGGTCAGTGCGGATGCGATCGTGATGGCAACCAGCAATTCCACCAAGGTGAAACCACGGCCCAATCTGCGCAGGTGGTCGGTTTTGATTCTCATGTTACAGGTCTCCACCAAGCGACGTAATATTATCACCAGCCGTCTCGCGATCGAACGTGCCGCCTAGCCCACCGCCTTCGCGTGCGTTTCGAATCCCGAGAGGTCCGGAAAGCGTGAAATCGTGTGACGTATGGCCGCCGGAAATCGTTGCCATCGACACATTGAAAAACGGATCGGGATAGCGATACGTCATGTTGAATCGCGGCGACGGCGTGTCCGTTGCGATCCGCACCGAGGACGCGCTATAAAAATCTTTCACTCCCTGCTGCAGCCCGTCTTCATCGATCCAGAATGTGCGACGGATTCCAAACTCTCCATCCTGTCCTGCACTGATCACCACCGGCGGCAAGTAATACGGATGGTAGGCCTGTTGGGGAGCGGGCGGCGTCGTTGCATAGTTTGCCGCGTCGTAGCGATAGTCGCTCAGCAGGAAATCAAACGGGTCGGGATCCGATGGATACTGTTGCGGCAAGCTGCCACCGCTGGCAACGAAATTGCGGAGCGCCGTGGAATCCAAACCGGCCGGGTTGCGAATCATCTCGTAAGGGTTGCCCCAGGCGTCCAGAATTTCAAGAAACCCGTCGCCGTCGGTATCACCGATGCTGGTGCTCGGAATGCGGTCGATCGCCTTGGTCCCAAACATCTCGGTGGTCGCCAAGATCAGATACAGGCATTCGGCCGATTCGTTGGTGCGCGACCAAAATCGATCCAGCGGGTCGGCCGGATCATCCGAAAGCAGATCCCCATCGGCGAATTGATTGAACGGAAACTGGAACCCACCGCTGTAGGCCGCGGCGATCCCATCGACCAACGGATCGGTGCAGGGATTGTTCGCCACCCGTGCGTCCAAACTGGCCGCCGAATCCAACCCGACCAAGGTACGCATTCGATTCCACTGAGCCGGAGGCCTGATCTGGGCGATGTTGGCTTGCCATCCGCCCCCAGCCGTTCGGGTTCGAAACTGCAGCGACGCCGGCGGGAAAAGCAGGTCTGCGCGGCATTCCGGCAAGACCATTCGGATCAGATCGCGCCGCGCCATCAAAACCAGACGGCTGCGTTCTTCGGCTTCAAAGGATCCCGGGCCGGCAGTCAAACTCGTCGAACTGCTGCCGAGTCCACCCACGCCTCCCTGGGTCGGGCCGGGTGCCCCGTAGATCAACGAGACCTTGGATAGCGAGACTTCATTCATCCTGGTTTGAAGTAGCTGCCCGATCGTCAAGACGTCTGCCTGGGTTCGCTTGATCCTGGCATCGGTCGCTGCGGAGGCGAGCGCGTACGTGAGCATTCCACCAAGCGTGACCATCACAGTCATCACCACCAACAGCTCAACCAACGTGAAACCTTTCACGCAGCGGTTGGCAGCCTTGGCCAGATTCGGTCGTTTCTTGAAATGGATTTGCATCATCGTTTTACTCGGTTGCCCTGCACACGTTCTCACTCTGTTCCGGCGCGACATGCATCACGGCAGCTCGTCCACAAACGTCTTGGCCGTGAAGTTCGACTGGTTGTCTCGCATGCTGTTGCTCGCACGTGAGACAAAGCCTGTGATGTCGAATCGAGAAATCCCGCTCAACGGTTGTGCCGGCCCGCCGACGACCAAACTCATCAGCGCCCCATCGGTCCGCCAAAAAACCGGAGCCGCATTCGACGGACCTCCACCATCGGCGTCTAACAGGTAGCCGAAACGCCCGTCGAGCCCCGGTGCAAGCAGCTGAAAGGAACTCGGGTTGGCGAACTGCCACGACGCGGCCGATGCACCAAAGCTTGCCGCATAACCACCCGCCGGTGGTGTGTTCGGTTGACGCGTGTAGACCGGACGAATCCCGTCAATGGTGTCCGGATCCAAGCTTCCGATATCGGTATCGTTTTCGTAGGAAACGTAGGCGTTGAAGACGATCGGGGCCGCCGTGTTGCCGTTGTTCCATGCGTACGTTCGCGAATCGAAGTAGACCACCGGCTTGTGTCCTTCGCGAAGCACATACGCCGGAAAAATGTCCGGCGTCTGGTACAGGGCCGGGAAGCCCCCGGAGATGTTGCGTGGCTCGTCGGTGCTGGCGTTGCGATCGTAGGCGCCAGAGCCCGAATTGTACGACGGTCCGTTCGTCGATGTCGTCGAGCGCAAGAGCAGTCGCTTGGGTTCAAATTCGATGAACGGGGCGTTGCGAATCGCACGGTACTGGTAGTGCGACGCCAGGGCCGGATTGGTCGGCGTTGCCGTCCCGTCGATGATGATCGACGGCGGCAGTTCGAGCGGACCACCACTGCCCGTGAACGGGTACTGGGGATCGCTGCTGAATCCGCCCAACGACCAAACCAGAGCCTCCGCACGATCCATCACAAACGGGTCATACGTGGGGGCGGGGCTGGTCGGAGGAACCGCGGTCGGGTCGTTGTCCGGGAACGTGTCGCACAACGCGAACAGCAAATTCAACTCGCTGTTGGCGATGTCGGGAAAGATTTTCAAGTAGTGACGTTTGACGATGTTCCAGTCCGAGAAATCCGGCGGATAGTCGTTGTACTTGGTGTTGTACGCATCGATCCCCTGTTCGATGTTCGAGATCTCTGCCTTCATCGCAGATTGACGCACGGATTTGATCACCACGCCGACGGCCGGGATCGTCAGGCCGGCGATGGCGGCGATGATGGTGATCACCACCAGTAATTCCACGAGCGTGAATCCGCTTCGATGCGTGCCGCTTCGTTGGTTGTTCATTCGTTTGATCATCGTTCGGTTCCGCTCGATGGATGGCGCGGCCGGATGGCCGTCGGGTTCTGTTAGGGTGTCGCGATGGTGTTGCGACGAGTCGCTACGATCGACGGGCGGGCGCGCCCGTCGGACGGGGTTCGTTTGACAGGCTGGAAGCCTATCCCACTTGATTCGCTTGACAGGCTGGAAGCCTATCCCACTTGGTTTGTTTGACAGGCTGGAAGCCTATCCCACTGGGTTAACTGGACAGGCTGGTGATCAAACTGATCAACGGCATGAACAAGCTGATCACAATGAAGCCGACCGTGACCCCCAGGAACACGATCATCAACGGCTCGATCAACGCCGTCAGGCCGTCGGTCATCGTTCGGACTTCTTCGTCATATTGGTCGGCGACCTTGTACAACATCGTGTCCAACTCGCCCGTCTCCTCGCCGACGTCGACCATGTTGACGACCAGGTCGTTGACGACGCGGGTTTTAATCTTGAGTGCGTAAAACAGACCGGCTCCGACCGCCCCGCCGCCGATCGCGTAAGCTGCGATGAAGGTCAACGTTTGGACCATCACGCCGTCGTCCAGCTTCGTCCCGCGACTGGTGATCGCGACCGACAACAGCAGCAAGCCCGGGAACGCGCCGAAGACTGCGAAAAAGAACACCGCCATCGGGTGAAATCCCAACCGGCTCTCCTCGCGCAACGGTTTACTGATCACTTCCCCTTCGCGCACCGCCTCGTTGACTTTCGAGAACAGTTTCTCGAACACCGCGTTGCCCGCCGTTTCCCGCGTGATCGCCAACGCCTCCAAAATCGGCACACCGCTGCTGACCAGTGTCCCCAAGGTTCGCGTCGTCCGGGCCAAAATGTTCTTTTCCAACAGGCCGCCGAAGATCGGGATTTTGATAATGAACATGTCAAACCCGGTCCGCCCATGACGGAACTTGCGCATCAATTTGATGAACAATAGGAACATGATCGGCATCACGATCAACAGCCACCAATAGCTGGCCATGTAGTTGCTCATCGCGATCAGCAACAGCGTCGGCGCGGGCAGCTTCAATTCGAACTCTTCGAACATCTCTTCAAACGTCGGAACGATGAAGATCATGATCCCGGTCAGAATCAAGATCGCGACGATCGCCACGACGATCGGATAGATCAACGCGCCCTTGACCTTTCGTTTGAGCGATTCGGCGCGTTCGAGGAACTCCGCCAACCGCTGCAAAATGGTTTCCAACGCACCACCGGCCTCGCCGGCCTTGATCATGTTGACGTACAGCCGGCTGAAAATCTTCGGCGACTTGGACATCGCTTCGCTGAGCGTCGCCCCGCCTTCGATTTCATCGCAAACGTCCATCAGGGCGAACTTCAACTTGCCCGGCTTCTGGTTGTTCTCGAGGATTTTCAGCGAGCGCAGAATCGGCAGCCCGGCGTCTTGCAGGATCGAGAGCTGACGGGTGAAGGCGCAGATGTGCTTGGTCTTGGCACCGCCGATCGCAAAGCCGCGTTTGCCCTTCTTCTTGGCACCGCCGGCGGCCGCCTGTTTCTTGACGGAGATCTTCGTGACGAAGTACCCCATCTGGCGAATGGTGGTTTGCGCCTCCTCTTCGCTCGCGGCATCGATCTCATCCCGGATCTCTTGTCCGGCCGCGTCCATTGCTTCGAATTGATAGGTAGGCATTCTCGGTAGCCCTCGGCGGTAAGCCGGCCCCTGCCCAACGCGTACTGCGTTGCGGCACGGCACCGGCCGTCTCTTTAAAAGTGATGCTTAAAAATGTGTGTTCAAATCGGCGTGCCCGTCGCCCCTGCGGCGGCACACCACTGGGCTTATTCCGAAACCGTCTCGCGGACGACTTCGTCCAACGTGGTGATCCCGTCATAAGCCATCGTCATCCCCGCTTCGCGGAGCGTCGTCATGCCATCCTTGGCCGCTTCGTCACGCAATTCATCGGTCGAGGCATTGCCCATGACCATCTCGCGAATTTTGTCGTTCAAGATCATCAATTCGAACAACGCGATCCGGCCCTTGTAGCCGGTGTTGTTGCACTGGTCGCACCCGGTGCCGCGGAAGAACTTTCTGCCGCTGACGTCTTCCGGCTTCATCCCCAGTTGGTACAGCAGCTCAACGTTGGCCTTGGTTTCTTCGCGGCATTTCTGGCAGATCCGTCGGACCAGACGCTGGGCCAAGATCGCTTCGACGGTTGCACAGGTCATGAACGCCGGGATCCCCATGTCTTTCAACCGCGTCACCGTCGCCGGGGCGCTGTTGGTGTGCAGGGTGCTGAACACCAGGTGGCCGGTCAACGCGGCCTGGATGGCGATTTCGGCCGTCTCCAAGTCTCGGATCTCGCCGACCAGGATGATGTCGGGGTCTTGCCGCAAGATCGCCCGCAAACAGCTGGCGAAGGTGACCCCGGCGTCGTGGTCGATCGGGATTTGGATGATGCCGTCGATGTCGTACTCGACCGGGTCTTCGGTCGTGATCAATTTGTCCTTGATGTCGTTCATTTCCGACAACGTCGAATACAACGTCGTCGTCTTTCCGCTGCCGGTCGGCCCGGTCACCAGGATGATGCCGTTGGGACGATCGATCGCGTGACGAAACTTCTTCATCATCGCCTCGTCCATGCCGACGTTGTCCAGCGACAGGTTCACGACCGAGCGGTCCAGCACCCGCATGACGACGCTTTCGCCGAAGATCGTCGGCAACACGCTGACGCGAAGGTCGACGGGGTGACCGCCGACCATCAACTCGATCCGGCCGTCTTGCGGCAACCGACGCTCGGCGATGTCCAGATTGGCCATCACCTTGATGCGTGTCGTGATCGCGAACGCCAAGTGCCGCGGCGGCGGAACCATTTCGTACAACACGCCTTCGGCTTTGATGCGGATCCGAAACTCGTCCTCGAACGGCTCCAAGTGAATGTCGCTGGCGTGGTCCTTGATCGCCAACAGCAACACCATGTTCAACAGTTTTCGCACCGGCGCCGAATCGGCCAACGCCTCGGCGTCGGTGATGTTGAATTTCTCACTCTCCAGCGCCGACACCGCCGCCTTCAATTCCTCGTCTTCGGCCAGCTCGGCGACCAGCTTTTCGACACTCTCGGCTTCGCTGTCGTAATAGCGTCCGATCGTCGTGTTGATGTCGCGTTCGGTCGCCACCAGCACTTCGATGTCGTAACCGAGAAACGTCCGCAATTCGTCCTGGACGCTCAAGTTCTGTGGGTCACACGTCGCGACGGTCAACTGGTTGCCTTCGAAACGAATCGGCACCACGCGGTAAAGCTGGGCCATCGTTTCGGTCAACTTCTCCACCAGCTCCGGCTCCAACTGAATCTCTTCCAGCGAGATCGTCTGCATCGACATCTGCTCGGCCAAGCCCTGGACCAGTTGATCTTCGGTGATCAACTGCATGTCCTCGGCGACTTTCCCGAACAGCGCACCGGGCTGCTGCTCCTGTTCCTCCAACACGATGTCGCGTTGTTCGTCGGTCAGGAAACCAAGGTCGACCAGGATCTGTCCAATGCGACGCTGTGCCATGGGTGTAATGCTTGAAAAGGAGGATTCGAGAGGTTGGTAGTGATGGCGGAGACCGGCAGGGGTGCTGCCATCCGCCACGGGTTCATGCCGTCGCAGTGGTCACGCTAGTCTTCGTCACCGATCGGGACCGGTGAATCGTCCAACCCGCGACGGGCCTGGACGATGCGTTTGGCCAAGTCATCGGGGCGATGCGCCTTGGCCAACGCGTCTTCGACGGTCACCAATTCGTTCTTCCAGTGGTTGAACAAGGCGTCGTCCATCAACTGCATCCCGAACTTGGCACCGGTCTGCATCGCACTGCTGATCCGGAACGTCTTGTTCTCGCGGATCAGGTTGGAAACCCCCGGGGTGACCACCAGCACTTCATAAGCCGCACAGCGGCCGCCGCCGATCTTGGGCAACAGCGTCTGGGCCACCACGCCGATCAGCGTGCTGGCCAACTGGGTCCGAATCTGGTCCTGCAAGTTCCCCGGGAAGGCGTCGATGATCCGGTTGACGGTGCCCTGGGCACTGTTGGTGTGCAAGGTGCCGAAGACCACGTGGCCGGTTTCGGCCGCACTGATCGCCGCTTCGATCGTCTCCAAGTCACGCAGCTCGCCGACCAGAATCACGTCGGGGTCCTGCCGCAACGCCCGGCGAATCGCTTCGGAGAAACTCGGCACGTCCACCCCGACTTCACGCTGGTTGATCGTGCTCATCTTGTGGTCGTGATAAAACTCGATCGGGTCCTCGATCGTGATGATGTGGTGGTCGACCGTCTCGTTGAGCAGGTTGATCAAACTGGCCAACGTCGTCGACTTTCCCGAACCCGTCGGGCCGGTCACCAAAAACAACCCCCGCGGCCGGTGCGTCAATTTGACGACAGCTTCGGGCAATCCCAGTTGCTCCGGCGTGAGCTTGTCATTGGGAATCTGACGCAGCACCATCGAGATGAAACCGCGTTGCTTGAAGACCGAGACCCGGAAGCGGGCCATCTCGCCAAAAGCGAACCCGAAGTCGGTGCTGCCCGATTCCTGCAATTCACGCTGGCAACGCTCCGGCGTGATCGACTTCATCAACGCGACCGCGTCCTCGCCTTCGAGCGTCTTCGTTTCCAGCTTCCGCATCCGCCCGTGCAAACGAAAGACCGGAGGCTGACCGACGACAATGTGAATGTCGCTGACGCCTTGTTTGATTGCTGCGTGGAGCAGTTTGTCGATCAGCACGGTTGCCATCGATGGTTTACCTCAAATGCGAGAAGAATCATTTTTCTCTAGGTGTTGCGGCCGGTGCGGGTCAGCGGAACCGTCCGCCGATCCGCTCCGGCCACTCCAGGGGAACGATTGTGATGGCGAGAAGTAGAACAAGTTTTCCCCGAAGTGCAGGCATTATGTCCGCCCCACGCGAAAACTTCAAAAAACTTCGCCATCGGCGCGAAACTTTTCGCCAAGGCCCCCCCGGAAGAACCGAATGGGTGGATTGGCGACCGCTGTCGATTCACAGCGGAACCGTCCTGCTCCCAGTCGACGTTCGTCACGATGTCGCGGACAAGGCTGGGGCAGAAAACAACGGCCGAGTTGCCAGCAAACCAAAACCGCTCGGCGGAGCGGATGGTTTGCCGGAATCGACCGATTGGAAGGGCTTAGAGCGAATCCAAATCGGCGACCAAGTGACTCAGTGCGAGCGGCTCCTGCTCGGTCTGCTTGGCCACCCGATAGACCTCTTCAAAGGTCGTGATCCCGCGGATCACCTTCAGCATCCCATCGGCGTAAAGCGTTGACATACCGCTATTTATCGCTTCGATCCGGAGTTCCTTGGTGTCTGCCCCGCGGAACATCATCTCACGCAGCTTGCCGTTGACGACCATCAGCTCGTAGATGCCGATTCGGCCGCGGTATCCGGTCCGCCCACAGTAGGGACACCCCTTCCCCCGAGAGAACTCCCCTTGGGCGACCATTTCCGGCGGCAGCATGGAGTCGGCGATGACCGCTTCGGTGGGCTGGTAGCGGACCTTGCAGCGCGGGCAAATCGTCCGCACCAGACGCTGGGCCAAGATCGCGATGACCGAGCTGGCCACCATGTAGCCGGGTACACCTATGTCCACCATTCGACTAATAGAACTGGGCGCATCGTTCGTATGCAGAGTACTAAAAACCAGGTGTCCAGTCAGTGAAGCCTGGATTCCCATCGATGCAGTCTCGTGGTCACGCATTTCGCCGACCAGGATGATGTTGGGAGCCTGACGCAGCATGGAGCGGATGATGCGGGAGAAATCGAGCCCGATCGAGTGCCGGACTTCGACCTGGTTGATCCCCGGCAAGTAGTACTCCACCGGGTCCTCCGCCGTGATCACCTTGCGGTCCGGGCGATTCAGCGCGTTGAGCGCCGCGTACAGCGTGGTCGTCTTTCCCGACCCCGTCGGGCCGGTCACCAGGATGATCCCGTTGGGCCGCCGGATCAGCGAGTTGAAGGTCCGGTAGTCGCGTTGGTTGAGCCCCAACTGCCGCACGCCGACTTTGATGTTGTCCTTGTCCAACAGCCGCATCACGCAGGATTGGCCGTGGTTGGTGGGGATGATACTGACCCGCAAATCGAGCTGTTTGTCCCCCACCGTGATTTTGATCCGCCCGTCGGTCGGTCGCCGTTTTTCCGAAATGTCGATCTTGGACAGAATCTTGATCCGGGCGATCAGGGCCGACAGCATCCGCCTGGGGGCGCTTTCCCGTTCGACACAAACGCCGTCAATTCGATAACGGATCCGCACCCGCTCTTCGAACGGTTCGACATGGATGTCGCTGGCCCGCAACTGAACGGCTTCCTGGATCATCAGGTTGACCAGTTTGATCACCGGCGCGCTGCTGTCATCGGCGTCTTCGGCGGCATCGGCCGAGTCGCCTGATTCGGTTTCGGTGAAGTCGATCGCCGTGTCGGTGAACTCCTGCAACATCGAGTCAGCCGATTCCCCTTCGACCTGCCCGTAGTACTGGTTGATCGCCCCCTGAATCGCTTCTTTGGGGGCCAGAGCGGTTTCGATTTTCCGGTTCAGGATGAACCGCAGCTTTTCGATCGTTTCCAGATCGAAGGGGTCGGCGATCAAGATCCGCAGCGCGCCGTCTTCGACGCTGTAGGGCAGCACCATGTTTTCCCGGGCGACCGATTCGGGAACCAGTTCGATCACGTCTTCGGGGATCCGTGCTTCCCGCAGGTCGACGAAGGGGATCTTGTGGAACTTGGCCATTGCCCGGGCGACTTCCTCGGGCGTGGCATATTCCATTTGGACCAGTATGTCGCCGACATCGGTCGAGGTATCCCGGGAGACCTGTTCCGCTTCGGAGAGCTGGTCCAAACTGATGATGCCTTGGCGAAGCAGCAGATCGGTGAATTCTTGAATAGCTTGGCCCATGGTTTCGCCTTCGTTAGCGCTTTGGGGGGATCGTTGAACGTTGGAAAAGGGTGCCGACGGATGAATCCTCTTCATCCGGTCCTGTCCGCACATGACACAGGATACCATCCCACGCCCGAAACCGGTCACCGACAGACCAAAGAACTGTCGTCATTTCGCCCAAACGGTTCGCTTCACGCGGGGTGAACGTCGATCAGCGCTAAACCGCAGAGCGGTTCCACAACACAGCCCGGGGTCGCGAAGCGCACCCCGGGTGGGGTTGAAAAGGGAAATCGGAACCCCAGCGGGGTTCAACAAACAACGCGATGTGATCCGGCGGCACGAATCGGAGGATCCGTCTTGTTCAACCCCGTTGGGGTTGGCGACCTGATGTTGGCCGGATCTTGGGGTGCGCTAACGCGACCCCAAGCTGTGATGTGGCACGCCGCTGGCGTGAAACCGGCGGCTAAAGCCTGGACACCAGCGCACGCCGGTCGTCAGCGGCGGCCGATGCGCTACACTTCTCACTCAGCTCTCGCTTCACTTCAACCACGCCCCCACTGCGCCCTTGTCCTCCCCATCTGCCCCCTCTCGCTCTGCCGCGGCCGCCCATCTGATCTCCGTCCGGGGTTGTCGGGTTCATAACCTTCGCGACGTCGATCTGGATCTGCCCCGGGGCAAATTGATCGCGTTTTGCGGTCTGTCTGGCAGCGGTAAGACGTCGCTGGCCCTGGACACGCTGTATGCCGAGGGCCAACGGTGCTACATCGAAAGCTTTTCCGCCTACACGCGGCAATTCCTGCAGCGACTCGATAAACCGGACTGCGATTCGATCACCGGCATTCCGCCGGCCGTCGCGGTGACGCGGGCGGGCGGCTCCAAAACCAATCGCAGCACCGTGGGGACGGCGACGGAGATCGCCGACCACTTGCGGTTGCTGTTCGCCAAGTGCGCCACGCTGTACTGCACCGGTTGCGGCCGCGAAGTCTCGGCGGACGATCCCACCACGATCGCCGAAGAATTGGCCGCATCACCCCGACGCGCGATGATCGGGTTCCAAGTCCACCTGCCCAATCGCAAATCCGGCGGCGAGATCCTGCTGGGGTTGCAACGGGCCGGTTACCTGCGTTTGATCGTCCGCGGCCAGACGTTTCATTTGTCCGATTCCGATCGAGCCGCGTTGGCCAAGAAGATCGGACGCGGGGGTGCGGAATGCATTGTCGTCGTCGACCGGGTTTCAGCCGACACCGATCTGTCGCGTTTGACCGAATCGCTGGAAACCGCCATGGGCGAAGGGCACGGCCGGGCGGTCGTGCTGGTCGAAGCCCCGACGGCAGGGACCGCCGAAGCCGCCACCGAACCACCGCCCGCACGACGCGTCGGCGAATCGAATCTCCACTATGCTCCCCCAAACCAGACTCTTTCTGCCGGTGATCCCAGCGCCGAAGTCATCACCGACGCCGAGACGCCGACGGGCCGCCTCACCGAGATCGATGGCCGCCCCTGGATGCAGCGGGTGATCAGCGATCAACGACGCTGTGATCAGTGCGACCTGGATTACCCCGATCCCGTCCCCAGGCTGTTTAATTTCAACAACCCGCTGGGCGCCTGCGAAAAATGCGAAGGGTTCGGCGAGCTGGTCGACATGGACATGGACCTGATCGTGCCAGACCCATCGCTTTCGATCGCGGAGGGAGCGATCGCGCCCTGGAACACGCCCTCCTATCAACATGAGCTGGAGGAATTACTGGCACTGGCCGACGACTATGACCTGCCGACCGACGTGCCCTTCAGCAAGCTTAAGAAAAAGCACCTGAAGTTGATTCAGCGCGGGGTGCCCGAGCGAAACTTTGGCGGCCTGGATGGCTTTTTCGCGTGGCTGGATCGCAAGAAATACAAGATGCACATCCGCATCTTTGCCGCCCGTTATCGCAGCTATCGAACGTGCGACGTCTGTGCCGGTCGGCGCTACAACGCGGCGGCGCTGGCCTACAAGATCGCCGACCGGACGATCGCGGACCTGCTGGAAATGTCGGGGACGGCCGCCGCGGAATTCTTTCATCACGCGCCGTTGGGGACTCGGCAGCGCGAGATAGCCGCCGAACCGCTGCGACAAATCTGCGATCGGATCGGATACCTACAATCGGTCGGGCTCGGCTACCTGCAACTCGATCGCCCCCTGCGAACACTCTCCGGCGGCGAAACGCAACGGGTCGCCTTGACCGCGGCCCTGGGCGGCAACCTGGTCAACATGCTGTACGTCTTGGACGAGCCGACCGCGGGGCTGCACCCCAAAGACGTCCGCCGCTTGGCCGATTCCATCGCATCCCTGCGGGATCGCGGCAACACCGTGATCGTCGTCGAGCACAACGAAACGATGATCGAAACCGCCGATCGCGTCGTCGAGATCGGTCCCGGTGCGGGCAGCGACGGCGGTCGGATCGTGTTTGAAGGCACGCCCAAGCAGATGCTCCGCCAGCGTGACTCGCTGACCGGGCAATTTCTCTCCGGACGCCGTGGTTCCACCCTGCGGCACCACGATCCGCGCCCCCCGGTGGGCCGAATCACCTTGCGAGGGGCGCGCGGCCACAACCTGCAAGACCTGACCGTCGACTTTCCGTTGGGCGTATTGTGCGTGGTGACCGGCGTCTCCGGCAGCGGCAAGAGCTCGCTCGTCCAGGACACGTTGTTCGAAGCAATCCGCCACGAGAAACTTCGCCAAGCCGCCAAACCGCTGCCCTATCAATCGATCACCGGACTGGGCCAGATCCAGGACTGTGTGTCGGTCGATCAATCCCCGATCAGCCGCTCTCCACGCAGTTGCCCGGTGACGTACTTGAAGGCGTTTGATCCGATTCGCAAGGTGTTTGCCGACAGCGTCGAGGCGCGGACGCGCGGATTGACTCCGAGCCATTTCACGTTCAACAGCGACAAGGGACGCTGCCCGGAATGCGAAGGCGCCGGCGTGCTGGAAATCGACATGCAATTCCTGGCGGACGTTTCGATGCAGTGCCCGGAATGTCGCGGCACGCGATTCCGCGATGACATTTTGAAGGTCCGTTATCGCGACCGCTCGATTGCCGACGTGCTGGCGATGAGCGCCCGCGAAGCCTACGCGTTTTTCCGAGGCGCCGACAAGGTTCAGGCGCGGCTGAAACGGATGATCGATGTCGGGCTGGGCTATCTGTCGCTCGGCCAATCCGCAACCACGCTGTCCAGCGGCGAAGGCCAGCGGTTGAAATTGGCCGCGTTCTTGGCGTCGGCAAAACGCAAACGCACCCTATTCGTGATGGACGAACCGACCACCGGTTTGCACTTTGACGATCTGATCCGATTGGTCGATTGCTTCGACGCATTGATCGCCGACGGACACTCGCTGTTGGTCGTCGAACACAACCCGCTGCTGATGCTCTCAGCCGACCACCTGATCGATCTCGGTCCCGGCGCCGGAGACGCCGGAGGCAGAGTCGTCGCCGAAGGCACACCGGCGGAAGTCGCAGCCTGCGCGGAGAGTGAGACGGGAAAAGTGTTGGCGATGGAGAGGGAGCGCGGGGAAGGGTGAAGGGGGGAGGGGAGATGGCAGAAAAATGGGGGGCAGAAAGATGGGGAGAGGGGAAAAAGAAAAGAAGAGAAGGGAGACAGGAAAATGGGTGACAAGAAAATGGTGCTTGGAGGATCGGAGTGATGCCGGTTGATGTTCTGGGCGAAGTTCGCGCGGTCGAGGAGCAGGTTTTTGCCGACGTCTGTTACAAGGTAATGGGGCGTGTGTTTTCAGTCCGGAAGGTTCCATCGTGAAAGTCACCGCACTCAACAAACACGAACAATCCTTCCTGGAAAACATCCGCCGATTCCTTCGCTACGTCGAAATTCCTGTCGTTCAGTGGCTCAACATCTCAAGCGACACCGTGACGTTTCAAACGATCCGACGGTCCTGAGCTGAGCGGCAACATTTTCCTGTCACCCATTTTCTTGTCTACTTCTTTTCACCCCGACTTTTTTCCCCAGCGGACTCGGAGGGCGTCGAGGAGGACGGCGGTGATGATGACGGCTCCGGTGATCAGCTGTTTGATGGCGTCTTCGACGCCTAACTGGGCCAGACCGGATTGCAGCACGGCGATGATCAAGACGCCGATAAAGGACGCGACCACGCTGCCGCGTCCGCCCATCAAACTGGTGCCTCCGATCACGCAGGCCGCGATCGCCGAAAGCTCCAACCCGATCGCCGCGTTAGGATCCGCACTGGACAATCGGCTGGTTTGCGACAGCGACGCCAGTCCGCACAGCAGCCCCAAAATCATGAAGGCGGCGATCGTGATCGGTGCCGTCCGAATCCCGCTCATCCGCACCGCTTCTTCATTGGTCCCGATGGCAACGCAATAACGCCCGAAGACGGTTTTCGTCAGTAGGAACTGCCCCGCAATCACCGCCATCACCGCGACCAGGAATGCCGGTGAAAGCGGCACCCACTGCAACGGTTCCCCGAACGCTTCGACGCGACTGCCGATGTACATCGTCTGTGAATCCGTGATCACCTTCGTCCCGCCGCGTGCCATTTCCAACATCCCCAGGCTGACGATGAACGACGGGATCGAAAACCAAACCGAGACAAACCCGTTGAACAATCCACACAAGCCCGTGACGAGCAAACACACTGAAAACGCCGCCGGTAAACTCCACTCGTGTCGCACCATCAACACCCCGATCACCGCCGATCCGAGCGCCAACAAGGATCCGACCGACAAGTCGATTCCGGCGACAATCAAGACCAGCGTCATCCCGACCGACACGAAGATCAGGTCCGGATTGGAGTTGGCAATCGTGACCAGCGTCTGGGTCTGAAAGAAGTTCTTTGAACTGAACGAAAACACCGCGATCAACAGCACCAACACTCCCAAGAGTCCGGCATACTGCAAAAACGATTGAGTCAACTTTTGTTTCATGTTCCGGTCAAACGTTGAGATTCTTTGGTTCGATGCCCGGCAAAACTCGCCTGCAAGATGGCATCTTCGGTCCACAACGAACGCTCGCGGGTCTCCACCAGACGCCCGGCCGACATCACGGCGATCCGATCACAGGTCTCCATCAGCTCATCCAAGTCACTGCTGACGATCACGATCCCCTTGCCGGCCGACGCCAGTTCCTCGAACAGTTCATAAATCCTTCGCCGGGCACCGACATCGATCCCCCGCGTCGGTTCATCAAACAGAAACACGTCGGCGTCGCGGGTCAGCCATTTTGCGATCGCGACTTTTTGTTGATTGCCACCGCTGAGCGTTCCCACACTCTGTTCAATTCCGGTGCAACGCGTTTCCATCGCGCGACACATTTCCCCGGCGACCGTCGCTTCACGTGCGGGCGTGATCAAACCGTATCGCGAAAACCGTTTGAACATCGCACTCAGCGACGTGTTGCAGCGGATCGACTGCTGCAGCAACAAACCGTTCTGTTTGCGGTCTTCGGTCACCATCGCCAAGCCTGCCGTGACCGCTTGCGACGGATGTCCAAACCGCGCGGGAGGTTTTCCGGCGACGCAAACCTGTCCAGATTCCGCTCGATCGGCGCCGAAGATCGCGCGCAGCAATTCCGTCCGCCCCGATCCGACCAAACCCGCGATGCCAAACGTTTCCCCGGCGCGGAGCTGGAAGGAGACGTCGCGAACGATGCCACAGCAAAGGGTTTCGACGGCCAACACGGTGGAATCATTGCGGTGATCCGATTCCTCCGCCGACGCCGTAGCGCGTTGACGGATCTCGGCATCAGGCTGTTGATCGGACCGTGAATGGTCGGACCGTTCATCGGCAAGCTCGCCACTCATCCGCTGGACCATCTGGTCGGTGCTCATCGATTCGGCGGTTTCGGTGCCGACATGACGTCCGTCCCGCAGCACGGTGACGCGGTCGGCGATCCGTTTGACTTCGTCCAGACGGTGCGAGATGTAGATCATGCCGACGCCGCGATCACGCAGCTGACTGAGCTGGTCGAACAACAGTTGCGTCTCGCTGCCGCTGAGCGCCGCGGTGGGTTCGTCCAAGATCAGGATCTTGCACTCGCGCGCCAGCGCCGCGGCGATCTCCACCATCTGCCGATGTCCGACGCCCAGCTCGCCGACCAACGCGTGGGTGTCCACGTCGTCCAATTGCAACCGGTCCAGTGCGGCGCGTGCCTGGCGATGCAGGGTGCGACTTGAGACGATCCCGGCGAACGAAGGGAGCCGATTGAGCAGTAGGTTTTCGGCGACATTGAGTGTGGGAATCAGATTCAATTCCTGCTGAATGATCTGCACGCCAGCCGATTCGGCGGCCTGTTTGTGGTGCGGCGCATACACGTCACCTTCGATCCGCATGCTGCCGGCGGTCACCTCGGTCAGCCCGGCGATCATCTTGCACAGCGTTGACTTGCCGGCGCCGTTGGCCCCGAGCAGCGCGTGAATCTCGCCGCCGCGCAAGTCAAAGTCGACGTCGCGCAACACCGTCACGTTGCCGTAACGTTTCGTCATCCCGGCTGCATCCAACAAGACGCTCACAGTGATTCTGCCGTAACCAAGTCGACGGGCGTTTCGACGTCACTCGGCTGATCGATTTCGCCGTTGACCAATTGCAGCGCCGTTTCGATCCCGAACACCGCCAGCTTGTCACCGTATTGATCGGCCGTCGCCAAAATCTTTCCATCGCGAATGGCCTGTTGGACGGCGGAGATGTTGTCGAATCCGACGACCAGCACCTCGCCCGTCTTCCCGGCGGACTTGACCGCGGCGATCGCGCCGAGAGCCATCGAATCGTTGGCCGCCAAGATGGCTTTGATGTCCGGATGCTCGCTCAAGATCGATGCCGCGATCGAATTCGCTTTGGCCATCTCCCATTCGGCACTTTGGCTGGAAACGATTTCGACGCCGGCGGCTTTCATGGAAGCTTCGAAACCCGCGAGTCGTTGCTGGGCATTGAACGACGTCCGAATGCCTTCCAGGATCGCCACCTTGTCGCCGGCGGTTAACTTGCCGGCCAGGTAGTCACCGACCTGCTTCGCCCCGGCTTTGTTGTCGGGACCGACGAAGGGAATCTTCACACCTTCGCTGGCCAACACTTCGGCGTCCAACTGGTTGTCGATGTTGATCACGACGACGCCCTTGTTGATCGCTTTTCGCAGTGACGGGACCAACGCCTTGGAATCAGCCGGAGCGATCACAATCGCGTCGGCACCGGCGGCAACCATCTCATCCACCAACGCCACTTGCCGGCTCAAGTCTCGTTCGTCTTTGATGCCGTTGACGATCAATTCATACTCATCGGCATGTTGACTTTGATGCGTCTTGGCACCTTCGGCCATCGTCGAAAAAAACTCGTTGGCCAAAGATTTCATGATCAACGCGACTTTGGGACGCTCGGCCGTGTCCCCCGAATTGATTTCGGCAGTTGACGTGTCGGATTTCCACGAACATCCTGCCACCGCGACGGCGAACAGGATCGGAAACAAGAAGTGACGCATGGGAAACTCGTTGGCGGGAAAGGAAACGGGGCAGAAAGCACTACGAAGACAGGGAATCGATTTGTTGATGGGTCGGCAAACTCGGCTGCGCTCCGGCGCGGGAAGCGGCGAGGGCACCGGCCAGATTGGCCCACTGAATGGCTTGGCGAAGCGACCCGGTTTGCGCCCAACGGACAGCCACGGCGCCGGCGAACGCGTCACCGGCCGCGGTCGTGTCGACGGCGTCCACCTTGATCGACGGGATCAGTTCAGCGGTCTGCCCGTCGTACAGCATGGTCCCGCGCGGGCCCATCGTGATCGCGACGGCGGCCGGCCCCTTGGCGTGCAATCGTTTGGCAATCTCGGCCGCGTCATCGATCGTTTCCAGACGGCCGCCGACGATCGCGGTGGCTTCGGATTCGTTCGGGCAGATCAGATCGACGTCGAACAGTTCCTCGGCAAGCGTTGCTGCCGGGGCGGGATCCAGGATCACCTTGGCCCCCGCCCGCTTGGCCGCTTGAATGCCCGCCAACACCGTCGGCTGCGGTGTTTCCAATTGGACCATCAACACGTCACAACCGGCGAGGCTGGATTCGGCATGATGAATGTCTTCGGCGGACAGCCGCGCGTTGGCTCCGGGGATCACGATGATCGCGTTCTCGCCGCTGTTTTCGACACTGACGATTGCGAGTCCACTTTCGCACCCCTGAGCGGTCAAGACGGCACTGCAATCGATCGCTTCCTCCAGCAGGTGATTGAGCAATTTTGGTCCGAACCCGTCGTCGCCGACACGGCCGATCATTTGCACCGCACCACCGCAACGCGCCGCCGCAACCGCTTGATTGGCACCCTTTCCACCGGGGACTTCGGTCATCGATCGAGCCGCAACGGTCTGGCCCGGCTTGGGTAAATGATCGCATCGAATCACCAGATCCATGTTGATGGATCCCAACACCGCGATCTTCGGTTTGGAACGTTCGTGGGGACTTGGAACGGGGGAGGACATGGAATGATCAGCCGGCCGACGGGATGTTGAAATAGGATGTTGAAATCGAGAAACAATTCAAAGGGAACGAGCGTGGTGCGGTTCGCGAAGGTGGTGCATGGTCGCGCTACTGACGTGGGGCAGCGACGGACGACCGCTGCAAGAGCGTGGTGGGGACCTTCCACAGCGACGTGGACGACTGCCTCTCTGAAGGAGTGCCCCGCATCTCTGAAGGAGTACTCCGCGGGGGCAGCTCGTGACCGCTCGATTCAGTGCTGGAAACAGAGCTGAAATCATCGCTCGGCTTCACGTTCAACCGCTTCAGCAACACTGCGGTGGCCAGTTGTCCCAGTCGGGGAATGTCTTGAACCGAAACGGTCAGCGGGGTTTTCATCAGCTCGGCAAAAGGATGGTCATCAAATGCGACGATGGACATGTCGCTTGGAATCGCCATCCCGCGTTCGGCTAACGCCCGCATCGCACCGATCGCCGCCGGCGTGCACATCGAAAAGATCGCGGTCATCTCGGGATGTCGATCCAACAATTCGAGCGTCGCCTCGTAGCCGGATTGCTCGGTGAACGCGTTTCCCGCCAGAGACGACGGATCGAGGTGAAAACCCGCGTGCCGGGCCGCATCGTTCAAGCCTTGCAGACGGGTCTTGGCGGGCAAACTGTCACGAACGCCCGACAGGACACCGATCTTGCGATGGCCCTGTTCGATCAACACGTCCGCCACCGCTCGCGCCGCGGTCCGATTGTCCGACGTCACGCTCGGCAATTCAATTCCATCAAACACCCGGTCGGCGACCACGACGGGCAATCCCGACCGATCGAGCTTGACCAGATGATCCGGAACAACACCGACCGGGCACACCAACAAGGCTTCGACCTGTTTGGCGCGCAACTGGTCAACCAATCGCTGTTCAATTTCCGTCTCTTCGCGACTGTCGCCGAGCAAGACCGAGAACCCATGCGCTTCGACGCCCAATGAAACCTCGCGGGCGATGGAGGCAAAAAACGGGTTGGAGATATCTGGCACGATCACCCCGATCAAGCCGCTTCGTTTGAGCCTGAGCGAGCGGGCGACCTGACTGGCTTGGAACCCCAAGTCCGCGGCGACCTTGCGAACCGCTTTCTCCGTCGTGGGGCTGATGCGGTATTTCCGCGCTTGGCCGTTGAGCGCGCGCGAGGCGGTTGAAACACTGACACCGGCGCGGTCGGCGACGTTTTTGAGCGTCACGGGATGGCCCGGCGTCGCAGAGCCGGAACCCTGCGGCGTGTCGGGCGCGCGATGATTCGGTGGTTTCATGACGAGTGCGTCGTCGGCTCTGGTGTTTCGGGGGTCGCGGCACGCGTCAACGGCCTGTCGATGAAAGCCCACGTGCGTCAGCAAGAGGCAACTTATTTTGGCTCTGAAGGTGTTAGCGGAACGGCGCGAGCCGTCCGGTCGCGTTTCAAAAACACCTTGAAGGACCGGAGGGCTCGCGCCCTACCGCTAACAATAAACACCCCGTCTGCACAATCGTTTGTGCTCTGTGCTGGTCAGTCTACCTGCCTGTGCGGTATCGTTGCAACCGGCCGACGCCGACCGCTTGGTCGTCTGCGTCACGCCCCCCGTCCCACTGAAGTCCTACTCACACCAGAGCCCCACATCACCATGGAAATTTGGCCCGCAATCGATCTGCGTCATGGAAAACCGGTCCGTTTGCGGCAAGGCGACTATGACCGAAAAACGGTCTTCGGCGACGACCCGGTGGAGTTCGCCGTCCAGTGGCAGCAAGCCGGGGCGAAACGGTTGCACCTGGTGGATTTGGATGCCGCCCGGGGTGATGACCCGACGGCCAATCGCGACGCGGTCGCGCGGATCGTTGCCGCGACCGGGCTGCCTTGCCAAATGGGCGGCGGTGTGCGTGATCAAGCGGCGATCGAAGCCCTGCTAGACTTGGGCCTGGCACGTTTGGTGGTCGGGTCCGCGGCGCTGAAGCAACCCGAATGGTTTGCGTCGATGTGCGATGCGTTCCGGGGGAAACTGGCGGCGGGCATCGACGCGCGGGACGGCATGGTGGCGACCGACGGATGGCTGGAAACCAGCTCCACGCCGGCGATCGAATTGGCCCAAGACCTGCGACAGCGAACGGCCAACATCGCGGCGATCATCTACACCGACATCGCCCGCGACGGAATGATGAGCGGCCCGAATTTTGACGGGCTGCGTGACATGGCGGAGGCGACGGATATTCCCTTGGTTGCCAGCGGAGGCGTGACGACCTACGACGACGTTGCGAAGTTGGTCGAAATGAACATGCCGGCGGCAATCGTGGGGCGATCGATCTATGATGGAGTGATGCAACTGGAACAAGTCATTCAGATCGCCGGAGACAGCTGAGATGCGGGCCATTTCCTGGGCACACGACCACACCACGCGCCCGGACGCTGGCGCGAACCGGCTGACATCAAAGGAACATCAGCCGTCTGGCGCGAGCCTACGGGCCTGCGTCTGCACCATCGCGCCAACGCGCCCGGACGCTGGCGCGAACCGGCTGACATCAAAGGAACATCAGCCGTTTGGCGCAAGCCTACGGGCCTGCGTCTGCACCATCGCGTCAACGCGCCCGGACGCTGGCGCGAACCGGCTGACATCAAAGGAACATCAGCCGTCTGGCGCGAGCCTACGGGCCTGCGCCTGCACCATCGCATTCTTCCTTTGGACCGCGTTGGCCGCCAACGGCATCGCCCAATCGACGACTCCGCAGCCTGCTTTCAAACCGCTGCCGCCGCCGGGCATTCAGATCGACCCGCAACGGCGCACGGCACTCGAACAACGCGTCGAATCGGTCCGTCAGCAGCTCAACCGAACGGTCGCCGAATCGAACGATGCGTCCGGGTGGCAAAGCGACGTCGACGTCTTGATCCGAGCGGTGCACCTGGCACTTGAGCAAGACTTGTTTTTCAAGGACAGCGAAGTCGATGCGGCGGAACGGTTGCTCGACGAAGCCGCGCGGCGAATCACCGCAGCGTCCGCGGGGACGCGCGGATTGGAACTGCTGGGATTTAATCCCGATGCCAACGACCATCCCCAGCCCCTGGTCGCCGGTTTTATTTCCCACATCGACGATTCGGTCCAGCCCTACGGCATCGTCGTCCCGGCGGGGTTCACGATTCCTCAAGCCGAAACGCCGCTGCGGATGGATGTCTGGCTGCACGGCCGCGGCGACACGAAAACCGAGATTCCGTTCCTGACCGAGCGGATGACCAAAGCAGGGCAATACACGCCCGAGGGCACGATTGTTCTGCATCCGTTCGGCCGCCACTGCAACGCGTTCAAGTTTGCCGGCGAAACCGATGTTTACGAAGCGATCGATGACATCCAATCTCGCGTCGCCATCGATCCGAATCGCGTTTCGATCCGCGGGTTTTCGATGGGCGGGGCGGGTTGCTGGCACTTGGCCGTCCACGATCCCTATCGCTGGATGGCGGCCAATCCCGGCGCTGGATTCGTCGACACGCTCCGCTATCAGGGCTGGACGCAATCGACGCCATTCCCTCTCACCGCGACGGCGGAAAAACTGCTGCGCTGGTATGACGTCTTGCCCTGGACCCAGAACTTGAAGGGTACTCAAACGATCGCCTACAGCGGTGAAGTCGACAAACAGAAGATGGCAGCCGACCGTGTCGCGGCCCGCGCCGAAGAACTGGGATTCCAGTTCCCCTACGTGATCGGGGCCGGGATGGGGCACAAGATCGACGATCCCTCGAAACAGCAGATCGATGCCCAGATCGCCAAGTGGGCCGCCGAAGCCGATCAGGGACCGGAGACGGAAATTGATTTCGTCACCTACACGCTCCGCTACAGCCAAGCGGGCTGGCTACGCATCGCTGGGATGCAGGAACACTGGGCGGCCGCCTCGGTCAGCGCCCGGCTGGACCGCGAGAACGAGAGCCTCCGCATCGAGACCGACGGAGTGACCCATTTAGAGATTGATTTTTCCGACACCGGTTGGCCGGGCCGTCGCGGCGCGGTGGACCTGGAAATCGACGGCCAACGTTATTCGGTGGACGACACCGGCAACCTGCGCGGATTCCAGTGCACGTTGGCAAAAGACGCATCGGGCGAGTGGACATCAACGCGCGACGACGAGATGACGCTACGCAAACGCCCCGGATTGCAGGGGCCGATTGACGATGCATTTTGCGACCGCTTTGTAATCGTCATGCCCAGTCGCCCGGCACGCCATGGCCAAGTGCAACGCTGGATCGATCGCGAGGCGGAGTATTTGAAGCAGCGTTGGTCGCGACTGATGCGCGGCGACGTGCAAGTCGTGCTGGACCGCGACCTGACCGACGACCACCTCGAAACCTGCCACCTGATCTGCTTCGGAGACTTCAGCGGCAATCGGTTTCTGTTCAACATCGCCGACCGGCTTCCGATCCAGTGGACGCGTGAGACGCTGCGTGTAGGCGAGCAGAGTTTTGATCCGGTGCATCATGCCCCCGTGTTTTGCTATCCCAACCCGCTGAACCCGCGGCGCTACATCGTCGTCAACAGCGGCATGACGTTTCGTGAGTTTTCCAACGTCAGCAATTCCCGACAAATCGCGATGCTGCCCGACTGGGCCGTCTTGGACGTGGAGTCCGATGACGATTCGATCTACGCCGGCGAGATCATGGGCCAAGGGTTCTTCGATGAAGCGTGGAATCTGAAGTGACGATCGGCAACATGTAGGTCACGCTGTGCGTGACGGGAGAATGTGTAGGTCACGCTGTGCGTGACGGATGGCTGTGTAGGTCACGCTGTGCGTGACGGATGGCTGTGTAGGTCACGCTGTGCGTGACGGATGGCTGTGTAGGTCACGCTGTGCGTGACGGATGGCTGTGTAGGTCACGCTGTGCGTGACGGATGGCATGCACAGCATGCCCTACACATTGCCCTCTCTCCCCACAACATCGTTTTGCCTCCTGCCTTCACGCGTTACCTCATCACGATGGCAGGCACAGCATGCCCTACGAGCTTGACTTCGACCCCGCATCCTCTGCGTCTTCGTACTCACCCTCGTCTTCATAGTCCTCGTCGTCGTATTCGTCTGCTTCCGCTTCGGCGGCTTGCTGTTGGGCGATTCGCTCTTTGTCGCGTTCGAGAAAATCACCGGTGACTTGTTCTTCGGTCAAGTTGGCTTCGGCGAACTTCATCAGTTGGCCCATCGGTTCGCGTTCGTATTTAAAATCGTCCATCACGAACTTCTTTTTCTTTCCGTCGACTTCGTAATGGATTTTCGCGATCCCTTTGGCGTCCCACTTTCGCTTATCGATTTTGGTGATCGCGTCGATGGGCACCTCCTGCCCCTTGCTGTTACGGATCACGGTTTCATCGCCTTCGACCCAGGTTCCTTGGCCGGACATGAACATCATCAGCGCCGGGATTGCGAACAGGCTGCAGAGGATGACCATCATGAATTGGCTGCTGATATCGTGCCGGATGTCGTTGGCGGTTTTGGACGGTGTGATCGTGGGCCAACCCTTTTCAGCGGCGAGTTCTTTCCAGGCTTCGCGCCGGCCCTCTTCCGGCAGCCCCTCGTAGGCTTCGGCAATGGTCAGATGCTTTGGATACTTGATCAACCCGTCGTACAGGCACCATCCGGCAAACGCGGTGCAACCGAGAAAGACGTACAGGAATTTGCGGAAGAAGGGCTGGTGAACTTGCGCACGAATCATCAATTCAGTACCGGAGAGCGTGAAGCAGGCGAGACGGATCCATTATGATTGAGAATGGTCGATCGAACAGCTCAATCTGACGTGATCGGCGGATCAAACCACCACAAAAGAGACTTCGAATGCCGGATACACCGCTTTTCAAACAACTCGATCATATCGCCATCGTGGTGCGAGACACCGAGGAGGCGTTGGCGTTTTATCGCGACACGCTGGGGTTGCCCGTCGTGTTAAGCGAAGTGATTCCCAGCGGCAGCGTACGTCTGACGCATCTGGACATGGGCAACGTGCACTTGCAGCTGGTCCAGCCGTTGACCGAGGACCATCCGTTGCACACCCATCTGGCCGAACACGGCGAAGGTCTACACCATTTGTGTTTTCAAACGAACGACGTCTGTGAATCGCTCGCATCCTTGCCGGCGCGTGGGATGCGGGCAAAATCCGAAACGCCGCACGACGCCCCGCGTGGCCGCAAGGCCGGATTCATCGACCCGGCCACGACCCGCGGCGTGGTTTGGGAAATGACCGGCCCGATGTGATCAGCAGATCGATCGATAGTAATCGACGCTCTGCTCCAAACCGCTTTTCATGTCGACGTCGGGCTCGAACTGCAGCCGCGTTCGGGCCTGGGTGATATCGGCCAGCGAATCCTTGATATCGCCCAACCGGGGCGGATCATGAATCGGCTCGATGTCTTGGCCGAGGATGTCGCGGAGCGTCGTCAGCAACTCCAACAGCGTCGTGCGTTGGCCTTGCCCGATATTGAAGATACCGCCGTTGATGCCGGGAATCGTGGCGGCCAACAGGTTTGCCTTGGCGACGTCACGGACGAACACAAAGTCGCGTGACTGCGACCCATCGCCGTAAATCACCGGGCGTTTACCGGACAAAATCATCGAGACGAAACGTGGGATCACCGCACTGTATTCGCTCTGGGGATCCTGGCGGGGTCCGAAGACGTTGAAGTACCGCAGGATCACGGTTTCCAGCTTCGACGTTCGCGAGAACGATTGCATGTAGGCTTCGGCGGCCAGTTTGGAGGCCGCATAGGGCGACAGCGGTGCCGGCGGGTCCTGTTCGCGTTTGCTGACGTAGGGAGAATCTCCGTAGGCGGCGCTGGTGCTGGCCAGCACCATCCGGCGAACCCCGGCGGCCTCAGCCGCGGCCAACAGATTGATCGTACTGGTCGCGCACCAGGCGTGGCACAGAGCCGGCTCGCGCATGCTGCGGGGCACGCTGGCCATCGCAGCGTGATGAAAGATGGCATCGCATCCGGCGACCGCTTTCTCAGTCACTGCCGGATCCGCCGCGTCACCGCGAACGACTTCCACGCCCGGGTGATCGGTCACGTGGGACAAGTTGGACTCATAACCGGTGCTGAAGTTGTCCAGAACACGGACGGTCGCATTGTGCGAGAGCAGGGCGTCGACCAAGTGCGATCCGATGAATCCCGCTCCTCCGGTGACCAGACAGGTCCTTCCGGCGAGTGGCGAAGCGGCATCGGGAAGCGTGATGGGGGCGATCATGAAGAAAACTTTTTGTGAGGCAGGTGTATCAGAATTGCGGCGCTGTTTTGCCGGCCGCCAGGATTGATTCCCGGGGCGAGCGACGCAACCAAGTGTTGCGCGAAAATGGTGCCGCGTCGGCGGAATTCAAGGAACCATCAGTATTTCCTCAAGTCAGACTCAAGTGTTTACCGCGATCGGACAACTGTCCGGAAACCGCCAACATTTTGCCGGTGAAGTCGATTCTGCCGACCGGGAAGGGTTTTTGAGCGGCCCGATTTGCGAAAGCGCTATGGACGTCACCGGATGAGGGTTAAACTACATCGGCACGGTTTCCCGGTAGGTGTTGAGCGGTGGCTCCATCGACCGGCCTTCGGGAAAACGCGTTTTCGAAAGGATTTTCGGAAGGAAAGGGCCCGGCGGCGTTGTCGTCGGCGGGCCGGCAGCACGCTCCCAGACGCTGTCGGTTTTCCCCCATCAGTACCGATTCGTTCAACGGATCCTTGTTTATAAGCTGCACCGCGACCAGACTGCTCGCGCCCGGCCGGCACGCTTTCGGTGTCGGTACTCCCCCACGCTCTGCCGAAACAGATTCACGCCCCACGATGATTGCAGAACAAACTTCGACACCACCCTCCAACCGCCGCAGCCGCCAGATCGCGTCGACCGGGGCGACGCAGCCCCTGGATGTCCTCGGGGCGCTGTGGCGCTACCGCTGGGCCGTGATTTTGCCGGCCATCGTGTTCGGCGTGATCGGATTCCTGGTCTACTCGCGGACCGAAGAGACGTTTCGCAGCAGCACCCGGCTGATGGTCGAATCGAATCGGCCGCCGATTTTTGACGCCTTGACCGGCGAAGTCGTCGGCGGGGTCCCGGACATCGAGGTGTTGCAGGCCCAGCTGTTCAGCGACACGGTCGCCACGATGGCCTTCAATGATCCCGACATGGTGCCGCACCGTGAGTTCTACGGCAACAGCATCGATCGCTTCATCGTCGAGGTTCAGGACCAACTGGAACTCGAACCCGAAGTCACGGACGTCAAAACGGCGCAATCGCTGATCACGTTGCTGCACTTCGACAGCAACAACACCGAACACTGCGAAGCGGCGATCAAGGCCTACAGCAAAGCGTTGCAAGAGTACTACAACCAGCGACACAAAACCGCCCAGGCGGATCTGGAGCGGTTGATCACGATGGCGATGACGACGCTCGGCCCCAAGTTGGCCGAACTGGAAGATCGCTACGCCGAGTTCCGCCGCGACGCCCCGCTGACCTGGGATGCCGACGGACGGGCGCAAAACCCGCACCGCGAGCAACAGCAACTGCTGACGAAACGACGCTCGGCTCAATTCGAAGAACTCCGTCGCGAAGAAGAAGTGCTCAAACGGATGGAAACCGTCGCCGCACAAACCGAAGACCCGCGGATCGCGCTGAGTGTGATGAGTCAGTTGCTGGGGGTCAAAGTCAGCAGCATTGCCGACGCCCGCGAACCCGATCCGATCGTCGGCGACAGCTTGCTGGCCGAAATCGACCTGGAAAAAAAACTGCTGCCGCTGATCGTCGCCAAAAACCAGAACGTTTCTCAATTCGGTCCCTCCCACCCCACCGTCAAGGCCCTCGATCAAGAACTGGAAACCACGCGTGATGAGCTGCTACGTCTGGTTCGTGAGCAAGCCGACCGCATCACCAAACTGCGACGCGAATGGTTCGAAGACCTGGGCGACCCGATCGAACGAGCCAAAGAAACCGTCCAAGCGGTCGTCTACTCGCACCAAGCCAAGGTCGAGATGCTCAAAGGGTTCATCAAGGAATTGGATGAACAGATCGCAACGGAAAAAGTGCTCGCGGCGAAAATCTCCAGCGAGGAACTGCGTAACGAATCGATGGTTCGCGAGATGGAGCAGTATCGCCAATTGATGCAACAGCTCAAAGAGAACCTGGGCAAAACGCAACTCTCCGACAACGACAGCGTGACGCAGGTGGTCGAGTTGATGAAACCCACTCCGGCGTATCTGGTCGGCCCCAGCATCTTGAAACTGGGCGGACTGGGCACGTTGGTCGGCCTGCTGCTCGGCGGCGGGCTCGCGCTGCTGCTGGAAAAGAACGCCAACACGTTCCGCGACCCCGAAGAGATCTGTTCGATGCTGGGCGTCGCGATCTTGACGCACATTCCGTTCTTCCGCGGCAAACGGCGAAAGACCAAAAAAGGAGAACTCGATCCTTACAAGACACTGTCGACCGACTTAACGGTGGTCCATCAACCGTCGTCGTCTGCTGCCGAGGCGATCCGGTCGCTGCGAACCACCGTGTTCTTTGACACCAACAACATCAAGGGCGGCAAAGTCATCCAGATCACCAGCCCGTTGCCGGGCGATGGCAAGAGCACGATCGCGTGCAATCTGGCCTGCTCGATCGCCCAAAGCGGCAAACGGGTCTTGGCAATCGATTGTGACCTGCGTCGCCCCCAGCTGACCGACAACTTCGACTGCGATGAAAAACTGGGACTGACCAACGTCCTCAACGGCGAATGCGAGCCGCTGGAAGCTGCCCATGCCACGCCGCTGCCCAAGCTGTCGATCATGCCCTGTGGTCCGATCCCGACCAACCCGGCCGAGGCGCTTTCGTTACCGGTGATGAACGAGCTGCTGGAGTATCTCCGGGAACAATACGATTACATCATCCTGGACACGCCCCCGCTGTTGGTCGTCACCGACCCGAGCATCACCGCAAGCATGTCCGACGCGTTGATCTTGACCCTGCGGATCCGCCGCAAGAGCAAGCCCAATGCCCGCGAAGCACTCAATATCCTCAACGGCGTCGGCGCCAATGTCTTGGGCGTGGTGATCAACAATTCCGACGAAACCGGAGCGAGCGACGGTTACCGCGGATACGGTTACTACAAGTACGGACGCTACGGCGGCTACTATCGACGCAACGGCCAAACCTCCAGCACCAGCGTCGCGGTCTCGTCTCAAAACACCATTCGTCTTTCCCGCCCCGCGCCGGCGGCAATGGCCGGCAGCAGCCCGTCCGGCAGCAGCCCGTCCGGCAGCAGCCCGTCCGGCAGCAGCCCGTCCGGCAAAGGCCCCCAAGCGGCGAAAAACGGAAACTCGGTCTCCCGGGCCGCCGCATCCGGCCCCCCCCGTCCGTTCTCCGCCGGCACCTTGCTGGCCGACCCACCGCGCTCGCACGACAAACCGGGCTCGCACGACAAACCGGAATCACTTGGCGGTTCGGATGCGTCGTCGGGCGGTTCGTCGAACAAGCCGAAGTTCGATGGCTGACCCCCGTCGCCCCATCGCCACCCCACACCGACCTGAACACTCTCCAGTAGACTGATTTGCCAATGTCGACCACCGACTCGACAGGCCTGTACACGTCCATGCTCGACCAGGCCGAACCGATTCAGCCCGCGACAACCAGCGATTCCCAACCCCACCCCAATTGGCGTTGGTTTTGGCTCGGCTTGTTCCTCGCCGTGGCTCCGTTGCTGGTGCCGTACTTCATCGGCATGTGGGGCAATCCGACCTATCGCTATTTTCCGTTCGCGATCGCCGCGGTGGCCTGGCTGACGTACCTCCGCTTTGACGGCTATTTCTATCCTCCGCGCGGTTGGTTCAGTTGGGCGGCGATCGGACTGGCGTTGCTGCTGACTGCCTTCGGGACGGTGGTGCAGTTCCCCTGGTTTGCGGCGGTCGCATTCGCGATCCTTTGCGCGACCATGCTCTACGCGATGCGTGGCCCGGAGGATTCAACGTTGTTGGTCCTCGTGCTTCCGTTGCTAACGATCGTTCAACTGGTTCGCGCCGACACGTTGTTGGTGCTGTGGTTGCAGAACGTGACGACGTGGATGTCGAGCGTCTTGCTGGACACGCTGGCGGTTCCACACGCGGTGACCAACAATGTGATCCAGCTTGCCGATCGCGAGCTATTTGTCGCCGAAGCCTGCAGCGGCATTCAATCCGTGTTCACGCTCAGTTTTCTCGCCTTTCTGATGATCTCGTGGCGACGGCGACGGATTTGGATGGCACCGATCTACTTGGTGATCGCATGCCTGTTGGCCATTTTCGCCAACGTCATTCGGGTCACGGTCGTCGCCTTGGTCGCCAATTCGTTTCAGTTTGATTTAGCCGAGGGTTGGCCGCACCAATTGCTGGGCTATTTCGCTTTGGCGATCGCCTTCGGGTTCCTGCTTTCCTTCGACTATTTGATTGCCACGCTGTTGCATCGCGTCCCGGAGGAATCGGAGTTCAACCCACTGGTGGCGGGCTGGAACTACCTGTCCCTGAAATCGGCCGACGAAGCGACCGGCGGCCGCGGCATGCAACGAAACGCCATGGATCTTCTCGCCCGCGACAAACGCAGCGGGGCGTTCCGCTGGGCCCAGGGCTTGGTCGACAACCGCATCGCGCAGATCGGTTTCGCCGCGCTGGCCGGTCTGATTTGCCTGGCATCATTGACCCAGGTCATTCGGTCTCGCAAACCGGCCAATCTGGTCCAAAGCGACAAAGCACTCGTGTTTGACCCGCCACCGGACCTGATCAACGACTCGCTGAACGTTCTGACCGTCGTCGGGCACAAGGCGAACCGGGGTTACGAAGACCCACGCTTGGGAGCCAACTCGGACATCTGGGAATGCCAGTGGGATGACGTCACCGTTCAGTTCGTGCTGAGCCAACCCCACCAAGGCTGGCATGAACTGTGCAACTGTTACGAGCGGCTGGACTGGATGCTGTTGGATCGCGACATCCAATCGCCCGACCAATTCGAATCGATGGAGATCGTTGCGAAAAACCCGGATGCGCTGACGTCCACCTACGTCTTGGCCCGGTTCAAACGCGGGCCGACGCAGCATGGCTACCTGATCTTTGCCGGCATCGGCAGCGACGGGACCCTGGTCGACGCACCGGACAGCTTGTCGGCATTCACGCACCGTGTTTGGAATCGCATCGATTCAACCGGTGTCTGGGAGCAGAACGAAGTCATCATGTTCCAAATGTGGATCACATCGCCGGACAAGATCAGTCCACGCGAGTTGCAAGATCTGCAGGAGGAATTCATCGCCGCACGTGGCCGGATCGCGGACGCGATCATCGAAAACGCCGGTCGCACGCTGCCCGCCCAGACGCTTCGAATCGATGCCCCGACCGCTGCGTCGGCGGTGGCAAAATCAGAGCCGACGATGACGGCAAAGGAGTTGAATTAAGATGCATGCATTCAACCCACTGACCTGGTTTCGCTGGATAGGTGAGTTCATCCGCTGTTGGTTCTTGGGAATCCCGTGGCGTGACGCGCCCAAAGCGATCCCGGCGGTCATCCTGTCGATGGTGCTCTTCACGACGGCCTTCATCGCCTTTAGCGGGGGCGCGGGCTGGAGAAACCGGCTGCTGGACCGCCAATTACGTGTTTCCTTGGACCGCGAAGATTTCCCGACCGCGGAGATCGTGATTCGGCGACAGCTGGAAGCCGATCCAAAAAACGTCGACCTGATTCACCGCTTCGCGCTCGTCCGCGAAGCCCAATCGTTTGAAGAAGAGGCCAAAGTGTTGATGCGTCAACTGCTGACGCGTCGCCATCTTCCGGCCGCCAAATGGTTGCTGGAGAACCAGATCATCGGCAAAAAGCTGACCGATTTCAGCCCCGAAGAACTCGACGAAGTCGGCAGGGTCTTGCAGTTGATTACCGAGCGAGAAGACAAGAATCTCGGTGCGAAACGGATGTACGCGGAGTACTTGATCTTTGAACAACGCCTCAGTTCCGCGATCCCCGTCGTGTTGGATCTGTCCGAAGTCGAACCGATGCGTGGACTGCAGGCGGCGGCCTTGGCGCGTCAATTGAATGAATTTGATGCCGCCGAACAGTATGCCTCCGCGGCGTTGGAACGGGTCAAAGAAATGCACAAGGACGACCCGGCCAATGCCAATCTTGCGATGAGTATTGCTCGCAATCAAATCTTTTTGGAACGGCATTCCGACGCGATCCGAACGCTCAAAGGCAGCATCGACGTCGCCAAGACGCCGGGTGAGCGACGGATGCTGACCCAAGCGCTCGGAGACGCAATCGTCGCCTATGTGACCTACATCGAAAAATCCCCGACCAACACCGTGCAGGAACGATTGCGGGTGCTCACGATGCTTGACGCTGCGGTCAAGATCGCGCCGAACAATCCGCGCGTGGTGACGATGGTCGCCGACCACGTGCTATCGAGTTTGAACGAAGACGACGAACAGATTGCAACCGTCCGAGCGGCATTGATCTCGGGATCCCCGGCCGGGATTGCCCATTTCATCAAAGGCACGTCTGCACTGATGAAAGAGGATCTCGCGATGGCGGAGTTGCACTTGGAGAAAGCGGCCGAACAGCTGCCGCGAAGTGGTGCGATCCTGAATAATCTGGCCGTCGCGTTGGCGTTGAAAGAGGAACCCGACTACGAAAAAGCGTTGCAGATCGCCAACGCGGCAATCGACAACGTCCCCACCCCGACGCCGCACTTCTTCGAGACACGCGGACAAATCCTGTTTCGCATGGGGCGGTTCCGCGAAGCGATCAGCGATCTGGAGCGTGCGTTGCCCGCCCCGGACTTGAAGCGCCGATCGCACCTCATGCTCGCCGATTGCTACGACAAGGTGGGTGACGCGGACTTGGCCCAGGGCCACCGCGACGCGGCCGAAAAGCTGAAGGACGCCGAACAATCCGACGCCGAAACGTCGCAATCCGAGGACGAGGACGGTTGATTGCACGTGCTGGGATGCATCCCAGCGGGACGCGTCAGCGACCCGCCCGTCGTGGTCGCTCACCCTCGCTCCCAGGCGGGGCCCGTCAATTGTATAAGTGACGGATCCCTGGCTGCATTTTATCCGTGGGTACGCTCTGCCATCCGTGGGTTCATTTAAGTGGAGCACTGGGGGTGTCTTCGGGCTGACGCTTCCAGCGTCGCACCGCAACCGACCAGCTTGAGTCCGCGATCCAATCAGACGGATCAGCGGCGCATGACATTGATCGCTCGACGGACCAGCAGGGTAAGGCGCCAAGACTTTTGCAGCGCCGGCCCTCTCTGGCGTTTGCTTGCTGCGCAAACGCCGTCTCTCCCAGAGGGAGAGAATCTGAATGGCTGCCCAATCCCGCAGTAAAAGAATCGACGTCCCGAGCCTCGTCACGAGGTGTTCCTACGCGGCACCGGCTGACACCCGTGTCGAACTGCCGCACCCTGGCGGGCTGCGTCACCCGAGGCTCACCTGGGCGGTTCACTTAGGGCTGACATTGCCGATAAAAGAGAGCTAGGATTTAGCCAGCTCAGGCGGCGATGGCACCCCCTTTTTCGAAAGCGATTGATGGCTCGATTTGGCATTGTTTCTGGACTTTTGCTGTGCATCGACACGGCGATCGCCCTGTTCGGTTCGCTGAACAAGGCTCCGATGCTGTTCATTCCCATGATGCTGGGAATTCCGATCCTGTTTTTCGGCGTCGTTGCACTCAATCCGCATCGCCGCCGCCAAGCGTTGGCAACGGCGGCGATCCTCGGCGGCTTCGGCTGCCTGATCGGTTTTGGCCAGCTGTTTCACTTTTTCTCCGTCTGGCGCAAGCAGGGCGTGGTGAACCTGCATTCGACCCAAATTGTCTCGCTGATGGTGGCGATTTGCATCGTCTTTTCGCTCAGCTACCTGTGGACCGCGGTCCAGGCCGGACGCCAGCGCGGCCGGCGGTCGGCGGCCTCCCCCTGACCGAGACACGCCAGCGGGAAGCGTCACGGTCTGTCGATTGAGTGAGCCGTGACGCGTAAGCGGCCGGGCATTCGGGCGCCCGCCCGAGGCCTTACGGCCAGCGGCTCACCATGGACTCAGCAGATCCCGAATCGATCAACAGCCCGGTTAGCGACCGGCGCGTGGCGATCTCGTCACCCTCACGCGCCACTGGCTGACGCCACGTGCTGAGATGCATCCCGCCGGGACGCGTCCGCGATTGACGGATGATCGGCGACGCCGTATTCTCTCGATTCTTAGGTGAATTCAAGACATCGATTCCGCTTCCTCGCAACGATCAATTAATCCACGACGATCACTGTGCTTATTCAACCTGTCATTATTTGCCGCGTCCCTGGCACTGTTTGCCAGCGATGACGCGGGGGACCGATCGGCTTCGTCGCCGGCACGTTGTGCCCGCCGAGTGAGCCGTTCAAGCACAGCCTTTGGAAGAAACTTTGACCCCCGTGGCTTTCCAGCTCCGGGGGTTTTTTCGTATTAAAAGACGAACCATGACTTCAAAACCGATCCAAATCTACGACACCACGCTGCGGGACGGATCCCAGGGCGAAGGCGTCAGTTTTTCCCTCAACGACAAACTGCAGATCGCGCTGCGGTTGGCCGAAACGGGCGTCGATTTTATCGAGGGCGGCTATCCGCTGAGCAACGAAAAAGACGTCGCATTTTTCCAGCAAATCCAGGAGCACGACTTGGGCGACACCCAGGTCTGTGCGTTCGGAATGACCCGCCGTCGCGGGGTCGAAGCCGCCCAAGACCCCGGGATGAAAGCACTCGTCGCGGCCCACACGCCCGTGATCACCGTGGTCGGAAAAACCTGGGATTACCACGCCACAGAAGTCTTGCGGGTCTCGCTGGAAGAGAACCTGGCGATGATCGGCGAAAGCGTCCAGTTTTTGGCCGGACATGCCGCGGTCATCTACGACGCCGAACACTTCTTTGACGGCTATCGCGCCAACCCCGAGTACGCCCTCCAAACGCTGCGGGCAGCCGCCAGCGGCGGAGCCACGGTGATGTCGCTGTGTGACACCAACGGCGGTTCGCTGCCGGAGCAAATCGCGGAAATCACCAGTGCCGCGATCGACTCGCTGCGTGATTATCCCGGCGTGACCTTTGGAATCCATTGCCACAATGACAGCGAGCTTGCCGTGGCCAATTCGCTGGCCGCCGTCGACGTCGGTGCGACCCAGGTGCAAGGGACGATCAACGGCATCGGAGAACGCTGCGGCAATGCCGACCTGATTTCCGTGATGGCCAACCTGGCGCTGAAGAAAACCGGCTACTCCGTGTTGGGCGGCCGCAGCCTGCAACCGCTGACCGAGTTGAGCCGGTTCGTGTACGAGACCGCCAATTTGCAGTGGCGTGGCGGACAACCGTTTGTCGGACAAAGCGCCTTCGCCCACAAGGGCGGGATGCACGTCCACGCGATCAACAAGGCCGCCTCGACGTACGAACACATCGACCCCACGCTGGTCGGCAACGAACGGCGGATCCTGGTCAGCGAACTGTCCGGCCGCAGCAACATCGTCGCCGTGGCGAACAAGCACTGCATCGAAGACGACCGCGAAGTTCAAGACAAAATTCTGGCCGAAGTGGTGCGTCTGGAAAACCAAGGGTTTCAATTCGAGAACGCCGGCGGCTCGTTCGATTTGCTGATCAAACGCGTGCTCGGAACGTTCACCCCGCACTTCAGCCCGATCAAGTACCGCGTCGTCGCCGGCGAAACCTCCGCCGACGAAAAAGACGTCTACGCCGAAGCGATCCTGAAAATCCGCGTCGGCGATCAGGACTGCTTCAACGCCGCCGAAGGACACGGCCCGGTCAACGCGCTCGACACCGCGCTCCGCGAAACCCTGCTGCCGTCCTATCCCCAACTGCGGGACATGCGTTTGGTCGATTACAAAGTACGTGTGGTCGACAACGGCGCCGGCACCGCGGCCAGCACCCGCGTCAACATCGAAAGTGCCGATCACCACGAATCCTGGGGAACGATCGGCGTCAGCGACAACATCATCGAAGCAAGTTTTCAGGCGTTGATCGATTCCGTCGAATACAAATTGCACAAAGAAAACGTTACACCGGCAACATAAGCACAAACATGATTCCAAACCGATTTGATCATAGCACCGCCGCAGGCGAAATCAGTGCCAAATGGGATGAAGCAGGTTGCAATCACGCCGAGATCAATCCCGACAAGAAACCCTACACCATCGTGATCCCGCCACCCAACGTGACCGGCGCGCTCCACCTCGGTCACGGGCTCAATAACACGCTGCAAGACATCTTGATCCGCACCAAGCGGATGCAAGGGTACGAAACACTTTGGATGCCCGGCACCGATCATGCCGGCATCGCCACCCAAGCGGTCGTCGAACGGCGGTTGAAAGAACAGGAAAACCTGTCACGTCACGACATCGGACGCGACGCGTTGGTCAAACGCATCTGGGATTGGAAAGACCAATACGAAAAGCGGATCCTGGGCCAACTCAAACGCATGGGTTGTAGCTGCGATTGGCGTCGCTTGCGGTTCACACTGGACCCGATGTGCGGTGCGGCAGTGCGTGCGACGTTCTTTGATCTGTTCCACAAGGACCTGATCTATCGCGGCAAACGCCTGGTCAACTGGGACACGTTCCTGCAAACCGCCGTCAGCAATGATGAAGTGGAAAACGTGACCAAGAAAGGCCATTTCTATCACTTCCGCTACCCGGTGATCGATCCCAAACCCGGCGAACCGGATCATGTGGTGATTGCGACAACCCGCCCGGAAACCATGCTCGGCGATACCGCCGTCGCGGTGCACCCCGACCCGGCGCAAACGTTCGACAAATTGGAAGCCGAACTGCGCGAAAAACTCGCCGGCGCGACCGCCAAAGAAAAGCCGGACGTGCAACACCAGCTCGACGCCCTGCTCGAGCGCCGCAAGACGATGCTGCCGAAGCTGGAGCAACTGCGCGACATGGCCGCCGATGGCCGTTGTTTGATGCTGCCGCTGGCCGATCGCAAGATCCCGCTGGTCGCCGATGTGTGGGCCAAACCGGAATTGGGTTCGGGCTGCGTCAAAATCACGCCGGCCCACGACCCGAATGACTACGAAGTCGGCAAACGGCAATCGCTGCCGATGCTGAACATCCTGAATCCCGACGGCACCCTCAACGGCCTGGTCCCCGCCTATGAAGGCTTGACGATCGCCGCAGCCCGCAAACAGGTCGTCGCGGATTTGGACGACGCCGGATTGCTGGGCGACATCGAGGATCGCGACATCGAAATGCCGCTGTCGGACCGCAGCAAGACGGCGATCGAGCCGTACTTGGCCGACCAATGGTTCGTCAAAATGGACCACCTGGCCCAGTCCGCGATGGATGCCGTCAGCGACGATCGCGTCCGCATCTATCCGACGCGTTACCGCAAAGGCTACCTCGATTGGCTCGGCGAAAAGCGAGATTGGCCGGTCAGCCGTCAACTTTGGTGGGGACACCGGATTCCGATTTGGTCGGCGTCCTTTGCGACCAAAGCCGAGGCCGGCAACGTCGCCGAGCAAGCCGCGACGCTGGGCGGCGAGCAGCTGATCGCGACGAAAATCCAAGCCGACGATGAAGACGAAGCGGCGACTTCCTACAGCGTGTTCGTCTGCCTGCGCGACGAAGAGTCACCGCTGGAAGCGAAAGTCGAGGCGCTCGGGCTGGAGCGTGATCCCGACGTGCTGGATACCTGGTTCTCCTCGGCACTGTGGCCCCACAGCACACTCGGTTGGCCACAACAGACCAAGGAATTGGAATACTTTTATCCCACGTCCACGCTCTGCACGTCGCGCGACATCATCACGTTGTGGGTCGCCCGGATGGTGCTGATGAGTCTGAACAACCTGAACGAGATTCCGTTCGACGAAGTCTTTATCCATCCGACGATCTTGGACGGAAACGGCGAACGGATGAGCAAGAGCAAAGGCAACGGTGTGGACCCGATCGATGTGATCGACAAATTTGGTCCCGACTCGCTGCGATTCGGATTGGCTCGACTGGCAACCGAAACGCAAGACGTTCGCATGCCCGTGCAGTACGAGTGCCCGCATTGCGAAAAGCTGATCGATCAAACGAAAAAGAATCGGGTCGCAAAAACCGTTGCGTGCCCCGAGTGCAAGAAAACCTTTGCGACCCAGTGGGCCGAATCCGAAGCCGATCTGGCACACCCCAAAGCCGCCGTCGTCAGCGAGAAGTTCGAGACCAGCCGTAACTTCGTCAACAAACTGTGGAACGCCGCCCGGTTCGTGTTGATGAACCTGGAAGGCTACACACCAGAGACCATTGACGTGGCCACCCTGCCGGTGGAAGACCGCTGGCTGCTCAGTCGTCTGGCAACGGTCACCGAACAGGTGACCGTGGGCATCGACCAATTTAAGTTCGCCGACGTGTCACGAATCCTGTACGACTTTGCCTGGCACGAATTCTGCAGCTTCTATGTCGAAATCGCCAAACCACGTCTCTCCGACCCGACGCAACGCGCGGTGACCCAGAACGTGATCGCGCATGGGCTGGACACGCTGTTACGATTGCTGCATCCGATCATGCCGTTCGTGACCGAATCGATCTGGGGCTTCCTGGGCGAATTGGCTCCCGAGCGTGGCCTGACGCCGGTGAAGGTGTCCGAGTTTGCCATGAAAGCAGACTGGCCCCAAGCCAACAGCGACCATTTCGACGAAACGATCGAACGGCAATTCACCGAGTTCCAAAACATCGTCAGTGCGATCCGCCAGATCCGCGCCAGCAGCAACATCCCGCCGCGTGAAACCGTCCCCGCCGCCATCCGCTGCAGCGAATCGAGCCGCAGACTGCTCGAGCCGATGAAGCCGTACTTCGGGGCGCTGGCCGGTGCCGACGTGCTGGCGATTGGGCCTGCGGCCGAGGCGTTTGAAACCGATGCCCCGCTGGCGATTCCGGCCATCGACGTCGAAGTGCACGTCGACTTGGAAAAGTTCATCGACGTGGAAGCGGAACTGACGCGTCTGGAAAAACTGCTCGGTCAGTTGCTGAAACAGATCACCGGCAAAGAGTCCAAGCTGTCCAACGAGAACTTCGTCTCACGCGCCCCGGCGGACGTCGTTGAAAAGGAGCGAGCAACCCTCGACGACCTGCTCAACCAACGCCAGTCGGTCGAAGGCGACATCAACAAACTCAAGGAGAAGGTCTCATCAAACTGAATCACGCCCCCGAATTTGATTCAGGCCACAGCGAGCGGGTGGAGTTTGTCCGCCACACGATCCGAGTCGCCATGAAGGACCCCGCGTTGTGCAAAGCGGGACACGTCACTGCCGAAGGCGTTTGTCGGGTCCTGCTGGAATTGGCCGTCGACCACTTCGCCGAATCGGGCCGCGAAGAGCTGATGGCCTGGGAGTTCGGCTCCAGCCAACAGCTCGGCGAGTTCGTCCATCAATTGGCCGAACAAGGCTCGATCGAATTGGCCCCGGCCGATCGACTGGAACACTTCGACGGCTGGTACGACTTGGGGCAATCCCCCGAGACGTGGAAGTTGCAGTGGTAGCTGGTAGGGCATGCTCTGCATGCCAGCTGTCACGCACAGCGTGACCTACTGCCGCCGACCGGCCCCAGTATCCCGAAGGAATGCCAGCGAGTAGCCGGAGGTCAGCGCAGCGCCACCTCCGGGAAACACGTCCCGAATTCCCCTCGACCCCGGACGGGTTCGCAGCGGAAATTGCTTCGACACCCTTCGGGGTCGCGTCTCACGGGGGACCGGATGTCCGGAGGTGTCGCTTCGCTCACCTCCGGCTACTGGCTTTGACCCCGTTGGGGTCATGGCCGCTAAGCTAGACGGACCGGAGGGCTCGCGCCCTGCCGCTAACAGTGCATGCCGGCGGTCACGCACAGCGTGACCTACAGAGGGCGAACACCCCCTACGGACCAAGCCCCCTCCACCCGATAGCTAGTGTAATTTGACTCCTTTGGTGGTTACCGCTACGCTACGGGGAACCTTAGGAGGATTACGTCCGCAATCCGGAAAGGATAATTTTTCCGGTTACGTGATTTTCTAGGGTTCATCCGGACGATAGACTCGTTGTCGTTCAGATAGTATTCGTTTGTGCAAGCATGCGACGAATTGTCTGGACACCACACCCACCCCCACAGCATCACGACGAAAGCTCTCGCCGATGATCGCTGTCCCCGCCTACCAAAACACTTCAGCGAGATCGGATGCTCCGATTCTGCTTGAAACGTGAAGCCGATGTGATGCGTCACCGATGCATTGGGTTGGCCGCAATTCGGGCCGCTGAAAGTTACCCACCCATCACTGATTCATGGAGTCGTTCGATGCGTTGCGAAGGAAACCCATTTAGCCGCCGCGGATTCTTGGCCGCAGGTGCTCTCGGAGGGATCGGGCTTTCGTTGCCCGAGTTGCTGATGCGTCAGGCGATGGCCGAGCAAAAGCACTATGATTTTGTCGAAGCCAAAGCAAAAAGCGTGATCCACGTTTATTTGCCGGGAGGAATGGCCCAACAGGAATCGTTCGATCCCAAACCGTACAGCCCATTGGAATACCGGGGCGAGATGCGGACGATCAAAACGAACACCGGTGAAGTGTTCGGCGAAGCGGTGCCGCAGTTGGCCAAACGGGCCGACAAGTTCAGCGTGATCCGCTCGATGACTCACGGTGAAGCGGCCCACGAGCGGGGCACCCACAACATGTTCACCGGGTACAAGCCCAGCCCGGCGCTGCGTTACCCGTCGTTCGGCGCGGTCGTCAGCCACGAATACGGTCCGCGAAACAACCTGCCTCCGTACGTGTGCATCCCGAACGTTCCCAATGAATTCGCCGGGACCGGCTATTTGCCGAGCAGCTACGGCGGATTCGCACTCGGCTCGGATCCGGCCCAAAACGGATTCAAAGTCCGCGATTTGGACTTGGCCGGCGGAGTGGACGCCGACCGATTCATGCGACGCAAAGAAGCGTTGGCTGCGGTCAACAAGCAGTTTGTTTCGGCGACGACGGCGGATAACGTGGGAGCGATGAACACGTTCTACGAGCGAGCCTACAGCCTGCTGGACACCCCCGCGGCCAAAGAAGCGTTCGACATCGACAAAGAAGACGCCAAGACGCGCGACCGCTACGGCCGCAATCAGGCCGGACAGCGATTGTTGATGGCCCGTCGTCTGGTCGAAGCCGGCACACGGTTGGTCACGCTGACCTACGGTGGCTGGGACATGCACAACAACATCACCAACGGCTTCAAGAGCCAAATGCCCGCGCTCGACACGGCACTGGCAGCCCTGTTCGACGACCTGACCGAACGCGGCATGATGGACGAGACCTTGGTGATGGTCAGCAGCGAATTCGGCCGTACTCCCAAGATCAACAACGACGCCGGCCGCGACCACTGGCCCAAGGTGTTCAGCGTGTTGATGGCCGGCGGCGGGATCAAGGGCGGCATGATCTACGGTGCCTCCGATTCCACCGCAGCCGAACCGGAAGACAACCCCGTCTCACCGGCCGACTTGGCCACCACGATGTACCGCTTGCTCGGCATCGTTGCGGACAAAGAACTGATGGCACCCGGTGATCGACCGATCGAAATCGTCGACGGCGGAAAGCTGATCGAACCCTTGATGGTTTAGACGAAAACACGCTTGCGAGGCGTAGCGGGCCGGCCTGTTGATTTAATCCGATCACACGCGGGATCAGCCGTTTCGCGCGAGCGTACGGGCCTGTAGCACGAAGAAAACACACGAGGGCCCGTAGGCTCGCGCCAAACGGCTGATTCAATCGACAGGCCGTAACGCCTCCAGCCTGCGATTGCCCGCCAAGCGTTTGGAAGCGAACGCGACCTTTGCCATTCCTATAAAACGCTTGAAAGATCGGGCGTTCGAATCCTGCCTGTTCCACAATCGTTTACGAATCGATGATGAAACAACAACCAGCTCTCCGGCCGCACGCTGCGGCATGGGTGGGCGCGTTCCTGATCGGAACGATGCTGATCCAAAACGCATCCGCGACCTTACCTGTCGTCACCAGCTTGGAACCGCGCGGCGTCGTCCGCGGTGAAGAAGCGGTCGTGACCTTCAAGGGGACACGCCTCAGTGATGCCTCCGAAGTCCTCTGCGACTTGCCCGGCATTGAAATCTTGGAAGTCAAAGCGGTCAGCAACAGTGCGACAGAAGTCAAACTTCGCGCCGCAGCGGACCTGACGCCAGGCTTGTATCCGATCCGGTTGGTCACCAAGAGCGGGATCGCCAACCTTCGCCTGCTGGGCGTGGGTGCGATGCCCGTCGTTGCCGAAGTCGAACCCAACAACGATTTCGCCGCACCGCAGGTCATCGAGCTGAATTCGACGATCGACGGCGTGGTCCAACGGGAAGACATCGACCACTATCAGGTCGAATTGAAAGCCGGCCAAACGCTGAACGTTGAAATCGAAGGCATTCGAATCGCCAACTCGCTGCGAAACCAAAACATCCTCGATCCTTACATTGCGATCTTGGACGAAGGCCGATTCGAAGTCGCCTCCAGTGATGACTCCTCGCTGTTCCAACAAGACGGCTTTTGTAGCTTCACTGCGCCCACCGATGGCAAGTATTCCATCCTGGTCCGCGACAGTTCGTTCTTGGGCAGCAACCTGGGTGGATACCGGCTTCATGTCGGCACCTTCCCGCGCCCCGTCGCAGTGATCCCGGCCGGTGGCCCACCGTCCACCGTTTTGGATGCCAAGCTGATCCTGTCCGACGGCAGCGAACGGTCGGCTAAGATTCCGCTTCCCAGCGAGAGCTATCCGCAGTGGGGCGTGACGACCGAAGACGAAAATGGAGTCACCCCGTCACCGAACTGGATTCGCGTCAACGAGTTGCCCGTCGCAATGGAAAAGGAACCCAACGACGATCGCCGATCCGCTCCCGTGGTTCCCGTTCCCGGTGCCTATTGCGGTGTGATCGAGAAACCCGAGGACTACGATTGCTTCACCTTCGAAGCCAAAAAGGGCACCAAATATCGCGTCGAAGTATTTGCCCGAGACGTCTTGCGTTCACCCCTGGATGCCGTGCTGAATGTGTTCGATCCGAAGCACGCGACGATCACGTCTAGCGACGATAGCCGAGGAAAGATTGATCCGTTCCTGGAATTTGATGCCAAGGTCGACGGCAAGCACACCGTTCGAATCTATGACCACCTTCGTGGCGGCGGACCGACCTACACCTATCGAATCGAAGTCAGCACACCGACGCCGGCGGTCAATCTGACGCTCAAGGAACTCCGTCGGGACGAGGCTCAGGTCGTTGCCGTTCCGATCGGCGGAAGCGTCGGCATGGTCGTCTCGGCCGCCCGCGACCGATACAACGGCGAAGTCAACCTGTCCTTCGAAGGACTTCCCCAAGGCGTGACGGCGACGGCGTTCCCGATGCCGGCCGGACGTCCCGAAGTCCCGGTCTTACTGACCGCGGCCCCGGACGCCACCCACAACGCCTCGCTGTACACGATCTTCGCCAAGGGCGACGCCAAGAACCCGTTGGTCGGCGGCAAACTTTCGCAACACCACAAACTGGTGCTCGGACAAAACCGCCGCGAAATGTGGGGATACGAGACCGAACGTGCCGCGATGGCCGTGACCGACGAAGTTCCCTTCACCATCGAAGTCGTCCAGCCCAAGACGCCGATCGTGCGGAGCGGAAGCAAAAGCCTGAAGGTGCGGATCACCAAAAAAGAGGGCTTCGACGATACCGTCTCGATTCGTACCCTCTACAACCCGCCGGGAATCTCGATCAACAACAGTCGCTCGATTGCCAAGGGAAAAACGGAAGTCGACATTCCCATCACCGCCAACACCGGTGCCGGAATCGGAACCTGGCCGATCATCTTTGTGGCGTCCTACAACACCAAAACCGGGTCCGCCCAAACGGCCACGCCACCGATTATGCTGGAAGTGGAAAATTCGATCTTCAAATACACGTTCCCCAAGTCCGCCGGGGAACTGGGCACCGAAATCAACGTGACGATTCCGCTCGAGATCCTGCGTGAATACCCTGGGAAAGCCGAGATCGAATTGGTCGGGATCCCGGCCGGTGTGACCAGCCCTGCCGCCACGCAGGCGGTCACTCCCGAATCGGAAAGTGTGACGTTCCCGCTGGTCATCGATGCGAAGGCCAAAGTCGGCACACACCGAACGCTCAACTGCATCGCCCGCGTCAAAGTCGGTGACGAAACGATCGTCCAGACCAACGGTTCGGGTGAGCTGCGGATCGATAAGCCATTGCCGCCGAAGGTCGATGCCCCAAAGCCGGCCGCTCCGAAACCGGCCGCCAAAGCACCCGCCAAGCCCAAGCCGCTCAGTCGTTTGGAACAGCTTCGGCAGAAGAAATAAATCAGCGACGAGGGCACCCGCCGAATCCGCGGGTGCTTTCGTTTTGACACCATTACAGTTTTGGTTCCCAATGGTCCACGCCATTCGGTGACTCACCTCGACAGAGCCCTCGCTCAACCGAGCCACGGTTCAGATCGAGTGTCCCCTCCAAACAGCGTTTTTGACATGAAGACTCGCCCCGCCGCCTCCCTGTTGCTTTTGGTTGCACTGGCAATACCAGCCCTCGGCGTGACTCCCGCCGACGAAGCAGCATCCCGCCCTTCGGACTCGCCGCGGAAGCCTGATCTGGCGGTCTATCCGCCTGAAATCAAGCTCAACTCGGCTCGTGATTTCCAATCCTTCGTCGCCGTGCTGCGACGTGATGACGGAATCACCGAAGACGCCAGCGATCGTGTGATCTGGAAAATCGCCGATGAATCCAAGGTCAAACGAGACAAATTCCAACTGTTGCCGTTGGCCGATGGCACGACCGAATTGATCGCCGAGTATCTCGGCACCGAAGTCCGCATCCCCGTCACGGTGTCGAACTCGACAACCAAACCGCCGATCAGTTTCACCAACGATGTGATGCCGGTGTTAACGCGATCGGGCTGCAACACCGGTTCCTGTCACGGAGCCGCTCGCGGGAAAGACGGATTTCGGATGAGTCTGTTCGGTTTCGATCCCGACGGCGATTACCTTCGCATCACCCGCGAAATCGGCGTTCGCCGCATCAACCTGGCGATCCCCGAAGAAAGCTTGTTCCTGAAAAAATCGATCGGCGCGGTTCCGCATACCGGCGGCAAACTGTTCGACACCGATTCGGATTACTACGCCACCGTGCTGGAATGGTTGTCCAACGGGGCACTTGCTGATCCGGCCGACAACAAGCCGCCGACCGTCGATTCGGTCGCGATCTATCCGCAACAAGCGGTCATCGAGGGCGAGGGTTCCACCCAGCGATTCGTCGCGGTGGCAACCTACAGCGATGGCACCACGCGTGATGTCACGCGTTTGGCCGCCTTCACGTCCAACAACTCCGGCACCGCCGCCATCGATGACACCGGCAACGTGACCGCCGGGCGACGCGGAGAAGCCTTCGTGATGGCCCGCTTTGATACGCACACCGTGGGCAGCCAAGTGCTCGCGCTGCCGACCGACCTGGACTACACACCGCCGAAGATCACCGGCAACTACATCGATCAATCGGTGGGTAAGAAACTGCAACAACTGCGGATCCTGCCGAGCGGTTTGTGCAGCGACGAAGAGTTCATCCGTCGCGTGACGGTGGACATCACCGGCCTGCTGCCGACCGAAGAGGAGTACCGCAACTTCGTCGCCGATCCGGCCGACGACAAACGCGCCGCTCTGATCGATCGATTGCTCGAACGAAAGGAGTTCAGCGAAATCTGGGCGATGAAGTTTGCCCAGTTGTTGATGATCAAAAGCACCAACCAGGTCAGTTACAAGTCCGCCTTCCTGTACGCCAACTGGTTGACCGACAAGTTCGCCAAGAATGTCCCGATCGATCAGATGGTTCGCGACCTGCTGACCAGCACCGGCGGAACGTTCACCTCGCCGGCGACCAACTTCTATGAGATCGAGCGAGACACCCTGAAGACCGCTGAAAACGTGGCGCAGGTGTTCATGGGGATTCGCACCCAGTGTGCCCAGTGTCACAACCATCCGTTCGATCGTTGGACGATGGACGATTACTACGGGTTCGCGTCCTTCTTCTCGCAGATCGGCCGCAAGAACGCGGAAGACTATCGTGAGAAAATCGTCTACAACCGAGGCGGTGGCGAAGTCAATCACTTGGTGACCAAGAAACCCGTCCCGCCGAAGTTCCTCGGCGGCGACGCACCGGATACCCGCGGAAAAGATCGCCGCGCGGTGGTGGCCGAATGGTTGACCAGTTCGGAAAACCCGTTCTTTGCCAAGTCGATCGCCAACCGTGTTTGGGCCCACTACATGGGCGTCGGACTGGTTGACGAAGTCGATGACATTCGCGTCAGCAATCCACCCAGCAACCCCGAGCTGTTCGAACTGCTGGGCGAGAAGCTGGTCGAATACGACTTCGATTTCCGTCGACTCGTGCGTGACATCTGCAACAGCCAAGCCTACCAACGCAGCTGCGAAACGAACGAAACCAACGCCCACGACAATCGCAATTATGCCCACGCGAACATCCGTCGCATCCCCGCGGAAAGCTTGCTGGACTGCATTTGCCAAGTCACCGAGGCGCCGGATAAGTTCACCGGGTTGCCGATCGGAGCACGTGCGGTGCAAATCGCCGACGGCAAAACGAGCAACTACTTCCTGACCACGTTCGGTCGCGCCCCACGCGCAACGGTGTGTGAGTGCGAAGCCTCGACCGATCCCTCGCTCTCCCAGGCACTGCACTTGCTCAATGGCAGCAGCGTCAGCAACAAGATCGCCCAGGGAAACAAGATCAAGCGATGGATGGAGACGGAGAAATTGACCGAGGAACAGGTGATCGACCGGATTTATGTTCGCTGCCTGTCGCGCAGCCCTTCGGAGGCCGAGCTGGCGGATCTGAAAGCCACCGTCGACAAGGCGGAAAACAAGACGGCCGCCTTGGAAGACATCTTCTGGGCCGTGCTCAACAGCCGCGAATTTGTGTTCAACCACTAGTGATCCGTTGACCCTATGACCGAAGGGTGCCTGCCCCAATGGCGCAGGCATCCGTGTTGGTGTGCAGGCTTTAGCCGCTCACTGTCGCTGCTATGCAGCGACCGGGAATCGCCTAAAGGCTAAACACCAACGGTTGCTGAATTCCCTCCCAGGACCAGTCCTGGACGACAACTAGGAATTGCGCGTCGCTCATCGGGCGACGTTGATTAGACTGGATCGAGTTCCGATTTCGCCCCGGACCTGTGCCCCAGCCCCCTCTCCCCCGCCTACCCTCTCCCGCCATGTCTGTTCGATCTGCATTTGTCCGTTTCGCTGCGCTCTCGACGCTGTCGGCTGTTTCAGTTTGCCAAGCGGCCGACGCGGCTCCGAAGAAAGTCACCTACGAAGACGACGTCAAACCGATCTTTCGGCAGTATTGCCTGAATTGTCACCAACAGAGCGACAAGAAAGGCGGGCTGGCGCTGGACACGTTCGGCTCGGTCGTTGAGGGCGGTGGCAGCGGCGAAGTTGTTTACGACGATGGAGACGCCGAGAGCAGCCGTCTGTGGCAGCTGGTCAACCACGACGACACGCCCGTGATGCCGCCCAAGCAAGACAAGCTGCCGGCAGACAAGTTGGCGATCATCCGAGCCTGGATCGAAGGCGGGATTCTGGAGAACTCCGGATCCAAAGCCAAAAAGATGAAGTCGAACGCGCTGGCCTTCGTCGCCCCCACCGGCGGCAAACCTGATGGCCCCGTCGCGATGCCCGAAACGCTGCCGTTGGAAACGCCGGTCGTCACCTCGCGAGCCGCCGCGGTGACCGCGATTGCGGCCAGTCCCTGGGCTCCACTGGTCGCCGTCGCCGGCCAAAACCAAATCGTGATGTACCACAGCGACACCGCCGAACTGTTGGGCATTCTGCCGTTCCCCGAAGGCGTCGCTCAGGAGCTGCGTTTCAGCGGTGACGGTTCGTATCTGATCGCCGGCGGCGGTGAACACTCCGTGCTCGGGCTTGTCGCAATCTATGACGTCAAAACCGGCGAACGCGTGGCAACCGTCGGCGACGAGTTGGACATCGTGTTCGGCGCCGACGCCAATGACACCCTGTCGCGCGTCGCGATGGGCGGCCCGCAAAAGATGTTGCGGATCTTTGACGTCAGCAGCGGCGAAAAATTGTTCGACATCAAAAAACATACCGATTGGATCTACGCCGTCGCCTACAGCCCCGATGGAGTGCTGCTCGCCTCGGGAGATCGCTCGGGCGGGCTGATCGTTTGGGAAGCCGAGACGGGACGTCAATACCTGGATCTTGCCGGTCACAAAGGCGGCATCACCTCACTCGCCTGGCGCGATGATTCCAACGTCTTGGCCAGTGCCAGTGAGGACGGGACGGTCAAGCTGTGGGACATGGTCTCCGGCAAGGCGATCAAATCGATCAACGCCCACGGCGGCGGCGTCACGGCGGTCCGGTTCGACCACCAAGCCCAATTGGCGACCGCCGGTCGGGACAATCGAGCCAAATTGTGGGATGCGGCCGGCAAGGAACTGAAATCGTTCAACCATGCCGGCGAAGACATGTTGGAAGTCGCCATCACCCACGACGGAAAACGTCTGATCTATGGGGACTGGGCCGGATCCGTGTTCAACACTCCGGTCGACACCCCCGATGCCATGGTCCGTCTGGCGGCCAACCCCGAACCGGCCGCCAAACGTGTCGAAGCCGTCAAAACGACCCTGGTTTCCATCCAACAGAAACTGACTCCGGCGAAAGCGAATCTGGACAAGGCCAACGCTGCGGTGACCGCTGCTAAAAAGTCGCTGGCGGAATTGGACCAAAAAGTCGCCGCGCTGAAGAAACAGGCTGACGAAAGTACTGCCGCCGCCAAAACGGCTGAACAAACGTCCGCAACTTTCGACCAACAGCTGCCGACGCTGACCATCGCTGTCCGCGATCTTCAAGACGAAGTGACGGCGTTGCGTGTGGCATTGAAAGCCGACCCCTCCAAAATGATCGCGGTCGCGGAGTCGGAAGAGAAACTGGCGGCGAAATTGACCGACATGGCCAAGCAACGCCGAAACCGGATCGCCCTGATCGATGTGATTAAAAAGCACCAGCAAACCGCGGCGGCCCGTCAGGCCGAAGCCGACAAACTGCTGGCCACCCGCGGAGAGCTGCAGAAGAAGCTTGAACAGGCTCAATCGCTCGCTCAAGCGGCGCAGAAAGCCCACGACGAGATCGCCGCGGTCGCTTCGAAGATCCAATCGAAAATGGATCGACTGCTGGCCGAGATCAAATAGCGAAGGTGGGGCGGGTTTCTTGCTTGCCCTGGGGATCTGTTTTCATCCGGCAGCCGGACAAGGACATCACATTGTGCTAATTCTCCCGTTTCTGGGGGTTTTTGGGGCACTTTCTCGCTGTCATCGGGTTTCGATTTCCGAGTCCCCTTGGGGACTGATCGCTACGTCATCTAGACTGTGCGTTGGCCAATGGTGCCAGTGCGGCGATAGAGATTTCCCAAACCGATCCAATACATTGATCCCGTGACCAGCTAGTCTTATGGAATTGATCATCCTTCGATGCGTTTTCTTACTTTGCGCCGGCGGGGTGTCGTGGATCATCAACACGGCGTTGCCGAGTGATGCGGACATCAATCCCTACGTCGTCTTTGCCGGCGTGATGGGGATCGCCGTCGTCGCGATCATGGGGGATATCTTCATCCCGCGCAAACGCATCGATTCCATCTCCGCGGTTTACTTCGGAGTGTTGATCGGAATTTTGCTCAGCTACATCTTGTGGATCGCGATCGCGCCGCTGTTTGCCCAGTCTTTGCTGGTCGGCAACGCGGTGAAGCTGATCATGGGGATGCTGTTGTGTTATGTCTGTGTCAGCATTCTGATTCAAACCAAAGACGATTTTCGATTCCTGATTCCCTATGTCGAATTCGTCCGCGAAGTCAAAGGCTTTAAGCCACTGGTGCTGGACACCAGCGTGGTGATCGATGGCCGAATCGCGGATTTGGTCAACACCGGCGTTTTTGACAATCAGTTGATCATGCCGCGTTTCGCCCTCAGCGAGTTACAGGCGATCGCCGACAGCAGCGATAAACTTCGACGCGTCCGCGGCCGTCGCGGATTAGACGTGCTGAACCGGATGCGGGCCGATGACAACGTCGACCTGATGATCTTTGACCGCGACCTGCCAGAATTAGCCGGCCAAACGGTCGACCTGAAGCTCGTCCTGTTGGCCAAACACCTCGAAGGCAAGGTGGTGACCGGAGACTTCAATCTGAACAAGGTCGCCAAGCTGCACAACGTCCCGGTCATCAATCTGAACGAGATCAGCAATTCTCTGCGTCCAGTTTATCTTCCCGATGAATCGTTTCACGTCAAAATCATCAAGCCGGGTGAAGGCGCCGAGCAGGGCATTGGTTACTTGGACGACGGGACCATGGTGGTGGTCGAAGGAGCCCGCAACCGAATCGGCCAGGAACTCGAAGTGCGTGTGACGAGCACGCTGCAGACCAACGCCGGCAAGATGATTTTTGCCAAGTTCGACGCTCGCGGCTGATCCCAAGCGGAGTGCTATTTGTTAGCGGTATGACCTCGTCCGGGGTCGAGGGGATTGCGGAGCATGCTTCCCGGAGGTGTCGCTGCGCTGAACTCCGGCTAATCGCTGGCATCCCTCCGGGATGCTGGAACCGCTGCCGCTCTCCTTTGAAACAAACCGTGCAATCCTTGTTAGCGGCAGGGCGCGAGCCCTCCGGTCCGTCAGGCTTGCGTCACGCCGAGACCGG
>NZ_NTFY01000067.1 GCF_002289565.1 Rhodopirellula sp. SM50 | reverse complement strand
ACCACCCTAACCGAAGCGACAAAAAGATGCAAAAAAAGGAAGCGTCATCACGCTCGACGCCCTTGACAATCCACGTTACATCTTACGCGTCACGGCTCAGTTTATCGACGGGTCGTTTCTTGAATCTCTGTCGCTTGATCGCCGGTGTTTGCAGATGTATTTTGCGAAGGAACCGAGGCCGGCAAAGCGGTACGTCGGATCGACGTAGTGCTGGACTACGTAGAACGCGAAGTAGTAGGCTCGGCAGAACGCCCAGATGCAAATGCACAGCAGCGCGATCTCGCTCAGCCCCGGCATGCGGGAGACGAGTAAGGCGGTCGAGAGTAGACCGAGCAGAAAAAACAGGATGCCTTTGGCCCAGATCAATCGGGGATTTTTCAAGTCACCGAAGATCGTTGGGGTGTGGGGCGTTGGGGACGGTTGATGGTGCTTGGTGTTTGACATCGCGACTCGCGGGACAGCGACACTTCGTGCGGTATTGAATGGAATCCAAGCAGTAGCGCGAGCGGCCTATCGATGTAATCAGCCGTATGGCGCGAGCCTACGGGCTTCGACGCAATACCGCGTAAGCATCGTTTCCACTGGAGAGGGCCCGTACGCTCGCGCGAAACGGCTGATCCCACCTGTGATCGGATTAAATCGACCGGCTGCTTGCGCTTCGGGCTTGTCGTGAGCGAAAACTTTCTACGCAGCCGGCGGCCGTTAGGGTCGCGCCAGGCTCGCCATCGCGGGATCGCTTTGCCACAGGTACAGAAACGTCGGCATGGTGCTGCGGTCGAGCCCGGGGACGCGGAGCGGGATCAGCGAACTGAAGACGGGTTGGTTGGGCGAGACGTCGAGCGGGGTGTAGGCGGGATCGTTCTCGCGTCGATACATCACGACGCGGTCGTCGGGTTTTAGTCCGGCTTGCTGTTTGGCCAATTCGATCGCGGTGTCGAGGTAGCCGACTCCATCGACCAACCCCATCGACTGGGCTTCGTTTCCCGTCATCACACTGCCGTCGGACCATTGGTCCTCTGACTCGGCCAGCTTGGGCCGTTTCGATTTGACTTGATCGATCAATCGCTGGTGGAACCCATCGGCGATCCGTTGCAACATCACCAGTTCGTCCGCCTCGATTGGGCGTTCGGGCGTTCCGGCGTCGATTCTTTCGCCGCTCTTGATCGGCATCGCCAGAACGTTGAACTGACCCATCGTGTCTTGCAGGTTGTAGAGGTTCAAGATCACGCCGATGCCACCGACGATGCTGGTCGGGTGCGCGATGATGGCGTCACAGTGATTGGCCAGATAGTAGGCACCGCCGGTTCCGACGGTCATGATGTTGGCGATGATCGGCAGGTCGCGATCTTGTTTCAGCCGAGCCAATTCGTGGCACATGATGTCCGACGCCGTGACGCCACCGCCGGGCGAGTTGATTCGCAGGACGACGGCTTTGATGTCTTTGTCGTTGCGAATCGCGTCGATCTTTTCGTGGAACAAGGCGACCGGGTTTTCACCCATCGAGCCGATCCCGCCGACGTTGCGATCGACCAGGAAATCGTCCACGTCCAAAACCGCAAGTTTTTCGCTCCGCGTCGCCTGGCCGGAGACGACGATGGGAGTCAGCGGCGTCGCGCGGCTGTTGGGACTCAAACTGACCGTCGTTTTCAACTCGCCCATGTCCATCTTGCCGTCGACGGTCATGTCGCCGGTCATGTTGAACCCGCCGGCCATGTTGACCGCGCCGTTGTGCCGAAACACCTTGCTGCCGCAACCGCCGCAGAGCAACACGGCGAAGAGCAACAGGAGCAGCGTGGGATCGCGCCGCCGCAGGCAATGCGGTGAAGCAGTGGTTAGCGTCAGGGCGCGAGCCCTCCGGTGTGTCACGCTGAGACCGGACGGCTCGCAGACTGTCGATTGAGTCGATGTTCCGAAATCAGCGTGATCATGCCAGCCCGACGCGTAAGCGAGGGGCGCCGCGTGGGCGCTGGTAGAGTCGAGCGTAGTGACAAGCGGGTATGCGTTGCTGTTTGCCGCGCGCCCACCACTTGTGAGATGAACGCCGCGATCCAGCGTTCGACCTCCCCTCGCTTCGCTCGACCCTCCTGCCGGCAGAGTGACTTTCGAAGCTGCTCGACGTTCCGGCCAGGAAGGTGGCATCGAAGACTGCACGACCTTCTGGTCGCCGGTGGCGATCTGGTGGGGTGTTTCCGCGTTGTCGATCGGGTGCGGGGTCATGGTGAGGGTGAATCGACAGGCTGGGTGAAATCGGTGAAACTAGTGCTGTGTCAGCGTGAAAGGTTCGGGTTGCGTTCGTCGAGCGGAAAAGGGGTCAGGTACCGCAAACCAAATGGCCCGAAGGGTGCTTCGCATTTTTGGTACCTGCCCCCTTTTCCGCGGCACCCTCAGTCTACAAGTTGACGCAGCACTAGGCTCCGCCGGCCAAACTTTGCTTTTGCCGGTTGCGGGGCGTCCGCTGCAACACCAATCTCCCGATTTTGCCGGTCACGATGCGATTTAGCGCGTTAATCCTGAAAAACCTGACTCGCCGCCCCCTGCGGGCTGCGCTGACCCTGATCGCGTTGACGATGGCGGTCGCGTCGGTCGTCGCGCTGCGGGGGATCGCCAAGGGATTCACCGAGTCGTTCGCGGACATCTACGAATCCCACTCGATCGACATCGTGGTTTCCCGCCAAGGCACCGCGGATCGATTGAGCAGCAGTGTCAGCGAAGAGGCAGCCGGGCAGATCGAACGACTCGACGGCGTAGCCCGGGCCGCCGGCGTTTTGCTGGACACGCTTTCGCTGGAAGACCAACAGATCTTCGGCGTCCCCACGATGGGCATCGCAGCGGACAGCTGGCTGCGTGAGGATTTCCGTTGGCGCGAGCAACGCTCCGGAGTGACAGCCGACTCGGCGGAGGCAGGCGGCTCGGCGGAGACAGCCGGGTCAGGGGACACGCCGCCGAAACAGCTTTCTCTGGGGATTCACTTGGCCGAACGTGCGGGGCTATCGGTCGGACAGAACGTGATGATTTTCGAGGAACCGTACGTCGTGAACGGGATTTTTGAGAGCCCGAGCGTTTGGGAAAACGGTTCGATGATTATGCCGCTGGATCAACTGCAAGCGATTTCCGACCGCAACGGGCAAGTGACCTACATCAACGTGGTGCTGGATCGGGCGGTCGACCGTGGTGACGCGCGATCGATTGTCGACCAGATTCACGCGATCGACAGCCGGCTTCACGCGATGACGACGGATGAATTCGTGGGGACCGACACGCGGATGCAACTCGCCTCGGCGATGGCCTGGATGACGTCGATCATCGCTCTGGCGATCGGGGCGATCGGGACGCTCAACACGATGATGACCAGTGTGTTGGAGCGGACGCGTGAGATCGGCGTGCTCCGCGCCGTCGGCTGGCCGCGGCGGCGTGTGATCGGCATGATCGTCTCCGAATCGATCATGCTGGCGTTACTGGCCAGTTTTTTTGGCGGCGGCCTCGCAATCCTTGCCACCGATGCAATGAGCAGACATCCCGCGGTTCGCGGGGTGCTGGTGCCCGCAATCGACGCAGCGACGTTGTTGGAAGGTACGGTTTTGGCGGTCTTTATCGGGCTGCTCGGGGCGGTGTTGCCAGCCAAACGAGCCGCTTCGGTAATGCCGACCGAAGCACTGCGAAACTCCTGACGGGCGTCACCGGCGAATCGGTGCCCCCGATTTCAGCCGAGTGGAACGGCACTTGCGGTTGCACGGGGAAGGGGAAGGCACACAGGCTACGCTGTGAAGCATTGCTTCATAGCGTTAGCACACGGTTTCATGGACCATCGTGTCGTCTCACGCTTCCCGAACGCTTAAATTTTGTCAGTACGACTTAAGCGTTGCCTCCACGTTTGACGCAGGGGCTGATGCAGACCGCGCACGATGCCCCCTCGGATGAAGGTGTTTTGTGGTCCGGACGGCATGCCAGAGAGATTTCGGCCCCTTACGATTTCCAGACTCCGCACCCTTGATCAAACCTGTGACGAAAGACTTTCGCCCTATCGCCATCATCGGAATCGGATGCCGATTTCCAGGTGGCTGCGACTCCCCTGAGAGCTATTGGCGGTTGCTCGAAATGGGACGCGATGCCATCACATTGACTCCACAAGACCGCTGGAGCCTGGAGAAGTTCTATGCTCCGGGGCACGCCCGACCGGGAAAAACGCAGAGTCGTTGGGGGGGCTATGTCGACGGGATCGACCAATTTGATCCGCAACTGTTCGGGATTTCGCCGCGAGAAGCGGCTTCGATGGACCCCCAGCAGCGGATGTTGTTGGAGACGGCGTATCGGGCGACCGAGGACGCCGGGGTGCCGCTCGAATCGATGGCGGGCCGACCGATTTCCGTTCACGTCGGGATTTCCAGTTTCGACTACGCCGTCGGTGCGCTCAGTTACCGTGACCGCGGCGTGATCGGCCCGTACAGCAACACCGGCGGCAGCAGCAGCATCGCCGCCAACCGCATCTCGTATTGTTTCGACTTGCGTGGCGAAAGCGTCGCGATCGACACGGCGTGTTCTTCGTCGCTGATCGCGGTGCACATGGCCTGCCAGAATCTGCAATCCGGCGAAAACCAAATGGCGTTGGCCGGCGGCGTCAACGCGTTGATCCTGCCGGACTTTTTCGTCGCCTTCAGCCAGCTCGGGGTGCTTTCACCCGATGGACGCTGCAAGACCTTTGATGCCTCGGCCAACGGCTACGTCCGCAGCGAAGGTGCCGGGATGGTGCTGTTGAAGCGACTCGATGACGCGATCGCCGATGGTGATTCGATCTACGCGGTCATCCAGGGATCGTCGACCAATCAAGACGGCCGCACCGACGGCATGACCGTGCCCAGCCAAACGGCCCAGCAAGCGTTGATCGAATCGGCCCTGCAATCGGCGGGCTTGGCCGGCCGAGCCATCAGTTACGTCGAAGCGCACGGGACCGGCACGCCGATCGGCGATCCGATCGAAGCCCGCGCGATCTCGCATTGTTATGGCCGCACCGGCTCGAGCGTCTGTCGCATCGGCAGCGTGAAAACCAACATTGGTCATCTCGAGGCCGGCGCGGGGATCGCCAGTGTGATCAAGGTCGCGCTGTCGCTGAAGCATCAAACCATCCCCGCGCACCTGAACTTCGAAACGCCCAACCCGGACATCCAGTTCGACGCCAACGGATTGCGGGTTCCCCGTTCGACCGAACCGTGGGATTGCGACGGACCACGGTTGGCCGGAATCAACGGTTTCGGCTACGGCGGCGCCAACGCCCATGTGATCTTGGGACAACCGCCGCAAGAGGTTCCGAAACGTATAGCTCCAGCGGTCGACACCCCGCCGCTGATGTTGCCGATTTCAGCGCACGACAAGACCGCTTTGGCCGAGACCGCGTCGCGACTGGCCGACTGGTTGGATCAAGGCGACGTTTGCTTGGCCGACGTTGTCGCAACCGCGGCGCGACGGCGGACGCATCACGATTGGCGGAGCGTGGTGGTGGGGCGCGATCGTCGCGATTGGGTTCGCCAGCTTCGCGACATCGCCGGCGACTGTGAATCCCATGCCCAGCGTGTGCACTTGAATTCCCATGGCCAAGACGCGCCCTCGACGCCGCCGATCGCTTTTGTCTGCAGCGGCCAGGGGCCGCAGTGGTGGGCGATGGGACGCGGATTGCTGGAATCCAATTCGATCTTCCGTGACACGATTGAACGTTGCGACCGAGAGTTTTCCAAGCACGTCGCGTGGTCGTTGATTGAAGAATTGCGGCGTGGTGAAGACGAATCGCGAATGAATGAAACCGCGATCGCTCAACCGAGTCTGTTTGCCCTGCAAGTCGCGCTGGCGGCGGTTTGGCAATCCAAAGGCATTCGCCCCTCGATCATCGTCGGGCACAGTGTGGGAGAGATCGCTGCGGCTCACGTTGCCGGCGCCCTCGACTTTACCGACGCCTGTTTGGTCGCCATCCATCGCGGTCGCACGATGGATGCCGCGACCAGCAAGGGGGCGATGATCGCCGTGGGACTCTCGCCACAGGAAATCGAGCCCTGGATTGCCCCTCTCGGTGATCGCGTTTCCATCGCCGCGATCAACGGCCCGGCGTCGCTGACCGTGTCGGGATGCGACGTCGAGATCGAAGCGTTGTTTCAACGGCTGGACCAGGCGGGCATCTTTTGTCGACGTCTGGACGTCGAATACGCGTTCCATAGCGCCCAGATGGATCCCGTCCGCGACGAACTGTTGCGATCACTGGCGACGATTCAACCGAAACCGACGCACACGCCGTTTGTGTCGACGGTGACCGGCGACGTGATGCCGGGCACGGAGGTCGACGGGGAGTACTGGTGGCAGAACGTTCGCAAGAGCGTGCGGTTTTCCGACGCGATGGACGTGCTGGCGAGGCAGGGCATCGAGTTGGCGATCGAAGTCGGACCGCACCCCGTTTTGCGTTACGCGATCGCCGAGTGCTTTGCCAAACATCAACAATCGATCTTGGCGGTCGCGTCACTGAATCGAAAGAAAGACGACGACACCGTGATGGCCGAATCATTGGGCCAACTGTACGCCTGGGGTTATCCGCTCGATTGGAACTTGAACGCCCCGGCTGACGCCCGGTACGTCAAACTGCCGGCGATGGTGATGAATCGGCAATCGCTGTGGTTCGAATCTTATGAATCAAAATTGAGTCGTCAGTCCAACCCGGGTGAATCGATCTTGGGACAGAGGCTCGATGGCCCCGCCCCCAGTTGGCAGACGCGCATTGATCTTCGCTTGCAGGGATCATTGGCCGACCACCGCGTTCGCAACGCATGCATGATGCCGGCCGCGGCAATGTTGGAATTGGCCATCGCCACCGGCGCAGTCGTCGGCGACGAGGATGCCGTCTCGCTGAAACGATTTCGATTGCAAAACCCTTGTCTGCTCGGCGAGGACGCTCCGGTACGAATTCAAATCGACTATGCACCACAGCGTCGACAGGTTTCGCTCTCTTGCAGCGGGATCGATCAATCGAATTGGCAACCGTTGGCGGTGGCGGATTTGAGTAGTATCGCCAGCGCACGGCTGTCAGATCGCCCGGCGCTGGACGAAGCCCGGCGACGAGCCACTGAATCGGTTTCGGCGGACCGGCTTTACCGCTATTGCGATCAATTGGGTCTGAATTACGGGCCACGCTTCCGCGGCGTCACCGAAGGCTGGCGTGGACCTTACGAAGCCATCGTTGCGGTCGAATTCCCGGACGCCGAAGACGTCCGCGACGCCGCGGATCCGCTCGGATTCGGGTCGGCGCTGTTGGACAGTTGCTTTCACGGCATGATCATTGCCAGTCCCAATTTTGACGATGTCATCGACGGCTTGTACCTGCCTCAACAGATCGCATCGTTTGACGTCTTTCGCAAAGCGTGTTCGCCGTTAACGGCGCATGTGCGGCTGATCTCGAAAGACGACTATCGAATGATCGCCGATATCGACATCTATGACGCCGATCAAAACCACTGCATCGCGATCCGCAGATTTGAATCGGTTTCGGTAACACGAATGAACCTGGAAGGTTCCGTGGACGAATTGTTGTACCGATACGTTTGGAAGCCGGCAGCCATGACACAGCCGCACGACGCCGACACTGAAAACCGGAAATGGCTGGTCTTTTGCGACCAGAGCGGACTAGCCGATGAATTGCTGGATCGATTGCCCGCCGGCGAAAAAATCATCACCGTCCAGCACGGCGCCAACTTCAAACGGTTGCGTGACGAATCGTTCATCATCGATCCCGAGAACCGAGATGAATTCGATCGATTGTTGACAGACATCGGAGATGGAGTGACCGACGCGGTCTATCTGTGGGGTCTAGATTCGCCCGACAACGTCGAACTCTCTGGCGACACGCTGAACAAGTCGACCGTCCTGACGACGTTGGCGCCGCTGCATTTGGTCGCCGCCTGGCAATCGGCGGCGGATTCGAGCCGGCAATCCAACATCGCTCGACTGTCCCTCGTGACCTGCGGCGCTCAGCCGCCGGATGAAACGATGCTGCCGATTTCGGTCGCGGCCGGTCCGCTGATCGGTTTCGGACGAGTGATCGCGAGCGAATGCAGTCGTTTCAAAACCAAGCTGATCGATTTGGCTCCCACGGAGTCGCCGAATGTCGCATCACCGATTGCCGACGACTTGCTGGCAGAGCTGGTTGGGCGAATCGACGACGAAGACGAAGTGATGATTCGCGATTCAATCCGTTGGGTCCGGCGTTTTGTCCCTGTGGAAGAACAACCGCTTCATCCGGAGAGCCGCCGCCGTAGTCCGAGCGCCCTGCGGCTGGGCGATTCGTCGTCGATCGACCAACTGCGTTACGAATCTGTCCCTTCGGTCCGCCCCGCTGAAGGACAGGTGGAGATTGAAATTTTGGCGACGGGATTGAATTTCAGTGACGTGATGAAGTCGCTGGATTTGTATCCGGGGTTGCCCGATGGCCCCGTTCTGCTGGGCGCCGAATGCAGCGGCCGGATCAGCCGTGTCGGCCCGGAAATCACCGAGTTCAAGGTCGGCGATGAAGTGATCGCCGTCGCGCCGGGTTCGTTCGCCACTCACGTCATCGTCAACCAACACTTGGTCGCGGCGAAACCAAAGTCGATCTCGCATCAGCAAGCCGCAACCATCCCGATCGCGTTCTTGACGGCCGAGTATGCATTGAATGAATGCGCCCGCATCCGCCCCGGCGAACGCGTCTTGATTCATTCGGCCAGCGGCGGCGTGGGCATCGCGGCGATGCAATTGGCAAAACTCGGCGGCGCCAGGTTGCTGGCCACCGCCGGTACTGATGAGAAGCGAGAGTTTGTTCGCCAGTTGGGTGCCGAAGCGGTGATGAATTCGCGCGATCTGCAATTTGCACGCGAGACGCTGGAACAGACCGACGGTGAAGGTGTCGATACGATCCTGAATTCGCTGCCCGGTGAAGCGATCCCCAAAGGATTGTCGATTCTGAAAACGGGCGGACGCTTTTTAGAAATCGGCAAACGCGACATCTATTCAGACGCCTCGTTGGGGCTGGAGATTTTCAAAAACAATCTCGCGCTGTTTGCGATCGACCTGGATCAACTGTTTCGCGAACAACCCGAACGGATGGGCCAGATGCTTCGCCGTCTGGTGACGCGTTTTGATTCCGGCGAACTGTCACCGCTGCCGGTCACGACCTTTGATGTCGATGAAACACGCGATGCGTTTCGGTTCATGCAACAGGGAAAACACATCGGCAAGGTCGTCGTGGATTACCGAGAGGCCCCGTCGGACGTCTTCGCCGGACAGTACGAACCCCTTCGCTTGTCCGCCGAGCGGACCTACTGGCTCGCCGGCGGGTTGGGCGGATTCGGATTGCGCGTGGCGCAGTGGCTGGTCGATTGCGGTGCGAAACACTTAGTGCTGGGCGGACGCAGCGCAGTCGTTGCGGCAGACACGCAATCGGTTTTGGAGGAGTGGACGGCGGCCGGGATTGATGTTCGCGTGATGCCGGTGGACCTGACCTCGACGGCTTCGGTGCAATCGGTGGTCGATCAAATCGATCGCGACTGTCCGCCGCTCGCCGGAGTCTTTCACACGGCGATGATTCTTGAAGATCGCTTGTTGGTCGATCTGGACCGTGCGACGCTGGATCGGGTGCTCGGCCCGAAAGTTTTGGGGGGCTGGAATCTGCATGCGGCGACGTGCGACCAAGACCTCGATCACTTCGTTCTCTTTTCGTCGCTCTCAAGTATCTTCGGGCATGCCGGACAGGCGAATTACGCCGCGGCGAACGCGTTCCTGGATTCGTTGGCCCATTACCGGCGATCTCTCGGCATGCCCGGCTTGGCCCTCAATTGGGGACATGTCGGTCAGGTCGGCTATCTGGCCCGGCGCAGTGAACTGAGCGAGCGATTGGAGCGGCAGGGCGTGTTGACGTTCTCCGCCGACGAGGCGATGCGTTGTTTGGAACAGGCGATGCAAACCGACGCCGTTCAGCAAAGTGTGCTGAGGATGGATTGGATGCGCTGGCGGGGGCTGGGCATCACCGGGGAAGTGTCGCCGCGTTTTGCCCATTTGTTGCGTGGAATGCCGGAAGAAACCAGCGACGGCGACCGCTTGGCCACGGCCGCGGAAGTCCGCGAGGCGACGGCCGACGCAAGGGACGCGATGGTTGCTAAAATCATCGGATTCAAGGCGGCTTCGTTGCTGGGGATCGCCCTTGAAAACATGCCCTGGGACCGGACCCTGTTGTCGATGGGGCTGGATTCCCTGATGGCGGTGGAGATGCGAAACTGGATCGAAAGCCGATTGGAGATTGATTTGCCGATTTCCGAATTGATGCGCAGCGAAAGCTTGCGGGAGGTCTGCCGAAACGTGTCAACGATCATCGACGCAAGCACATCGCAGCCGAACCCAGCGGCGACGACCGACGCGGAGACCGGTGACCAGGAAACCAGCGGCGTGACGGCAGCAGAATTGCTGGAGCAATTGCCGGCGATGTCGGATGCCAACGTCGACGCCTTGTTGGCACAACTGCTCGATGGCACCGTCCCCGGACAGCCCCGTGAATGACGCGTTGGACGGTTTGTCAGGCCAACAGAAACGTGAATTGCTGGCCCGTTTGTTGAAGGAAAAGGCGGCTGCACAGGGCGAACAGCAACAGCACCCTTCCGACGAGTTTCCGCTTTCGGCGGGGCAACAAGCGTTGTGGTACGCATTCCAGCGGGCGCCACAGGTCACCGCGTACAACGTTTCGCTGCCGTCTCGGTTTCGCTCGGCAATCGACCTGGATGCGATGCGAAAATCTGTCGAAACGCTTGTCGACCGGCACAGCGCGTTGCGGACGGTGTTCGCCGAATCGGATTTGACTCATCAGCCCGTCCAGCGGATTCAGCCGACGTTGACGCCGGAGTTTCGGGTGGTCGAGACGCCCTCGGCAAGCCAAGCGGAACTGGCCGCACGGGTGACCGAAGAGATCAACCGCCCGTTCGATTTGACGCGTGGCCCGTTGCTCCGTCTGGCAGCCTTTCGAATCGCCGCCGATGATGTCGTCATGGTTGCGACCACACATCACATCGTGGTCGACTTCTGGTCGTTGGTCTTGATCATGGACGAGATCCGCCAGCTGTATCCCGCGCTGGCGAACGGCCGGAAACCGAATCTGCCACCTGCGCCGTGCAACTACGAACGTTTCGTGCGCGCCCAGGCCGATCTGGTGGCCAGCGACCGGGGCAAAAAGATCGCTGCGTATTGGCAACATCAATTGGCCGATGTGCCACCGGTGATCCAGTGGCCGACGGATTTTGTTCGCCCCGCATCGTTCACGCACCGTGCGTCGGTGGTTCCGCTGAAGTTCCCGCCCGGAATGGGCGCCAAGGTCACGGGGCTTTCGCGTCGATTGGGAGTGACCGGAAACGTCGTGGTGATGGCGTTGCTACAGGTGCTGGTCGGACGGTTCGCGGGCCAGGATTCATTTTCGATCGGAACCCCGTTCTCGGGACGAAGCCAGCGGGAGTTCGAAAAGACGGTCGGTTTCTTCGTCAATCTGCTTCCGATCACCGTTGATTTGTCAAACAACCCGACGCTGGAAGCACTGATCGCGACGGTCGGACGAACCATGATCGACGCGCTGGCGGGCGAATCGCTACCGCTGGCTGAAATTGTTCGCGCCAGTGGCGTCGGGCGTGACCTGCGTCGCCATCCGCTGTTTCAAGTCTCCTGCACGTTCGAAAAATCACAGATCGCCAGCGAGCAGGGCCGAGCGGGATTCGTCATCGGCAACGAACACGTCTTTGACGACTTTGCCGGCATGCGACAAGAAAGTTTTCCGGTCCAGCACACCAGCTGTCATTACGACGTTGAGTTTGTCTTCGAACTGCATGGCGATGAGCTTCGTGGCATGATCTGTTATTGCCGCGACCTGTTTGCCGCTGACACGATCGATTCGATGGCCCGGCAATTCATCGCATTGTCCGGTCAGCTGGTCGCCGATCCGCAATGTCCGGTGAAGCATGCCCGCTGGGCAGATGATCAACGACCCGATCCAGACGATTCTCCCGTCCCGCGTGAGACGTTGATCGACTTGCTCGGCGATTCGGATCACGAAATCGTCGTCGACGCACAACGTTTCGCGACAAGTCTGCTGCGGCGCGGTGTCAAACCCGGCGCGATGGTTCCGGTGTGCATGAAACGCGGACGCGATGCCTGGGTCGGAATCCTAGGCGTGATGCACTGCGGTGCGACGCCAATTCCGATCGACGCCGATCAACCGGCGGTCACACCGGAAACGCTGAGACGCGACGCGGTGATTGAATTCGTCGTGGCCGCCGCGAACGATCCCTGGGCGAACACGCTCGGCGTGGACGTCATCTCGGTGGACGAAGTGGCTCTCCAGGATACAGCGACCTGTCATCATGGTTCGCCCGACGACCTCGCCTACGTGATCTACACCTCGGGTTCGACCGGACGCCCGAAAGGCGTCATGGTCTCCCACGCCGCGATCACCAATGCGATGCGTTGGCAACAGCGTGCGACGCCGTTTTCACCCTCCGATCGTGCGCTGATCTTGTTGTCCCATCAGTTCGATGCGACGTTGCCACTGGTCGTGACAACCGCCCAACAGAAGGCGTCACTGGTGTGGCCCGATGATCCCGGACGCCTGGATTTGGACCAGTTGATCGAACAAATCATTCGCGATCGCGTCACGATTCTGCAGGCCGTGCCCAGCGTCTTGCGGGCGCTCGCGTCGCATCCCCGATTTGCCGAGTGCACGTCGGTGCGTCAAATCTGGACGGGCGGTGAAGCGATGCCGTCGGAGTTGCCAAAATCAATTCATTCACAAGTCGATGGTGAACTGTGGAATTTCTATGGTCCGACCGAGGCCGCTTGCCAAGTCACCGCGCATCGAGTGACGGAAGTCACGCCGGGGAGTCGCATTCCGATCGGCCGCGAGATTGACGGGGTGCACGTTCACGTGGTCGACCCGCTGCTGGCACCGGTCCCCGTGGGCGTTCCGGGACAGCTCGTGATCAGCGGTCGCGGATTGGCAGACGGGTATCTCAGTCAACCTGAATTGACCGAGCAAGCCTTCATCACTTCGCAACACATCCTTGACGGCGACGGCAAACCGAGCCGAGTCTATCTGACGGGTGACCTCGGCCGGCGGCGCGGCGATGGCACGATCGAGTTTCTCGGCCGCGTCGATCACCAAGTCAAACTGCGTGGGTACCGGATTGAATTGGAGGAAATCGAGCAGACGATCGAGCGGTTCCCTGGCGTCGAGCGGGCGGCGGTCAAAGTGATCCAGGCCGGAACGTCAGCAGAACGTCTTGTCGCCTTCATCGCCGGGGTCGACGCATCGCAACACGACGCACTCAACCGTCATCTCGCGGCCAGCCTGCCCCCGTACAAGCGTCCCGCGTCGATCCACCTGCTGGATCAACTTCCGCTCAATACGAACGGAAAGATTGATCGCAAGCGGCTACCCGAACCGGTGTCCAAGGACGCGTCGACCGACAGTGTGTTGCGGCCGCGCAACGAACTGGAACAATTTTTGGAGCAACGCTTCGCCGCGGCGCTGGAGCAGGATTCCATCGGAATCGACGTCAATTTTTTCGAAGCCGGGGGAACGTCGTTGCAGGCAGCGGTGCTGACGTCTGAGTTGTCCGATGAGCTTGGTTTCTCGATCCCCACCGCGTTGCTGTTTGATTTGGGCGACATCCGTTCGGTCGCAAGGCGTTTGGTGGATCTGCATGAACCGAGTCTTCGAACCCGTTTCGGAGACGCGTCGATCCACGGTTGTCGGACTGCCGTTTCGGAAACGGAGACCGAATCGACGAAGGATGCCGAGACGTTGCTGGTGGAACTGAAACGATCCGGCGCTGCGGCCCCCGTGTTCATGATCCATCCGCCGGGCGGCATCGTCGTCTGTTACCGCGAACTGGCGGGGATGCTTCCCGACGATCAGCCGCTGGTGGCGATTCGTTCGCGGGGATTACACGGTGACGAACGTCTGCCGAGCACGTTGAGTGAAATGGCAAGTGACTATGTCCGATCGATCCGCCATCGCCAGCGGTCGGGTCGCTATTTCGTCGGCGGTTGGTCACTCGGCGGCGTGATCGCGTTTGAAGTCGCACGGCAGCTTGCCGCCGACGGCGCGGACGTGGCGGGATTGATTCTGCTGGATTCCACGGTTCCCGAACGGAGCGATCCGGAAGCGGCATCGGCGGGACTGGAGTATGGTCTGGAGCTGTCGCTGGACGAATTGAGCGAACTTTCCGCCGACGAGCAGTTGCCGCTGTTGTACGAACACGCGCAGCGACTGGGTGTGCTGCAAGTGGACACGCCGACGGCGGTCGTCCAGAAAGCCATCGCCGATCTACAGCGGTTGTTCGCCCACCACGTGGAGCTTTGCCAAGGGTATGAGATTCAACCGATGGACGTGCCTGTGTTGCTGTTGCGTCCACGTGATGTTCCCGGAAAGGCCGATGAACGTCCCGATCGTGGTTGGGGACGTTGGACCGGCCAAGTCACCGTTGACATGGTCAGCGGGCATCACCACAGCATGGTGAAGTCGCCCGGAGCCGGCCAGATCGCCGAGCAGATTGCACGGTTTGTGGCTGCAGCGGGAATCAGGGGAGGGATGGCAGAATGATTCGGGGCAGAATGATGGGGGCAAGACCCTGGAACGCAATGGAGGAGCATGGACCGGCTGGGCATCAAAAACACAATTGACATCAGCCGATTCGCGCAAGCGTTCGGGCCTGGGGCATGGCACGGAAACCTGGAAAGACGAGAGATCAGACGAGCGGCCGGACCGGGCGATTAAAACCGCCACGGGGAAGGCCGGGTTTGGGTACTGGGTACTGGGTACTGGGTACTGGGTACTGAGTACTGAGTACTCAGCCCCCGTTGCCTTCACTCTAAACGGAAGGTCTCTTTGACTTCCGTGTATTCGCGGCGTCCGACGCGTGCGATCGTGTGCAGGGCTTTTTGGTCGACCAGGTTGTCGTCGACGTGGAAGTAGACGACGTTTCCGATTACCAGATTCGCTCCGGCGGGGCCGGTTCCCAGTGTGATCGCCGAATGCAGGGTGCACTCCATGGCGGCTACGGCCGATCGAACGCGGGGCGGTTGGACTTTGACCGATTCGATCGGCTCGACGCCGACGTGTTGAAATTCGTCGATTTCCGACCCCACTTCGTCGCTGCTGCGGTGCATCGCTTGGGCGACCGACTCGGTCACGATGTTGACCACAAACTGACCGGTCCGCCGCACGTTTTCCAGCGTGTCTTTGGGCAATCCCTGGGCGTTGTTGGCCGGGGCGAAGCAGACCGTCGGCGGGTTCGCACCGACGCCGCTGAAGAATGAAAACGGTGCCAGGTTTGGCACGCCGTCGACCGACAGCGTCGAAACCCAAGCGATCGGTCGGGGCGTGATCAATTGCACCAGACGCAGATAGGTTTCTTGCAGCGTCAGTTTTTCGACGTCAAATTCCATTTCGGTCTCCCGGGATTCACAATCCGATCAATCCTTGCTGAGCAGACTGACCATGGTTTTGTGCATCGGCTTGGTCGCGGTGACACAGAATTTTGGCAACCAGTCGTCCAGTTCGGATCCGTCATAGGCGGTCAGTTGCGCCCCGGCCTCGCGAGCGATGACGGTACCGGCGGCGGAATCCCAGGGGCAGACGTTAGTCGCCCAATAGCCGTCCAGACGTCCGGCGGCGACGTAGCACATGTTGAGTGCACAGGAGCCGAGTCGGCGGAGCGAGCGGCAGCGTTCGAGGACTTTGACGAATCGAGCGACCTCTGGTGAATCCGCTTTGACGCCGGCGGGAAAACTGCACGCGACCAGCGCCTGAGACAGGTCTTCGCAATCACTGGCCCGAATCGGCCGCCCGTTGAGGTGCGCGCCGGCGCCATCGATGGCGGAGAAGAGTTCGTTGGAGACGGGATCGAGGATCACCCCCAAACGCATCTTGCCGGCGTGGTACAGACCGATCGAAACGGCGAACGATTGCAGTCGATGAACGTAGTTGACGGTTCCATCGAGCGGATCGACGACCCAGCACGGCGGCGCATCGGCGTCACCCTCGCGAACCGCCGCGGGCGGATCGTTTTCGCCCTCTTCTTCACCCACGAACGCATAGCCGCCGAAGGCATCCATCAGGATCTGGCGAATCGCTTTCTGTGATGCCAGATCCGCATCGGTGACGAGATCTTTGGGAGCCTTTTCGGAAACGGTTCGGTTTTCCCATCGGCTCAACAGTTCCACGGCGCCAGCCTGTGCGGCCTTGATCGCCAGGTCCAAGTGTTCTTGATTCACAATTCGATTTCGAGTCGTCGGAGTTCTTCCAGCCAGAGCCGGATATCATTGTTGTATTCAGTCGACATGTCACCGATGACCAATTGTCGGTGAAATGCCGCCGCACCGGTATCGACATGCTCGGCGGCTTCGGCATTGGGGAATCGCAAATTCGGGTCGGGCGAGATCAATCCGACCAGAAAGTTCATCAACAATTCGTTACGACTGATGTCCGCCGGCAACACTTCTTCCAGTCGCGAGGGCAACGCGAGTTTGGCTTCCACCAGATCACGCAGGCTTTCTTTGCCCGCAAAAATGTTTCGTCCGCTGAGCAGTTCGATCAACACGTAGCCGACACTTGCCAGGTCACTGCGTGGGGTCGCCAATTCGTTTTCCAAGATTTCCGGAGCCGCGTACATCGGAGTGCATTCGCGTTCGCGGGGCGGATTCTTGTATTCGATCGCCGAACCCAAATCGATCAGCTTGGTGTGGCCGCTGCGTTTGAGCATGATGTTAGCGGGTTTGACGTCGCCATGCACGATGCCTTCGCGGTGCAGCGCCGCCAGTGCCGCCAAGCACTCACGCATGATGGCCACGGCGATGCCGGCTTTGAAACGCGAATGGTCGGGTCCCTTGGTGATGATCACATCGTTGATGTATTTGAACCGGCGGTTGTCCAAATGCTGGCCCAACAGTTTCAGGCAACTGGGTGCGAGCAGCTGGCGAAGGTCATAGCCGTCGACCCATTCCATCATCATGATGCGGATGCGGTGACGTTCGAAGAAGTTTTGCACCGCCAGCAGGTTGTCGTGCTGAATCAAGGCGACTTTGGATGCGATCGTGGCGATCCGCCGCATCGCCTCGTCGTAGGCGCGGGCGCTTTGGTAGTGCTCGGGGGAGAACACTTTCATCGCGACCGGGACCGTGAACCCGTCGGTCCCGCGATACTCCGTCAGATAGACCTCGCCCTGGCCGCCACGGCCGAGCAGACGAAGCATGTGATGGTGCCCCGTCCAACTGACCTTCTGTCGTTCGATCAGGTGGTCATACCAATGAACGAGTTTCGCGTCACCGCTGGTGTTGACGGTGCCCCGAAAAGTAACCGTTGGATTGGGTTCGAAGCGTGTGGTGGATTCCATCGTCGCGACGGTCCGTCGTTTTACGAATAGCGAGAGGGCAAAATCAAACGCAGCGTGATGCAGGTCTCTCCGTCTTGACCGGCCGGCTACATTTGGACACTACAGTCTACACGGCCCGCCCAAATTCAAAAGGCGAGAGTTGGTCCCAAATCCCGCAGTTGCGGGTGAATGCAATTATGGCTCTTTGCGATGGCGGCGGCTGCGAGCGAGCCGGTGCAGATCCTCGCGGCGGGTCAGAAACCCCCAATCAAGTGCGCGATCTTGCTCATACTGCTTTCCTAAGGTCAACGCGATCGACGCTTTGGCCATTTCGTAGCCCAGATAAAACGCGTGCCCACGGTCCACATTGTCAGCAATCGGCTCGTTGAGCAGCCTCTCGAACAGCAAAAACGGGTCCTGCTCGCGAAGATACAGCTGACGCGAGACCAAATGGATCGCATCATCCTGGGCGAACAGACGATAGTTATTGTCTTTGATGGCCTGGGAAAGCCCCTCCAGAGTGTCCAACGGAAAGGAACGCAGCCTTCGATCCCGCAGCAGCACCAATTCGTCGGACAAATTCTTGGGAGGAATGCCGTTTCGGACCGCCGCATGCACGAGGCGTCGAGCATGGTCGCACTCACGCACCGAAGAACGCGCCCAGTTGATCACCTGGGTGGTCAGGACACTTTGAATTCCCAGCTCCTGACAGATCCCCAACAGCACCGCGTTGATGCCGGCCGAATCGGCGTCGGTCAATTCCGTCACGTTGCCGATCCCCATCATCATCGGCAACTCGGGATAACGCCGCCGCACCTCTGAATAACGCACAATGCTGGCCGCCAACCCCGAACCAATCGGCTCCAAAATCGGGTCCAATCGCATCGGCACGTTCCGCTGCGACAAATACTCGATCGTTTCATCCAGGCTGCTGAGATCGGACGGTGAATCAGGAATCACGACAACCTCCGCGCCCCAGCGCTGCGCATGCTCACGATTCTGAGAATTCACACTCAGCACCAGCGATGCACCGGCACGACAAGCCGCTTCCGCTTCCCAAGGGTCAAACGTATCGACCGAAACGGGGATGCCTTGCGAGACCAGCGCGCCGATGTAGTCCGCAATCGATTCAAAGCGTGCGGTCGGATCACACCCGACATCAATTCGATCCGCACCGTCACGCATCAGTTGCAATGCAATGGTCAAAAATTCGTCCCGGGTCAGCCTGGGGACATGATTGATCTCCGCGATGATCTCGATGTCATAGCGACTGAGGTCGATTTCGGAACGTGATTCACCAAACAGTTCCGCCATGTCGCGACAATCATTCGGTCCGACAACGACTTCGGCCGCGACCTGGGTGCGCAACGTTTCGATTCCAGATTCGCAAAACCCCGGCACGATCAAATGAGTCGTTTGCTTGGGTAAATCCAGCTTGCGCGCGAGCCATTTTGGGGTCATCAACGCAGCGACGGTGATCGGCATGACACCGATCGAATAGTCAAACGCATGCCGCCCGGCGAGCGCGTCGACGATCTCGCGGACCGCATGCTGGGCAAGCGTTCCGGTAACGAAGTGCAAGTGCGATGTTTCGGAAAGATCGATAGCCGGTTGCATGTCGCGTTGGCTGTTAGCAGGAAGTGTTTGGGCGGTCGGTAACGTTCAAACGGAACCACCGTCATAAAGGTTAACCGGTTGCGCGCCGCCCACGCGCGCGGCGCACCGTGAAGTGATGTTGGAAGTCCAAGATTGTCGTTGAAATCAGCTCACAAACGCTTCATTTTTTTTAATCCGATCGCACCAGTCGCTCTTGACTGATGTGCGACAACGCGTACAACTTCATTGAGCGAGAGATTCGTGTACGAAGCGAAGTTGCGATTTCGATTAAAACTTCTCTTTGTCGTGGCCGGGATCTCTCGTTTTTTTATGCGCTGAAAGTGACACGCGCGGATCAACGTTTTGTGTTTGCGGTGCATCAACCGGTTCAATTGGCTTCACAGCATCGCTGATGCTGAAATGACAGGCTGGAAGCCTATCCCACTTTTCCGAAACCAACGCGACAGTTCGCTTGATCCACCACGTGCGATGCACCTGCATCGCTGAATCTCTGTCGACGCACTTACCCATGACGGATTCGATCACTGATGGCTGACCCGGACATTGAATTGCTTTGGCAGAGCGATCTGATGCTGGCGGTCAACAAGCCGGCCGGGCTATCGACGCAAGCGCCCGCGGGAATCGATAGTCTGGAAAGCCGACTGCATCGTCAACTCGCACGCCCCGATGGCTACCTCTCCTTTCCACACCGATTGGATCGGTTCGTCAGTGGCGTGATCTTGGTCGCACTGACGAAAAAAGCCGCCCGACTTCTTTCCGCCCAGTTCGCAAGCCGCAAAACTCGCAAGCAGTACCTCGCGGTGGTCGAAGGACAATGCAACGTGGGGCAAACGGGCCCTCAGCAATGGGACGATTTCATTCGCAAGATGAACGACCAACCGCGGGCGGAGGTCTGTGACGAAGCCGCCCCCGGTGCCAAGCTGGCCAGCACCGTCCTCAAAACGCTCTCGCTGGACCTTGCCGCCGATCGCACCCTGTTGGAACTGAATCCGATCACCGGACGCATGCACCAGCTGCGTCTGCAAACCGCCTCACGCGGCCACCCGATCGTCGGTGATGAAACCTACGGTGCGGCGCAGGGCGGAGCGGCGAAACAGCACACCCCTCGCATCCTGCTGCACGCCCATCGCTTAGAATTTCACGACCCGTCCAACGGCCGCCTGATCGAAGTCGAATCGGCCTGTCCGTTTGATCTGTCGACACCATGATCTTGGCGGGCGGACACGGGGAAAGACGTACCGAAGCCACAGCGGACCTTGGACGATGCCCCCTGGGAGAGTCGACCTCCCCTCGCTTCGCTCGACCCTCCTGCCAGAAGGGTGACTTTCAAACGACACGACCTCGGCGAACGGCGGTGGATCGGCTAAGGTGTTGCGCTCGCGACGCGGTTGCGGTCAGGTTACCGTTTCGCGTCGTCACCACTGCAATTCGGTCGGAATCATGACTCGCCTCGGCGCCGTTTCGTACTTGAACACCAAACCGTTGATCCACGGGCTCAAAGAAGCCCTGGGACCCGGTGACTCGTTGACGTTGAACTTGCCCAGCCGATTGGCCAGTCAGCTGCGCAGCGGTGAATTAGACGTCGCGCTGATCCCCTCGGTCGAGTACTTTCGCGGCGACGGTTATCAAATCGTCTCCGACGCCGCGATCGCCTGCCGCGGGCCGGTATGGAGCGTGCGGTTGGTCAGCCGCGTGCCCGTCAAGCAGATCAAACGGTTAGCGTTGGACGAAGGCAGTCGCACCAGCGCGGCGATGGTACGCGTGTTATTGTGGCAGATGCACGGGCTGAAACCCGAAACGACGGTTCTGTCGATGGAGCAGTCACCCGAATCGGTCGACGCCGACGCCGTGCTGATCATCGGAGACCGTGCGATGCATCCCGAGCGGGGGGTCTACAATGAGATTTGGGACCTCGGGGACCGCTGGTGCCGCTACACCGAAACCCCCTTCGTTTTCGCCATGTGGGTGGCCAGACCCGGCATCGACACCGATGATCTGGTCGACATCCTGCAGCGTTGTCGCGACGCCGGTGTGGAAGCGATGGAATCGATTGCCCGGACCCATGCGGCGGCACACGGGCTGACGAACGAAGACCTGTATCGCTATTTTGCCGAGAACCTTCACTTTCAACTGGGTGAATCCGAACGCGCTGGACTGCGGCGATTCCGCGACGGTTGCGAAGCACTCGGATTGCTCGACACGAAAACTACTGAATCGATTGAAGAATCATGATCACGGACATCCTGGACAAAGCGGTTGCCGGCGAGCGACTTTCGGCATCGGAAGGTTTAACGCTGTTGGAAAGCCACGACCTGGCGGCCATCGGTGCGGCCGCCGACAAGGTCTCGCGGCGGTTGCACCCCGAACCGTATCGAACTTACAACGTCGATCGGAACATCAACTACACCAACATCTGCACCGCCGTCTGTCACTTCTGCGCGTTTTATCGCGGCCCCAAGAGCGACGAAGGCTATGTGCTGCCGCGAGAGGAACTGCTCCGCAAAGTCGAAGAGACGGTGGCGGTCGGCGGCAACCAAATCTTGATGCAAGGCGGTTTGCACCCGAAGTTCAAACTCGATTGGTACGAAGAGTTACTCTCGGACATCAAGTCGGCGTTCCCGTCGGTGAACATCCACGGGTTCAGCCCGCCCGAGCTGTACCATTTCACCAAGGTGAACAACCTGCCGATCGAAGAGGTTCTGTCGCGGCTGAAAGCGGCCGGCTTGGGGAGCATTCCCGGCGGAGGTGCTGAAATCCTGGTCGACCGCGTCCGCAACGAACTGACTCGGGGCAAAGTCGACTCGGACAATTGGCTCAACGTGATGCGGGCCTGGCACAAGCTGGGCGGGATCAGCACCGCGACGATGATGTTCGGTCATGTTGAAACCTTGGCCGAGCGGATCGAGCACCTCGAGCGGATCCGCGACCTGCAGGATGAAACCGGTGGATTCACGGCCTTCATCTGCTGGACGTTCCAGCCGGACAACACCGACATGAGCCACATCCCGACGTCAGGATCGTTTGAATACCTCAAGACCCAAGCCGTTTCCCGCTTGTTCCTGGACAACATTGCCAACATCCAAAGCAGCTGGGTGACGCAGGGTTTGAAGATGGGTCAATTGGCGATGCTGTTCGGCGCCAACGACATGGGCAGCTTGATGATTGAAGAGAACGTCGTCGCCGAAGCCGGAACTGTCCACTTCATGTCGTTGACCCAAATTCGTCAGGCGATCGAAGAATTGGGATTCCAACCGCGCCAACGAGACGTGTTTTACAACCTCGTCGACGAGGAGTTGGAACAGAAGGCGATCCAGGCGGACGGCCACACGGGGCGGAAAGATTTGGTCCAACTGGCGGTTTAGGCTAAACTGAGTCCATGCCATTCCGCGTCGAACTCGCTATCTACAACGGTCCCATCGACTTGCTCCTGTACCTGGCGCGACGCCAGGAGGTCAGCTTGATGGAGGTCTCACTTTCCAAGGTGATCGATCAATACAGCGACTACCTGGAACTGCTCCAGGAATTGGACCTGGCCGACATCGGCGACTTTCTGGAACTGGCCAGCATCCTGGTCGAATTAAAAAGCCAGGCGGTGCTTCCCCAAACGGTTGAATCCGACGAGGAAGACGAGCAGATCGAAGACCCGCAATCCGAGCTGGTCGAACGGCTGCTGCAGTACAAGGAGATCCGGGACGCGGCGGCGGTGCTGGATGAAATGGCGGGCCGCTGGCAACAGCGTTACCAACGGATGAGTGATGACCTGCCGCGACGTCGGATCGACCCGGGCGATCAACCGATCGCCGATTTGGAGATCTGGGACTTAGTCAGCGCCTTCGGACGGATCATGCGTGAATCCGCCGGCCCCCCGCAAACCGAAGTCATCTACGACGACACCCCGATCCACGTTTACATGCAAAAGATCCACACACACCTCGCGGCGCGGCCGCGCGTGCCGTTGATGGATCTGGTCGAAGGCGGCATCCACAAGTCGGCCCTGATCGGCTGGTTCCTCGCCACGTTGGAACTGACGCGGCACCACGGTGCGGCGGTGGAAGAAGACGAAGCCGGCGACATCGTGATCGTCAAGACCGGGGACTACAGCGAGGACCTGGCCGTCAACGAAGTCGACAACTACGGCAACGACGGCATCATCGCCACCAACCTGCCCAGCCAGCCGAGGTAGGGCATGCTGTGCATGCCTGAGGTGGGGCACGCTTCCAGCTTGCCGCTTCGCAAGCTTTAGCTTGGCGTGGGGTAGGGGGCAAGCTTTCGCTTGGGCCACTTTGCAGCTTGAAGTGGGGCACGCTTCCAGCTTGCCGCTCCGCAAGCTTTAGCTTGGCGTGGGGTAGGGGGGCAAGCTTTCGCTTGGGCCACTTTGCAGCTTGAAGTGGGGCACGCTTCCAGCTTGAAGTGGGGCACGCTTCCAGCTTGCCGCTCCGCAAGCTTTAGCTTGGCGTGGGGTAGGGGGCAAGCTGAAGCTTGCCGGGACGCAAGCTGGAAGCTTACGCCACTTTCATGCAAGCTGGAAGCTTAGGCCACTTTTAGCGAGGTAGCCATCCGTCACGCACAGCGTGACCTACAAGCTGGAGGCTTGGGCCTCGGGGTTACTTGCGGGCCGTTGGGATGAACGGGTCCAGGTTGGCGAGTCCCTGGCCGTCGCACTCGGCGGCGAAGCGGTAGCCGAGCGTGGCGATCTGATCCGCCGCGGCGGTCAACTCGGCTTCATTGTTCAGTTTGAGTTTGACGCCTGCGACGACCTTCAGGATTTGATCCAGGATCGGTTCCTGGACCTTGGCCGCAACGCTTTGCAGTCGTTTCGACGCACGACTGGCGCGTTGTGCGACGGTCATGGCGAAGGTCGCTTTCTGGGTCGCAACCGCGGTCGCCCGCAGCGATGCTTCGAGTTCGGCGATCATTCCGGCGACAAACATCACGCGCAACTGCTCGCGTGATCGGGTCGCGTTGTGCTTGCCGTCACTGTGAACAAAGTTGTGCCGGATCGTCCCTTGGCTCCACGAGACGAACTCAAAGTCCAGCGACCCGGCGGAATGACCGCCGACGTTGACCAATTCTTCGTCCGCGGTGGTATGGCAGCGCAGACAGCTTTGCGCGACCAGATACACGTTTGCGGGGTTGCGCATCCCTGCTCGAACACTTTGCGTGATTCGTTCGGCACGGTGCTCGGCAGACTCCGTCAAACGCGTGACGGTTTCGCCGCCGTAGTGGTGATGCAAGTCTAGCCAGTCTTTGGCGGCACCGTGACACGATTCACACGAGACGCCGGCAACGACGTGATGCGCCGCGTCGGAACCGGGCTGGCCAGCGGCGTCAGATTGCTGGGTGTAGTGACACGCGACACAGCGACCGGAGTGCTTGATCGAACGCAGACCCAACTTCGATGCGATTTGCTTGGCTTCGGGTTTGCGATGCAATTGGTCAAACGTCATCGCGTGCGGCGTCGTCTGCCAAACCTTGACTTCCGACGCGTGGCATTTCACGCAAGCGTCATGCCCGACGACACGATCGGGGTCGGCGGGCTTGGCGATCCCCAAATGATGGGCGGCGGACAAAGCGTCGCTTCGTTCGGCCGAGACCCAACTGGTTTGCGCGTCAGCCGAAGTCGTTGTGATGACAGCCAGGGAAAAGAAAACCGAAAGGATGGATCGGTGGCGAATCGTCATGGTGTGTTGCGAAATGTCGGGTGGCGATCGGATCGTCAGGACTGGAATATTCGGCAAAGCCGTCGACCGCATCGATCGGCGGTTGTACCGGAACTGAAGCCTACGTCACGCAACGCCACCCTGTCGCACCATCCATTTTGTGTCATCAGAGGTTATGCTATGGATTCTGTCCTTTGCGTCCCAGCTGTCGACCCCTTGCACGATGCCCCGAAGCCGCCTCGGCCCGCTCGCGATCGAAACGAAACTTGGCGACCATCCGTCGACGAGTTCGGTGTGGCGTGCGATCCATGTCCAGTTAAAAAAGTCGATCGCCGTCAAGATTTTTTCGGCGCCCTTTGGCGGCACGCCGGAAGCGCGGCGATTATTGGCCGACGAATGGGAGCACTTAAAGACGCTGTCGCATCCCGGCATCGCGAAATGTTATGGCGGCGGGTTTGAGGAAACCGACGCTTATCTGGCGTATGAGTTGATCGACGGCGAAACACTCTCCAGCCAGATCGAGCGGACGGGACGACTGTCATGGGAAAACGTCTTGGAAATCGCCCAGGGCATCGCCGATGCGTTGGAATACCTGCACGGCCAGGGCGTGGTTCACGGGGCGATCTGTCCGGACAAGATCATCGTCGCCGGCTTCGCGCCGGTCTTGTTAGACCTTCGCACCGATCGGTTCGGATCACCGTTTCGCACGCCTCGTCCGCCTTCGATCGATCAAGTGGCCCGACAGCCACCCGAAGTCGTCGCGGTCGCCGTCGGCAACTCGGTGCCACCCCCACAACCTTCCGCCGACCTGTATGCCTTGGGCGTGTTGCTGTACCAGGCGATCACGGGGCGTTTGCCGATCAGCGGCGAGACGATGCAAGAGGTCCGCGAGAACGTGCAACACGAGCAACCGCCGACACCGGCCTCGATCGTGTTGCAGTGTCCGATTTGGTTCGACAAGCTGATCATGCGATTGCTGGAAAAAGATCCGGCCAACCGACCGCCCAGCGCGACCGCCGTCAAAATGGCGTTGGTGGAAGTCCGCAAACGATCCCTCTCACGTACCAGTGTTGCCGAACACACCAGTAGCGGATTTAGCCCGTTACAAGTCACCAATCAACAAGACAAAGACGAAGCGCGCACGTTGCTGGGACGCGGCGTCATCGATCTGAATGCCATCGAGGAAGAAGACGAGGTCCCCGACAACACGGTTTGGCACGACCAGCCCTGGTTCCTGTTGGGCGGCCTGGTCTTGTTGTTGATGCTGTTGGCCTACGTCGCCTGGCCCGCCAGTGAACAGTCGCTCCGTGATCGTGCCGAACGACTGATCGCGATGGACACACGCAAGGCGTTGGCCGAAGCCGAAGACGAACCGCTGCGCGAACTGTTGGTGCGTTTTCCCGACGGCCCGAACGCCGAGTGGGCTCAGCAACAAATCGACGTGATCAACGTCAAACAGTTCTTGCACCAGTTGTCGGTCAAAATCAAGAACAACCTGCCGATGAAGAATCAAGGCGAACTGTTGCACAAGCAGGCGCAAGAGTATTCCGCCAACGGCGATTTCGCCAAAGCGATCGACATGTACCACAGCATGGTGACGGTGCTGGGCGACGATCCGGAGTACGAAACCGCCGTCAATGCGGCGCGGTTTCAAATCGCGAATCTGGAAGAAAAATCTGCCGTCGAAAGCGATGCGGCAAAGATCGTCCAGGCGCGACTGGACGAAGCCGATCAATTGCTCAGTGAAAACCAAGTCGTCGAGGCGCGCAAGATCTGGTACAGCCTGGTCGAACTGTACGGCGAGAATTCGGACCTGAAACCGCTGATCGACATCGCACAACAACGCCTCACGGAAAATAAATGAGTTCTTACCGAAAGCTGCGTTTGGGATTAACGAGATAGAAACACTCTTTTGATACGCTCTGCCCTGTCTAAGGAATCGGTTATTCATCGACTCCGCAAGGAGCAGAGGCGTTATCGGCATGAGTGGGACCTCACCGCTTTCAGTACGGACATTGCTTGTCAGTGATGTCCACTTGGGATGCAAGCACGCACGCACGGAAGAATGCCTGGCGTTTCTCCAGCGTTATCGCCCGGAAAAGTTATTCCTGGTCGGCGACTTCTTTGACGCTTGGAAAATCAATTCGGGTTGGCACTGGACCGAACCCTGCGATGCCATCATCCGCCATTTGGTGGATCTGGTTCAGCAAGGGACGCAGCTGCACTACACCCCCGGCAACCACGATTCGTTCCTGCGTGAAGCGTCCTTTCGCAGCGTCATGCCGGCCGGATTTCCCGATGTCCGCATCGCCGACGAATTCATTCTGGAAACGCTCCACGGATGGCGATTTCTGGTCACACACGGCGACCTGTTTGATTTTTTCGAAACCCGGGCGCAGTGGATTTCCAAAGGAAGTTCCAGCTTTTACGACGCCTGCCTCAGCTTCAACCGCTGGGTCAAGAATCGATTTCTGCACCACGACCGCAACCCGTACGGTGCCTGCGCGGTGATCAAGGGCCGCGTCAAACGCGGGGTGAAATTCATCAGTCGTTACGAAGACAAGATCATGCACCACGCTCATCAAAAAGACTGCGACGGCGTGATCTGCGGACACATCCATACGCCGGTGATGAAACGGTCCGATTCGGTGCTGTACTGCAATACCGGTGACTGGGTCGAGAACTGCACCGGTCTGGTCGAACGCCACAACGGCAACCTGGAACTCGTCAGCCGCTACGGCGATCCCCAAGTGATGCAACTCGGTCAACGACAGCCGACCCCGGTCGCCCGAGCGGTGTTTCAACCGCAGCCGCTCACCAACGAATCTCTTTTTGACGACACGGCAGCGAACCCCGATCGCGAATGTGTCGTTTCCTCCGTCGACTGAATCGGCGCCCAACACACACCCTTGCCAACGGAAACCACCGGAATGATCACGGAATGGATTGGAAAACGCTGCTTCAACGCAGTGCATCAGCGAAACCTCGTTTACAACACCTGCTGGGAAGATCCGCGGCTGGATCGTCGCGCGCTCGACCTCGGCGCCGAGGACACGGTACTGGTCATCACGTCGGCCGGCTGCAATGCGCTCGATTACGCGTTACAGGCCCCCAGGGCGGTGCACGCGGTCGACATGAACGCGATGCAGAACGCGCTGTTGGAACTAAAAATGGCCGCCATCCGGACGTTGGAGTACGAAGATTTCTTTGAGATCTTCGGCAAGGGCCTGCACCCGAACTGGCAATCGATCTACCACGATCGAGTGCGTCCGGCGCTGCGTGGTTCCGATCGTGCGATTTGGGATCGACGACTCGACTTCTTTGACGGGTCAGCACGACGCAAGAGTTTTTATTTTCGGGGAACGTCGGGCTTCTTTGCCTGGATGATCAACGGTTATCTCAACCGGCCGCAGGGGCTGCGCGAATCGGTTCAAGAAATCCTTTCGGCCGAAACGGTCCAGGAGCAAGCCGAGATCTACGACGCACGCGGCGTCTCGGAGCAGTTGTTCTCCAAACCGATGCGGTGGGTGCTGCGTCGCGACACGACGTTGGCGATGTTGGGAGTCCCGCGAAGTCAGCGGATGCAAATCGACCGCGGCTATCCCGGCGGCATCGGGCGTTTTATCCAAGATCGAATCGAGACGGTGTTCAAGAAGATCCCGCTGAAGGACAACTACTTTTGGCGTGTCTATCTGACCGGCAGCTACACGCCGTCTTGTTGCCCGGAATATCTGACACCTGAGGGTTTTGACCAACTTCGCAGAGGATTGGTGGACCGTGTGACGACCCACAACAACACGGTGGAATCGTTTCTGCGCGTCCATGACGCGCCCGTCTCGCGATTCGTCTTGCTCGACCACATGGATTGGCTGTACGAACGACACCCCGATTTGCTGGCCGCGGAATGGCAGAGCATCATCGACCGATCGGCCCAACACACGCGGATCCTGTGGCGCAGTGCGGCACTGGATGTTGACTTCGTCGATCCCTTGACGGTCCAAGCCAACGGCACCCACGTCCAACTGGGAGAACTGCTTCGCTACCAAAAAGAATTGGCGGCTCAGTTGCATGTCACCGATCGTGTCCACACCTACGGCAGCTTCTACATCGCCGATCTGAACGGTGTCGCAGCATGAGCAGCACGGGCATCACCAAGGGCACCGGCAACCGACAGACCGTGGTCCAGAAATCGGCCTGGGCCAGCGACCTGCGCGTCATCTGGCACCTGCTGGCTCATCCGGTACGGGGAAAGACGCACGCCGAGCGGTTGGAGAGTTTCTACAGTGGCCAGGCGTCCGACTACGATTCGTTTCGTTCACGTCTGCTACACGGTCGTGACGAATTGATCGACGGCCTGGATTTCCCGACCGGTGGGGTTTGGGCCGACCTGGGGGCCGGAACCGGCGAAAACATCCTGCGGGCCGGCGATCGCTGCGCGGGTTTAAGGCACATTCATGTGGTCGATCTTTCGCCGTCCTTGCTGGACGTCGCACGCGACCGGTTGAGCGACGCGGGCATCACCAATGCCCAGGTTGCATTGGCCGATGTGACGCGTTGGGATCATGCCGACGAAAGCGCCGACATCGTGACGTTTTCCTATTCCCTGACCATGATCCCCGATTGGTTCGAAGCGATCGAACGGGCGTATCGGATCCTGAAACCGGGCGGGGTGATCGGTGTCGTGGATTTTTATGTGTCGCGAAAGTACGCCGCCCACGGGCATCGGCAACATCACTGGCTCCGCCGATCGTTCTGGACCCATTGGTTTGGTGCGGATAATGTTTACCTCAGCGCCGATCACACCGCCATGCTGCACCGCAAGTTTGAGGTCACGCGTTTTAGCGAGCGACTGGGAAAAGTTCCCTATCTGCCGTTGATCCGAGCGCCCTACTATTTGTTTGTCGGGACGAAGCGAGGCACCGATGTCCGTTGAGACCCTTGTCCCGGCGACAACGAGTTTCGTTCACTACGCGATCTACATCGGAACGTTGCAGGAACGGACACCCGTTTCCTTTGGCACGTTTCGGCGCGACGCGATGTTTTTCAAAACGCTCGCGCTGACGCAACTCTTGGGGCTCTACGTCTGGCACTTTGACCATCACTACGGATCGCTCGCATTGGTGGTGACTGGATTCGGGCTGCCGTCGGCGTGTGGCGAGTGGCCGCACCGGTGTTGTGTTCCATGGCAGTACCCTGCAAGCGAGTTGAATAACACCCACGGATGGCAGCGCGAACCCACGGATCCCAGGCTGCTCTCCATCCGTGGGTTCGCGCTGCCATCGGTGGGTCCATCTCAGCCTGACCTCAGGGCCTACGGGTTGCGCCGACATCCCGGCAACCATTCGCTTGGTCCCGTCGGCTGCGGCGTGCACCGATCCGAACAGGCGATCCCCGTCGAGCACGACGCTTGCTCGCCGGCAATCGGGGGATCGAAATCTCCGTCCGATTTTCAAAAAAATCACGTCTCTGGGCCGGGAAAAGCGGGGTGTTGACCTGACGGTTGTCCGTCGACCCTTTCGAAATTGCCACAAACGCGGTACCTTTTGCGGCTGGCCGAAACGAAATTTTCTTCCTCTCTCGACGAAATAGACCACGCAAAATGAGTGTTGCATCGACTGATCTTGAGACCCTCGCGGTCGACACCATTCGCTCCCTCAGCATGGATGCGGTCCAGACTGCCAACAGCGGTCACCCCGGGACACCGATGGCGCTGGCACCGATCGCCTATCAGTTGTTCAATCACACGATGCAATATGATCCATCGCATCCGAATTGGCCTAACCGTGACCGGTTCGTGCTGTCCTGCGGTCACGCGTCGATGTTGCTCTACAGCACCCTGCACCTGGCCGGCGTCAAAGCGACCGACAAAGACGGCAACGTGTTGGACGAACTGTCGATCAAGCTGGACGACATCAAGAACTTTCGTCAGATCGGAAGCGTTTGTGCCGGGCACCCGGAATACGCCGAAGCGGCGGGAATCGAAACCACAACCGGGCCGCTCGGTGCGGGCGTCAGCAACAGTGTCGGAATGGCGATGAGCCAAAAGTGGCTGGCCGAAAACTACAACACCGACCAACACAAGCTGTTCGATTACAACGTCTTTGCCCTCTGCAGCGACGGCGACTTGATGGAAGGCGTCGCCTGCGAAGCCGCTTCGGTCGCCGGGCACCTGAAACTGGACAACCTGTGTTGGCTGTACGACGACAACAGCATCACGATCGAAGGCGACACCAGTTTGTCGTTCTCCGAAGACGTCGGCAAACGATTCGAAGGCCTCGGCTGGAACGTCGTTCACGTCTCCGACGTCAACGAATTGTCCAACCTGTCCAAGGCGATCGAAAGTTTCCGCAGCTGCACCGACAAGCCGACCATCATCATCTGCAAGACGATCATCGGCTGGGGTGCCCCGAACAAGCAAAACACGCACGGAGCACACGGGGCGCCGTTGGGCTGGGACGAAGTCGAGCTGGCCAAGAAAGCCTACGGTTTTCCGCCCGAAGAGAAATTCCACATCCCCGACGGCGTCATCGAGCACTTCGCCAATAACCTCGGCCAGCGCGGTGCCGCCGATTACCAAAAATGGAATGAAACCTGGGCGGCGTACCAGTCGGCCAACCCCGAAAAGGCGGCCGAGTTGCAAGCGATCTTCGATCGCAAGTTGCCCGAGGGCTGGGACAAAGACATCCCGGAATTCGAAGCCAGCGAAAAAGGCGACGCGACACGAAACAGCAGCGGCAAGGTGCTCAACGCGATCGCCAAGAACGTGCCTTTCATGATCGGCGGTTCGGCCGACTTGGCACCGAGCAACAAGAGCGATTTGAAGTTCGACGGCGCCGGAGACTTCTTGCCGAGTCAGTACGCCGGTCGCAACCTGCACTTCGGTATCCGCGAGCACGCCATGGCCGGCATCGTCAACGGCATCTGCCTGACGGGTCTGCGAGGCTACGCGGCGACGTTCTTCGTCTTTACCGACTACATGCGTGGCGCGATGCGACTGTCGTCGATCATGCACCAGCCGATCCTGTACATCCTGACGCACGATTCGATCGGCGTCGGCGAAGACGGTCCGACCCACCAACCGGTCGAACACCTCTCGGCGTGCCGTGCGATTCCGGGACTGAATGTGTTCCGCCCCGGTGACGCCAACGAAGTCGCCGAGTGCTATCGAGCCGCGATGGAGATCACCGATCATCCCGCCGCGATGGTGCTGTCGCGTCAAAACATGGCCACGCTGTGCCGAACCAAATACGCCGCCGCAACGGGATGTGCCAAGGGTGGTTACGTGCTGTCGGACTGCGAAGGCACACCGGATGTGATCTTGATGGGCAGCGGCAGCGAACTGGGACTGTGCGTCACGGCCGCCGAAAAACTGACCGCAGCCGGCAAGAAGGTCCGCGTCGTCAGCATGCCTTGCATGGACATCTTTGCCGAGCAAAGCCAAGCCTACCAAGATCAAGTGTTGCCGCCGGCAGTCACCAACCGCGTGGCCGTCGAAGCGGGGCTGAGAATGTCTTGGGACCGCTGGATCGGGCTGCAAGGCAAGTTTGTCGGCATGTCCGGCTACGGCGCCAGCGGACCTTATTCAGAAGTCTACGAGCACTTCGGCATCAACGAAGACGCCGTGATCGCAGCCGCCGGAGGTTGAAGCGTTATCCACGGGTTGTCGTCACTCTCCCCCTGGCCATCGGTATCGACACAACTTCAGTCACCCTCCCTGGCAGGGAGGGTCGAGCGCAGCGAGGGGAGGGTCGAGCGGTCGTCGCTGAGCGATTCCGAGCCACAGAGACCCTCCCCGCGTCGTCGTAAACTCCTCCGCGACCCTCCCAGAGGGAGGGTGACTTCCGAAGCAGGTCGGACGCTGACGCGAACGGGCTGATCCCATGACCGTTCGGTTTTAATCAACAGGCCGCCGAGCCGATGAAGATTCCCAATCAGCAGAACCGACCGTTCACCGGTGCCAACATGACGCCGATGATCGACGTCGTGTTTCTGCTGATCATCTTCTTCCTGGTGTCCAGCCACCTGGCGCGACAGGAGTCGCGATTGCCCGTCGAGCTGCCCGTCGCATCGACGCACAACCCGCTCAGCATCGACCCGGTTTCGGTGACCATCACCGTCAACCGCGACCGTCAACGACTCGTCGGCGGCAAAATACTCGACGACGCCGGACTCGATGCGATCCTGAACGACGTGGTACGTCGTGACGGCGAATCGGCGTCCCTGCGAATCCGCACCGATGGCGAGGTTCCCTACGGAAGCATCGAGCCGATCTTGAAAGCATCGGCCGAGCTTGGGTTATTGGACATCAAATTGGCCGTCAAGGAACAGGGTTAGCGTGATGCGATTACCCAGCCATGGTCGAACGGGTGCCTTGGAAGTCAAAATGACGCCGATGATCGACGTCGTTTTTTTGCTGCTGATCTTCTTCGTTTGGACCAGCAGTTTCGAGACTCCCGAGTACGACTTACCGAGTGCCTTGGCCGAAGTCCCCGCCGGCGGCAGCGAAGCCAACACCGACCAGCCGCCTCCGGTAGAGGCATTTGACGAGATCGTGGTCAAGCTGTTGGTACGGAACGGATTGCCCGTGATCGAGTTCGGCGGCCAGCGGATCGAATCGGTCGAGGTATTGCAATCGCGGTTGGCCGAAGTGATCGCGTTGGGCGTGCAGCCACCGGTGATCATCGACCCGGAGAGCGAAGTCACGATGGATCGCACCGTCGCCGCCTACGACGCGGCCCGCGCCGCCGGCGCCGACCGCGTCCTCTACGCCACCGAATGACCGTGGCGTACGCTTCCAGCTTGCGAATCCGAGAATCGCCTGAAGGCTAGACACCAACGGCGCTGGTGTCCAGGCTTGAGCCGCACCGGGTCGCTGCGTTGCAGCGAGAGGGATCGCCTGAAGGCTGCACACCAACGGCGCTGGTGTCCAGGCTTGAGCCGCCCATTTGTTGCGGACGCGGCGTAGGGGCTGTATGTTAGCCCCGTTAGATTGACAGCTTCGAGACGACAACGAAACAACGGCAGTGCACACGAACAGTGCACGTTCAACACGAGGCGGGACACCGATGCGATTGACCAGCTTGCTTTTACTTCTAGGCGCCGCGATCCTTGTCGGGAATTGCCCGACGAACGCGCAGACACTCCAGTTCAGAGAGGTGCTCCATTCGGACACTCAGGTCCCTGGGTTTGGCCCCAACATCAGCGCAAGCTTTGTGCGACCCGATGGAGACGATGACGTCTTTATCGCATCGGGATTCAATGCGTCGACGAATCAAAGTGAATTCGGGATCATTCGTCGCAGCTCCGACGGAAGCTTTTCGACATTGGTCGATCACAACACCATCGTGTCCCATCCGATCTTTTCCGGGACGACGACTTTCAGTTTCATAGATGCCATCGACGTGTTTGAAAACGATGTGTTCTTCAGCGGTCGGGTGAGCACGGATAACTATCTTTATCGTCTCGGTTCAAGCGGAACCCCTCAACTGATCGAGCAAACAGGAACATCGCCGCGAACGTTTCGAGACCTTCGGGTGTTGGACAACGGAGATGTGGTGATGCACGGCTCGGGGACGTCCTCGGTGTTCAATAATCCGGGCTTCTACAAGAACTCCGGCGGAACCAACACAACGATTGCCAACCGCAACACGGCGGTTCCCTCGGGCACCGGAAATTTCGACATCGACAGCTTTCAATCCTCGCGAGGCGACATCGGAAAAAATGGCTCCATTCTTTTCCACGGCAACAACGGCGCCGGCTTGTCGGGCGTCTATTCCGACCGATCCGGAACCCTGGAAAAGATCTTCGATACCAACGATGCCATGCCTGGTACCGGTGAGCAATTTCTAGGTTTTGCCGATACCCACATCGACAACAACGTTGCCTACTTCGCAGCCGCAACGGTCAACCCGTCGAACAATCGAATTGGCTTTTATTCGGTCGACGAAGCTGGCAATTTTGACACCCTGGTCAACAACGACACCCCCTATGGAAGCGATGAGTTTCTGAATTTCGATACGTTTTCGTTGGCCGTCAACGGTGACGCAGCCGTGTTCCGTGCCGTGACGGACAACGACCCGGAGTTGGTCACGTACTACAAAGTGGGTTCAACCTTTGGCGAATTGGCTCGCGTCGGTGATGTGATTGACGGTCGTCAAATCTCGTTTCTCGCTGGAGCATCGGCGGCCGAGGAAGGTGAGTTTTACATTTCCTTTCGTTTTACCGACAACACCTTGGGGACCTACCGCGTGGCCGTTTCCGCGGTGCCGGAACCCGCCAGCTTTGCCCTGATTCTGATGGCAACCGGTTGCGTCCTCACGCAGCGCCGACACCGCAAACGCCAGCGGTAAAGCCGTATCACTCGTACGGTTCCTTGCCGTTTCGGGTGAACCGCCCCCAGAGTGATTCGCCTAAGGCTTTGGGTTTGATCCAGTGAATCGATCCATCGCCGTGAACCACAACCGCCTCCTCGCCAAAGTGGCCTCCGAGCACGTCATCTAGATTGGAGGGTGACGGCGTGGGATTGGCGGGCTTGCTCCAGATCTCGGCGTTCTCATCGGGCGTTTCGAACACCATGATCGTGTTCGAGAGTCCGTCGATGATGTCGCGGAACTTGGGCTCGTCGCCGTCGAAAAACAGTCCCTCGCCGACAGGGATGGCAACGGTCGAACGGTTTCCATTTGCGGCGGAGGCATCGATGGCAAAGACATCCGGCATTTGATCGGCAAGTGGTCGGTTGTGTTCGCTATCCCATGGTTCATTCAGACGAAACGATTGATACAGCTTGTACTCGGCTTTTCCCAAGAACGGCAACAACGCAACGCGCCAACTGAGTAGCGGTTCTCCGCTTTCGCCGGTCATCACCGGTGAGGGAAGTCGGCTATAGGCAGAGTGATAATTGTGAAGTCCCAACGCGATCCGTCGCAGTCGTGAGTTTGCAATTTTCCGTTTCGCCTCCATCGACCAGGCCTGCAATTGACGACTCCCCGCACTGGCCCCTAACTGTATTCGTAGGGTGCGATCGTTGACATCGCTGCTGTTTTGGATCTCAAGCGGCGCGGAAAGCCGGTCTTCGATGCTCTTGCGAATCGCGTTTTTTGTCGCGTCGGCATCTTCGCCGTCGGCGACGTGAAAGAGGAATTCGATGCCCGCCGCTCCGGCCGGATAGGCAGAGCCGGAAATCCAGTCGACTTCGGCGAGCCGATGGGTGTCGACGGGAAACAAACGCTCCAGTTCGGCCAGACCGAACTCCTTGATCGACCGTCGACGATCAGCATTGAGATAAACGGCAAACTGCAGAGGCGCCGGATCGAGAGCCGAGAAGGCGGCGCGGAAAACGTCCCGGGCTTCGGACGGCTTCCCTAAACGATCAAAGTTCAACCTCGCCAGATTGCCGGCGACCATGGCTGCCCCGACCTTCTTGGTCTGTCCCAGGCCGTCGCCACCATCGCCCACCGCCACCGTCTGATCCGTGTCTGCGGACATGACAACAATCGGATCGCGTGTGAACGGCACGTGACTTGTCTCGGACGCACTGAACAGCAGAAACGCTTCGGCGACGTTCTTCATCTCCAAGACGGGATCAATCGCCTTTCTCGTGTGTTCGGGCAAGGAGTTCCCTGCCAACCGCAGATATGCCGATTCAGCGTCCGGCAATTGGTGGAACGATTGTGGGTCGATGCGAACAATCGCGATCGCGTTTTCATCGACGACGGAAAGGACTGTCGATGGATCAACCGCGTTCGCCGTCACTGCTATCGCGTTCCATGAGCAGACTGCACCGAGAATCGCACCCATCCAACGGACGCTTCGGCATGCCGCATGATCTTTCGGACTCCAACGACAAGATGTTGTGTGCATTATTTATCTCCTTGTGTGCGGATTTCGATTTCAATCGGACGGAATGACAATTTGGCTGACGGTTCATCATGGGCGGCGATTCGGATCGTCGATCCATCGCGAGAAACCGTAAACGGTGTTCCAGTGGCGGGATCGTTGGGAATCGGCAGAAGCTCGATTTCATCGATCGAGGCGGGCAGCTCGCCGCCGTGAGAAGCGGCGTGATCTCGGAGGGCTTCGATCACTCGCAACGCTGCAACTTTCCGTTGAACGTTGGCTTGCCGATGAACAACGGTTTGAATGGAACTGCCGAGCATTTCATCGACGGGTAGCGCCGGCGGAGTCGGCGCGTCCGCGTCGGATTCTTGCTGCAGACCTGCCAACGCGACCGACGTCGGCTGGTAGGCCCAACGCACCATGTGTTGAATCTTTCGTTGATGCGCGTTGTAGCTTTGCACAGCGATCGCCTGAGCGACCGAGAACGCTTCGACTTGGGCTGCCGGATAACCCGCCCGGACGAGGCTTGCTTTTGCCCTGGGGTAGGCCTCCATGACCAGAAGTCCCAAGGCGGGGCGTGAGCGATTGCGATTGCCGCCGAACAGATCGGATCGATCCCAGAAATCGCGCAGGGCATCGGTCCATTGCTCCGTGGACCACTCGACGAAACGCCAGTTGTTGCGGCGTTTGGGAGTCGATTGAGATTCGTCCTGGGATGGATCATCGCGATCGGGTTGCCGCTGCACGATTTGCCTGGCCTGGGCAAACAGCGGGTAAGTGGATTCGAGACCGATCAACTCGGCATCGAGCCCCGGACGGAGGTCGACCAGCGGGTCCGGCAGTTCGGCGAGCGCCCAGGCGAGATTCGGAGCGCCTGGTTGCTGCACCCAATCGAACAGACAGTCTGCCATCATGTCTTCGATCCCGATTGCGACGAGCGTACAAACCAACGTGTCTCCTTGAGCGACATGTTTGGCCAAGGCAAATCCCAGCTGCAGTGATTCGAGGGCATCGTCGAAACGCTTTTCGGCGATTTGGTACTTCACCCTCAACACAATCAGCCGCGCGTACGAACGCGCACGTTGAACTTCCGGCAGTAAAATCTCAAAGTACGGCTCGCCGGTGTTGAGCAGTTGCCAGTCACAATGCCGTGAGCGGGCTGCTTTCTGGAGCGACCCGAACACTCCGCTGTGGACAGGTTGACTCCCGAGCCATTTGAATTTTGAATGGTTTTCGGCCAGATCATTGGACGGCAAGTTGACCAACTCACCAATCTGGCTCCAGAGATCATGCCTCTGCAGCAACGCTTGTTGCTCCGCGTAGACCTGTCCATACCAGACCACCGCATTGCCAGGAATCTGATTCCTGAGTTGTGGCAACAAGGAATGCGTCAGTGGCGGATCGGCGACTGCCATGGGGCCGACCGCTAGCGTTTCCGGAGCGACTTCTTGCGCAAACGACTTGGTAGTCGCGGACAAACAGGTCATACCAATCACGCAAGTAACCAGACCGCGTATGAATCTCAGTTTCATTGTGATGTCCTTCATTGAGAGTGGTACTGAGCACGTGTGCGTTTTCTATCTTTAGAAGTGGGGTAAGCTTCCAGCTTGCCGTCTCGTTTCACTCGCGAAACGCAAGCTGGAAGCTTACGCCACTTTCTTGCTGACCCTAAAACTTAGCGTTGACGAAGCACTAGGAACTTCGCTCAACTTCAAGCAGCAGAGCGCGGCGCAGCGGCAAGGAAACGTTCGCCGGCGGTGGTGGCTCAGCCGAACGTTCTTCCCCGTACACCGAAACGGAGCGAAGCTGGGCCTCTACCGGCGAACGATACAGTGAACGGGTACCGAGTACGCCGCCCAGGGGCAGCGTCTGGTCGACTGGATCGGTCACGACCAACGATCTGACCGCAACCGGCTTGGTTTGAGATTCAGCCGTGGATGGAGAATCCACCGCGGGTAGGATGCTCGTCTCGCCATCAGCTGAAACCCATGGGTCGGCAATCCTGATCCCCCCTGTGTCGTCGCGAGAGTTGTGCGTGGACATCAGCATGATCAAGCTCGCCGCCAGTGCGCCGACCACGCCGCCGACGACGGCAGAACCGCCACTGAGTCGACGCGATCGCGATTGAACCTCAACGGAATGAGCGGAGGACGAATTGATAGGCGTTGCTTGCCCATGCCGAAATCCGTCCTGGAAACCGGCGCGATACACCAATTGATCCAAGTCGATTCCTTTGGGCGTCAAGGACCGAAGGGAATTCTCCACGCTTGCTTGTCCTCCGTCGCCCATTTTGTTCTCGATGGGGTCTGGCGATGGGTCTGGAATGGTCATTTCGAACTATCCCCTGGTAAATTCTTCGAGTTTGATGTTGAGTTGAGATCGAATGGCCTGAAGCCCTGATTGGTAGCGACGCGAGGCCGTCCGCGGCGATATTCCGGCCAGCTCGGCGATTTCGTCGAATGAAAGTTCATTCCACAATCGCAACACCAGAATCTCTCGAATCGGACCGGGCTGACTCTTCAAGGCACGGGTTACCAATTCGCCATCGAGTGACTCTTCGATGCTGTCACAAAACCAGTTGACGCGTTCGCCACGACTGATCTGCTCGCGTTTTTTTCGGCGTGACTGGGCGCGTGACGCGTTCAAGGCGTCCCGCCGAACGACTTTGAACAACCAGGCACGCGGATTCTCCGGAAACGGTGTTTGATGAAACAGTTTGAGGAACGCCTCTTGCACGACGTCCTCTGGTGCGTCGCACCATTGTCGCGCCAGCAGCGTCAATCCGGGGCCCAAACTGCGCACCAGGGCTGAGTATTCGAATTTCGCCGCCGAGTTCCCGTCTGGCTGCATGGATCTGTCTGGCAGGCAAGGTTCGAGTGGAAAGGAGTCGGCCGTCGAATAGAAGACACCGCCGAAACGGGTTGGCGTCAAAGAATTTTAAAAACGGACGATGGGCGTTGCGTCTTGAGGCAACTCCCTCATCAAGGTCTCCGCGAATGGCTCAAGCGAAATGATGAATCGCGCGTTGACTGAAACCGGGCGCGTCGCCAGGGGCCGACGCCATGCCCAGCGCCCTACCACCAGAAAACTCGCCGTCAAGGATTCAGATTTCTCTGCCAGATCCGATTCAATCGACTTGGCCGGATTCCGATATTGACCAAGTGAGCACGTTTCGCAGCGTGCGGACCAACGAGGCGACACCAAGTTATCGATTCTCATTGATTGTCAACCAGGATAGTATCGTGAAGGAACATGGACGTCTCAAGCTGCAAACGCTTTCGTCATGGATCGGCTGCCTCATCATCAACCTGATCTGCATCACAGCGACGTCGTCTGCGGCCGATTCGTTAGGCGCTGTCTCCTATGATGACGATGTTTACCGGCCCTATGTGGCGGCAGGGGTTCGCCCGAGTGACGAAGACGTGCGGTTGCACACCGACATGTTCCTGCCGTTGTTTTGGAATGAATCCAGCTTGCTGTTCGCCGATGTGCGGGGGCAGTTCGCTGATGTGGGTGGTGGAGAAGGAAATTGGGGCCTGGCGATTCGACATCTGATGGACTGTGAGTGCATTCTGGGCGCCTATGGCTTTTATGACTTGAAACAATCCGCCAATGGCAATTGGTTTCAACAGGGGACGATCGGTGCGGAACTGTTGACGCAGCGATTTGATTTGCGGGTCAATGGCTACCTGCCCGAAGGCGGCTCCCAAACGGCGGTCGCGCCGACGGCCGTGATCTCCAACGGCAACTTGGTGGTTCAGAACAACGAAGAGCGAGCCTACCACGGGTTTGACGGCGAAGTCGGGGCGTTGCTGTGGCGTAAGCCACAATGGTGCGACAGCGAAATCCGAGGGTTTGCCGGCTTTTTTCATTTCGACACCGATTCGGTCAACGCGCGTTCGGTGGCCGGACCGCGTCTACGTGCCGAATGGCGCTGCTACGATTTGCCCTGGATGGGGCTGGATTCTCGTTTGACGCTGGGCGCCCAATACCAGCATGACGACGTCCGCGGCGATCAATCGGCGGCGGTGATCGCCGTCCGTTTGCCGCTGGGGACCGATCGCGGACGCTCTCGACGGATGTGTGTCATGCAGCGGCGGATGACGGATGTCATCGTCCGCGACATCGACGTGGTCACCCGAGCAACGCCGACCCCCGGCGGGCAAGAAGCGGCGTTGCACGCCGAGCACGACTTTGCCATCGGCTCGGTCACGGTCCTGGACGCCGACACGGACGATGTTCCCGATGCCGTCGCGACGTCGACGACCGACACGGTCATCCTGGATGGTTCCGCCGGTGAACTGGAACTGAGCAACTCCATCGTCGTGCAAGACGGACAGAACCTGCTGGGAGGCGGGTTTACGGTCAAGGGTGCTGACACGGGCGCCGTGGCTCGCTTCGGAACTCCGATCCATCTGCGTGGCAGCGACGACACCCAATCGGTGATCGTCATGGCAGACAACGCCAGGGTCGGCCATTTCAGCATCGAGGGCGGACTGCACGGTATTTCCAGCGACAACGGCACGGATTACGACGATCTGGCCAATGTGCATCTGTTTGGCAACGAAGTCGCGGACGCGGCCGACCATGGGTTCCGTTTTGCGGCGCTTGACGCAGACAGTTCCCTGACGGAAAACTGCGCCTTCGACAACGCCGAAGCCGGCTTCTGGATCGACGACAACAGCGGAACGCTTGATCGCAACACGTCGCAAGACAACCAATCGGCCGGGTTCGTGATCGCGTCCAACAGCGGATCGGTCACGGCCAATCGCGCCATGGAAAACGGCGAAGAAGGCTTTCTGCTGGCCTACAACGATGGCTTGATCTTCCAAAACGAAGCGATCGAGAACACGATGTCCGGGTTCGTGGTGTCCTACAACGAAGGCGACATCAGCGAAAACGAGTCGACCGACAACGCTTCGTCAGGTTTCGAAGTGGAAACCAACAACGGCGTGGTGAGTCACAACGTGGCCTTCGACAATTTCCTGGACGGTTTCTGGTTCGAAGACAACTACGATACGATCCAAGACAACCTGTCCGTTTTCAACTTTGGAAACGGGTTTACGCTTAACGATACCGCGGGCACGGTCAGCGGAAACTATGCCGCATCAAATTCGTTCAATGGTTTCGAGTTCCGCAATAACTTCGGCGATTTCGAAGACAACACGTCCGAACAGAATGGATCCAATGGCTTTGATTTCAAACACAATGCGGGGACGATTGCGCGAAACCAGGCGATCGGCAATGACGACGACGGATACGATTTTTCCTACAACCTCGATACGTTCAGCGACAATGAAGCGATCAGCAACTGGAACGATGGCTTCCAGTTTTACAGCAACGATCACCTGATGACGGGCAACCAGGCGATTGGCAATGCCGAGGACGGTTTCTACTTCAACCAGAACAACGGTTTGTTTGACGGCAACTACGCCGAAGGCAACTTTGACGACGGCATCGACCTGGTCGAGAATTTTGGCACGCTTTCGAACAACGAGTCCAACGACAACGCCGACCAAGGCTACACGGGACTCAATAGCGGCACGTCCACAGACAACATCGGAAGCGGCAACGCGGGCGGCGATGACTTCTGATCGCCGCGGGGCGGAAGTCTCGGAGATTTCCGACAGGATGCAGGAATAGCAGAATGATTTGAAATGGCAAAACCATACGGGGCAGAATGATGTTCTGACCGCTCACCGCTCAGATCGCGGAACCAGGATCAGAATCATCCGTCTACCTCATTATCCGGGCACCCCGTCATCTAACGCTATGAAGCATTCCCCCTGTAATTCTTTAGGGTTTTAGCGGAACGGCGCGAGCCCTCCGGTTGCGTTTCAAAAACACCCTGAAAGACCGGAGGGCTCGCGCCCTACCGCTAAAAAAAACTAAAGGTGTTAGCGGAACGGCGCGAGCCGTCCGGTCGCGTTTCAAAAACACCGTGAAAGACCGGAGGGCTCGCGCCCTACCGCTAAAAAAACACCCCGCTTGGCGTCAAAGTAAGAGGCATTGGGCTCGCGCCCTACCGCTCAACAATGAGCGAAAATCAGATGGTTCGTCGAGGCTGAAATGACAGGCTGGAAGCCTATCCCACTCGTTTTCAGCTCGCTGCTCAGTACGTCAATTCCGCACCGGTGTAGAATCCGATGCCGGGTCGGAACACGCCTAAACCCGACCGATAGTCGAGGTGTTCGCGGTAGAATTTGTCGGTCACGTTTTCGATCCCGCCGGTGATCAGCAGCGCCCCGAAACGTCGATAGGTGCGGATGTTGTAGACGGTGAATCCCGGGGTCGCGACTTCTTCGAGCGTCGCCGCAACACGGTCTTGGTTGTCGACGACGCGGGCGAACAGTTCGACGCCCCAGCGTCGCTCGGGTGATGGGTCTTGAATCAACAATCCCAACCGGCCTTCCAGCGGAGCGATCCCGGGCAACGGTTCCGCATCGATGGTATCGTTGGCGCTGCGAGAATTGAAGGCCGATAGCCGGGCGGGGTCGAGCCGACTGCGGTCGCGTCCCTCCAAATAAGTGACGATCCCGAAGACCGAGAACATCGAAGTCAGGTCGGTTTGACCATAGGCCTCCATGCCCCACAGCGTCGCCAGATCGGTGTTGACGAATCGGGCTCCGGTCTGGAACCCGTCGGTGGTTCCGGCCGGGTCGAGCAAGTCGTAGGTGATGTAGTCTTCGATGTACGCATGATGGACGTGCGCCCCGAGTTGAACCGAAGCTTGCTGGTACTGAATGCCTAAATCGTATTGGTACAGCCGTTCGGGGTCCAAGTCGGGGTCACCGTCCAGGAACGTCAATCCGCGTTGCAGCGAACCGATGTACGTGTATTCGGAGTACATTTCGGTCAACGTCGGCTGCCTCATGGCGAACCCCACTCCCGCGTTGGCACTCCAACCGTTTGCGAGCTTCCGTGTGGCGGTCAAAAACGCCGAGCCGAGAAAGAAGTCTTTGTCGAGCGTGGTGTCTTCGAGTTCACTCAGCGGATCCTCGACTCCGACGACCGTGTCGCGTGAATCGGTGAAGACGCCGTCGACACGGACGCCGCCGGTCACCAGGACGTCGTCGGTGACGTGCGAGATGTTTTCCAGGTACAGCCCGATGTCCAGCGAATCACTGCGCGGGATCGGATAGTTGTTGTCGTTGGTGTCCGGATCGAAGACGTCAAACTCGTTGAGTTCTTGGTTCAAATAGATCAGGTCCGTTCCCCAAGAGACCTGCCCGGAATTCGTGTAGCAGGTGGACTCCAGCCGGTACCCGCCCGACAGTGCATCACCGTCGGTCACGGTGAGTCCGTCGTCAGCCCCGAATGACGACGGATAAAACGTCTGTCGCAGCAGCGGGATCTGGCGATGCTTTGCCGGACGACGGGTGTCGCCTTCGAACCGTGTGCGGTTGTACCAAACCTCGGCGGAGAAGCGATCGGCAATCAGGGGCCTGTCGTTGGTGTACGTGACCTCGTAGCCGTCGGTGACCAGAAAGTTCAAATCGGTGACCAATCCGGGGAATTCGACATCGGTTTGATCGAGTCGCAGTAGATTCAGCTCGATTTTCTGGTGGTCGGACAAATCGAAGCCGAACGCCACAAACAGATCGCGAGACTTGTAGCTGGCGGGGATGAAGAAGTCGTCTTGGCCGGTTTCGTAGTCGTTGCCTGTCCGATGGCCGTAACTGATATGAAAACCGTAGTCTTCGTTGCCGCCCCAGTACGACTGGCGGCCATAAAGCTGTTCGCCGTTGGTGTTGTACGTCGCACTGGTTGATCCGTGCCCCTCGTAACCCTGTTCGAAACGCGGTGACTGAAGAAACTCCAAGTCGACGAAACGAAACCCCGGCCCGTAACGACTGGCGTAGGGACCTTTGATCAAGACGACGTCTTGGACCAGACGCGAGTCGATCTTGCTCATCATGGTATCCAAGTCCATCCGAGCGGGCGCCCAATAGGACCCCGACGCGAGCACTTGTCCGACGCGTTGACCGCGAACCCTGGTGTCGGTGATGATCGGGGTCCGGTTCTGCACGGAGATCCCATGGGCGGATTTCGAGCGTCGCAGTAAGTCACCCAAGTCGGACGTGCGACGGCCCAACGCCTCGGCGCGCAAGACGGCGTCGGAAGCGGGCGAGTTGGCCAACACCTCGCGCGACGGCGGCAGGTCGTCCACCTGACTGACCGCGCCGAACAGTTTGCCGAGCCTCGCGTCGGCCGCCAGATCCGTCGTATTGCCGCGTTGCTTCGCAGCAGTGTTGTCGGAGCCTCGTCCCGGCGCGATCGGCTGCTGAAGCGAATCCTGCAACGCATCGACTCGGCCCGACTGCGAGACGTCTTGCGCCGACGCGACGGGCTCCGGAACGCTGTGTGACGGTGCTTCCTGGGCCGCAAGCGGGCCGATGAAAGCCGCCATCAGGCACAACGCCGATGACATCGCTAGCGGCCGCGCCGTGATCGGTTGACGTCGGTCCAAGCGAGAGAGAGTTCGGGGTTGTCGACGCATCCGTGATCGCAGCATCCTTGCTCGCGGTTCTGATCATCCCTGTTCGGTACACAATCCTAAACAGGTGTCGAAAAGACGACAGGGTCGGGTTGATGATAGTTGCTTCGAACCGGCAGATTTGACGCAATCGGACTCAGGGAATGAAGAGGGTTTGCCGTCAGGCCAGATTCGGCAGGCTGAGCAGCGTGTCGACGACGTCGGCGGCCCACTGGACGCCTCGTCCTTCGCGGAAGATCTTCACGACGTTCTCGAGCTTCATACCGGGTCGGTAGGGCCGATCACTGGACATCGCGTCGAAGGCGTCGGCGACCGCAACGATCTGGGCGTCGCGTGGAATGTCATTTCCGGCGAGTCCATCGGGATAGCCCGATCCGTCCCAAGACTCATGATGGTGTCGGACCGCCGGCAAGATCGGACGGAATTGTTCGATCCCTTTCAAAATGTCGTAGCCCAACACGGGATGCCGTTTGATCTGTTCGAACTCTTCGTCAGTCAGCTTCGTGGGCTTGCGCAAAACCGAATCGTCGACTCCGATTTTACCGATGTCGTGAAGGATGCCGCCCATCCGGATGTTTGCCAACGCGTGGTCGTCGTAACCGAGCCGCGCGGCGAGCTGGAACGAGAGTTCCGCGACACGATTGCTGTGGCCACAGGTGTAGGCGTCTTTGGCATCCAGCGCCGAAGCGAGGGATTGAATCATGCTTTCGAACATACCCTGCATCTGCTGATACTGTTGTTGGTTCAGCAGATGGACGGCGAGCATGGTGGACGTCGACGACATCATGTCGGCTTCGATCGTTCCGAATTCGGGCTGGTCCACGGTTCGAACCGCGACCATCTGCCCCAACGAGGTGCTGCCGCGATGAATCGGCACCACGACGGCGCGCAAACGGATTCCGTGGCCCACTTGCAAATCGTTGACCAGTGCGACGCCACCGGAATCACCGGTACGCTCTTTGGATTTGGCGCGGGTGGCCTGCACGATGGCGACCAGTTCGCTGTCGGAAATCGAGTGACCGACGATTTCGAAGATCTCATCGGAATCTCTCAGCGGCAGCATCACCGGCCGCCGCGAGCTTGTCTCCTCCTGGCCCGCTCCTGGAAAGAGATGAATCGCGAGGATCGAGGAGGCGATGCACGGCGCCAGTTCATCCAGCAACGAACGCGCGACTTGGTGCGATTGCTCGGTCAGCGTCAAACTATTGGCCAGACGCTGAGTGAGACCATGGATCAAGGTCAACTCTTCGAACCGGGCGGCCAACGCATCGGCCAGTTGATCAACCTCCGACGCAAGCACTTCGGGGCTGGCCTCGGAGCCGGTTGGAACCGCTGATGGATCACCGCAAAACGCGAGCGACGGTGTGGGGTCAGTCGATGGCGATGGTTGCGAAGACATAGCGACACCGCGAACGGAGCTCGGGGGGCAGAGGGGTCGACGCAACCGGCGGGATGAAGACCCTCGACCGTCTGGACGACGTGACTCTGAACGCTATGAGCGCATCGGGCGGTCGGTCACCATTGCTGCGATGCGTAGTGGGAATCCCCCTGTCAGGTCGTCTGATTGTGCGACCTGGACGCATTACAGCGACGTTCAATTCCCAAAGGGATCGCCGCCGAAGGGATCGTTTCCGCCGCCGGCGGGTGCACCAAACGGGTCGGCCATTTCGGCACCACCGGCACCGAACGGGTCCGCCGCGCCGGCTCCGAAGGGGTCGCCGCCGGCGCCGAACGGATCGGTTGCCGGGACGGCCGGTGCCGCGGCTTCGGGTGCATCGGATTCCTCCGCGGCGTCCTCCGGATCCCCGCTGTCGGCCGATCGTCGAATCGTCGGGCTTTCGGCGCCGATCGCTCGCAGACACTGGACCGTTCCGACGGAATTGACCAAGTACAACCGATCGGTGGTGCGATTGACGAGCAACTTGATCGGCTTGAGTGAGTTGTCGACGTCGACGATTTTTCCGGCTTCCACATCAATGGCGGCAAAGCTTTGGCTGAGCAGTCGGACGAAAAGCAGATTGTCGAATCCGCCGATGATTTCGTCGACATTCGGGATCGCTTGATCCCAAACACCCAAGCCGGTCTTTTCGTCGATGGCGAAAAGATTTCCGTACGCGGACGGCAGCAGCACAAGGCCGTTGACCAGGAACGGAGCCTTGTAGAACGGTTCACCGTAAGGATGACTCCACAGCACTCGCCCGGTTCGCGTCGCACGCAAGCCGTAGACTTGTCCCGATTCGCTGCCGAAGAAAAACCGATCGCCGTCGGCCGAGGCGATTCGTCCGCTGACGATTCCATCGGTGTTCAGACGGAACAGGACCGAGGGTTCGCCGGAAAGTTCCATCACGTAGACGAAACCGCGATCGGTCGCCCAGGCGATTTTCGAGGAGGTCGGCGATTTGGTCGGCGGCTCGAGTGCCAACCCGGAGACGATTTCCATGAACGGGTCTCGGGTGATATCTCGCAGCGGGTAGCCCTCGACGCCGTTGCGGATGGTCGGCACCAAAGAAAAATCACCCGCGTGGATCGCGCCGTAAAGCGGCATGCTGGTGGTTCGCACCGTGGTGATCGGCTCGCCGTTGGTGGCGTCGATCTTGATCAGATTGCCGCCGTTGGTAATCGTGACGAATTCATCGTCGATTCCCATGCGTCCATAGTTCAGCCGCCCGTCACCGACCTGTGTCATCCAGATCGGAGTCCCGGTTTCGGCATTGCGGCATTCCAGCGTCCCGTTATTGGCCGCGGTGTAAAGCTTGATGCGGGGAACCGTTTTAGACGTGATCGACAGATCCGGGTTTCGCCGCGACATCATCGTCACTTCGCGTCGGGCCAGTCGTTCGGCCTCCTCTTTGCCGATCAGCAGTCCATCGGAGCCGATTTGATCGGTCGGAATGCGAAACAGAACCGTCGGCTCCTGGCCCTCGGTCGCCTTGCTCACCACCTCGACAAATTCCTGTGGGTCGGCCTCGTGGACGATGATCTGCTGATCGACGATTGATCCGGCACCGGCGGGGATTCGCATTTGACGCCGCCACACCTCTTCCAATCCCAATCGAACCGCGGTCCGGGGCGACATCAATTCCTCGGCGTTGCAATCGACCGGCACGCCGATCTGCGGCGCAAAGGCGAACAAGACCATTACCGAAAGAATGGTGTTTCGTTTCATCATTAACAGTGGAAGAAGAGGATAGATAGGCTTTCGAAGCGGCGGCGACACCCGCCGAGATGGCTCCGCAGAGGGGTTGCCCCACGATGGTCGTGGCGCTCCCGTCCCTAAATTCTAGTCGATTCGTAACGCTTGGCCATCGAAAGCTTGCCTTTTGCACCGCGTTCTCCCGCCGTCCGAGCGATTCTGATGCCCGTGGGCAGGTTTTTCACTGCGACAGCGACGCGTTTTCATTCCAACAGGGAAACCCGAGCCGCTCCTGTTCGATCAGCGCCGCCTTGAGTTTTTGAAACGATTCCGAGGCGAGAGCGGTACCGGTCTCGCCCGAGAGGTACTCCGCCACGCGTCCCCGCTGGGTGATCGAGAGGCGATAAACACTGGTGCTCAGCGACATCCAATTGAGAAGCTCGGCCGCCAACGCCGCCGTCTGGCAACCGCGTTCGACCGCGAACTCCGCCAACCCCTGCCGCAATTCCGCTGCCGCCTGCGACGACGTCCGACGCAACAATCCGCCGAATCGCGGAGCCTGTGGTGCATAACGGGCAGCCATCAGACGGACCAACAATCGCGTGGCCCGCTTTCGCAGCGATGCGGACGTGACGACCGATGCGACGCGTTCGTAATGGGCCTGATCGTGGGGCAAGTCCAAACGCTGCAGCACCAGGCAACTCTCTTCGGCGTCAAACCCCGCTCGCTCGATCGCGGCATGAATCTGACGCAATTGAAACTCGCGTTCCTCCTGCTCTTCAACCCAACCATCGTTACCCGGTCCAGAAACGCACTCGCCCTGACCGAACGAGGGTTCCAGCCAATCATGGCAGACGTCCAGCGAGACCTCGCGGCGGCCGCAGCGGATCACCTCGGCGATCCGTCGCATCGAATCGCGACTGAATTTCGCCCGATGACGCGTCAGAAAGTCGATCACGACGGCATCCGATTCTTCGGCCGACAATTGCCGCCCCCGCTGCATCGATGCCCGCTGCAGCACCCATTGTATCTGCGGCACCAAGCGGCCGGCGGACAAGGGCAGACCGAGTTGCCGGGCGTAGACTTCGCCACGTAGATTCTTGACCGATTCGCGCAGTGACTTTTCCAAGTAGGTCACAAACTTGGTTCGTCGCGACGCGTCGAACAACAGCAGCGAGCGTCCCAGCACCGGACCGAGCCGATCGGTGTCAACGCCGGACGATTCCGCGACCGCTTGCAGCATCGGTTGGAAATCCGAATAGAGTTTCCAAAATGATTCGACCGCCTGCTCTTTGATCGATTCGTACGCTCGACGCCGTTTCTTGCCCAGCGACAGCACCCTGGATTCGAGAAACGGAAACACTTCGGGCAGATAATGAAACCGCTGCGACCGCGCTTCGCCGTCGTCATCGTGAACCAGTCGGGATGCGGTTCGGAAATCGATCCCGAAGGAATTTCGCAAACCGACCTTCAACACCTCCAGCCGATCAAGGTGTTGCTCGAGCGGTGTTCGGCAGCCGTCGCAAGCCGGTTGGGCATCGGATTGGTTGTACATCGCAAGCCTCCAGATCATTCAGTCTAGACGACGCGCCGAACGCGTGGCAACCAACGGCATGCGATGTTGCGGGCATCGGCTAATGCTTTGTCTAGATGTAACTTGGGAGTTGTGTTTGTCGAGCGGAAAAAGGAGTCAGGTGCAAATGGCACGGGCATACGTGTTGGTGTGCAGGCTTTAGCCCAATACCGCTAAGTTAAGCTCGACGGGGAGGCCGCTCGCGCTGGCGCGAACCGGCTGATGTCAAACGAATATCAGCCGTTTGGCGCGAGCCTACGGGCACCGAGTTGAGGAAACCACGCTTAACTTAGCGGTATTGGGCTTTAGCCGCCGACTGTCGCTGCTACGCAGCGACAGAGCATCGCCTAAAGGCTAAACACCAACGGTTGCTGCATCCCTTGGTACCTGACCCTTTTTCCGCTCGACAAACGCAACCCCAACGCTAAAGATTGCTGGAGCACTAGGCGGGATTGATTTGGTCCACGATGGATTCGAACGAGCCGCTCGCCAAACGCGTGGTGACTCGTTCACCGATCTCAAGTCGTGATGCATCGCTGATCGCAGTGCCGTCACCGTCGCTGGTCACGCTGTAACCTCTGGCCAGCGTGTTCAATGGCGACAGCGCCGCAAGACTTGCCGCCAGCGTCGCGACATCGGATTTTGATTGCTGCAAACGCCGATCCATCGCTTGTTTGGCCCGTTGATCGAGTTCATCGACCAACCGCGACCGAAGGTGCACCATTTCCATCGGTTTGGACATCGCCGGATGGTTGGCCAATGCGTCGAGTGCAACCTGTCGCCGCTCGAGTTCGTATTGCATCACCCGATGAAGTCGGCGTGTCAAATCGTTGACGCGTTGAACAATCCCCGACCGATCGGCGAAGACTTTTGTGGCGGCGTCGGTCGGTGTCAGGGCGCGAACGTCGGCGGCCAAGTCGGACAGCGTCACGTCGACTTCGTGGCCCACCGCCGACACCGTGGGGACGGGGCACTGGGCGATCGCACGCACGACCGCTTCTTCATTGAAACACCAAAGGTCTTCCAGGCTGCCGCCGCCGCGGGCGACGACGACGACATCCAGTTTGGGCCGCACCATCGCTGCGGCTTTTAAACCTCGGACGATCGTTTCGGCGGCGCCGCTGCCTTGCACTTGCGCCGGGATCACAAAAATCTCCGCGCCGATCATGCGGTTTTCCGCGGCGACCAGAAAGTCGTGAACCGCCGCGCCGCTGGGGCTGGTGATCACGCCGATCCGCCGCGGATGACTCGGCAACGGCTGCTTGCGTTCATAAGAAAACAGCCCCTCGGCGTTCAGGCGTGCTTTCAATTTTTCGAAAGCCAACTGCAGCGTCCCGACGCCTTGCGGCTGGGCTTTGCGGACGACGATCTGATAGGTGCCACGGACGGTGTAGATTTCCAGGCCGCCGAAACACAGGATGGACTGGCCGTTTTTCAAATCGAACCTCAAACGCGACGCCACGTTGCGCCACATCACGGCGCGAATTTGGGAGTCGTCATCCTTGAGGGTGAAATAGATGTGTCCGCTGCGTGGCCTGGCCACGTCGGTCACTTCGCCGGCCACCCACATCATCGGGAACGTGCCTTCGACGACCGCCTTGAGCTGATGGTTCAGCTCGCTGACGGAAACGGCTTGCGTCAGCCCGTCCGATTCGGATTCGAATGATTCATTCAACGTGTCGCCCACTCACCGGAAAAAACTTCGGTGGCCGGTCCCGTCATCATCACGTGATCGGATTGCTCGATCCACTCAAGCGTCAGATCGCCGCCGAGCAAATGATTCAAAATCTTTCGCTCCGTCCGCCTCGCCAACACGCCGGCGACGCACACGGCCGAAGCGCCGGTTCCGCAGGCCCAGGTCTCACCTGAACCGCGTTCCCAGGTCCGCTGACGAACTTCGGTCGGCGACAGGATTTCGACAAATTCGACGTTGATGCGGTTGGGGAACCGCGGGTCGGTTTCGATCTTCGGCCCCAATCCCAGGACCAACTCATCGCTGGCTTCGTCGACGAAAATCACGCAGTGGGGATTCCCCATCGACACACAGGTCACTTCCAGTGTTTGGCCGGCGAATTCGACCGGGACAGCAATCACACGTTGATCGTCGCGGGCGGTGGGGATTGTCGTCGGTACCTTCGGCCCGACCAATTCAGGGACGCCCATGTCCACCGTGACTTGATCGACCAGCCCGTCGCTGCCCACCTCAAGCGCCAGATCCAGCACACCCGCACCGGTTTCGATCTTGAGTGCGTCCCGCTTGGCGATGCCGTGGTCGTAAACGAATTTGGCGACGCAGCGAATTCCGTTGCCGCACATTTCACTTTCGCTACCGTCGGCATTGAACATCTGCATCCGCGCATCGGCGGAATCGCTGGGGCGAATCAGGATCAACCCGTCGCCGCCGACACCGAAGTGTCGATGGGCGATCTGACGAGCCAATTCGGGAGCGTTTTCGGGGGCGGATTGGGAAAAACAATCGACGTAGACGTAGTCGTTGCCGGCGCCGTGCATTTTGGTGAATTTCATGTCGGTCATGCTAAAACACCGACGCCGAAAAACAAACCGGGGTTCGCCCAAGTGGCGTAAGCTTCCAGCTTGCGTGGAGGCAATCAGGAAGCTTACCAGCTTGTCGATTTAATCCAGATCTGCGGAGTCAATGGTGAGCCGCTGGCCGTAAGGCCTCGGGCGGGCGCCGAAATGCCCGGCCGCTGACGCGTCGCGGCTCACTAAATCGACAGCCCGTGACGCCACACGCGGTGCGCCGGTCGGAGGCGGGAGCCTCCATCGCATCGTGTTCCCAGGCGGAGCCCGGGAACAAGGGAAGCTTACCGGCTTGTCAATTTAATCGGGACCTGCGGAGTCAATGGTGAGCCGCTGGCCGTAAGGCCTCGGGCGGGCGCCGAAATGCCCGGCTGCTTACGCGTTGCGGCTCACTAAATCGACAGCCCGTGACGCCATACGCGGTGCGCGGGTAGGAGGCGGGAGCCTCCATCGCATCGTGTTCCCAGGCGGAGCCCGGGAACAAGGGAAAAGTCGCAAGCTGGAAGCTTACGCCACTTTGGGGCGTAGGGCCGACAGGATCTTGCGGACGGCGAGCGGGAAAATCCCCAGCAGGGCGAATGCGACCGTCAGCTGCAGCAACTGGGACGGCGCGATCACAGCACTGACGCCCTGTTCGGCCAGCACGCCTAGATTGGGGACGCGAGATCCGGCGTAAACGTAAACCACGGTACCGGCCAACATCCCCAGCTGGCTGACCCACCAAAACGTCCTCACCCGGATCGGCGTCAGCCCCATCACCAGATTGATGACGAAAAACGGGACCGCGGGAATCAACCGCAGCGTGAACAGATAAAAGGCGCCTTCTTCGGCGAGTCGTTTTTGAAACGTTTTCATCGACGCCCCGTATCGCGACTGGACCGCATCACGCAGCAGATAGCGACTGCTGAGAAACGCGGTCGTCGCCCCGGCCGTGGAGGCGAAACTGACCAACACCAGCGCGCGGGCAAATCCGAAATACCATCCATAGACCAACGTCAGCGCGGCGGCTCCAGGCAGCGATAATCCCGTGACGGCAACGTAAACGCCAAACGCAATCGCATAGACCGCGACCGGATGCTGGTCTTGAAACGCACGGAGCTGGGATTCGCGTTGGGCGAGCGTCGCGAGCGAAATCGCGTCGCGATACAGAAAACCCACCGACAGGATCACAACAGCCAAGATCGCAAAGACGATCAACTTCCATTTCGATCCCGACGGTTTCTCGGAAGCGTCGTCTGGCGTCTCGGGTTGGGTCATGGGGATTTGTATCGGGGAGTATGGTGCTGGTTGTTAGCGGCAGGGCACGAGCCCTTCGGTCTTTCAACGTGTTTTCGAGCTGTCACCGGACGGCTCGCGGGCTGTCGATTTAAGCCCGCACGCGTAAGCAAGGGGCAGCGCGGCGCCCCTCGCTTACGCATCGGGCTGGGATGATCACGCTGATTTCGAAACATCGACTAAAACGACAGGCCGCTCGCGCCGTTCCGCTAACACCAGCGGTGGTTTGTTCGCGGTCGGTCGCGATGAAGAGAGCCTCTCCCAGCCTATCCCACTGGAAACCGGAGATGTGTGTTGGCCCCGCTCGTCCGCCAATTCGATGGGATTGCCCACTGCTGGCGGAACGAGACCATTGGTGGGCATTGGCCACTGTAGCTGGCCCGCAGATCACCCAGCTACAATCAAGCTTCCCCCTGCCTGAGTCCTTTGCCCATGAATCGTCACCTTCCAACCGCATTGACACTAGCCGCTGCGCTGGTTTGCAGCATCGCGGCTTCCCGACACGTCGTGGCGGGAACACCGGTCTACGTCGGTGATGCCAAAGCCAAGTTGGTGCCAATGCACTCGATCGATCATTCGAGCTGGAACACGCTGTTGGAAAAGTATGTCGATTCAGACGGGCGAGTCGATTACAAGCGTTGGCACGCCAGCGGGCCAGACCAAACGCTGCTGGACGATTACCTGGAACATCTATCCACCGCCTCGATCGCGGCGGACGAGAAAACCACGCAAGTCCATCGGCTCGCGTTTTGGATCAACGCTTACAACGCATTGACCCTCAAGGGCATTTTGCGCGAGTACCCGACGACCAGCATTCGCAACCACACGCCCAAGTTGTGGGGATACCACATCTGGCACGACTTGAAATTGCACGTCGGCCATCAACCGTTTTCGTTGGACGAAATCGAACACCAGGTGTTGCGAAAGATGGACGAGCCACGGATCCATTTTGCGATCGTGTGCGCGTCGATCGGTTGCCCACGCCTACTCAATGAAGCCTACGTCCCCGAGCGTGTTGACGAACAGTTGACGACCAACGCGAAAGACTTTTTCTCACGCAGCCAGAATTTTCGCCACGACGTTTCGGGGAAACGATTTTATTTGTCGGCCATCTTGAAATGGTTCGGCGAAGATTTCGGCGATGGCCAGTCGGAAGTGTTGCGGCGAATCGCCGGCTGGTTGCCCGATTCCACCGCCCAGCGTGCCGCGTTGGGCAATGCCGTCAGCGTTGCTTACCTGGACTACAATTGGCAGCTGAATGCTCAATCGGCTCAATGACGATTCCCGCATCGCGATACAGTCGATTGAACTCTTTGATGAACGCCGCCTGATCTTTCATCGGCAACCTCATCGGGCCGACGGGGTGATCGTTGCGATAGACCGCCGCTTCACAGGGGATCGTTGTTCGATTGCTACTGCTCATGATTCACGCGGTGGGAGAGGCACGCGGTGGGATCGGGCGGAAAAAGGGTGGCGGAATCACCGCGAGGGGACTCAGCTGGCTTGACCGCGATAGACCGACGACGGATGTGGGAACCCGAGTCGTTTGTCGACGCGGTTGTAGACGGGCAAGCCCGACTGATAACGTCTTAAGTTGATCACGGCCAGAGCAGTCGAATCGTCGACACGCCGAGCGGACTGGGCGCCCACATGCGGCGAGATCATGACTTTCGGGTCATCCCACAACAAACTCTCCGGCGGCAACGGTTCCACCTCCGTCACGTCCAATCCCGCGCCGGCCAAATGCCCGCTCGCCAACGCCTCGCACAACGCTTTCTCCTGGACCACCGATCCGCGGGCGACGTTGATCAAGTACGAACCTCGCTTCATTTTCGTGAAACGTTCGGCATCGAACACACCCTTGGTGTCCCCGTTGAGCGGCAGCGTCAGAATCACAACGTCGCTTTCCCCGAGCAGCCGATCGAGTTGGTCGGCGGGCCAAAGCTCCGAAACCTCTGCCGGACAATCGACGGGGTAGAAATCGGTGGCGATGATGCGAACGTCCCAAGGCGCCAACACGCGTGCGAGAAAGCGACCGTTTCCACCCAGGCCGACGATCCCGACGGTTTTGCCACGCAGATCATCGGTGGGCAATCGCACAAATTCGCGTTTCGCTTCGGCACGGAAAAACAGCGGAGCGCGGCGGATCACACCAAACAGCAGCGAAAACGTTTGCTCGGCGACTTGGGGGGCGAACAAACCCGACGCGCTGCTGACGACGATCTCGTCGGATTCGATCACGCCGGGGACCAGACAATGATCCAACCCCGCCGCCGAAGACTGAATCCAACGCAGCTTCCCGGCCTCGAGCACGCGATCCCAATTCACCGGGACTTTGGCGTGACCGATCAAGATGTCCGCCGTCGGCAGCAGCTCATCGATCCGTTCCTGGCCGGCGTTGACCACTTCAAAATCCGGCGCCGCGGCTTGAATCTGGTCGATATGTTTTTTGCCGACGGGATAACAGAGGACAATTCGCATGGGGCGGGTCCGGAAAGAGGCGTTCGCGTGAGCTGCGATTATCTACCAGTCAATCCGTTTGCTCAATCCGACGCGATGGCTTCGAGGCGATAGTCCCGCGCAGATCGCACGTCCGTCCGGATGTTCAGATTCGAGGTAAGAAAATTTTGTTTCCCCAACTGGGAGGTTGTGCGGCGGGTCGGGAAGTTCCGGTCACGTTGCCGACACGTCGGTGGTACAATGAAGTTCCCTCCCTCCTCCCCCGCCTTGCAACGTTCACCCATGATTCGAAGATTCGCCACCTTGTTGGCCTGGATGTGCTGCTGCGGCATGTCCGTTGCTCAAGAAAACGCGACCGATGGTGACATTGATTTTGCCAGCCAAGTCCGTCCGATCTTGTCTGATGCCTGTTTCGCCTGTCACGGGCCGGATGAAGAATCGCGCGAGGCGGATTTGCGTTTGGACGATCCCGACTCCGCGGCCGCGGTGATCCAGCCGGGCGACGCCTCGGCCAGCGAGCTGTATGCCAGATTGATCGAAACCGATCCCGACTTGAAGATGCCTCCGCCGGATTCGGGCAAGACACTCGACGCGTCGCAGATCGACGTCTTGAAACGCTGGATCGACCAGGGCGCCGCGTTCGAAAAACACTGGGCATTTGTCGCGCCGACTCGGCCGCAAATCCCCAAGGTTCAGAAAGGCGATTGGGGCAAGAATCCGATCGACGCATTTGTCGCTCGAAAACTCCAATCCGAAGGGTTGTCGCCTGCGCCGGCTGCCGACAACCGCACGCTCATCCGCCGACTGTCGTTGGACTTGATCGGGCTGCCCCCGGAACCGGACTTTGTCGCGACGTGGGAGCAGCGTCTTCAAGAGAACGGCGAGACGGAGTACCAGAATCTGGTCAGCCGGCTGCTTCAATCGAGTCACTATGGCGAACACTGGGGGCGGCTGTGGTTGGACGCGGCCCGCTACGCCGATTCCGACGGCTACGAGAAAGACAAACCCCGCGAAGCCTGGTTTTATCGTGACTGGGTCGTCGACTCGTTCAATGACGATCGCCCCTACGACGATTTCATCATTCGCCAAATCGCCGGTGACCTGCTGCCCGATGCCACACAAGCCGATCACGTCGCCACCGGTTTCCTCAGAAATTCGATGGTCAACGAGGAAGGCGGCGCCGATCCCGAGCAGTTTCGCATGGAAGCGATGTTCGACCGAATGGACGCAATCGGCAAATCCATCCTGGGGCTGACGATTCAATGCGCACAGTGTCACACGCACAAGTATGACCCGATCGAGCAGCACGAGTACTATGGAATGTTCGCGTTCCTCAACAACACGCATGATGCGATCGTCCCCGTTTACACCGACAGTGAACTCGAACGCCGCCATCAAGTGCTACGGCAGATCGAAGAACAGGAGCATTTGATCAAGCAAGCGCTGCCCGACTGGCGCGAGCGGATGCACCGCTGGGCCAAAGAAGTGGCGTCACGGGACGAACCGAACTGGACGACGACTGAGCTGTCGTTCTTGGACACTGCGTTGAGCGGATCGAAGTTCCAACCCCAAGGTGATGGATCGTACTTATGCCAAAGTTATGCGCCGACCAACTTCAAACCGCAGGGCACCGGCACCTTTCATGGCAAGCGGCTGACGGGACTGCAATTGGAATTGCTGACGCACCCGAACCTGCCGCGTGGCGGACCGGGACGAAGTGTCGACGGGACGTGGGCGCTGAGCGAATTGACGGCCGATGTCACATTGTCAGGGACTCCCGAGCAATCGACGAAAATCCAATTCAGCCGCGCCGTTGCCGATCGCTCGCCGGCGGTCGCCGAGTTGAAACCGCGGTACGACAACAAAAAGGACCAGAAACGCATCACCGGAGGCATCAACTTTGCCATCGACGGCGACGAGACGACCGCCTGGACCAACGAAGTTGACACGCCGCTGAGCAACATCTCGCAAACCGCATGGTTTGAATTTGACCAACCGATCGAAATCCCCGACGGGCAACACGCCATCGTCACCGTCCATCTGGCCCAGCGACACGGCGGATGGAATAGTGACGACAACCAGACCTTCAACATCGGACGTTTCCGCGTCTCGCTGACCGGTGATGCGATCCCGGAATTTGATCCGCTGCCCCAGGCCGTCGCCGCCTTGATTGAACAGCCACCGGACCAATGGACGCCGGCGGAGGAAGCGGCCGTGTTTTCTCATTGGCGGACCACCGTGGCCGAAGCACAACCGCACAACGACGCGATCGACCAGGCGTGGAAATCGCATCCGCGGGGAACGACGCAATTGACCTTGGCCCGACGCGACCCGCCGCGGACGACATCGTTATTGGCGCGGGGTGATTTCCTGAGCCCCGTCGAAGAAGTCCGGCCGCACGTCCCGGCGTTTTTGCATCCGTTGGAAACGAACGCCGATCCAAGCAGCACCGAGCCCGAGCGATTGCAGTTCGCGCGGTGGTTGGCCTCGGACGAATCTCCGACCACGGCCCGTTCGATCGTCAACCGAATTTGGCAAGCGTATTTCGGAGTCGGCTTGGTCGAAACCAGTGACGACCTGGGTACGCAGAGTGCGCCGCCGTCGCATCCCGAGCTGATGGATTTTTTGGCGGTCGAATTGATCGAGAACCACTGGAGTCTAAAACACTTGCACCGTTTGATCGTCAGTTCGGCGACCTATCGCCAGTCGTCGAATTTGACACCCGCATTGGCCCAGCGAGATCCCTACAACCGACTGCTGGCGCGGGGAGCACGCTTTCGGGTGCCCGCCGAAACGGTGCGTGACATCACCTTGTCGGCCAGCGGGTTGCTCAACCGCAGCGTGGGCGGACCGAGCGTTTACCCGCCGGCGCCGGAGTTCTTGTTCACCCCTCCGGTCAGCTACGGCCCCAAGGTCTGGGAGGTCGCCCAAGACGACCAGCGTTACCGGCGGGCGTTGTACACGTTTCGATTTCGCAGCGTGCCCTATCCGATGCTGGAAAACTTTGACGCCGTCCCCGGCAACCTGTCCTGCGTTCGTCGCAGCACGTCCAATACGCCGATGCAGGCGCTCACGTCACTCAACGAACCGATGTTTCTGGAGTGCTCGATCGCGTTGGCGGCCAAGACGATACGTGAATGTGGTGCGGGGAAAGACAGTACTGATGAAAACGAATCGGTCAACGACGGCCGACGCATCCGGTTCGCTTTCAAACGTTGTGTCGGACGCGCACCGAGCGACGCAGAACAACGTGTGTTGACCGATTACTTGGTGCGTCAACGCGAACGGATTGATTCAAAGGAACTCTCCGCGGAATCCATCCTGTCCTCCGGTCCGCTGCTGGACCTGGGCGATTTGGATGCGACAGAATTGGCGGCTTGGTCGCTGGTTTGTCGCGTGATGCTGAACTTGGATGAAACGATCACACGAGAATAGATGATGAATAACCTAAATCGATCGCGGCGATGGTTCTTGAAAGATTGCGGCGTCGGGTTGGGCGCGATCGCGGCCGCACAGCTGTTGGCTGAAGAATCCGGTGCCGCGTCGACGGCCGATCCGCTTGCCGTGCGCCAGCCGCACTTTCCCGGCAAAGTCAAGAACGTGATCTTTCTGTTCATGGCCGGGGCGCCCAGCCATCTGGAGCTGTTTGACTACAAGCCACAGCTCGCCAAGTTCGACGGCACGTTGCCGCCGGCGGAGCTGCTGAAAGGTTATCGGGCGGCATTCATCGACCCGAATTCGAAACTGCTGGGGCCGAAATTCAAATTCGCCCGCCATGGAGAGAGTGGTGCGGAGATCAGCGAGATCTTGCCACACACGGCGCAGGTCGCGGATGAATTGACGATCGTGAAATCGATGACGACCGACGCATTCAATCACGCCCCGGCGCAGATCATGATGAACACCGGGTCGCAATTGTTTGGCAAGCCCAGCTTGGGTGCCTGGACGCTTTACGGATTGGGCAGCGAATCGAAAGATCTGCCGGGGTTCGTCGTGTTCAGCAGCGGCAGCAAGGGACCCAGCGGTGGCAACAGCAACTGGGGCAGCGGTTTTTTGCCGACCATGTATTCCGGCGTGCAGCTCCGCAGCGTCGGCGATCCGGTGCTGTATTTGTCCAATCCGCCGGGGGTCGACGCACGAGCGCAGCGAGACGCGTTGGACGCGATCACGGCACTCAATCAGCAGCATCTGGCCTTGACTGGTGATCCCGAGATCGCGACGCGCATCAATTCCTTTGAGATGGCGTACCGCATGCAATCGTCCGCGCCGGAACTGATGGACATCCAATCGGAAACGCAGCAGACGCTGGACCTGTACGGTGCCGATCCCGACCAACCGTCCTTTGCCAAAAACTGCTTACTGGCGCGGCGGCTGGTCGAGCGTGGCGTTCGTTTTGTTCAGCTGTTTCATGAAGCATGGGATCAGCACGGCAATCTGGTGGGCGGATTGAAAACCAATTGCAGGAACACCGACCAGGCCTGTGCGGCGTTGATCCAAGATCTGAAGCAGCGTGGGATGTTAGAAGAGACGTTGGTGATTTGGGGCGGCGAATTTGGACGCACGCCGATGGTTCAGGGCGGCGGCAACGACGGTCGCGACCACCACCCCAACGCGTTCACGATGTGGATGGCCGGCGGCGGGATGAAGGCGGGCACGACGCTGGGCGAGAGCGATGAATTCGGATTCAACGTGACACGTGATCGCGTGCATGTCCGCGACTTGCATGCCACGATCTTGAACCAACTGGGGTTCGACCACACGCGATTGAGCGTCAAATTCCAGGGGCTCGATCAGCGACTGACCGGCGTCGAACCCGCCCGAGTCGTCCGAGAACTCCTCGCCTAACCGAGTGGCGTAAGCTTCCAGCTTGCGAAAGTGGCGTAAGCTTCTAGCTTGCGAAAGTGGCGTAAGCTTCTAGCTTGCGAAAGTGGCGTAAGCTTCCAGCTTGCGAAAGTGGCGTAAGCTTCCAGCTTGCGATCGCCCTGGTTTTCCGCCGTAATGGCAAGCAAGATGCTTACCCCACGCACTAGCTCTGAACTATTCTTTCGGAAGACATTTTCATCCTCGAATTCGCTGCGTATTGATGCCCACCCCAATCACTGGAATCTTGACCCCCAACATCACGCCTGTCGATCGTGACGGTCGTGTCGACGAAGACACGTTGCGTCGATACGTGGACTGGTTGATCGAAAAAGGCGTCGATGGGCTGTACCCCAACGGCAGCACGGGCGAATTCATTCGTTTCACTGCCGAAGAGCGGCGGCGGATCGTGGAGGTGGTGGTGGACCAGACCGCCGGCCGCGTGCCGGTCTTGGCCGGTGCCGCCGAAGCGAATGCCAAGGAGACGATTGCGGCGTGTGAAGCCTATGGTGCGATGGGCGTGCGGGCGGTCGCGATCGTCGCTCCGTTCTACTACCGGCTTTCCGATCAAGGCGTTTACGCGTATTTCCGCGAGATCGCCGATGCCGTCTCGGTGGACGTGACGCTGTACAACATCCCCCTGTTTGCGTCACCGATTTCCGTCGACACCGTGGTGCGTTTGGCGTCGGAATGTCCTCGCGTGGTCGGCATCAAAGACAGCTCGGGTGACTTGCCGAACATGATGCGGATGATCTCGCAGATCCGTCCGATCCGCGACGATTTTTGTTTCCTGACGGGCTGGGATGCGGCCTTGGTGCCGATGCTGGTGGTGGGGGCCAACGGCGGGACCAACGCGACCAGTGGTGTCGTCCCCGAACTGACGCGTGCGATTCACCGCAGCGTGGTTGCCGGCGACATCGACCAGGCGATGAAGTTGCAGTACCAGCTGCTGCCGCTGTTCGACGCCATGATCTCGATCAGCGAGTTCCCCGAAGGGTTTCGCGCCGGCGCCCGGTCTCGCGGCTGGGATCTCGGTCCGGGACGCGTCCCGATTTCGGAGCGGCAAAAGGAAGCCATTGCCGAAGCCCAGCGGCAGATCGATGATTTGTTGAAAGAGTTTGTCGACGCGCCAACGCCACGGGTTTCCAATCAAGTGATCGAGAAAATCGTGCAACAGGTGATCTCGCAGCTCAAGTCACAGTAAATTAATGGTTTCCGGAAATGAATGGCATCCGGTGAGGCAATCGCCTCGTGTCGGATGGGAGACGGAAACAACCACAAGCTGATCCATGCAACGTCGCACGACGCTACGTCGATTTTTCATCGCATGCTCCTTCGCGTTCCTGGTAGCCTGGCTACCCGGGTCGGTTTGTTTGACGCCGGCGAACGTCCACGCCTGGGAACCGAAGAACGAAGCCGTCGTGGCGGGGCACGCGTTTCTGCAACTCGACGCCCCTTCACTGACCGAGAGCAGCGGCTTGGCGTTTTCCCATGTCGCCCCGCAGTGCGTTTGGTCGCACAACGATTCCGGCGACAAAGCGAGATTGTACGCGTTCACCAACAGCGGCGAGTATTGTGGACGGCTGGTGCTGCGCGGGGTCACGGCGCATGACTGGGAAGACATGGCTTCGTTCGACGACGGTGGGGCTCGGTTGCTCGTTGCCGACGTGGGCGACAACGATGCCCAACGCAAATCGGTCTCGTTGTACCTGTTCGACGAACCGGATCCCAGAAAAAGGTCCTATGTCAATTCGTTCCAGCACCTGGTGATTCGCTATCCGGGCGGACCACGGAACTGTGAATCCGTCGCGGTCGACGTTCGCCGGCGACGGATTTTGATGTTGGGCAAGTCGCCGTTGCTCGCGACGATGTACGAGATTCCGTTGCCCGAGCGTCCGCCAGGCGATCGCTCGGCAGCAGGCCCCTCGGTGATCGAACTGGAGGCCAAGCCGATCCAGACACTCGCGATCCCGCTTGCCACCGGCATGGACCTTTGCCCCACGACGGGAGACCTCTGGATTTCGAATTACCTTCAAGCCTATCGCTTCCCCGCCTCCAAACGAATTCCGCTGGAAACTCGTCTGCGGCAGATCCCTGACATTTTTGAATTACCAAAGCTGAAGCAAGTCGAAGCGATCGCGGTCGACGGCAAGGGGCGGGTCTGGGTGACCAGCGAAGGCATTCCGGCGAAGATGCAGCGGCTCGCGTTCACGCCGTAGGGGACGGCCACGGAAGCGGACAAGGGGTCTGTTCATCAACGAGGTTGTAGCGCCCCTCCCTCTGAGCATTGATGTCTACACATCTTGCGTCACCCTCCCTGGCAGGGAGGGTCGAGCGCAACGAGGGGAGGGGCGAGCGTTCGTCGCTGAGCAATTCCGAGCCACATAGACCCTCCCCGCTCCGAGCGTAAACTCCTCCTCGACCCTCCCAGGGAACGTCGTTTGTAGAAGTGGCGGATTTGATCGCAGCGGGAGTCGTCGAGACTTTCGCTGCGCCGGCCCTCCCTGGCGTTTGCTTGCTGCGCAAACGCCGTCTCTCCCAGAGGGAGAGAATCTAAATCGGTTGCCAAAGCCTGCAGTAATAGACTCGACGTCCCGAGGGAGGGTGACTTGTTAACTTGGTGCGTATAGCTTCGCATGTCTCGTACCCGCCCCTTTTTCCGCGGCACGCTGAATTCAAGAATTGACGGAGCACTCGCCGAATGACTCGAAGTCACCCACTGATCCAGCCGATCCCGATCGATTCGGTCGACGATCCCCGCCTGTCGGACTTTCGCGACTTGAAGCGTCGACCGACCGGACGCGTGTTGAACTCGACACACTTCGTCGTCGAGGGGCAACTGATCACGGGCCGTTTGATCGCCAGCGATTTTGGCGTGCGTTCGGTGGTGGTCGAACAGGGTCGTGATTTGGACGCGTTGGGCGAGGTGGCTGCCGGAACTCCGGTCTATGCCGTTTCCCGCGACCAAATGCGTCAGTTGGCCGGCTTCGATTTCCACCGCGGCTTCCTGGCCAGCGCGGCGCGAAAACCGCTCGGCGGGATCGACGATTTCCGCCCCGATCCGGTCTCCCTGGCACTCGTCCATACGACCGACATGGAGAATCTGGGCAGCATGGTGCGTTCGGCGGCGGCAATGGGGATCCGACAGATCTTGATCGATCACCGCTCGGTCGATCCGTTTTCTCGGCGGGCGATGCGGGTCAGCATGGGAGCGGTGCTGGGGATGCGTTGGCTGGTGATGAACGATCCGGCCGGCGATTTACGGTCCTTGGCCGATCAAGGGGTGGTCAGCCTGGCATCGACGTTGGCGGCCGATGCGATTTCGATCGGCGAGGTATCCATCGACACGCAACCGACGGTCCTGGTGATGGGCAATGAAGCCGAGGGGTTGCCCGAGGAAGTCCAGCGTGCGGCGAGCGAACGGGTGACGATTCCGATGCCCACCGCCCCGCAGCCCACCGCCCCGCAGCCCACCACCCCGCAGCCCACCACCCAGGGGTGCGGACCGCTGGTCGACAGTTTGAACGTCTCGGTGGCCGCCGCGATCCTGCTGTACGAGTTGACGCGGGCGGAGAGGCTGACGCGGGCGGAGAGGAAACGGGGGCAGCGATAGCAACGCGGGCGTCGCTTGCACTACAATTGACGCCGACGCCAGCTTTTTTCGCTCTCCCGAACCGCCAGCACAGTCGATCATGCAACTGCATTGCCTCGGAACTGCCGGGTATCACCCCAACGAGGATCGGCACACGAGCTGCTACTTTTTGCCCGAGAGCGGAATTGTCTTGGATGCCGGCACGGGGCTGTTTCGGTTGGCCGAATTGATTGAGACGCCGACGCTGGACATTCTGCTCAGCCACGCCCACCTGGATCACGTCGCCGGTCTCACGTTTTTGCTGGACGTGTTGTACCAACGGCCCGTCGATCGGTTGCGAATCTGGGGCGAAAAAGAAAAGCTGGCGGCGATCGAGCAGCACCTGTTTTCAGATCTGTTGTTTCCGGTACCGATCCAGGCGGAATATCGGGAGATCGACGCGTTGCCCGACTTCACGATCGGCGACTGCACGATCCGTTGGCGACCTCAACAGCACCCGGGCATGTCCGTCGGGTATCGACTGGACTGGGGCAACGGGACGCGGCTGTTGTATTTGACCGACACGACCGGGGACGAGAGCGGGGAGGCGATGGAGTGGAACGCCGGGGCGGATCTGCTGATGCACGAGTGCTATTTTTCCGACGCCAGCTCGGAGTGGGCGAATAAGACCGGGCACACCTGGAGCAGCCGGCTGGCCAAAATCGCCCAGGCGTCGGCGCCCAAGCACCTGATGCTCACGCACGTCAATCCGATCGATGCGGAGCCGGAACTGATGCTTCGAGAGGTCACCGAGGCGCTGCGGGGGCGACAAACCTGCGTCAGTTTGGCCGCCGATCGCGAGGTCGTTGAATTCGGCCGATGAACCGCCGAATTGCCTCATGATCGGCGATCAGATGGCCGAAAGAGTGCTTCACGCAGCGAACCGAAGTGTTCAGCGGACTGTCCAGATGTCAGCGAAACCGGATCCAGGCGAACCCGTCGCGGTCAGGCGAATCAGGCCGATCTGGGTGTTTGAGCACCGGAGACGTCAAATCCGGCTTGCCCCAGAACGATCGATTGCTAAACTCTGCCGTCTCCCAGCGATTGATGCTTGGCATCGGCGCGGGGAAAAAGACAGTGCCAGGAAGATCAACCTGGCGGCAGGGCGGTCGAATCGCCAGCGTAGCTCAGTTGGCAGAGCAGCTGATTTGTAATCAGCCGGTCGTGGGTTCGAATCCCTCCGCTGGCTCTGGCAGGGGATCACCGGCCTGGGCATCGACAACCTGGTACTTCCCAACCGAAGCGTCTGGCCACCTTGCCACTGACGGCTCGAAACGACAAACTTCGCGACGAACACTCCAGACCAGCTTTTACAGGAACCGGACGAGCAACAAGATCAAGACAACAAGATAAACGTTGAGGGGGTTTGCCCGAGTGGTTAAAGGGGGCGGACTGTAAATCCGCTGGCTACGCCTACATTGGTTCGAATCCAATAGCCCCCACTGAAGGATGAGAGATGACGCGATCTCCGAATCTGAGAACCGTGCCGAGGGGTGGACGATCCCCGAGCACGACAAGCGGGTGTAGCACAATGGTAGTGCAGCAGCCTTCCAAGCTGAATACGAGGGTTCGATTCCCTTCACCCGCTCTGAGCGTCGCTGCTGTAGCTCAGTGGTAGAGCACTTCCTTGGTAAGGAAGAGGTCATGGGTTCAAGTCCCATCAGCAGCTTGAGCGTCTGGAACTGAGAATCTGGAAAGTTGGTGCGGATCTTGTTGATTTTTTGCAATCAGCAATTGCAAGCGACGCGACTTTTCGCAACAACTACGCACCCTCGCCAGCGGCACTGATGATTGCCTTCTCTGGCGGGAGTACTGAAGCAACAACCGGGACGTCCTTGGTGGGCGTTCTTGGATACGATTTTCTGTCTGTTTAGAAGAACAAAGTCGGATTGTCGCGACCACTGGGTCGGTGAACCACCGTGGGTGTGAACACGGTCACCACTCGAGAGGGCTCGCCAGGGGCGTATCCCCAGGCAAGTAGCAAGAACGATCTGACGCAGGTGAGTTAGAAATGGCCAAGGCAACATTTGAACGGACCAAGCCCCACGTAAACGTCGGCACGATTGGGCACATTGACCACGGTAAAACAACGACGACGGGTGCAATCCTGGCAGTCCAAGCCGCCAAAGGCTTGGCACAGGCAAAGGGGTATTCGGATATCGCCAAGGGCGGTACCGTGCGTGACGCAACTAAGACGGTGACCATCGCGGTCGCCCACGTCGAGTACGAATCGGACAATCGTCACTACGCCCACATCGACTGCCCGGGCCACGCTGACTTTGTCAAGAACATGATCACCGGTGCCGCCCAGATGGACGGTGCGATCCTGGTGGTTTCGGCCGCCGACGGCCCGATGCCGCAAACCAAGGAACACGTGCTCCTGGCTCGCCAGGTCGGCGTTCCTTACATCGTCATCTTCCTCAACAAGTGCGACCTGGTCGACGACGAAGAGTTGTTGGAACTGGTCGAACTGGAAGCCCGTGAACTGCTCAGCAAGTACGACTTCCCGGGCGACGACGTCCCCGTGATCCGTGGATCGGCACTGCCGGCCTACAACAACCCCAGCGATGCGGAAGCCAGCAAGTGCATCACCGAGCTGATGGAAGCGTTGGATGAATACATCCCCGAGCCCGTCCGCGAAGACGACAAGCCGTTCTTGATGGCTATCGAAGACGTGTTCTCGATCGAAGGTCGTGGAACGGTCGCTACCGGTCGGATCGAGCGCGGCGTCATCAAGGTCGGCGAAGAAGTCGAAATCGTCGGCCTCGGCCCGAACTCGGCCAAAACGACCTGCACCGGCGTCGAAATGTTCCGCAAGGAAATGACCGAAGGTCGTGCCGGAGACAACGTCGGCTGCCTGCTCCGTGGGATCAAGCGTGAAGAAATCCAGCGTGGCCAAGTGTTGGCCAAGCCGGGCTCGATTACCCCGCACACCAAGTTCGAAGCCGAAGTTTACTGCTTGAGCAAAGATGAAGGCGGTCGACACACCCCGTTCTTCAGCGGTTACCGTCCCCAGTTCTACTTCCGAACCACCGACGTGACCGGCACCGCCAACCTGGAAGGTGCGGAAATGTGCATGCCCGGCGACAACGTCAAAGTCACCGTCGAACTGCACAAGCCGATCGCCATGGACGATGGCGTCCGCTTCGCGATCCGCGAAGGTGGCCGAACGGTCGGTTCGGGCGTTGTGACCAAAATCGTCGAGTAGTCCCCGAATCGGGACCGTTTGGCACCTGCTCGGCACGCCAAACTCGATGAAAAATAACGCGAGAACCAACGAACCGTCTGTCGGCTCGTTGGTTCTCTGCTTTAAACTACGCGAAGCCGGATTTCGGTTCGGCCACAGCGAAGGAGTGTAGCTCAATTGGCAGAGCACTGGTTTCCAAAACCAGCGGTTGCGGGTTCAAGTCCCTCCACTCCTGCTTTGAATTTCGGCTTTTCACGCTGCCCTGGTGCCAAGACCGGGAGCGGATGTACGATGAGCTTTTCCGCGGAGGCAACGGGTCCTCCGTCCACACTGGCTGACAAAAGCCGGCCCGAATGAGCCGGCCGATCCGAACGTAAGGACAATCGAGTGTCTCGAGACATCGCCGGGAGCAAAGCGAGTACCGCCCCGAGTGGAGGTTCGCTGTCAAGTGAACTGTTCCACGCTTCCGTATACAAACCGAACCAAGGCCGCATCGTCCGCCAGTTGACCGTTCTGGCAATCTGGCTGATCGTTGCACTCGGAGCATGGCGTCTTTACGCCACCCTGGACGGATCCACCTCCAACAAGGCGATCGCGGTGGGCATTCCCGCGGGCATCTTGTTGGCCGGGCTGTGGATCGGTTTTCGGCTGATCAACTGGCCACGCTTTGCCGATTTTCTGATCGCCGTCGAAGCGGAGATGAAGAAGGTGACGTGGCCCAGCCGCGACGAGGTCAAACGGGCATCGGTCGTCGTGATCGTGACGATCGCCATCCTGGCGATTTCCCTGTTCCTGTTCGACGTCTTCTGGCAAGCTTTCTTCGATGCCCTGTGGGCGACCGCATAGCCGATTGCTCTGAGGCGATTTGCTGGTAGATTTGCAATCTGGTCGGTCGCCGCACCTCTCGCCCGCCGCTTTTCACGTTTTACGCTCCCAGCCGTTTCCAGTGTTCCAATGACCGACGAATCCAAATCTCCCAACACCGATGACTCTGAAGTGATTGACGAGTCCAGTGAAGTGCTTGAGGAAAACGATTCCGCGGACACTGGTTCCGAGGAAAACGGGTCCCCAGAAAACGCAGCCCCAGAAAACACTGCCCCAGAAAACACTGCTCAGGAAACCGAAACCGCTGCAGCGGCCAGCGAATCGACCGGCGAGGTCTTCCTCGACAGCGACGACGATGATGACGACGCCCCCAGCGGCGACATCGAAATGGATTGGTACATCCTGAAGGTCGCGTTCAACCGCGAAGATTCCATCGCCGACGCGCTGCGAAAGAAGATCGCGATGGAAGGGATGGAAGAATACTTCGGTGACGTGGTGGTCCCCAGCGAAGACATAGCCACGTTCACCCGAGACGGGAAAAAGCGGATCACCAAACGAAAGCTTTTGCCCGGCTACATCATGGCCCGCATGGCCATCAACGACGACACCTGGTTCCTGGTCCGCGAAACCGGCGGGATCAGCGACTTTACCGGTTCGGCGGGCAAGCCGATGCCGATGGACCCGGCGGATGTGGATCGGTTCATCAACCGGCCGATCGCCGAGGACGAAGAAGAAGCCCCGATCAAAACTGCGATCCCGTTCAAAGTCGGCGATCGTGTGCGGGTCAAGGAAGGCAATTTTGAAAACCAAGAAGGTGATGTCGACGCCGTCGATGAAGCCAACGGCCGCATCACTGTGATCATCAATATTTTCGGCCGCAGTGTTCCTATGGAACTGGATCACTGGCAAGTCGAACCGGTGTAGTTAACCTAACGCCGAACCACTCAGTCAACTCAAAATCATACCAATCATCCGATCATGGCAAAGCAAGTTACAGGACAGGCAAAGTTTCAAGTTCCCGGCGGTCAAGCCACCCCGGCGCCTCCCGTCGGTACGTCCTTGGGTAAGTTCGGCGTGAACCTGGGACAGTTCGTCCAAGCGTTCAACGATCGCACCAAAGAATACAACGGAACCCCGATCCCGGTCATCGTCACGGTCTACAACGACCGCAGCTTTGACTTCATCACCAAAAGCCCGCCGGCAGCCTCGCTGCTGAAGCAGGCCGCCGGAATCGCCAAGGGAAGCGGTGTGCCGAACGTCAACAAAGTCGCCAAGGTCACCCGTGCCCAGTGCGAAGACATCGCCACCAAGAAGATGGCCGACCTGAACGCCCGCAGCATGGACCAGGCGGTCCGAATGATCGAAGGCACCGCCCGCAGCATGGGCATCGACGTCGAAGGCTGAATCCGGCTGGTGCTTCCCAGCCTGCCTGCTCCTCTCGCCCACCACCTCCCTCCGTTCGCCACGGGTCGCAGTGCCCCGCGTTGACCATCCGGGCAACGCGCGCGAGAGCCCCAGGCCGTGGTGCCGTGGTGTGGCAGTCATGGTGATTCCAAACGAGTGGCCGCAAAAGGGCACAAAGAACGCAACAGAAGAAAGCCCCGCGCGTTCGTAGAGCGTCTGGCCACCACTGTTCCGCTCGCCAAGTGGGTCCACTGCTCGCGCTCACCCTTTTGCGTTCTTTGCGCTCTTTCGTGGCTACCTAAAATCCCACGCAGAAGTCGAAAAAGTCGCTCCGGGACGATTAGTTCGTCGGCCATAGGGGGCGGCGCTGATTCTCCGGCAAGATCGCGCGGTTGACTCGCTCCGGATCCTCCTGACTCCACGTCTCGCGCATCGACTTGGCGCGCACCTGACGTGTGATCGATTTGTCTTGCCAGCGGACCAGATACGTCGATGACTGGTCGACCTGGCGCGGCAGTTGTGAGGGATGCTTGACCAACCGCCAGGCGCGGACTTCGAACTGGCGGTTCTTTCGTGACCAGTCGAAAAAGACGACTTGGCGAAACACTTCACGGCCATGGTCGTCTAGAAAGTGGTTCAACTCGACCAGATCTACTTCCGCCACGGTCGTGTTGGAATCGCGGCCACCCGGCAAAATCCCGCTCGCCGAGAACGTGGCCGCCGAGAGCGACACGGCGGACCACGTCGCGATGTAGATCATCAAGTTCATCGGTCTGATTACCGGTAAAAGCTTCCGTCGGTCCCCGTACTCGGATAACCGCTGGTGGTCGGGTAAGAGCCGGATCCGGCAGTGCTGCCGGGGGCATATCCGCTGCCGGAATTCGAACGGATCGATTCGTTGGCAGACGGCGCCAGCGACGCGCTGGCGGTGGAAAACGAGGGTGCCGACGCGCTGCGATCCGCTGTCGCGGAACCATTCACTGGCGCCGAGGGCGTGGTGTCACCCGGCAGACTGAACCCCGAGTTGGTCGTCGATCCGGCGATCGCTTGCGTCGCCGACCCGTTGGTTGTCGATGGCTTGGGCGTGAACGGCTGTGACTGGGTTGGCCCGGTCGCGGAGGCACCGGATGCAGCTGCCTTGACCGTGTTGATCATTGAATCGGGCAACGCAAACCCACCGGGCGACGTTGCCGAGTTCGATGCGCCGGCCGAAGGGAAACCGAAACCGCCCGCGCCGGACGAGGGCGAGGGCGAGGAACTAGCACCGGGACTGGAGTTGCCAGGCAGGGTGTAGCCGGATGCGGCGCCCGATCCGGTTTCCGGGGCACCGGGTGCCGGGTAGGACGACGGCATCGCATAGCGGCTGCCGGCTGCAGCCTCGGGCCGCGCCGCCGACTTCGCATTGGTGCCGAATTGGTATCCGGCAGGGATCGCCGGAACGGAGGAATGATTGCCTGGGGCAGCGGCATCGGGATTCGGAGAGCCGGGCAGCTTGGCTGCAGACAATCCGCCGGCTGACGGGTTAGATGCGACGTTGAAGCCGTTCGCTTGGGCGGCGGCCCGGTTGGCCGACGATGCGGTGCGGTTGGCCGCGGCAACTGCGTCAAAGCCGGTCACGGGCGAACTCGGTGATTGGGCGGATGCCGCGATCACGTTCTGTGTTGCCGGTCCGCTGGTTCCGCCGGCGACTGATGCGATCGCTTCGGGCGTTGCGGATTCACCGGGAGGCGCGGGGTAGGTGACGGTTGGACCGGCACCGGCGAGCGCTTCGGCCGATGGTGCACTGCGCCAGCTGAACATGTTCCATTTGGGCATGGCACTGCGGCAGCCGCTGGCCGTGAGAATCATGCCGGCGCAACCGGCGATCAACAACTGTTGCTTGAGCTTCGTTCGTTTCTGCATCCTTGCAGCCTTTTCTCGGGCGAATTGGTTGGCGCATGCCGACATTCCTTCATCGGCTATCGGTTTACCCTCTGGCAATCATCACCCTAAAATGGGTGGAGAAATCAGGTCAAGAGCAGTTCAGCGCCCTTTGGCTCGATTCGATTCGGTAAAACACACTCCCTCCCGTCCCGATACCGATTCCCCCCTTCCGCACGAGGTCACCATGAGCACCACACTCTCACCCGCACCCAAATCGGCCAATGAAGTCGACGTGAAACACACCGAGTGCTTTATTGATGGCAAATGGGTTCCTGCGGTCAGCGGAAAAACGTTCGCCACCTTGAACCCGGCAACGGAACAGGAGATCGCTCAGATTGCGGAAGGCGACGCGGCCGACGTGGACGCCGCCGCCAAGGCTGCCCGAGCCGCCTTTGATTCCGGCGATTGGCCCAAGATGGACGCTCGCGATCGCGGGCGATTGCTGTACCGGTTGGCCGATCGGATGGAACAGGAAATCCATGCCTTGGCCGCGCTGGAAACGCTCGACAACGGCAAGCCGCTCAACGACAGCCTGGCCGCGGATTTGCCGCTGGCGATCGACGCGATCCGATACTACGCCGGCTACGCGGATAAACTGCACGGCAGCACCATTCCGATTCGCGGAAATTATTTGTGCTACACGCGGCGCGAGCCGATCGGCGTTGCCGGGCAAATCATTCCGTGGAATTTCCCGCTCCTGATGCTAGCCTGGAAATGGGGACCCGCGCTCGCGGCCGGATGCACGGTGGTGATGAAGCCGGCCGAACAGACACCGCTGACGTGTTTGCGGATGGCGCAACTGGCCAAAGAAGTCGGATTTCCCGATGGCGTGATCAACATCGTGCCCGGTTTCGGACCGACTGCCGGCGCGGCCTGTGTCAAACATCCGTTGATCGACAAGATCGCCTTCACCGGCGAACATCGCACGGCGCAAATCATCACCCGCGATTCCGCAGAGACACTCAAACGACTGACGTTTGAACTCGGCGGCAAAAGCCCCAACGTCGTCTTCGCCGACGCCGACATGGACGCCGCCGTCGAAGGTGCCTACATCGGCCTGTTCCTCAATCAAGGCCAATGCTGCTGTGCCGGTAGCCGCGTGTTCGTGGAAAAGAGTTGCCACGATGAGTTTGTCGAAAAACTGACCGCGCTGACGATGAAACGCAAAGTCGGCGACCCGTTCGCCCAGGACACCCAACAGGGACCGCAAGTCGACAAGGCACAATTCGACAAGATCATGTCTTACATCGACAAAGGAAAAAACGAAGGCGCCGAGTGTGTCACCGGTGGTGATCGTGTCGGCGACACCGGCTACTTCATCGCGCCGACGATCTTTGACAACGTGCAAGATGACATGTCGATCGCGACCGATGAAATCTTCGGACCGGTGATGAGCGTGCTGACGTTTGACAATAAAGACGACATGATCCGCCGCGCGAACAATACATTCTACGGTTTGGCCGCTGCGGTCTGGACGCGTGACATCTCCAACGCCCATGACTTCGCCGCCCGCGTGCGGGCCGGCACGATCTGGGTCAATTGCTACGACGTGTTCGACGCCGCCGCCCCCTTCGGCGGGTTCAAGATGAGTGGCTACGGCCGCGAACTCGGCGAAGAAGGACTCAAGCCTTATACCGAAAGCAAAACCGTAACGGTGAAGCTGTAGGGAGCGGTTTGAGAGTTGAGCACTGCAGGTGTTCGTGGAGAGCGCCAGCGAACCGAGTATCCCGAAGGGATTTCAGCGAGTAGCCGGAGGTGTCGCTCCGCTCGCCTCCGGCTACCGGCTTTGACCCCTGCGGGCAACGCTGTGAAGCATTTTCCCCATGTGTTTCTTGAGGTTTTAGCGGCAGGGCGCGAGCCCTCCGGTTCTTCATCTCTGCCACAGCACCGGAGGGCTCGCGCCCTACCGCTAAAAAAATGCTTCACAGCGTTGCACGGCGGGGTCATGCCAGCGATTACAGAGCGGCCGTAGGCCCCGCGTCCAATCCCGACAGGGCTTGGTTTGGTATAGTGCCGGCCGTCGGCCCTCGTTCTTCATCCCCCCGCTTTCCCTTCAGAGTCTCCGTGCCCTCTTTCTTCGCCACTCCGCCCGATCCCGATTCGCTTGTCACCCACGCCGATGGGCCGGCCGGAACTCTGCCGCTAACCGACGAAATCTTGCGGACGTGGTCTTCCGGTGATCTGTTCGGGTTGACGCAAAGTGTGGGCATGGGATTTGACCCTCGTCGGGTGCTGGGCGACCAATACTTGATCCTCAGCACGCAGGGCGGTCTGCGAGAGAACGACGGAACACCGCTGGCACTCGGCTACCACACCGGGCACTGGGAAATCGGCTTGTTGGTGCGGGCCGCGGCCGAGCAGTTGACCGAGCGAGGTGCGGTGCCGTTTTCGGCCTACTGCAGCGATCCCTGTGATGGCCGCAGCCAAGGCACCCATGGGATGTTCGATTCGTTGCCGTACCGCAACGATGCGGCGATCGTTTTTCGACGACTGATCCGATCGCTGCCGCGACGCAAGGCCGTGATCGGTATCGCGACGTGCGACAAGGGATTGCCCGCGATGATGATGGCCTTGGCCGGGGCGAAGGACTTGCCCAGCGTGCTGGTTCCCGGTGGCGTCACCTTACCGGCAACCGTCGGCGAAGACGCGGGGAAAGTCCAATCGATCGGCGCGCGTTACGCCAAAGGTGAAATGACGCTCGAACAAGCATCGCTGGAAGGCTGCCGGGCCTGCGGCACTCCCGGTGGCGGCTGTCAATTCCTTGGCACCGCCGCGACCAGTCAGGTGGTCGCCGAAGCATTGGGCATGACCGTTCCGCACGCGGCACTCGGCCCCAGCGGCGGCCCGATCTGGACCCAGATGGCGCGCGACTCGGCCGACGTTGCGATGGATCAGGTTGCCGCCGGTGCCACGTTGGGCGAGATCCTGACCGAGGACGCGTTGTACAACGCGATGTTGATTCACGCCGCGGTCGGTGGCAGCACGAACCTGTTGCTGCACATCCCCGCCATCGCCGCCGCCGCGGGATTGAAACGCCCGGATGCGGAGATGTTTCGCCGCATCAACCGATCGGTCCCACGCTTCGTCGATTGTTTGCCCAACGGCCCGGTTGGCCATCCGACGATTCGTTTTTTCCTGGCCGGTGGTGTGCCGGAAGTGGCCTGGCATCTGCGCGAACTGGGATTATTGAAATCCGACGCGCGGACCGTCACCGGAATGACGTGGGACGACATCTTGGATCAATGGCGATCCAGCGATCGCCGAGCGTTTTGTCGTGCACGACTGGCCGAGTCCGACGCCGTGGATCCAGACGACGTGATCGTTCCACCGGCCAACGCGGCGGCCAAGGGGCTGACCCCGACGGTCAGTTTTCCGGTCGGCAATCTCTGTCCCGAAGGCTCAGTGATCAAAGCAACGTCCATCGACCCCAGCGTGATCGACGACGACGACGTGTATCGGAAACGAGGCCCCGCGCGGGTCTTCACCAGCGAGCGTGATGCGATCGCCGCGGTCAAAGGCCAGCAAGGCAAACCGATCGTCGCCGGAGACATCATCGTGCTGATCGGCCGCGGACCGCTCGGATGCGGAATGGAAGAAACCTATCAAATCACCTCGGCGCTCAAGTACTTGTCGTTCGGCAAAGAGGTCGCGCTGGTCACCGACGCCCGATTCTCCGGCGTCAGCACGGGAGCGTGTGTCGGCCATGTCGGTCCCGAAGCGCTCGCCGGCGGCCCGATCGCCAAAGTCCGCGATGGTGATGTGATCGAAATCGAGATCGACCGCAACAGCCTGGATGGTCGCGTCGAGTTGATCGAATCAGCCGATGGCACGCCGGCGGCGACCTTGCTGACAGAACGTTCGCCACATCCTGAATTGGCGGTCGAATCGGCAATGCCCGAGGACACACGTCTGTGGGCGGCACTGCAACAGGTCGGCGGCGGAGCCTGGGGCGGTTGCATTTATGACGTCGACGAGATCATCGAGACGCTCAAGGCGGGCATGAAGGCGCGGGGGAAATAAAAAAGGGCATCTGGCGATGCCCCGTCGCCAGATGCCCAACTTGAATGTTTCGTTGCTGCGGTGCAATCGCTTAGCAACGAGCGGAATATAAGTGTCGGATCTTTTAAAGTGGGATAGGCTTCCAGCCTGTCATTTCAGCATCGACAGGCTGGAAGCCTATCCCACTTAATTTCCGCTCGTCGCTTAGACGTCCGCTTCTTCGTCCTCGAACTCATCCGCCTCGACAGCTTCGACAGCGTCGACTGCCTCGTCGTCGCCGTCTCCCAAACCGAGCACGTCGATTTGCTGATCGGTCAATCGGAAGTAGCCGAGGTCGCGGACGACTTCCAGGACTTCGCTACACGTCGGGAACATGCGTCCGCTCTTTCGCTTGTAATCATCCATCGCACGCATGAACTCGATCTCCGGATCGGAATAGTCGCGTTCGCAGGTGGTCGGATCGATGTGCCGGCGACGTTGTTTTTTTCGTCGCGGGTTTTTCATCACGCCGACGTCCAGGGCATCCGGATCACCGCCGCGACGTTCCGCGGTGGGGCGTCGGCGATCAAGCGTGACGATCTGCTCGGCCGCCGCACTCGTGTCCGCTCCGGCGGTCTCGTTGGGTTTGCTTTTCGAAGATGCGTTGCGGCTTTCAGTGCGATCTGACGTGTCGGCTTTCGAAGAAGGCATGCGTTGGATTCCTTGGGAAACAGTCGAACCATCCGGCCCCGTGCGTTGCGTTGCGACCGTCACCGTTTGCGACTTTAGTCGCGGTCAGGGACGGTTAGCGTTGGCGATGGTTCTCGCTGGAAGTTTGCTGAACGCTGGGCCAAAAAAACCTAGCACGCTGATTAGGCAAAGGAGTCCGTTTAGAGAACAGAATGGGGCAAGAGAAACTCTAACGACTCGCGAATCTGGCCGATGGTGCCGATTGTGCGGATCAGCGGACCTTGGGCGATGACCAAGGTGATGGAGGTAAACGGCCGTTGGCCGAAACCAGCGACTCAAAACAGATCTGACATGCAAAAGATGCGTCGATACCAATGCTGCCGGGGACGGTGATTCAGGGGTGTCGAGACCGCTGCCTGGCAGGGAGAGTCATTGAAGCGGCGCGGACGCCAATGCCGTCAGTCGCTCGATCGCCTCGGCCGCGGCCAATCCGTTGATTTCGATTGATTTCACACGAGCGGATTGTCCGGCCAAGATCACGACCCGGCTCTTACTGATCCCGAGTTGCTTGGCGATCGTTTTGATGACCGCCTGGTTGGCTTTCCCATTCTCGGGTGCCTGGTGAACCGCAACCTTCAGCGCTCCGTCGTGGGTGCCGCCGATTCCGGCCTTCTTGGCGCCCGGCGTGACGCGGACGCGGACCCGCAACGTTTCCGCATCGATCTGTTTGTAATCCAATTGACCGTTCACCCGCCCGTCACATCCATCGGGGTTGGCATCTTGCCGCGATAGCGAGCCGCGGCGTAGTCTCGATACCACTGTGCGGCACGGGCCAACCAGCTCGCCGCTTCGGGTCGCTCGCCCGCGACCGACTCGACCCTGGACGCGAACTGATGCAAGGTTTCGGATCGATCACGAATCAGCGCGTGTTTGCGCAGCTTTCGATCCACCCGATGCAACATTTGCCGACTTTCGAACTCCATCGGATCGCTACCGGCCCGTTGTTTTTGGCGGTGGCGGATCCAGAGCAGTCCAACGACGATGCAGAACAGTGGCAACTGGGCGATGCGAAACAGAAACGTCAACGAATCGGTTGCGCGAAACGACAACAGCCGTCCCACGATCATCCCCAGCAGCGACTGGTCCTCCTCGCCATCCAAGAAACCGTCTTGGGCGCCGGCACTCGTATCGTCCAAACCTTGCTCGGTCATCAACGTTCGGTACGTCCGTCCGACCGTGGCCTCGACGGGAAACCATTGCTCGCTGATTTCATCGTACGCTTCCACCCAAGCGTGGGCGTCGCGATTCCTCGCCAGCCAATAGTCGTCTCCTTCGCTCCGTTCGGTGACGACATACCCGGTCACATAACGCGTCGGGACGCCTTCGGCGCGAAGCATGACGGCGGCGGCACTGGCAAAAAACTCGCAGTGCGCCGGGTGCTGAGTGCTCAAGAAGTGTTCGATCGGATCGACGTTCGTCGGTGTCGTCACGCCGCTGAGGGAGTAGCGATAGTTGGCTTGGAAGTAGTCTTCGATGGCGCGTGCTTTCGATCGGGCGGTCAGTCGTCCGTCACAAACCGATCGCGCAACCGGTGCAATGGCATTCCGTAATTGCCGCGGCAATTCGAGCAGGATCGCTTCGCGTAGCGGATCGAGTGTTTCCCGCGGTGCGTCCGAGCGGATGCCCAACACATAGGGCTGTCGAGAATCCACTCCATTGACCACCATGTCATGATGCGAAAGCCTTGCGCCGGACGTTGCCGCTTCGATCCAATCGGTCGAGAGTGCTGTAAAGATCAGTCGGCCTTTGAGCGGCACATTGTGAACTTCGATCGTGCCCAACAAGTCCTCATCCGAATCCTCTTCTGGCGGATTCTTTGGCACGTGAAATCGTTCCAAGCTGGCACCATTGCTGACGACCAGAGTTGTCTCACCGGGACCCTCCACCTCGGCCGTTCGCGGCAGAATCGACTCGATCTCGACCCCGCGTGTGAAGTTGCGATACGAGGCCGAGGACCAACGGCCATCGAGATACAAATCAAACACCGTGCCACGTAGATATCCGGGAGCGGTGACCGAAAACGCGCGGACGGCCGCTTCGCCCGGATCTCCGATCATGTGATTTCGGACCGACCCCAGCTTGCTGCCCCTGACATAGCGAGAGCCACCGATGATGGAGTTGGCCGTGACCGCTTCGAGCGATTGAGAGAGGCGATCGAAGAAATCCAGCTGCAGCCCCGGCACGATGTGGTTGGCCAAGTGCCCCGCGGCGCTGGTGGACATCAGCAAGACCGAGAGTGCCAACACCGAATAGATCAAGGTACTGCGGCCAGCGCTCGCCTGATCCGAATGGGTCGAGATCGAAACGGTGGATCGGGGCAGGGGGGTGGTCTTGGGAAATCGTTCTTGCGCCGACTTGCGTCGGGTCCTGGATCCATCGCTCTGCCAACGCCGCAGGATGTGGTCCGCCCCGAATGAAAATGCGATCACCGTCGCCAGCGCGGCGACCAACTGGCCGGTGATCGTTTGGCTGACCCCACCACCGGTCACGGTCGTCAGAACCAGCAACAGACCACAGCCCAACATCGCCGGATGTCCGCGACGCGGGTAGAACACCCATAGCGTCGCAATCACCAGAAATGCCAGGTGCGACGTGGAATCGACGACCATCGCGACCGGATTCAGATTGCCCGACATGTGATGCACGATCCGCAGCGACACCCCCAGTCCGCTGACGATTAGCAAGACTGGCAACATCGCAAATTTCCGCAACAGCATCAGGTGATCGCTGCCGGGAGGCGTCCCCGCGCGATCCTTGTGGCGGGCGTCGGCTGGGGTTGCCGGCGCGAGCGAGTCAGACTGCCCCGGGTGGCGGTTCGCTGACGCGGACTTTGCCCGAACCGCGGCGCGCTGCCCGATCCCCTGCAGAAAAAAACCGACGACGAGTAGGGCAAACGCAAACGCGCCCAAGGTCATCGCCATCGTTTCGAACGCCGATCCCACGAAGATTGCCTGGACCAACAACAACCCCGGCAACAGCCAGAACTTTGCCGGCGAATCGTTCAATCGATCGGCAGCGACCAGCGAACTGCGTCGATGGATCGGTTTATCGATCATCTGCATCTCCCGAATGTGCGTCGTGGCCCTCGCGTTTTGGAGGTCGGATCCTCATGTAGGTCACGTGACCGGGCAGGGTGCCGGCAAGTCCGGCGCGCTCTTGATCGCCGAGATCCAACATCGAAAAGATCAACGTCGGTTGCGACCGGATCGATTGGATCGCTTCGTGAACACGTTCTTCACCCAAGAGTGGATCGACCGGCGTGGCGGCCGCCAGGCGAACGAGCATCCGCTCGACGTCTTCGGTCGGCTGGGCCAGCGAACGGGTGGGGAGCTCGACGACCGGCTCATGGGTCAGACAAAGATTAAGCTGCACCCGTCGACTGGTGATCTCGGCGATCGCGGTCGCGGTGACCGACATCAATCGTTCAAACAATGCCTCCGCCTCGAGTTTCCGCTGCTTCAACTGGGCGCGTGATGCGGAACGATCGTCGACCGGGCGCTGCGACGTGTCGACGATCAGAGTCACCGCCTGGATCGATGGAGATTGATACTCGCGAACGATCGGACGCCCCAGCCGCGCCCAGGAGGCGAAATCCCATCGCCGCACCGGCACACCGACTTCATACTCTCGGTTCCCGACGTACTCCACCGGGGCACCGGCGACGAGCTGCTGTGCCCAGTCGCCGATCGCGGCGAGCAGCGCGCGTGTGGTCGAATCATCGTCATCGCGGGCCGGTGCCGGCGTGATCGCGATCTGGGTGTCGGTGGCCATGCCGCGGCGACAATGGAACAAGTAAAACGGAAACGTGGATGCGACTTGAAAGTCCGGCAACGCGTGGATGCCTCGATCGTGAAATCGCATCGCCCCGTGCCATTGCATCTGGTCGCCGCTCCGCAACAGATCCAACGACACCGGCGGTGAGGCGTCCCATACCGTCGCACTGCGACGAGGGTAGATGTCGCGGACACCTTCGCGGTGCCAGCCGACACGAACGTTCAATGCCGGCAACATTCTGGCATTGGTCAGCCGAACGTTGACCGAGAACGGGTGCCCGGCGACGGCGGATCGGGGGAGCGAGACGCTCATCTTCAATCGCGGACACATGATTCGATTGATCGCGAAACCGACCACCAGCAACCCGACCGCGGCTCCCATCATGCCGTTCCAGGGAAACCCCCAGATCACATTGAGCGTCATGAACAACGTCAACAACACGGACACCGACGCGACGGTCATGCTGCGGCGGAGCGACAAGTAGGCCCGAATCGGTGCGGTCACAATGCGCGCCAAACCGTGCAACACGCGGCGCGCCACCCGCCTCCACGTTCTGCCCGCCGCGACGGTCACGGGGCGGCCCCGATCGCGGCCATCCTCCGGCCGCATCGCGCGCCCAGCCATTCCCCCCTGGCTACTCGACTCCTGGCTGCCATTACCCTGGCTGCCAAGCGTCTCACCTGGTGCAGCCGGCGGATTGACCGACACGTCCGCACTCACACCACCACCTCCGTCTGCCGCATCAGCTCGTCGATCACCGACGCCGCATCATTCCACGACGTGGACACCGAGCGCATCGAGACTCGGTGGGCGAGCACGGCGACGGCGACTTCTTGAATGTCGTCGGGCAACACGTAATCGCGTTGGTCCAGCACCGCCCGAGCCTGTGCCGCGCGCAGCAACATCTTTGATCCGCGAGGACTGCAACCGACCCGCAACCGCGTGTCCTGGCGGGTCGCATTGACCAGCGCCACCAGATAGCGGACCACCTTTCGATCCACCGTGACTTCGCGAACAAAACGCTGCAGCATCGCCAGGTCGTCACGATGCATCACCGGCGTCAGCTCGCTCGAAGGGTCATGCGATGCTTGGTCGAGCAACAAATCAATTTCGCTTTCTTGATCCGGGTAATCCATCGACAATCGGAACAAGAACCGATCCAGCTGCGATTCCGGCAGGGGATAGGTCCCTTCAAATCCGACCGGGTTTTGAGTCGCGATGACGATAAACGGTTTCTCCAACCGATACTGCGTCGAATCGATCGTGACCTGGGACTCTGCCATCGCCTCCAACAGGGCGCTCTGGGTTCGCGGCGAGGCGCGGTTGATTTCGTCGGCGATCAACAGGTTGCAAAAAATCGGGCCGCGACGAAAGTGAAACTCGCCGCTGGCGGGTTGGAAAATGGCGCTGCCCAAGATATCCGATGGCAGCAGGTCGGGCGTGCACTGGATCCGCTGGAAATCCAAGTCGATCAGCGCCGCGATGGACTTGGCCAGCGTGGTCTTGCCGACACCGGGAACATCCTCGACCAGCACCGACCCTTCGGCCAGGATACAAGTCAGCACCGAATCGATGACGTCCGCTTTGCCGCGGATCACGCTCTGCAATTGCGTCCGGACCGTCTCGATTTTCCCCAACAGCCCGCGAGCGACCTCGGGATCGGTGTGGGGCCGGCCGGCGGCCGAGGGGGAATCACGCCGTTCCCGCTGGTCGGCAATCGGGGCATCAGACGACTCCGCGTCGGTTTCGGACTGTCGCGATTCGTTTCCGTGGGTGAACATGCGGGCCTCCAGCAGTCGCCGAAATCATCATCGAAGAGTCGTCAGCAGTGGAACGCCGTCACCCGGAATCGGGAACGCGACGGAACTGCTTTCACAATAGGGCGTCAACAACCCATTCCTCTAATGTACCCTGACCTGCACCACTCCGCCGCGTTCGGCGCCGGATTAATAACGCGGAACCGAGCTGTCGATTTGCAGGCTCCAGGCGTCAATCCCGCCGGCCATGTTCTGAACCTTGTCAAAACCACGTGACCGCAATGCCTCGGTCACCTGCATGCTGCGTCCGCCGTGGTGGCAATGCACCACGATCCGTTGATCCTTGTACGGGTCCAATTCATCCAGACGTTGCCCCAGCTCCCCCATCGGAATCAGCACGCTGCCATCGATCTTTGCGGTCGCATACTCTTCATTTTGACGCACATCGAGCAACAAGAAGGATTCATCCGAATCCTGAAGTGCTTTGACGGTTTGAACATCAATTTCGATCGGATAGTCGTTGGACATCGTTTTCCGTCCTCGTGGTCTGTTGGTTGGAACCCGCAGGCGTAAGCCCAATGCCATCTACTTCGACGCCAAGCGGGGTGTTTGTTGTTAGCGGTAGGGCGCAAGCCCTCCGGTCTTTTCAAGGTATTTTTGAAGCGCGACCGGACGGCTCGCGCCGTTCCGCTAACACCTTTGAGCGGAAAAGGGGCCAATCGACGGACCGCTAGAGTCTGCAGTTGGAGATGGTGGTTTGGAAGATCGCCGAGGCGCCGAGTCGTTCGAGTTTTTCCATGACGTCGATCACCTCACTGCTCCGCACCATCACCCGCACGCTCCGCCAGGCTGCGTCTTCGAGCGTTCCGATGGTCGGCGAATTGAATCCCGGCGTGATCTTCTCCGCATCAGCCAGCTTGGCCGTCGGAATGTTGTATTCCAGCAGCGAGTAATCTCGCGCGATCACCACTCCTTCCAGCCGTCGAACCACACGATCGGCCATCTCCGAATCGCGACAGGCATCGTTTTGAATCAGAATCGTTTCATAAGAACCGATTTCCTCCAGGATTCGCAAACGGTTGGCCGCCAACGTGCTGCCGGTTTCCACCAGATCCACGATCGCGTCGGCCACCCCCAATTGGATCATCACTTCGACGCTGCCGGAAAGCGAAACCATGTGCGCCAACGCGTTGTGTTGTCCCAGATAGGCTTTGGTGATGTGGGGGAAGCTGGTTGCGATGCGTTTTCCGTCAAGCTCGTTGGCCGATCGGATCGGGCTGTCATCGGGGATGCAAATCGCCAAGCGGCATCGGCCGACGCCCAAACGCATCCGGGTGGTCACGTTGGCGTTGGCTTCTTCCACCAAATCGCTGCCGGTGAATCCCATGTCGATGGCGCCCTCGGCCACCAGGGTCGGGATGTCATCGGTCCGCAAAAAGACCAAATCGATCGGCAGTCCCTTGACCTTGGCGAACAGCCCGCGGTTTTGGCGGCGAAAATTCAGTCCGGCCTGCAGCAGCAGCTCGCCGGACAACTCACTGAGCCGCCCCTTGCTGGGAAGCCCGATTCTTAAATTGTTACTCAGTTGTCCCATGGTGGATCGCTTGCGTCTATTCGTCCGTTTTCGGTTGACTTCGATTGGCTTTTTCGACCAATCCGGACGTCCCTTCACGACGCCCCAGTTCCGCGGCGACCTCGTCCAGATCGACTCCGCGATAGGCTAACATCACCAGGGTGTGATAAATCAGATCCCCAGCCTCATAGAGGAAGTGCTCGCGGCCGGCCTCGCCCGGTTCGTCGGCCGCCTCGATCAATTCGCGCGCCTCTTCCAAGATTTTTTCGCCGATCTTGCCGGTCCCGCCCGCCATCAACTTCGTCGTGTAGGACCCTTCCGGGCGCGTCTGGGCTCGCTCGGTCAAAGTTTGCATCAGTCGTCGCAGCGGCAGGAGCGAGTCGGACATCGAAAACAACGGTTTCGTAAGGCGGAGGGGGCGTCAGTCATTCCCGGCAGAAAAAATCCCGATAGTCGGAGCGGGGATCGTAGATGAGACGTTTGTCGGCGTCCACTCCGCCACCAATCGAGAGCCTTTCCGACTGCCTTACGGAGGGGCCTGGGAGACTGCCGGTCGCTTGCGATCAACCGTCCGTTGCGATTCGTTGCGGTGGGGATTTGCAGCGAACGCAATTCCCATTAGTGTGTCGTTTCCGTGTTCACTGCGTTCTCGTTGCCCATGTTCTTGCTGCCCAAACCGTCGCTTTTGCCATGATCACGATCGTTGACTACCAAATGGGGAACTTGCGGAGCGTCCAGAAAGCGATCGAACGAGTCGGCGGCCAAGCCGTCTTTTCGTCCGACCCGCACGAAATCGCCACTGCGGAACAATTGATCCTGCCCGGTGTCGGAGCGTTTGGGGACGCGATGGCGGAAATCAACCGGCGCGATCTGGCACAACCGATTCACGATTTTGTCCAAACCGGACGCCCCTTCCTGGGAATCTGCTTGGGATTGCAGCTGCTGTTCGAGCAAAGTTACGAGCACGGAACACACCGCGGGCTCGGCATTCTGCCCGGCGACGTCGTTCGCTTTGAACTGCCCGACACGTTCAAAGTCCCGCACATGGGCTGGAACACCGTCCGCAAGACGTCTGAATCGGCGCTGCTGGACGACCTTGCCGACGAAAGCCACTTCTACTTCGTCCACTCGTACTACGTCCGACCGGAGGATCCATCGCTGACGGCGCTGGCCTGTGATTACGGACACGAGTTTTGCGCGATGGTGTCACGCGAGAACCTTTTTGCGACGCAGTTTCACCCCGAAAAAAGCCAGGCAAACGGGCTGCAACTGCTCCGATCCTTCCACCAACTCGCCGGCCGCACCCAGCCCAACACCTAGCCAAACCTATCGTGTCCACCTCCACCACGCCGCTCTCGCTGCAACATCCGCAGGGTCTCGGCACCGTCCACTTTGTCTGGACCCATGACCGCTTCGATCACACCATCGATTTCGATGGCCGGCAGATCGCCTGCCGAAACGGCACCGGTGAACAGGCTTGGCCGCAATCGCCGCCGATCCAGCAGCTGTCGATCGAATCAATCGACGGACGCGACGTGGCCCTCGGTGTCGGCTGTGCGGGAACGAGTCACTGGAGTTTGAGTGTCGAACCGGCGCCCGAAGGATTTCGCTTCGATTGGGCCTGTCGCGCGAAAGAAACCCCTGAGCTACTCGGCACGACCTACCACGACTCGACCGCGATCGAGATCGAACCTGCGGCAGCATCGAACGTCACGGCCGACACGGCGTCCACGCGAATCCGACCCGACGGCACCTTTTCCGGTGGCGGCACGTACCGCTGGTGCTACACCGTTCGCCTCCGAGAGGGGTGAATCGGCCGGGAGAATCGTGAACCGCCCCGGCGTCGTCGCGAACCGGTCTCTCTTGGGATCGCCTGAAATTGTCTGCTCCGTCGCGGCGACGCAGCCCGTCAACGCCTGCACGGAACCTCCCATTTAACGCATTCTTCCTGGCCTGACAGTCCGCCAAAATTTTTTGCCGGGACCGCTCGTCGCCGCAAGCCCTTGGTGCGATTCGATTACGGGCGTGCCAAAGAAAGGCAGGCCGCAAAACTTTTGCATTCTCCCCAGCCTGCCCCTTCCGCAAACTCGAACGATCGAGAAGCTTTGCGGCCAATTCACTCGTCGCGGCCAGATGTCGGCCGCCACGACTCGTCCTTTTCGTAGGAGAAAACCAACGTGCGTTCAACCGCAATTTCTCGTGTTCGCCTTCGTGCAGTCCTGGCGATTCTGTGCACTGTCCTGATGTTCAGCCTGTCTGGAAATCGGGTGACCGCCCAATCGACGGCGCCATCCGCCTCGGGCGTGGTGACCACCGCGTCGAGTTACGTTTGCCCGAAATGCGGCCGCATCCACGCGACCTCGCAGCCGGCGGCAACGACGACGACCACCACTTCGGCGCCCCAGGCTGCAACCGCGACCCCGGTCCGATCGGTTGCCCAAGTTGCTTATCAGAAAGCCAGCGGAGGCGTTCAGAACGTTCTGAGCATGCTCAACAACCAGCGCTCTCGACAGGGGCTGCGGACCCTGCGATATGACGCAACATTGCAATCGGTTGCCGAGCGCCGCGCACGCCAGATGGCCAGCATGGGTCTGAAGTCGCATCCGCCGGGATCGTTTGCACCTGGCCGCTACGAAGGTGTCGGCTGGTCCAGCTCCTTTTCGCCTCGTGGAGTCTCCGCGTGCTACACCAGCGATCCCAGAATGACCGCCGCCGGCGCCGCCATGGTCACCGGTCGCGATGGCGTTTACTTCGCAGTGGTCTATCGCTAGACGAACTCAGCCGACCAAGCCGCCGTGCTGTCGGCTACATGCTAGCAACCGCCGCGCTGCTGCTTGTCGCTTCACGTCGTGCCGGGGCGCAAGCCCCGCTGCCGGACAACGAGCCGAATGGACTCGGCTCGATGATGACTTCCGACCAAGCCCGCGCGACGGTCCAGTCGCTCGTGGACTTGGCGATCCGCAAGACGCCCCACCAGTACAACGGCAAGAAGAACTGGGAAAAGACGAAGAAGATTTGGGCCGGGGTGCGGTTCCGCCGCGACGGGTTGAAGCTTTCCACGCATCGCCGCTGGCGCGAGGTCCGTCACGGGTTGCAAACACGCTACCAAGTGCAATTCCCCGGCGACGCGTCGGCACCTCGACCCGCCATTGGCGAGGTGCGTCAGGTCAGGCATTGCAACGGCGACGCGTCCGAGCGCTCCGGTTGGACAATTGAATGTGAATTGGCGACGCCGCTGGACTTTTCCGCTCGCATCGAGCGTTGGAATCTGGGAGTCCAGTGGTACAGCGTGGAAGTCAGCGGGCACATGGAAATCCGACTGACCGTGCACGGACGGCTGAGCAGCTATCCCGATTATTCGGTGCTTCCACCGGCGATCGTGATCGACCCCACGGTGACGTCGGCGTCATTGCATCTGGATGCCTTGCATGTCGACCGGATCAGCAAAGTGGGCGGCGAGGTCGCAGAAACCTGGGGCGAGATCGTTGAAAAGATCGTCAATGAGATTTTGATCGACGACATCAACGAGAAGCTTCACGCCAAGCTGAACAAGGCGATCGACAAGAAACGCGATGATCTACGGTTTTCCGCCGTCGATTGGATGTCGGGCTTGACGGCGACCGGCGATCCAGCGGCACCCTAGTGTTCAACGCGGTGAAGCATTTGTTAGCGGTAGGGCGCGAGCCCTCCGGTCTTTCACGGTGTTTTTGAAGCGTGACCGGACGGCTCGCGCCGTTCCGCTAACACCTTCAGAGCCAAAGTAAGTGGCATCGGGCGAAAGCCCTCCGGTCTCACCCTCGGTCACTCACGATCTCAGCACAACTGACCAAGGGTATGATCGAGATAACGTTTGGTGTGATCGAGCAGATGATCGTAGCTGATCGATTCGACGTCCTCTCCGATTAATTCCACTTCCCACGACCCGCAGTAACCATTTTCGTGCAACAGTTCGATCAGTTCGGGCAACGGCACGCATCCGTCACCGAGCAGGCAACGATTCATCTCGCCGTGTGGACAATGCCGACCGTCCCCGAGTTGAACCAGATGAAGATGGCGCGCCACGTCGGGTAGCCAACGCAGCGCATCACGATCCATCCCGATGTGGTAGGTATCCAGCACCATGCCGAGGGACGGGTTATCAACGCGTTCGATGATATCGAGCGTGGATTGCAGATCATGGACGAACGACCATTCGTCACCACAACCGGGGTGAAACGGTTCCAACGCCAACTTGACGCCGTGTTCCGACGCAACCGCGGCAACCCGAACGAGTGCCTGACACAGCGTCCGGCGAAGATGTGTTTTGATGTGGTTGTTCTTGCCGCCGGCTAACACGATCAGCGTGCCGGCACGCAATTGCGAGGCTTGGATCACGGCGCTGACCGCATCCGAAACGGCATCTTCGAACGGCCGGCCGTCGCTGCCGGTGAACCCGCCGCCCCAGGACAGCGACGTGGCCACCATCGAATGCTCTCCGAGCAATTCGATCGTTCGCTCGACACCATAATCTTCGACCTTGGGACGATACAGTCCGATGCCGCCAAACCCGCGTTGGGCATAGGCGTTAACGTCCGACTCCAGGTCCCAACGCAGTGTTGAGAGCTGGCTAACAGAAAGCGTGTTCATCCGTGCTTCGGCCATGGAGAAAGAATCAATCGAAGAGCGTCGACGTGGCGTCGGTCAGGATTGTACTCCATCGTCAAAACGAACGATGCGCGAACTGTTTGATGGCAAAACACTTTTGGGCAAAACGTTTTCGTCGCCAGCAGTTCGTTCTGTGTTGCACTCGGTTGTAGCGGCAGGGCGCGAGCCCTCCGGTCTTTCACAGTGTTTTGAAGCTCGACCGGACGGCTCGCGCCGTTCCGCTAACAAAAGCGGCGCGTCGACAGCTCGACCGGACGGCTCGCGCCGTTCCGCTAACAAAAGCGGCGCGCCTACAGCTCGACCGGACGGCTCGCGCCGTTCCGCTAACAAAAGCGGCTTCGCCTACAGCCCTGCGAAGGCGGCTTCGATCAGTTCCTTTTGTTCCATCAAGTGTGCCGCCATGCTTCCCGTGCTGGGGCTGGCCGACTCGGCGCGCGTGATGGGAACCAGCGTCCAACCGGCGCTATTAAAATCATCACCGAAGTTCAGCTTCAGGTAAGGCCAGGTTCCCATGTTCCGCGGTTCGTCTTGGACAAAGAAGATCTCGGCATTGCGGGGCACTCCATCCAGGGCGGCGATCAATTCGTCGCTTTCCAATGGATAAAGTTGCTCCAGACGAATAAGCGCCACGTCATCGAGTTCGCGTTCCTGGCGACTCTTTTTCAAGTCGTAGTAGATCTTTCCGGTGCACAGCATGACGCGGCGGACCTTCGACAGATCCACATCCTTGTCGCTCAGGATTCGCTCGAACGATCCTTCGGCAAGCACCTTGCGATCGCTGACCACTTCGGGGTGTCGCAGCAGGCTCTTGGGGGTCAGCACGATCAAGGGTTTTCGCCACTTGCGAATCACTTGACGACGCAGCAGGTGAAAGTATTGCGCCGGCGTGGTCGGCTGGCAGACCTGGATGTTGTGTTCGGCGGTCATGGCCAAGAACCGTTCCACCCGGGCGCTGCAGTGCTCGGGGCCTTGCCCCTCGAACCCGTGCGGCAACAACATCACCAGACCGCTCAGTCGGTTCCATTTGTCTTCGGCGCTGGCGATGAACTGATCGACGATGACTTGTGCACAGTTCCAAAAGTCACCGAACTGGGCTTCCCAGAGCACCAAGCTGTCGGGCGCGTCGAGCGAATACCCCCACTCGAATCCGAGCACACCGGCTTCGCTGAGCGGGCTATTGTGCAGTTCGACGCGTGCCTGGTTGGTGGCCAAGTGCTCCAGCGGCATGTAGGTCTGGCCGGTCTTGACGTCGTGCTGAACGGCATGCCGTTGGCTGAACGTTCCGCGTTGGCAATCTTGGCCGGTCAGCCGGATCGCGTGCCCGCGTGAGAGCAGCGTCGCGAAGGCGGCCAGTTCCGCGGTCGCCCAATCGAACGGCTTTTCGCCGGCCGCCATCCCGCGACGATTGGCGATCAACCGCTTCAATTTTTTGTGTTGTGCGAACCCTTCGGGCAACCGCGTCGCCGCGTCGACCAGTTCGCCCAACAGGGTTTCGTCGAAGGTCGTGTCGGTCGGCTCGACCGGCTCGGGGCCGCCGAAGTAGTCACTCCAACCGGCGGCGAGCGTTTGCGTGTCGGGGACGAATTGGTGATTCTTGCTGGCGTCGAATTCCGACTCCAACTTCTCGGTTCGTTCCTTCTGAATTTCCTCGGCTTCCTCTTCGGAGATTTTCCCGAGTGCCTTGAGTCGATTGAGGTACTGTTCGCGGACGCCGGCGCGACGATCGATTTCGGCGTACATGCGAGGCTGCGTGAACCGTGGCTCATCGCCTTCGTTGTGTCCCCAACGACGAAACGCGTACAGATCGATAACGACGTCGCGTTGGAATTCGTTACGGAAATCCATCGCCAAGGCGACGACTTGCGCGACCGCCTCGGGGTCTTCGCCGTTGACGTGAAAGATCGGGATTTGCAGCATCTTCGCCACGTCGGTCGCGTAGGTGGTGCTGCGGCCTTGCTCCGGCTCGGTCGTGAACCCGACCTGGTTGTTGATGATGATGTGCAGCGTCCCGCCGACGCGATAGCCGTCCAACTGGCTCAAGTTCAAGGTTTCTTGCACGACCCCTTCGCCGGCGAACGCGGCATCGCCGTGGACCAGCACATTCATCACCTGTCGCCGGTCGGTATCCCCCCGATGATCCTGCTTGCAACGCGTGCGTCCCATCGCGACCGTGTTGACGTATTCCAGATGGCTGGGGTTAAAGCACAAGGAGATGTGGAGATGATCCCCCCGGGCGGTTTTCCAGTCGCTGCTGTATCCCAAGTGGTAGCGGACATCGCCGCCGCCGCGGCTGAGTTCCGGATTGGGATCATCGAAGGACCAGAAGATGTTCATCGCGCGTTTTTTGAGGATGTTGGCCATCACGTTCAAACGACCGCGATGAGCCATCCCCATGACGACTTCCTGCACCCCGTGCTCGCCCGCCTTCTCCAGCGCCAAGTCGATCAGCGGGATCAGGGTTTCGGCACCTTCGAGTGAAAACGTTTTCGCGCCGACAAACTTACGCCGCACGAATTCTTCGAAGATCGAGGCGTCGGCCAACCGCGCGTAGATCCGCCGCTGCGTTTCGTGAGGCAGGTCCAGCCGATTCTCGGTGCTCTCCATCCGCTGCTGCAACCAATCGCGAATGTTGCGATCGTCGATGTGCATGAACTGCGCGCCGATCGACCGACAGTAGGTGTTGCGAAGCTTCGTCAAAATGACGTCAAGCGTATCACCCTTGACGTGCTCGACCGCTGAGGAATCCAAGCGGCGCTGCATGTCGGTTTCGCTGAGGCCGTAGCGTTGGGGGCTCAACTCCGGCCGGTCGCCGCGGTCGATGCCCAACGGATCGAGCTGGGCTTTGAGGTGTCCGCGGACCCGATACTCGCGGACCAATTGGTTGACGCGGTCTTGCATCCGCGACATCCACAGTGCCTGATCGGTCGCTTCGTCACCGGTGGACCCCCTGCGTTCGGCGAGGGCCAGGGCGGAACCGTTTCCGCCGGACTTGCCAGCGGACGTTCCGGCCGCAGCGGATTTCGATGCGGACGCGCGACGGCTTTGTGAAACGCCGGCGTTGCGTTTCCTGGCCGTTGCGGGAGAGCTCACCATGAACTGCTCAAAATACTGCCGCCAGGTCTCCGAGACACTCTCAGGATCCTGAATATACTGGACGTACAAATCGTCGATGTAGTCCAAGCTAAAGCTATTCATATCAACCGATGCCGATCACGGGCCTGGTCTGTTGGAAGCGTTCAAGCGTTTATTGACGGGCGACCGAAGCGAGTTCATCGCATTGCTGAACCGTCGCCGAGATTCCACCATCGTCCTCAACACAGTCTAGATTTTGGACGATCAACCGCCACCCTCGCTCCGCCAAAGCCAGAACGATTTTCAAAAAAACATTGGTCACATTGGGGGCTTCTTTGGAGCCGATTTGTTGTTGGCCCGCAACCGCCTGAGAAGCTATCCTGCCCGCCCGCACGACCTCTCCACCACAAACGGATTTGACGATGATCACGTTGCTAGCGCGGCCCGCTGTCTTGTTCTTCGCCTCCGGCGGGTTTCTGCTGCACCTCGGACTGCTCGCCGGACCGCTCACCGCCGAACCACCCCAACGCATCCTGCCGTTGCCCGATGTCCCCTTGCCGGTAGACTCCCAACCCCAGGATAACCCGGCCGCCCGCGAGGCGCTTTCACGGGCGCTGCAAGGCGATCGCGACGCTGCCCCCCTATTACCCGATGACTTGCAGGACCTGCTGCGCAGCACCGGCAGTGTCCTGGACGGGTCGTCCCTCGATCCAAAATTCGCCTCTCCAGAGATGCCCACGACCGCGCCGCCACCAACCTCGCCGGGAACCCCATCGGTCCGCCGCAGACGGCGGGCCGCCGAAATGCTTCTGAAATCGGCGCGCTTGCTCGACAAAATCGAACCCAAGAGCGAAAATCAGACGTACTTGGTGAATCAGATGCACCAGGAAGCGGTTCGATTGCTGCAAGATCCGGTACTGCAAGATCCGGCCGATCCCCATCGCCCCCACCCGCCCCAATCGAATCGCCAGCCCCGATCGCACCAGCGGGCACACACATCCGGCGGACTGCCCGGCGATCCGTCGCCCACATCCCACGACCGCCTTCGCCCCCCTCCTCGACTCACCCCCTAGCCGCACATCTTGTCCGACCGCCGACGCCCATCATCGAAGCTCCCCCCACCTGCCTCGCCAGCGAATCCGGACGCCGCGCCCACCGCCGAGCCGCCCCGCGGGTTGTTGCGGCGTTGGTCGATTCCTGTCCTTGTCCTGGGGGTGCTGATCGCCGGTGGCGTGTTGGCCGATTACTGGTCGGCCGAACCCGAAGGCATCGTGCGCAGCTACGTCGGACGCGACGCTTGCATCGAATGCCACCGACGACAAACCGAAGATTTCATCGGGTCGGACCACGACAAGGCCATGGACCTGGCGACCGATGAAACCGTACTCGGCGATTTTAACGATGTCACCTTCGAGCACGACGGATTGGTCAATCGATTGTTTCGCGACGGCAAACGCTTTATGGTTCACACCGAAGGCGAAGACGGCACGATGCAGGACTTCGAAGTCAAATACGTTTTCGGCGTCTACCCGCTGCAACAGTACATGGTCGAATTTGACCGCAGCGAAGACATGCAATCCTGTGACGTCGCTCGCCTGCAAGTCCTCCGCATCAGCTGGGACTCGCGCGACCACAAGTGGTTCTACCTCCGCCCGCCGGATGTCGCGGACAAACTGGCCGCCGACGACCCGCTGCACTGGACCGGCATCGCGCAGCGCTGGCAAACGATGTGCGCCGATTGCCACTCCACCAACCTGAAACGCAACTTCGACCCCGACTCGGGCACCTACCACACGACGTTCTCCGAAATCGACGTCAGTTGCGAAGCCTGTCACGGCCCGGCGTCCCTGCACATCGAACTGGCCAATAAGAAATCGCTGTTCTGGGATCGACGCTACGGATATGGATTGGCCAAATTGAAAGGGCCCGATCCCGAGCCCCAACTGCAGACCTGTGCGCCGTGCCACAGCCGGCGCGGCGTGATGGATGAACGATTCACCGCCGGCCCCGATTACTTTGACCACTATCGCCTGGAAACACTCGGCGAAGCGACGTACCACGGTGACGGGCAAATCAAAGACGAAGTCTATGTCTACGGATCGTTCATCCAAAGCAAGATGTATCACAAAGACATCCGTTGCACCGATTGCCACGATCCCCACTCGCTGAAATTAAAATTCCCCGGCAACGAGACCTGCACCAATTGCCATCAGCACGCCGCCGGCAAATACGATGTTCCGGCCCACCACCATCACGCCCCCGGCACCGAAGGCGCCAAGTGCGTGAACTGTCACATGCCCCACACCACCTACATGGAAGTCGACCCGCGGCGAGACCACAGCTTGCGGATCCCGCGACCAGATCTGTCGGTCAGACTGGGTACCCCCAATGCCTGCAGCCACTGCCACGTCAAGGATCGACTTCCGCAGATCGCCGCCGAGCATCGCGAGACGTTCCAGTCCAAGGAATACTCGCAATGGCTATTGGCCGCCGAGCAAGACGGCGAACAACCCATCGGGACCGACGGCGAAACCCTGGCGGAGTTGATGCGGCAAACCGACCAGTGGTGTGATGACGCTTGCGAACAATGGTACGGTGAACAAAGGAAGCAACCGCTGCACTTCGCCGAAGCACTCGTGCCACTGCGTCGCGGCGATCCGAGTGCCGCCCGGAAAGCGATTGAAATGCTGGCGATCAACGACGAACGCGCCCCGGCGATCGCCAAAGCAACGCTGCTGGAGGAACTCGCCAGACAAGGCGTCGCCGCGGTGCCACGCGTCGCCGCCGAACTGGCCGATCAAACCGACCAGCATCCGTTGGTCCGCTCAACCGCCGCCTCCGTGCTGGCGATGGCCAACGCGTCGACCGGTAAAAGCAAGCTGATGAAGCTACTCGGTGACGACTCGCGTCTGGTGCGAACCTCGGCCGCCCGTGCGCTGCTGGGATCCCCCGCGTTCGGCCAGCTTTCACCGTCCGAGCGGACCCAACTGGAATCCGTGTTGAACGAAGTCCACGAGGAGTTCATGGTCGCATCGGACCGCGCCGGAGCACACATGGGCTGGGCCGGAATCTGCGAACAATTGGGACGCTACGGCGAAGCGATCGAGTCTTATCAGACGGCGATTCGCGTCGAACCCAATGCCGTCGGTGCCAGGACCAATCTGGCCAGCCTGCTGGAACAGCTTGCCCCGAACGTGCCCGAATCCGAGCGAGACGCCTTGCTCAAACGCGTCAAAACACTCCGCAAGCAGGAACTGCCGCTGCTGGCGCGCGACGCCGCACTGGCGCCCCAAATCGCCGGCATTCAGTACCGCTACGGACTGTTGCTGTACCTGGACGGACAACTCGACGCCGCACTTTCGCACCTCGAAAAAGCCGTCAAGCTGGAACCGGACAACCCCGAGTTCCAAACCGCAGTCAGGCTGCTCAAGGAAAAGATGGACGGCTCGCAATAGTAACAAGGTCGAGCGCAGCGACGGGAGCGTCGAGTGACGACAGATAAACTTCAACCGCCCCTCCGACGTTCACCATTCCAGCCAACCCGCCGAGGCATTCCATGATCGCACTCCTGAAATCGCTTCAGCAAAAATGGAATGACTGGTGCGGCGACCGCGAAATGGAATTGTTGATCCGAAAACACCTGACCCAAAACGGCTATTACGGCGGCTCGGCGAAACTCAAGAACGTGCGTCTGGTCGCCGTCCAACGCCCCGGTTGGCTCCAGGTGTTTCGCTTCGAAGCGACGGCGCGACTGCAGGCCGAAGAAACCGAGGGTCCCGATCCCGAAGCGGTCTACGAAAACCTGTACGGGCTGGTCCGCGACGACATTCGCCACAAAACAAACTCCGTCCGGGTCTTTCAAGATCCGAGCGAACGAAGAGAATTGTTTCTCCGCTGGAGCGAGGATCTGATCCAGCTGCGCGGGGCCCAGGGATTGGTCGACCCCTGAAATGACACCGCACCACTTGCCGTACAATCTGATGGACCAGGGGACGGACTGCCATTGCGTCCGACCCTCCACGCCTCCCTTCATCGAACCTACCACGATCGAATTGATATGCGACACGCAGCCCTGCTCTTTCTGATCACGCTTTCGGCCATCCTGCTCGGCGCCCCCTCACTGAGTGCCCAGCCAGCCAGTGCCCAGCCAGCCAGTGCCGATCGCTCAACCGACCTGTCGCCGGAAAAGGAAGCGGAACTGATTTCGGAAGCACGGCAGATCACCTTTGACGGTCTGCGTGCCGGCGAAGGCTACTTCAGCGGCGATGCCAAACGGATGGTCTTTCAAAGTGAACGCGATCCGGCCAATCCGTTCTACCAAATCTTCTTGATGGATCTCGAAACCGGCGATCTCCAGCAGGTCTCACCCGGGCAGGGCAAAACGACCTGCGCCTGGATCCACCCCAGCGGCGATCGAGTGCTGTTTTCCAGCACGCACCATGATGAAACCTCGGTCGCAAAGCAGAACGAACTGCTCGAACTTCGCCGGACCGGTAAACAGCCACGCTACTCGTGGGACTACGACCCCGAGTTTGAAATCTACGAGCGGCTCGATGACGGCACGTACAACCGGCTGACCGAAGCGGTCGGCTATGACGCCGAAGCCAGCTACAGTCCCGACGGAACCCAGATCGTGTTCGCGTCCAACCGAGCGGCTTACTCCGAAACGCTGTCGCCGCGCGAGACCGAGTTACTCAAGACCGACAAGTCGTACTTCATCGACTTGTACATCATGAACGCCGACGGATCGAACGTCCGCCAGTTGACCGACGTCAATGGCTATGACGGCGGGCCGTTCTTTTCGCCCGACGGAGCGCGCATCTGCTGGCGACGATTTTCCGAAGACGGAACGACGGCGGAAATCTACACGATGGCCACCGACGGCACCGACGTCCGCCGCTTGACCGACATCGGCGCGATGAGCTGGGCTCCATTTTACCATCCCAGCAGCGATTACTTGATCTTCACCACCAACCGACACGGATTCGGCAACTTTGAACTTTACTGCGTCCGCGCCGATGGCCAGGGGCAACCCGTTCGCGTGACTTATACCGATGGATTCGATGGTCTGCCCGTTTTCTTGCCCGGCGGTGATCGCATCGCGTGGACCAGCAACCGGACGGCCGAAAAACGTTCGCAGATCTTTCTCGGCAACTGGAACGATGCCGAGATCCGCAAACGCCTGGGATTGACCGACCAGGACGACGCGGACCGACAAGCGGCACTCGATGCCGCCGAAGAATCATCGCCTCAATTCACGCCCGCCGACATCGCTCGCCACGTCGATTACTTGACGCGTCCGGAACTGGAAGGTCGCTTGACGGGGACCGAAGGCGAACGACGGGCGACCGCTTACGTCGCCGCTTACCTGGAGAGTTTGGGGTTCGTGCCGGCCGGCGAAGCGGGCACGTTCTTTGATGAGTTCCAGTTCCCGGCGGGCTGTTCACTGACCGACAACAACACGCTCACGATCGGAGACCAGACCGGAACGTTGAACGAAGATTGGCGTCCGCTCTCGTTTTCAGCCGACGGCCAGATCGAGCCCACCGAGGTCGTCTTCGCCGGCTACGGCATGCGTGTCCCGGCTAGCGAAGACTCGCCGGAATACGACAGCTACGTCCACTTGAATGTGGCCAATCGATGGGTGATGGTGTTTCGAGATTTGCCCCAGGACATCACCCCCGAACGGCGACAGCAACTGGCGCGTTTCAGCTCGCCGCGCCGCAAAGCGACCTTCGCCCGCGATCTCGGCGCCAAAGGCATCATCTTCGTCGCCGGACCGACCAGCAAAGTTCAGAACCAGTTGATTCGCTTTGACTCCACCGCCTCGGCCGGTGTCAGTATCGCCGCGATCTCGATCACCAATGCGATGGCGGCCAAACTGTTCTCGCAGTCCGACGGCGACCTGAAAGAACAGCAAACCCAACTCGACGACGGATCGCTGGCGATGGGCTACATCCTGGAAGGCGCGAAGGTCGCCACAACCATCGAAATCGAACGCAAAACGGGAACCGGACGGAACGTGATCGCCCGCCTGCCCGCCGGCGAAAGCACCGCCCCCACGTACCCGTTTGTGATGGTCGGCGCACACGTCGACCACTTGGGGCGTGGCTCGGGCAGCAACTCGCTGGCCAAGGACGACGAACGCGATCTGATCCATCAAGGTGCCGATGACAACGCGTCGGGAGTCGCGGCGATGCTGGAGATCGCACAATACCTGGCAGACGAAAAACGGGCCGGACGGCTGAACGCCAAACGGGACCTGGTGATCGCCGGCTGGAGCGGCGAAGAACTGGGATTGTTCGGCTCCCAAGCCTTCATCGAATCGTTCGAGACGCTTTACCCCGATGCACCCAAAGTCGAGATCGATGAACAGGCGGAGCGTGCCGCGCGGGCTCACGGCATGACCACGAACGCCGCACCGCTGACCCCCGCGATCGCCGCGTACTTGAATCTGGACATGGTGGGACGACTACGCGAGAAACTGGTCGTCCAGGGAATCGGTTCGTCGCCCAAGTTTGAATCCTTGGTCAATCGCCGCAACGTCCCCGTCGGCCTGTCGCTGACGCTGGACAAAACCAGCACGCGACTGCCGACCGATGCCTCGGCCTTTGTCGCCCGCGATGTCCCCATCTTGTCGGCGTTCACCGGCGCCCACGAAGATTACCACACGCCGCGAGACACCAAAGAAAAGTTGAACTATGACGGCGCAGCGAGCACGGCTCGGCTGTTCGCGCTGATCGCCCGCGGCATGTTGACCGACGCCGACGTCCCCGAATTCAAACTCGACGAAGGCGAAAAACAACAAGACGAAGTCCCCCGCGCGCGATTGACCGCCTACTTGGGAACGGTACCCGATTATGCGGCGGGAAAGATCAAGGGACTGAAATTGAGCGGCGTCGCCGGCGAGGGTCCGGCGGCCAAAGCGGGCCTTCAGGGCGGCGACGTGATCATCGAACTGGCCGGAAAGAAGATCGAAGACATCTACGATTACACCTACGCCATCGAAGCCCTGAAGATCGGCGAAGAAGTCGGCATCACCGTCCGGCGGGGCGACAAGGAGGTGCCGCTGAAGATCACCCCCACCTCACGCGATTGAAAAAGATCAGGAGCACGTTGGTATGCAGGCTTTAGCCCAAATACCGCTAAGTGAACATGAATGAGGGGGCCCGGACGCTGGCGCGAACCGGCTGATATCAAACGAATATCAGCCGTTTGGCGCGAGCCTACGGGCCCTCATCTGAAGAAACGACGCTTAACTTAGCGGTATTGGGCGCTAGCCGCCCATTTGCGACTTGAGAAAAAGGGGTCAGGAGCCTTTTTTTCGGTTGCAGCCGGTGTTTCGACACTTGGCACCGTTTGGTCTGGTCAGTTGGCTCGCGGGTGCGCCCGTTCGTAAACCGCGCGCAGGCTGGCGGCGCTGACATGCGTGTAGATTTGCGTGGTCGCCAAGCTCTTGTGACCGAGTAACTCTTGAACGCTGCGGATATCCGCGCCGCGGTCGAGCAGATGCGTCGCGAACGAATGGCGCAAGGTGTGGGGACTGGTTCGCGAATCGAGTTCGGCGACGGCCAGATATTTCTCCAGCATCCGGCCGACACTTCGCGCGGTCAGGAGATTGCCGAAGCGATTGACGAACACCGGCGCCTTACGTCCCAAGGCCTGACTATTGTCGCTGCGTTGGCGGCGTTTGGCGTAGGCCTGGATCGCCTTGATGGCGAACGAACCGAGCGGACAAATCCGTTCCTTCCGGCCCTTCCCGCGGACGCGAACGATTTGTTCGTGCGTGTCAATGTCACCGTCTTGAAGCCCGACCAGCTCGCTGACCCGCAATCCTGCCGAGTACATCGTTTCCAAGATCGCGCGGTCGCGCAGCCCGGCAACCTTGTCTGCCGGCGGAGCGAGCAAGAGACGCCCCACCTCGTCGTCGGTCAACACGTGCGGCAGTTTGCGTTGCCGACGCGGGTTGCGCAGCGGCTTCGCCGGATTGCTCGTTGCCAGACCTTCACGCATCGCGAATTTATAAAAACTGCGCAGCGCCGCCAGTTTGCGAGCGATGCTCGATCGGGCGTAATCGGCTTGCTGGAGCGCCGCTTGAAACGACCTCAGTTCCTGCGGCGAAAGCGAATCGGGATGCGGCACCCTGCCGCGCGTCGCTTCGAGCCACTCGACGAAGCTGAACAGATCCTCGCGATAGGACTTGATCGTCAACTCCGACGCGTTGCGTTCGGTCACCAGGTATCGCAGGAACTGGGCGATCGCTGAGTGCATGCGAGCTCCTCGTGCTCTAGCTGAAGTCTTCGACCGACAGGTTGTCGAGTTCGTTGTCGATCAGCAGGTCGTCTTCGACGGGCACCGCGTCGCGGATCTTGCGACTCAACATCGCCGCGTCATACCACGAGAAATCCAATTCGGGATTGGCGGCAAACCGTGCGAGCTGACGTAGCGTTTGGTCGCGATTGGCATCGTCGAACATGAAGATGAATTTCTCTTCGCCTTTGACCAAAGCCAGCACGTTTATCTCTTTGTCCATCTGCGTGGGATGCCTGCAATTGAGCGGAAGTCACGGATGCGATTCGGGGCGGTGGTGCGGCCGAGTGATTGATCTCAACCGTTCGTCCCAGGGAGAGCTATCGGCACGCCGTGAGGCGGTACTGAGCGGCGTTGGCTGCGATCGTGAGGCAAGCGCCGTTTTGTCGCGTTGCGGTCCCTACCAAAGCCAGTGATTCCCGAAACGCCCGAGGTGTCACAATCGTTCAACTCAAATCGACGGGGGACGACCTAATCCAACAAGAGGGATAAAACAACACTGCCTGCGAGCACGAGTCGATCGCAGCTCACAGGCATCCGGTCTTGAGATCAACGGCAGCATTCCTACCGAGGGCAGGACTTTCCTACCGAGGGTAAACGTACAGCGGCACAACGACCGTCTGGCGATACGGGTAGCGGCTACTCATCATCGGAATCGAATTCCAGTTGGGACGCAGCGGTTCATAGCCGGCCCACAGGTTTCGCTCCATCCGCTCCATCCGCTGTTGCGAACGGAATTGGGCTCGGGCTTGGCGGAGTTCGGCGGCGGTCGGCTCGCCGGCGGACAGGTCGGACGAACTGGGCACGACATCGACCAACCGGGGCGTGACGATGATGTCGGCGTCCTCGGCGGCGGGTTTCTGGGCGAGGCGTTGCGGCGCAGCGGCTTCGGGACGGTTGATATCCGGCGGAGCGATGTCCGGCGCAGAGGCTTCGGGAAACGGGAACTGGGCGAGGGCCGAGCCGGCCGTCAGGATCGATGCCATGGCGGCCCAGACGATACCGAGCAGACCGTGTTTGAGGTTGGATTTCATGGGATTCCCCGGGGTAAATTTGGAAGGGCGGGTGGGAATCGAATCGGCATCATGGGTCCCGGGGTATGAGCGTGGCAAAAAACGTGAGGCCAAAAACCCTGCCAAACGGTCTCTTCGTGCCGGTTATCGGGTCATCGATGGTTATTTTGCTGCCATTGGCCCGATCCAACCGAAAAGTCACCCGTTCGGGGATGGTCATTTGACGCCAGTCTGCAAAGAATGAGGCGCACGAGAGAATCATCCCGCTCCGCCCTGCCGTCGTCCCATGCCGAACGGATTGCAGGGTCCCGCCCCCCTCATTCTGATTTTGGAGAACCCCATGAAAAACGTTTCACGAATCCTCGCCGGTTCCGCCGCAGCAGCACTGATGACTTTTTCACTCGGCTGCCAACCTCCGAAACCCCCGGCGCCGGCTGCCGACAGCTCCGAACCGGCCGTGACGGTGAGCAGCAATACCAGCGGCAGCAACACCACCAGCAACATGACTGGAAACACGACCACCGCCAGCGAAACCCCCGTCGGCGAAACGCCGTAGCGGACGAGCAAGAAACGTTTGCGGTCGCCGCCACCCCCGACAGGTCTTCATTGGACACATCGGGGGGCGTCAACGCTTGGCTCCGCCTTCGACACGATTCGGGCGATCCGTTTGACGGGATGTTGTGATAAACTGTGACGGTCGTGGCTCGCCGCCACCGAAGCACCCCGTCAACGCTCCCTATCGACCCGCGCTCTATGAAATTTTTTCCGTGGTTGCCCGCGATCTCGTGTGCCGCAGTCATCGGCACTGCAGTCTTCGGCGCCGCCTTGCTGGTTCCGGCCTTTGCATCCCATGTTCAGGCGACGGAGGTGCAGATCGAATTGAGCTCGGGTGAAATCGTCAGCGGCCAATGGGCCGGGACGACCGCTTCGTCGCTGCAACTCAATGACGGATCGTCGGTGCGAAAGCTACCCGCCGACCAGGTCGTCACTCTGAAACTGTCTGCGCCGCAGGAGACGTCGGCCGGCCCGACGATCAGCGTCACGCTGACGAACGGATCGTCCATCTTCGCGCAAGACGTTTCGATCGATGACACGACGGTCAAAATCGAACCGCGGCGTCAATCCACAATCAATGTTCCGATCAACCAGGTGCGTTCGATCCGCTTTCGTCAAGGCGGACCGGCCACCGATCCACAATGGTTCGGCTTGGAGGACAAAGAGCAGCGTAGTGATTTGATGGTGATTCGACGCGGCAATGACCAGCTCGATCCGATCGAAGGCGTGGTGGTCGGCTTGGATCCGCAGAATCTGCTCTTTGAACTCGACGGAGACAAAATCGAAGCGCCGCGAGACCGCCTTGAGGGCGTTTTTCTTCGCTCGGCTGCGTCATCGGATGCGAGGGCAGCGGTCAAGATCAGCGACATCTATGGTTCCACGTTTCTGGTCGCCCGTCTGGAACCCAGCGACGCGGCAGACGCGATCGAATTTCTGTTGTCCGGCCAAGTCCGCCATCGCATTGCGTTGGACCAGATCGAACGCATCACGTGGTCCAGCGGTCGGGTCATGCTGGCGCGTGAAAGCCCCGCCTCAACCGGAGTGTCCCCCCTGCTGCAAACGAAATTGCCGACCAGCCTAATGACCGATTGGTTCGGACCGGCGGCCGAGGGCGAGGATCTGGTGATGGTCGCCGGAGGAAACGCCGAGTATCGCGTCGAGCCGGGATTCCAAACGCTGGCCGGAAGCGTCGGGCGAGATAAACTTGTCTCCGCAGGCGGCACGGTGATCGTTCGCGTGGTCGTCGATGGCCAAGTGCAATGGGAACAGTCGCTGACCGATTCAAGCAGCAAAGGATTTCGCGTTCCGGTCGCGGGTGCCAACCGCGTCCGGCTGGAAGCCTTGGCAGGCGACGATGGTGACGTCGGAGACCAGGTCCGATTCTTGAAACCCAGGTTGATCAAGTGAGCCGACGAGTGAACAACCCAATGCCGCCAGCGGCCGCGCTATTCGCCGCGTCGTGGTTGGCGCTGTTTTCCATCACACCGTTCTGCCCGGCACCGCTGTCGCATGCGCAAGACGCTGCACCCGAGACGGTTTCGATCGCCGGTCCCCTCGAATTGGATCCGCTGCTGCAGTCGGTCGAACAGGCGCGTGTTGCGGCGATTGATCGTGCCCGTCCCAGCGCCGTCAGTGTGTTTGTGCCCGGTGGCGGCGGCGGCGGGAGCGGCGTTCTGATCTCGCCGGACGGCTTCGCGCTGACCAACTTTCACGTCACCAGCCCCGCCGGAACGTTCATGCGTTGCGGATTGAGCGACGGCCGCGTCTACGATGCCGTCCTGGTCGGACTCGATCCGGTCGGCGACTTGGCGATGATCCAGCTGCTCGGACGCGACGATTTCCCCTACGCCACGCTGGCCGACAGCCGACAAGCCCGCGCCGGCGACTGGTGCATGGTGATCGGCAACCCGTTCCTGCTGGCGACCAATCTTCAACCCACCGTGACCTGGGGAATCCTCAGCGGCGTCGGGCGCTACCAATATCCTTCCGGCACGCTGCTGGAATATGCCGATTGCCTGCAGACCGATGCGTCGATCAACCCCGGAAACTCGGGCGGCCCGATCTACAACGCTCAAGGCGAATTGCTGGGCATCGTCGGGCGGTGCTCGTTCGAAAAACGCGGACGTGTCAACGTCGGAGTCGGTTATGCGATTTCCATCAACCAGGCGAAAAACTTCCTCGGCTATCTGCGCAGCGGCCGCATCGTCGACCACGCCACACTCGGCGCGACCGTGACGACCGATCCCGATGGCGGAGTCGTCGTCAGCAACATTCTTGAATCCAGTGACGCGTACCGACGCGGGCTTCGCTACAACGCCCAAATCCTGGAAATCGATGGCCGTCCCGTGATGACCGCAAACGATGTTCAAAATGTGCTGGGAACCCTGCCCAGTGGATGGCGCGTCCCGGTCACGTTTCGCTACGACGGAATCACCAAACGCGTCCCGGTCCGATTGATGGGCGTTCATCGCCAGGACGAACTGCTCGCCAAAATGTCCTCGGCCCTGCCGCCCCCACCGCCGGTTCCAGATCAACCGGAAGACGAAAAAGATGCGGAAGAAAACGCCGAGGAAAATCAAGACGATACCGAAAACGATGACGAGGCGCCTCAACCGCCCGATCCAAAACGGCCGCGGCCGCCATCACCCCACGGCGGTGCGAAACCGGCGATCCCCAAATCGGTTTCCGACCTGATCATCCCACGCCGGGGATATGCCAACTATCACTTCAATCAAGTCCAGCAGGATCGTTTCATCGACTCGCTGCGGAACCAGTTTCCCGCCGATCAATTTCCCGCCGATGCGGAATCGAACTCCACCGCCTGGACGATCACCGGCAAGACCGGCGAGGCCGAGGTCAAACTCAGCGTCGCCGACGATCAGTTTGCAATCCTGGTCGGTGAAACGGCGATGCAGGCGACGAAACGATCGGAATTGTACGATGCGGTCGACACCGATTCGATCGCCGGGATCCTGCCCGCGCTGGATGCCTGGCGGACCATGTTGAAACTCGGCCCCCAGAAGTTCGGCGAGGCCTACTACCAAGGCACGATGCCGTTGGGCGGCGAACGCCCCTTGCGCGATTGCATGATCGGTCTGTACGGGGACATGGAAGTGCGTTGGCTTTCTCATCCCGAAAGCGGCTTGGTCGAATGCGTCGAAGTGTTCGCCGATCGCGACTCGGACCCGGCGGAACTTTGGATCCGTCGCGAGGGCGAGAGCATCAGCGGATTGGAATTGCGTTACGGAACCGACGTCGCACTGGACGTTTCGATCAGCGACTGGAAGCAAACGGAGACCGCACAGCCATGATGTCCCTGCGTCGTCCCTCGCCAACCCTCGTCTCACGACTGCCCCGACTGCCCTACCTGCTGGCCAGCCTGCTCACCTGCCTGCTGATCACAGCCGACGCGTTGGCCCAACCGCCCGTTGCACCGAGCGCGCGTGACGTCCAACAGCGTGTGGTCAAGATTTACGGTGCCGGCGGAATCAAGGGGCTGGAGGCCTACCAAAGCGGTTTTCTGGTTTCACCGGAAGGCCACATTGCGACGGCCTGGAGCTATGTGCTGGACGTCGAACCGATCGTGGTGCTCGATGACGGACGCCGGTTCGAATCCACGATCGTGGGGATCGAACCCGCGCTGGAACTGGCGGTCTTGAAAGTCGACGCCTCCGATTTGCCGTACTTCGAAGTCGACAGGGAACTCAATGCCCAGTGGGGTGATCCCATCTTGGCCGTCAGCAATCTGTTCAACATTGCCGCGGGCAACGAACCGGCCAGTGTGATGCAAGGCACCATTGCCGCGGTAACCAACCTGGACGCGCGGCGCGGCACCTTCAAGACACCGTACCGCGGCAAGGTGCTGATCTTGGATTTGATCGCCAACAACCCCGGCGCCGCCGGCGGCGCGGTTGTCGATGGCGAGGGCCGCTTGATCGGCATGCTGGGGAAAGAGCTTCGCGACAGCGGCACCGGGGTCTGGCTGAACTATGCCTTGCCGATCGATGCGCTTCGAACCGCACTCGGTGACATCATCGCCGGTCGCACGACGACCGTCCCCAAAGAACAGAACCCCGTGCTGCGGCGGGACCAGTCGCACAACCTGACGACGCTGGGATTGGTGCTTGTGCCCAACGTCCTGGAATCCACACCGGCCTACATCGATGCCGTCGCCTCTGACTCGCCGGCGGCCGATGCAAAACTGCGTCCAGACGATTTGATCTTGTTGTTGGAAGGACAGCGTGTCGGTGACCAACAAACCCTGATCGATCTTTTGCGTCGGATCGATCGGCGCGACGCCGTGTCGATCACGATCCAACGCGGCAACGAAGTGCTGCCGATTCGTTTGCAACCTTAGGAGCCCGCCGCGTGGTGAAATTAAAAACGGTCTACTGCTTCACGGTCATCACGGCGTGTCTGCTCGCAAGCACGTTCTGCTCGGCACAAAGCGACACCGCAGAGTATCGTCAAGCGATGGCCCGCGCGGTCCGCAACGCTGCCCAGCGTGTCTTGCCATCGATCGTTTCTATCGAAGTGATCGGAGTGGCCGAAGTGGCCGGCGGCGGGAACCAGCAAAGCGAAGTCGCTCAAGACGCACCCTCGTGTGGGATTGTCGTTGACGCAGATGGGTACGTCGTCGCATCGGACATCATCGTCCGTCGGCCGTCGGCCAGCATCTTGGTCGTCTTGCCCGACGCGACGCGACTGGCCGCAACCCTCGTCGCTCGCGACTATCACCGCGGCCTGGTGATGCTCCGGGTCGATACCAAAACGCCCCTGGTCCCGATCGAGTTGGCCGAAGCGGTGAACACGCCGATCGGGTCAACCGTCGTCGCCATCGGACGCTACGGCGGCGATCGATCGCCGATGGTCAGCAGCGGCATCTTGAGTGCCACCGGCCGATTGGAAGGCACGATGTTGCAAAGCGACGCGCGCGTCTCCCCATCGTTTTACGGCGGCCCCTTGGTCGATCTGTACGGAAACGTGATCGGTGTCCTGGTCCCCGCGGTCGCCGAGGGCGGAGCGCCCGACGACACCAGTTGGTACGACTCGGGAATCGCGTTCGCCGTCCCCTCGCCGGTATTGGCAAACAAACTGACGCGTCTGCGTGCCGGAGAAGACATCCGCAAGGGGCTGATCGGGATTGTCCCCAAGGCCAAAGACCCGTACGCCGAAGACACCGAACTGGCAGCCGTCCGCAGCCGATCCCCGGCGGAAAAATCCGGTATCCAGCCCGGGGACTCCGTCGTTGCCATCGGCGGAAAACCCGTGCGGATGTTTCAGCAAATCAAACAAGCCCTCGGCCCCTATGATGCCGGCGAGTCGATCGAGATCACGTTGCGTCGAAACGGCGAAACACGGACCGTCAGCGTCACCCTGGCCGAGTCGATTCCTCCGTTGAGTCCGCTGCGTCTGGGTGTCTGGTTGACCGAAGAGACGGAAGAAGACGCCGAGGTCGCCAACGACGAGGCGCCGAAGCAGTCCATGGTGGTCGTCCGCGCCGTCGTCCCCGACACAGCCGCCGACGGCAAATTGAACCCCGGCGATGTGATCAAACAAATCGACCAAACCGAAATCACGGACGTGGCAACGGCCGGCCGGACGATGATCACCGCGGTCGCCGATGAAGAACTGACGCTGGCCATCGATCGGGACGGGGAACCGTTGGAAATCAAATTGACCCCCACGCCGATCGCAGGACCGACACTAAAAAAGACGATCGATCAATGGTCCGGCGAGCCGCCCGAAAACCCTTGGGATGTCCAGGAATTGCGGCTTCCCGATGTCCCCAACCTCGCCGCCTATGTGGCCCCCAAACCCGATGCGATGGCGGCCGACGACGGACTGGCGTTGCTGGTGCTGTTGCTACCCCCGGACACCCGCGACCCGCAAAAAGCATTGCAGGGTTGGCGCGATGCAGCCGGAAAAGCCGGCGTCGTGGTCTGCGCCGTCTGCAGCGAAGATGAACAGCGTTGGCAACAAAAAGAAATCGACGTCGTCTCTCGTATGGCCACCCTGATGGCGCAGCGCGTTCCTGTCCTCGTCAGCGCGGTCGCGGCGAACGGGGCGATCAAGGACACGCCGGCTTCGGCGGCCGATTCCATGGTGATCGCGATGGCGCTGTCGGATCGAAAGAATTTTGCCGGCATCGCGGTCTCGGCAAGTGCCAAGCCCCCCGCCGTTCGGCTGCGTGAAAACGAGCCCGATCGCGCCCTGGAAATCATGTTGCCCATCGAGTCACTCGACAACGGCCCGACCTGGCTGGCTCCGCTGGCGACCGCCGGATACCCCATCTCCCTGGGCGGCGAAACGGAGATCGATGATCTGCTGCGTTGGGTTCGCTTGCTGCAAACGATTTGATTGAATCGATGATCCGAAATCAACGCAATCAAGCTCATTCCCGCCAAGGAAGCGTTGCTTCCTCTAGTGGGGCCGGTAGGCTCGCGCCATACGGCTGATCATCGATTGAGATCAGCCGGCCAGTCAACACGCAGCGTCCGAGGACCACTCGCGAACGCTTCGTGCTGGTATTTTTCGGCCGCTGGACCTCAAACCAGCGTCGTCTCGTTAAACTCTTGTTGTGACGACTCCCGTCGCGACACCTTTCTGCCCCGTCGTCCTTTAACCCCGTCCCGCAGCATGATTTATCGCACGCTTCTTTCGCTCGCCCTGCTTTTCGTTCCGCTGGTCAGTCATTCTTTGGCGGCCCAGTCGGGCGTACTCCACTTTCCCGCCAAGGGTGATTCCCACGGCAAAATCGTTCTCGTTTCGGGCGACGAAGAGTATCGCACCGAAGAGTCGATGCCGATGTTGGCTAAAATTCTGAGCGTGAAACACGGCTTTGATTGCACCGTTCTGTTTTCGATGTCGGCCGATGGGCGATACATCGACCCGAACAACCAGAGTGGCGTGGTCGGCTGGGAAGCGCTTGACGATGCCGACTTGATGATCATCGGAACGCGTTTTCGCAAACCCAGCGAGTCGCAAGCGGCCCACATCACCAGGTTCATCAACGACGGAAAACCGTTGATCGGAATCCGCACCGCGACACACGCCTTCAACGGAAAGGGTTCGTTCGGCGGTGAAGTGACCTATGGCAACTTTGGACGCAAGATCCTCGGTGAGCAGTGGGTCAGCCACCACGGCCAACACAAACGCCAAGGCGCGCGGGCGGTGATCACCGATCAGGCCGCAGAACATCCGATCCTCAACAGCGTCAGCGACATCTTCGTCCCCTCGGACGTTTATGGTGTCACCCACCTGACCGACCAGGACACGATTCTGTTGCGTGGCGCGGTGACCGAGTCGCTCGACCCGAAATCAGCCAACGTCGAGGGACCCAAGAACGATCCGATGCAGCCCTTGGCCTGGCTGCACCCCTATGTGTCGCCCTCGGGGACCAAGGGGCGATCGTTTTGCACGACCGCCGGTGCCAGCGTCGACTTGGTCAACGAAGACCTACGCCGGTTGCTCGTCAACGCCACCTACTTCCTGCTCGACAAAACGGTGCCGGAAAAAGCCGACGTCGACTACGTGGATCCGTACTACCCGACCTTCTACGGATTCATCAACGACAAAGAGTATTGGGAAGAGCTGAATCTGCAACCGACAGACTTTGAACTCGGCAAGACGCCGCATCGCGACGACCCCAAGGGCAGTCCCGAATGGCCCTTCCGCGATCGCCCGTAAGATAGTGGGATAGCCGTAGGACATGCTGTGCATGCCCCTCACCTCGTTTCAAGGCTCCGCCGGAACGCAATGCAGACAGTGGGATAGGCTTCCAGCCTGTCATCCCAGCATCGGCACCACCTCGTTCCATGGCTCCGCGTTGCAACGCAATGCCGATGTGGCTCTCGCCACACGCGGCTGGCAGGTAGGAGGCAGGAGCCTCCATGACAATGTGTTGCCAGGCGGAGCCTGGCAACAAGGGAAGACAGTGGGATAGGCTTCCAGCCTGTCATTCCAGCATCGACACCAGCTCGTTCCATGGCTCCGCGTTGCAACGCAATGCCGATGTGGCTCTCGCCACACGCGGCTGGCAGGTAGGAGGCAGGAGCCTCCATGACAATGTGTTGCCAGGCGGAGCCTGGCAACAAGGGAAGACAGTGGGATAGGCTTCCAGCCTGTCATTCCAGCATCGACACCAGCTCGTTCCATGGCTCCGCGTTGCAACGCAATGCCGATGTGGCTCTCGCCACACGCGGCTGGCAGGTAGGAGGCAGGAGCCTCCATGACAATGTGTTGCCAGGCGGAGCCTGGCAACAAGGGAAGACAGTGGGATAGGCTTCCAGCCTGTCATCCCAGCATCGACAGGCTGGAAGCCTATCCCACTGACCTACTCGTCGACTTGCTTGGCGACCAACCGCGCGCGAACGCGGTTGCCGTGTTCCTGGGGTTCGCCTTCGCGTTTGTACATCTCGATCGCCTGCTCGGTTTTCCCGAGCGCCTCGTGCAAGCGGGCCAGATTGTAGCGGGCCGCCGGCGTCCAATACGATTGCTGCTCCTCGGTGAGCACGCGTTTTTCGAGCCAACTTTCAGCGGTTTCCAGTCGGCCGTCGTCGGCTTGCAACAGGCTCAACCAATACGTCGCGGTGCGTTTGCCCATCCGCAGCAACCCTTGGATCTGAGCGACCTGTTGGTCGTACACTTGTGCGTCGACTCCCAGTTCCCGTCGGATGCCGTATTGTTTTTGAAGCTCGACGTCGATCCTCAAATCCTCGATCTCGAATTCCGGTGCCCGCTGATTCATGTACAACGTCCGCGCGCCGGTGATGCTGTCTTCTTCGCGATCGGCGAACTGCCCCTTCAAGTGCTGCCATCGTCCGCGCGTCAGCTCTCGTGCGGATTCGAAACCGGCATCCATCATCGCCCAGCGGGCCATGTACCAGAACGCGAACACCGGATCGCGTTGGGTGTACTGTTGGCTAATCGCCTGGTAGATCTCCGCTTTCACCGGAACGTCCCAAAGCCGAACCGAGCTGATGCCCGTGACCGCGTCAAATTGTTCGGCGACGGTATCGGCATCGACGTAGACGTTCATCCTGCGATCGCCTGTTAAACCCGATTGAAGTTTCTTCATCCGCGGGCTGATCGCCTCGGGCAACAGATTCAGCAACGCCACACATTGTTGAACGTCTTCCTTCGTCACCGGATAGGTGAATTGATCCAGACCGGCGATTCCCAAACGCCGCAAGACGACGGCGTCACGGCGTGCTTGAGCCAACGTCGCGATTCCGACTTGATCAGGGCCGGGGACAAAGACGCCCAGGGTCGGCTCGAACAGATAGATCTGCTCGCCCGCCAGCACACCGACGCAAAACGGCGTCACGTCCCCGGACTGGCCGTCAATCGTGCCCAACACCGCGGCGGGGACCCCCGCTTGCCGACACAATTGAGTGAACACTCCGGCCCGCTGCAGTCCGTCACCGGTTCCACGCATGACGGTTTGAAAATCCGTCTGACGATAACCTGCACCGCGAAACTCGATGCCCGCTGGAAAGTCTGGTCCTTGCGGGGCGGGATTCAACGGCTGATTCGGCTCCAAGGCGATGTTGCGAACCGTCCAGTCGAACAAACGTGTCGCCGTGACCAGCCGATCGACCGTCTCGGCCGCAAGCGTCTCACGCTGCTGCTTGAACCAATCGGTCAACAGAGACTCGTCCTGCAGCGGCACGTCCACCCAACTGTACAGCGAATGGAACAGGTAGCTGTCACGCAGATGCAATACATCGCTAGGCAAAAAGGTCCGGCCGGTGACACGGTCGGCCAGTTCGTTTTGCGAGATCAGATCGCCGAGGGTATCGACCAGGTTGGGCTCAGTGACTTCACTCGGCGGTCGGGTGGCACTCCAGCCGTTGAGATGAAACGCGATCTGTTCCTGCGCCTTTTCCGCATCGAGCTCGACGTACTTTCGCAGCAACACAAATGATTCACCGAGGTGATCGCGCTGCGCGAGCGTTTCTTGCTGGGCTTGCCGTCGGCTTTGGATCTCACGGACCAACGCGGTGTCGTCCTGACACCCGACGGCCAACAGGCTCGCCACGCCAATCCACAGGGCTCCCCATCGATGGACGCCACCGCGTCTGCGGTGTGGAACGGGGAAGGTGAAGCAAAACCTAGGGAGCTTGGTCGGTGCCATTCAATTGGCCAACGGAGAGGATCGTGTGTCGAATCTGGAGCAGGCGATCGACCAAGCCCTCGAATCGGTCCAGGGGCACCATGTTGGCACCATCACTCGGGGAGGAATCTGGATCCGGATGGGTCTCGAAAAAGATCGCGTCGGTACCGATTGCTACGGCCGCGCGGGCTAATGGTTCGACCATTTCCCGGTTTCCCCCTGTGGATCCCTGCCCCGATCCGGGCCGCTGCACGCTGTGGGTTGCATCGAACACGACCGGCACCCCGAGCGATCGCATGATCGGCAGGGATTGCATGTCATTGACCAGTCTGCCGTAGCCGAAAAAGGTCCCCCGTTCGCAGAGCATCACGCCCCCATCTCCCGCGGCGTTGGCTTTGTCGACCACGTATCGCATGTCTTCGGGAGCCATGAACTGGCCTTTTTTGACATTCAGGGGTCGCCCGGTTTCCGCCGCGGCAACGATCAAATCCGTCTGACGAGCCAAAAACGCGGGGATTTGAAGCAGGTCACAGACCTCCGCGACCGTCTGGGCCTGGTCGGGCAAGTGGATGTCGGTCGTGACCGGCAACCCGGTTCGGCGAGCGATCCGGTCGAGCATCGACAGCCCCTGCTCCATGCCGGGTCCACGAATCGCCGCGGCGCTGGTGCGATTGGCTTTGTCAAACGAAGCTTTGAAGACGACATTGACATCGTCTCGCGCGTTGATTCTGCACAGAACGTCGGCGATCTGCGATGAAATCTGATCCGATTGCAAGACGCACGGACCGGCGATCAACAACAACGGCTGTCGGTCGCCACACCGATACGGGCCGACGGAAACGGATCGTACACCTGCGGAAGTCTCTGAATTGCTCATACCCGTGAGTTTGGGCGATTCGCTGAGTTCTGGCAATCGCAGTGCGCGAGGGCCTCGCGGATCACAGGTGGGATAGGCTTCCAGCCTGTCAACCGTGGGATAGGCTTCCAGCCTGTCAACCGTGGGATAGGCTTCCAGCCTGTCGATGCCGAAATGACAGGCTGGAAGCCTATCCCACACTCACAGATCCTTCAGCCGTTGAACGGCCTCTTTGGCACGCTTCAAGAACGCGTTTTTCGGCTCGCCGGCCTCCAGGAAAATCGGCGCCCCGATCGTGATGCAACTCAACAGCGGCACCGGCAACACTTCGCCCCGCGGCAAGATTCGATTGACGTTGTCGATGTAAACCGGCACCAGCTCCAGATCGGGACGTTTCTTGCCCATGTAATACAGCCCGCTTTTGAATTCGCCCATCTCGTCGCCGGCACTGCGTCCGCCTTCGGGAAACACGATCAGCGAATAAATGTCACCCATTTCTTCCAGCATGATATCGATCGGACTGCGGTGCACTTTGATCTCCTTGCGATCGATCAACAGCGCGTTGAAACTGGCTGCCATGTGCGGCTTGACCCAGCCGGAACTCCAATAGTCCTTGGCAGCCACGGGGCGGGTGACCGCACGGATTTCTTTGGGCAGCGCAGACCACAACACCACCGCATCCAAATGGCTGGTGTGATTGGCAAAATAGATGCGCTGACAGGTGTCGGGCTGACAATCGACCCAGCGCACGGTGAAGCCGCTAAACAGCTTCGCCAGCAGTACGATGACATGACTAGTGAGGGTCATGCCCCAAGTCTAATCATCGACTGCAGCGAGAATAAGTGGTCGCAGGCCCACTCCGGGCGGCCTGCCGCGACCGTACGACCGCCTATCGGATTGACACCGGCGTCTGTTTGGCAACCGCAGATTGTTGCGGGCAGGCCTGGTCATAGAGCGACGTGGCCAAATTCTGATAGCCGGCAACCATCGACTCGAGCGATCCGGTGCGAAGCACCAAGTCGCGCCCCGCTTGGCCCATGCGACGCCGCGACGCCGGGTCACCGAGCAGCTGCTCGATCGCCTGGGACATCGCATCGAGATCTTCGGATGCGAACAGTCGGCCGGTGCGATCGTCGATGACGGTCTCGCCGACCGAGCCGACGTCGCTGGCCACCACCGGCACTTCACAAGCCAACGCTTCCAGGATCGATACCGGCGAGGCTTCGTTGAGCGAACACAACGTGAAGACGTCCAACGCCGAAAGCAGTCGCGGTGTGTCGTGGCGTGTTCCTAACAGGTGAATTCGATCCGCCACCTGAAGCTCTTCGGCGAGCCGCTCGATGCCATCACGCTCGGGTCCGTCACCGACGATTAACCAATGCAACTGTGGGTGACGATCACGCAATCGCGCCGCGGCGCGAACCAACAGCGAATGATTTTTTTCGCTGCGAAGTGCCGCCACGATGCCCACCAGCTGCGCGTCCGGATCGAGCTTCAATTCCTCACGCACCTCCCGGCGATGGACTTCATTGGGCTTAAATCGTTCACAATCCACCCCGTTGCGAATCACATGGACCTTGTCCTGGGGAAAGCCTTCGAACCGATGCAAGAACTCGCCGTGTGACTGGGCGACCGCGATGAAGGCATCGGTCAACGGCGTCAAGGTTCGATTCAAACGCCCCACGCCATCCGGCCATCCGGTGCTGTGCAACGCCGACGCAATCACGGGCACGCCGGCCAGGAAGGCGGCCAGACGCCCCCAGAACATTTTGTCGCCCGCACCCACGGTGATCACCACATCGCTCTGACGCCGTCGCATCAGCCGAACCAGCCTGGACAGCACGCAGACGTCATATTTGCCGCCGATCAAATGGCTGTGCACGGGAAACTCATCGGCAATCGCCTCCCCCAGCGGTCCCGGTTCCTTCAAACAAATCACTTCCGGACAGACCACATTGCGATCCATCCGCCGCAGCAGATTGACCAACAACGTCTCGGCACCACCGACCGGCATGCTGGTGATCACAAACTGCATCCGCAAAGGCAACGCGGTGAAGCATTTTTCTCCTGTGTGTCTTAAGGTTTTAGCGGCAGGGCGCGAGCCCTCCGGTTCTTCCTCTTTGCCAAAACACCGGAGGGCTCGCGCCCTACCGCTAAAAAATGCGACACCGCGTTGCCGCAAGGGGCGGTGGGGTTGGTGTGGCGGCAGATTTCTCCACCAGCGACGAGCAAACATCGTGTCGGTCTTTTGCTTAAATGGGGAACGGAGGTCGTGCCGTTTTGAAGTCACCCTCCTGGCAGGAGGGTCGAGCGGAGCGAGGGGAGGCTGACTTCTAGTCTCAACGGATGAACACCTTAAAGGCAACGCTGTGAAGCATTTTCCCCTGTGTTTCTTGAGGTTTTAGCGGCAGGGCGCGAGCCCTCCGGTCCTTCATC
>NZ_NTFY01000066.1 GCF_002289565.1 Rhodopirellula sp. SM50 | reverse complement strand
TCTTGATCCACCACGGAACAAGAACGACCAAAGTCTTAACCGGCACAACGCATGAAATCGCGGGCATTCTGCGCAGCCCAGGCGGAGCCTGACAACGAGTCGCCAAGTGGGGTAAGCATCTTGCTTGCCACCTCCGCCGGCGGTCTCCTGAGGCGGAGCCTCCGAGCAATCCCGTTCCCAGGCGGAGCCCGGGAACGAGTCGCCGAAGTCGCGTAAGCATCCTGCTTGCCGGCTCCGCCGCCGCGTTCCGTTTTCCCGGTGGACAAGTGTTGATTCTCGCCAGCCTGGGGATGACAATGCAGGGGGGCTCCCATTCGGGGTAGTGGCGCATCGCTGTTGAGTTTAGACGGCATCCGCCGCCACCCCTCAACAACATTGCCGAGTACATCATGTTCCAGTGGCGCAAGACCGGAGGCGTTCGGTCCAAGAAGAGCCGGAAAAAGAAACAGCAACCTCGCCGAAGCCACCTCGAAACGCTCGAAGCACGGCGACTTCTCGCCCGCGAAGTCTCGGGCACGCTGGCCGGAGACGACACCTGGTCGGGGACGATCCACGTCACCGGAGATGTCACGGTTCCGACCGGATCCAAATTGACGATCGAGCCTGACACGGTCGTCAAGTTTGAAGCGGGACGATGGCTGACCGGCAATGGCGCGATCGAAGCGGTCGGAATGTCGGGACAACCGGTCTTCTTTACCAGTGTCCTGGACGACACCGTGGGTGAAGACCTGACGCCGGGCGTCGACGGTGTTCCCTTTCCCGGTCACTGGGAGTCGCTCTACCTGAGTGGTCCGAACACCTCGCTCGAACATGTCGAAGTCCGGTACGCCGGCGACGTTGATGGCAACGGTGCCGGTACCGGGCAAAAGGGTTCGATCGAAACCCACTTCGATTCGGCGGAACCGAGCGAGCAAATACGTCTGTCCAACGTTGTCATTGAGAGTGGCTATTCCAACGGCGTCAACGTGTTTGCCGGCAGCCCGAGTTTGAGCAACGTCACGGTCAACGATTCACTCGGGGTGCCCTTCTACTTTGACATCGATGCCGATCCCAACGTCTCGCAAAGTACCGGCAGCGGCAACGCGGGCGGCGATCGCATCGCGGTGCAAGCGGGAACGTTGACCGCTAATCGCACCTGGGACTATGGTGATTTGCCCGTCGCAATTGTTGGCGGTAACTTTGTCATCGGGCAAGACGCCCAAAGCAATCCTGTCACACTGTCGGTCGCTCCGGGAACCGTCATCAAGGTGCCGCAGGCTCAGTACCTTCAAACCGCGCCGGGGAAGATCCAGGCCGTCGGGACGCCGGCCGAGCCGATCGTCTTCACCGCCGCAACGGATGACTCGATCGCGGGAGATTCCAACGGGGATGCCGACGCGACCACTGCCTTTGCCGGTTACTGGGAATCGATCTATTTGGACAGCCCCGGCAGTGTCTTTGAAAACGTCGAGGTCCGCTACGCAGGTGACACCGATGGCAACGGAGCCTTTACCGGACAGACGGGGACTTTCGAAATCCGTTACGACAACCGCGATCCTGCACTGCAAAACCGACTCACCAATGTCCGCATCTCGGATGGCTATTCCAACGGTGTGAACGTCCGTGCCGGTGCGCCGGACCTGGACACCGTGCACGTCGAAGATTCGCTCGGCTATCCGTTCTACTTTGATCTCGATTCCAATCCATCGACCCACCAGTTGACCGGTCGTGACAACGCGGCCGGCGACCGGATCGTGCTGCAAGGTGGAACGCTGACCGAAGATCGCACCTGGGACTACGGTGACCTGCCGCTGCACATTGCGTCCGGCGATTTCGTCGTCGGACAAGATGCATCCAGCAATCCGGTCACGTTGACGATTGCCGCCGGCACGGTGATCAAAATGTCCAACGCACGATACCTGCAGTCTCGGCAAGGCACGATCGTCGCCAACGGGACGCCCTCGGATCCGATCGTGATCACGGCCATCAGCGATGACTCGATCGGAGGCGATTCCGAAGGAGACGGTGACGCGACGACCGCCTACCCGGGCTATTGGGAGTCGGTCTATTTGGACGGCCCGAACAATGTCTTTGAAAACGTCGAAATCCGATACGCCGGCGACACCGATGGGAATGGACTGTTCAGCGGGCAAACGGGCGGTTTTGAATTGCGTTATTCCGGTGACGAACCGTCGAAGCAAACGCGATTGACCAACGTCCGCATCTCCGACAGTTACTCCAACGGGATCAATCTCTACGCCGGAGATCCGATCCTGCAGAACATCCACGCCGAGGATAACTTAGGCGTCCCGTTCTATTTTGAACTCGATACCGATCCGGATACGACGGGATTGAGCGGGCGCGGCAATCTGGGCGGCGATCAAATTGCGATTCAGTCCGGAACGCTGACGGAGGATCGAACCTGGGACTACGGCGATCTGCCGATTCACTTGACCGCGGGGAATTTCATTGTCGGCGCCGATGCCCAAAGCAATCCCGTCACGTTGACAATCGCCGCGGGAACCGTGATCAAAATACCGAATGCGGCCTACTTCGAATCGCGTCAGGGCACGATCAACGCGGTCGGAACTGCCGAGGATCCGATTGTCTTTACCGCGTCCACCGATGATACCGTCGGCGGAGATTCCAACGGCGATCGAAACGCTAGCACGCCGTATCCCGGGTATTGGGAGTCGGTTTATCTGTACGGACCCTCCAACGTCTTGGAACAGGTCCAGGTTCGCTACGCCGGCGACACCGATGGCAATGGAATCTTTAGCGGACAGGTCGGTTCGATCGAACTGTATCACAATGGCAGCCAACCGGAGACCCAAAACCGTCTGACGAACGTCGTGGTTGCGCACGGATACTCCAACGGCATCAATGTCCGCGCGGCGACGCCGACGTTGGAAAACGTCCATGCGTTCAAAAACGTCGGGGCCGCCTACTACTTCGAACTCGACGCCGATCCCGTTGTCACCAACCTGACCGGCCAGAGGAATCTCGGTGGCGATCGGATCGCGATTCAGGCGGGAACACTGAGCGACAGTCGGGTTTGGGATTATGGCGACCTGCCCATTCACATCATCAGTGGCAATCTGGTTTTGGGGGCCGACGCCGACTCCAATCCGGCAAACCTTGATATCGCCGCGGGAACGGTCATCAAGATCGATCAGGCAAACTACGTCTGGGCCCGCGACGGCGCATTGCGCGCCTTGGGAACGCCGACCGATCCGATTTACTTCACCGCAGCCAGCGACGACACCGTCGGCGGCGATGTGACGGGCGACGGGGATGCCAGCAGTCCCTATCCGGGTTTTTGGGAATCGATCTACCTCGACGCTCCGGGAAGTGTGCTTTCCAACGCGGTCGTTCGTTATGCCGGTGACACCGACGGCAATGGAGCGTTTTCCGGTGAGCGGCAGGCGATCGAAGTCGGCACGGACATGACGCTGACCAACGTGAACATCGAATCGTCTTACGGCGGCGGATTGCGAATCAATGACGGGGCGACCGTGACGTACACCGGGGGACGATTGGATTCGACCACCGCATCGACCAATGCCGCCCGTTCGGCGATCGCCGTGGTCGACGGAACGCTGTCCGCGACCGACTTGGATGTCTTGGCCAACGACGGCCCGGATGACGTCGGTGTCTATATTCTCAATGGACAATCTGCCAGTGTTTCGGGCAGCAACTTCCTCGGTAACACGATCGCCGTGCGGCACGACGGGACAGACCCCGGCAAAGCCAATTTTCAGAACAACTGGTGGGCCAGTTCGGGAGGCCCGCATGATCCTTCCGCGCTGGACGGAATGATCAATGACAATTCGGCCGGGCAGTTCGTCACGGACTACGTCGATTACGGCAATTTCCTGACTTCGCCCGCCAATCGAGCCGTCGGGCCGCGCGTGGTTGCCTTGGAAAAATTGCCGCCCACGACGGAGCCGATTCATCATCGTTACGAAGCGACCAACAACGCGTTGGACGAAAGCGGCACACGCAACGGAACCCCGGTGGGCGACGCTTCTTACGGCGCCGGGCGAACAGGTGGTTCTTCGTTTTTGCTCGACGGTGATGGCGACTATTTCAATCTCGGCGCCTGGGCGCCATCGGGTGACTGGACCGTCGCCGCCTGGGTTCACCCGAACACCGTTCCCGCGACCGGGCTGGTGGGGCTGGTCGGCAGCCAATCCGCCGGCCGCGATTGGTCGATCTCGATCAGCGATGGCAATTTCGTCGCGCTCTACCAGAATGGCCAAACGCTCGACAGCGGCGTCGCCGCTGCCACCGATGTCTGGACGCACGTCGCGGCGACGCTCCGCGACGGTACGTTGCACCTTTACACCGACGGAGTGCTGCGGAACAGTGTTGCCGTCGCAAGTCCCTATGCGCCGTCGACCTCCGGAGTCCGGCTGGGAAGTTCGACCTACAATAACGCGGGCTTCTTTCACGGACGCATCGACGAAGTCTCGATCGTCGAACGAAGCGTCAGCGATGACGAGATCGTTCTTTTGCGCGACTCGGGAACACTCGATGGGTTCGATCCCCAAGACCGATTGCTGGTGACGTTCGATCGGCCGATCGACGGCGACAGTTTTGGACCCGATGACATCGGTGTTTCGGGACCGTCGACTGTCTCGGCCGTCCAAGTAGACAGCGTGACACGCTATTCTGCCCTCGTCACCCTTTCGGGGCGACTCAGCAATGCGGGAACGTATGTCACTTCTGTTGGGCCGAATGTGTTGGGATCCGCCGGCACGCTGATGGACCAAGACGCCGACGGCGTATCAGGCGAACCGATCGAGGATGTTTTCCAGTCCTCCATCTTGATCGACACGTTTGGTCCGCGCGTCATTGGGCAGTCTCCCTCGGGAACCACCGGCACGGTGCTCTCATCGATCGACATCACTTTCAACGAGCCGGTCGATCCCGATTCACTATCGGTCGACGACGTGCAGTTGATTGATCCGCCGACGCTGGCAGCCCTGGACGCCTTCGATCCGAATGCCGTGATCGATGGGTTTAGCGTCTCGGTGACCGAATCCACTAACGTTTTCAGTGGACTCAACGGCGCGTTGGCCGTCCTCGACGATGTCTCGCGTCATGCCGCCGTGCAGTCCGTCAATGAGCCTGTCATCAACTACGGTTCATCGGTCGGTAACTATTTGGCGGATCGAGTGGTACCGCTGGAAAGTTTGGACACCAACTACATCGTGTTGGATGCCAACGCAACGATCACGATCCCCACTGCCGGCAAATGGACCTTCGCGGTCGCCAGTGATGACGGTTACCGATTGGACATCGACGGCAGGGTCGGCGAGTTTCCGACGGCGCGAGGGTTTGCGACGGACCTGCACGTCTTTGATTTTCCCTCCGCAGGCGACTACCCGCTGCGGTTGGTGATGTTCAATCAAACCGGTGCACTTGGGTTTGAACTGGCCGCGGCCGAGGGTGAACTTTCAACCTTCGACTCGGGCACGATTGCGTTGGTTGGATCAGACGGCGGATTGACCGTGACGACCAATCCGATTGCTCCGGTCAGTGACATCCAGATTTTGTCGATTGAGCCGATCGACCAGGGCAATACGACCTTCCGAATCAGCTTCCCTCCGCAGCCCTCCGACGGAGAATACCAGTTGGTGGTCGATCCAAAGGCGACCGATCTTCAAGGCAATCGGCTGGATCAAGATAACGACGGCATCGGGGGCGAGCCGGTCCAGGATCGATACATCAGCCGGATCACCGTCGCGCGCGATCCGCTGCGTGTCGTCAGCCAATCGCCCTCCACCACGATCAATGGCGCGTTTGAATCGTTCACGGTTACCTTCAACCTCCCGATCGATCCCAACAGCTTCGCCACGACCGATGCCCGTGTGATCGGACCCGGCGGCGAAGTCACCGTCACGTCGATTGACCAAGTCGATGCGACGACTTATCGAGTCAATGTCCAGCGAACCACCGAAGACGGTGATTATCAACTCTTCATCGGACCCGACATCACCGATCCGGCCGGAAATCGGATGGACGGCGACGGCGACGCGGTTCCGGGCGAACTGGAAGACCGTTACGTGGGTGCCTTGCAGGTTGCCGGCGGCGGACCCTACGTCACCAGTTTTTCACCGATCGGCACGCTCGGACCGGGCAGTGACACCGCCGAGATCACGTTCAGCGAACCCGTTCGGCTGAACAGCTTTACGACCGCCGACGTCGTCTTCAGCGGTCCCGGCGGATTGATCCCGATCACGTCGATCCAAGCGATCGGACCACGTTCTTACTCGCTGGCGTTTCCCCAGCAGTCCGCCGGAGGAACCTACAACTTTGCCATCGGTCCCAACATCGACGACTTTGGCGGACTGGCGATGGACCAGGACCGTGACGGCACCGCCGGCGAAGCGGTCCAGGACGTGTTCAACGCATCCTTCACGATCGACGCCGCCGGACCGACCATCACCGCCTACACCCCCGATTTCGTCACCAAACCCTACGCGTTCATCGACTTCACGTTCGACGAAGCGATCACACCGGGCAGCTTCACGCCCCAAGACGTGAACTTTTCCGGACCCGGCGGAGTGATCCCGGTCAGCCAAGTGATCACGATGGATGTCAACAAGGTCCGTGTCTCGTTCGGCACCCAAAGTGCGCAGGGGACGTATTCGTTCCAGGTCGGTCCCCAAATCACCGACTTGGCCGGCAATCCGATGGACCAAGACGGCGACGGAAATTTTGGCGAACCGATCGAGGATCGATTCAGCGGAACGGTCACCTTCGCGTCGCCCGATCTAGAATTCACGTCGGCAATCATCCCGACCGAAGTTCAAAACGGCGACACGGTGACCATCCAGTGGACCGTCGAAAACGACGGCGGCGCCGCTGCGGCGAAACCGTGGACCGATCGCGTCGTCTTGTCCGCCGACAATGTTTACGGCGGAAGCGACGACCGATTTCTCGGCAGCGTCACTCAGGACGTCGATCTGGCCCAAGGCGGAAACTACACCGCGTCGATCCAGGCATCGATTCCGTTCGGCATTGCCGGTGATTATTTCGTCTTCATTCGAACCGACCACAGCAATCAGGTCTTCGAACAAGACGAGATGAACAACACGCGGTCAACCGCCATCACGATCGCCGAAGCCGATCCGCCGGCGGACCTGATCGTTGATGCGATCTCAATTCCGGCCAGCGCGTTCATCGGTGACACTCTGAACGTGACCTGGCGGGTTCGCAACGACGGCACGGCGACGACCCTGGTCGACAGCTGGACCGATCGACTTTACTTGAGCAGCGACAATGTCCGCGGCGGTGACATCTTTTTGGGCAGCTACACCCACACCGGAATTCTCGCCTCCGATGCGTCCTACACGATGACGGCCAGCCCCGTGATTCCCGCACACGTCGCTGTCGGAAATTACTACGTGCTGGTCGAAACCGATGCGACCAATCGAGTCGACGAGCCGACGGCGGAAGGCAACAACATCTCAGCTAGCAACACCCAAGTCGACGTGGCACTGACACCGCTTCCCGACTTGGTCTCCTCCGGTGTGGCGATCGACGCGGGAGTCACGCCCACCAGCGGCGAAGACCTGACCGTCAACTGGACGACGCGAAACGATGGCGACGCCACCGCCGCAGCATCGTGGATCGAACGCGTTTATCTGTCTGCCGACCCGACGCTGTCCGCGGACGATGTCGCCTTGGGACAAACATCGGTTGCAAACAGTCTGCTCGTCGGGGCCGAGGTTCAAAACAACTTGACGGTGAAGCTGCCCGACGGCGTCTCCGGAACGAACTATTTGATCGTCGTCCCCGACGCCGACAACACGGTCAACGAGGGCGACGGAGAATCGACGGGGACGGCGACGCTGGAGGTGGACGTCAGCGGTTTTCCCTACGCCGATCTGATGGTCAGCGAAGTGATCGCGCCGGACTTGTTGATCGGTGACCCGGTGGACCTGACCGTAACGTGGACCGTCAAAAATGTTGGTGCCGGACCGGGGCGTCAAACCGGTTGGACCGACCGCGTGGTCTTGTCCAGTGACGGAATTCTGGGCGACGCTGACGACAGGGTGCTGGGCGAGTTTCAGCATTTTGGCGCCGTGCCGGCGGGAGAGTCCTACACCCGTACGGAAATCATTCCCCTGGCCGCACGAACTAGCGGTCGATTTACGTTGTTTGTTCAAACCGATAGCGGGGATGTCGTTTACGAACTCGATGGCCACGCCAGCAACACTGGTTCGCCGGCCAACAACGTCGATGTGACGACCGCAGCCTACAGCGACTTGTTTGTCGATTCGGTGTCGGTGACCGGTGGGCAATCAGCGACCTCGGGGTTGCCCTTAGAAATCAATTGGACGATCGGCAACCGAGGCATCGCGACGACCGACCGCGACACTTGGACCGACTACATTTATGTCAGCAAAAATGAGAACGGCAGCGGCTTGCGATTGATCGGCAGCAGCACCCACGGCGGGGCGCTGTCGGTCGGTAACTCGTACACGCGAACCGAATCCTTTGATCTGCCCCGCGATCTGGATGGACAGTATTACGTCTTCGTTCGCACGGGCGGTCCCTACGAGTTTTTGTACGCGGGCAATGACGCAAGCGGAGGCAATCAGGGACGCAGTGACGCCGTTGACGTGTTGTTCGTACCGCCGACCGCCAATCTGGTCATCCAAGACGGCTCCATCACGGTACCGGATTCCCCCGCGGGTTTCCTGGACGGCACCCAGATCGAAATCAGTTGGACCGTGCTGAATGATTCGATCGACGCCAATGGGATCACCGAGAATGGCTGGACCGATCGCGTCTATTTGCAATCGACCGACGGATCGCAGACGTTTGAATTAGGCCGCTACTCCGTTGCCGACCCGTTGGAACCAGGCAAATCGGTCGCACGCACCGAACTTGTGCAGTTGCCCCGCGCGGTCGGTCAATTTCGCTTGTTTGTCCAAACCGATGTGACGGGCAGGGTGCTCGAAGCGAACGAGTTGGACAACACGTCGTTCTCCGATCCGTTCCAGTTGAATTTTAAACCGCGTCCCGATCTGCGGGTCGATGTGACCAGCGACTATCCCTCGGGCGTGACCGCGGGGACGTCAATCGATGTCGCGTTCACGGTCCGCAACGCTGGCACTGCCGACACGCCCTCGGCAGGCAGTCGCTGGTTCGATCGCGTCTGGCTGTCGTCTTCATCGAGCAGCACGTCGGGGGCGATTCTGTTGGGCGAACTGCAAAACGGATCGGCGCTCGGATTCGTCGGAACGACCTCGGGCCAGGCGACCGAGTACAGCAGTTCGGCGACCTTTTCCATTCCCCGTGCTCTCTCGGGCAACTGGTTCGTGTTGGTCGAGACCGATGCACGGAACGCCGTCGACGAATTTCCCAACGATGTGAACAATCGCGACGCACAGGCCATTGCGATCGATGCCAATCCCGTTCCGCCCCCGGATTTGGTCGCCGATTTCGTCGCCGGTCCCGGCGATGCGTTCGATGATTCGTCCTTTACGGTTCGCTACAAGGTCACCAACCGCGGCGCGGGCGTGACCGATCCGGGTGCCTGGACCGATCAGCTTTGGCTGACCCTCGGACTGGACGGCCCCAATTCGGCACGCGGCGATCGATTTATCGGCAGCTATCGGCATGGCGGTGTCTTGCAGGTCGGTGAATCGTATGAAGCCGAGGCGACGGTCAACATTCCCAAGGGATTAACCGGTCAGTATTTCTTGACGGTCTACGCCGATGGCTATCGCAGTGTTTATGAAGCGTCATTTGCCGAAAACACGAACCCGGACGCGCCCAACGATCTGGACGGAAACAATTACGCCAGCACGCCGATCAACATTCTGTTGACACCACCGTCGGATCTGCGTGTCCGCGAAGTCAACGTCAACACGGACCAACCGATCGTGGGCGGACAAAAGGTGTCGCTGGATTGGATCGTCGACAACATCGGTACCGTCGCGACCGACCGCGAGAACTGGGCCGATGCCGTCTACCTGTCCGAGGACGGTGAGTTTGATTCCTCGGACCAACTGGTGTTCGCCATCCCCCATGACGGACGAATGCATCCCGGCGAGTGGTACTCGCAAGACGTCGAATTCACGCTACCGCCGTCGGCCCAGGGCAGCCACTTCTTTGTCCGGACAAATGTGGATCCACGAATCGCGCTGACCGAAGAAGCGAAATTTCTCGAAGAGGTCGCGGCGGTCCTCAAGCGGGTCGAAGCGGCCACGGGCAAACCGATCGGCGAAACCGAAATCGGCGATCTGAAACAATTTTCGCGAAACGAGTTGCTGGCGATCCTTGCCGGACCGACCAACACGCTGGTCCAAGTTTACGAAGGCCCCTTTACCGACAACAACGTCGGGTCGGTCGCGGCCGAGGTGGTCGATGCGATCGCGAATTTGGTGGTCGAGAACGTCACCGCAACGCCGACCAGCAAATCCGGCGAACCGATCACCGTTGCTTGGACCGTTCGCAATGCCGGTGACTTTGCGACCAACGAAGTGACGCAATCGATCAGGCAATACGTTTATCTATCCAAAGACCCCGTGTTCGACGCCAGTCGCGCACTGTTGGTCGGATCACCGGTAAAGGTGTTGAACGCTCCGATCGAAGTCGATGGTTCGTATAACGCCAGCATGGTCGTTTCGTCGCCGCCGGGCAGCAGCGGTAACTGGTACGCCCACGTCTTCGCCAACGTCGGATTGTCCCGTGGCAAACCCGTCTTGACCGCGTTCGGAAAGAGCAGTTTCCCGGATTGGCCGAAATCTTTTGTCGACAAGACCTGGGAAGCCGGACAAAAGTCAGACAACTTTGCGTCATCGCAGATCATCGCGATCGAGTACGCCGAACCCAATCTTGTGATTTCCAATCTGTCGGCCGTTCCGACCAGTCCCGACAGTGGGTCACTGATGGACGTTTCGTTCACGGTCACCAACGAAGGGACTCGGGCGACGCGGGTCGACAAGTGGGCCGATCGCGTGTTCCTGTCGACCGATACCTCGACCGATGCGTATGACATCGAACTGGGCGGGGCGCAACGCGACGAAGTGCTGGAGATCGGCGAGAGCTATGCTGTGGCGCTGCAAGTCCGCGTGCCGAACAATATCGGTGGCGCGTTCCACGTGATCGCCCAAACCGATGCCACTTTCGCCGATCGAAGTGCCGCGTTGTACTCGTTGCCCTATCCGATCGCCGAGGGCTGGCCACGACTGCGCGGCGTCAGTGACGAAGTTTTGGAATTCAACGACGAAGGTGACAATCAGGCTTCGGTGCAGTTGGACGTGCAATTTGTTCCGGCGCCGGATTTAGTCGTCGATTCCGTCGATTTCGTCAATCCCTCCAATCCCTCGTCCAACGTGGTGGAGGTCGGCAACGATTTCACATTCACCTACACGTACACGAACGACGGGGGCGTGATCCCGGATTCGCAAGTGCCGTTCGTCGATCGCGTGTATCTGTCGCGAGATCGATTGCTCGATGTGTCAAGCGACCACTACGTCACACAGATTCGCCGTTTCGACGCTTTGGCATCGGGACAGACCGGTACGATCACCGAGACCGCTTGGCTGCCACGTGGGATCACCGGCGACTACTTCATCATCGTTGCGACCGACTTTCCCAATGCGTACCATCCCGACGGCGAGGTCATCGAAACAAACGAAGACAACAACATTACCGTCGCGGCAACGCCGATCTTGATCATCCAGCCGCCGCCGTCGGATTTGCAGGTGATCGACATTTCCGCGCCGACCTCGGGCAGTGTCGGTGATGTGTTGTCGGTTTCTTGGACCGTCGAAAACCGTGGTGACGAGAAGGCTCAAGCTCGTATTGCCGACTCGGTTTATCTGTCCGCCGACAGCGTGTGGGACATCGGCGATCGTTTTCTCGGCCGTGTGGAACCTTTTTCTGCCCGCACGTTGCAACCGGGTGATTCTTATTCGGCGTCGCTCGATTTCGAAGTCCCCGTTGTCCTGCCGGACGGCTATCGGATCATCGTTCGCACCGACATTTTTGATGACGTCGTCGAGGGAGAAAACAATCGCAACAACGCTTCGGCATCGGCCGACGAGGTCAACATCACGGTGCCGCTGCTGCGTTTGGATATCCCGCTGGAAGACCAATTGGCGGTCGGTGTCAGTCGGTTGTTCCAGCTCGATGTGACGCCGGGACAGACAATACGAGTCGATTTGGACAGCACCACCGACACCGGACGGCACGAATTGTACGCCGCCCACGAGCGATTGCCCTCGCCTTTTGACTTTGATGCCGCCTACGAAGGATACCTGTCGGCCGATCAGTCGATGATCATTCCCGAAACTCTCGGCGGCCGCTATTTCGTGCTCGCTCGCGGCGGCGTTCGGATCGATGTCGAAGAAAACGATCCCCGCGCCCGATCGGAATACCCGGTGACCGTGAACGCCACTCGGATTCCGTTTGGCATCACCGATGTGACACCGGATTCGGGCGGCGACGATCGCTACGTGACAGTGACGATTCGCGGAGCCGAATTTCCCGAGCAAGCGGCGGTGCGGCTGGTGCGACCGACGTTGGCCGAATTTGCGCCGGTTTCGGTTTCCCGAATCGACGCCACCAAGATCGTTGCCGTGTTCGATCTTCGCGAGGCACCCCGCGGGTTGTACGACATCCAAGTCTTGCACCCCGACGGGCGGTTGGCGGTCGATCCATATCGTTTCCAAGTCGAATCCGCGGATCCTTTGGCGGTGAACGTCGGCGTCGGTGGCCCCAGCCAAATCGACCTGGGCGCCACCGGTGCCTATGGATTTGCAGTTCAAAATCTGGCCAATGTCGACACGCCTTACACGTTGCTGGAATACGCATTCCCCAATGCGCCCAACCGTCGCCCCGATCTGATCCCCGGGCCGGCGATCGAATTTGCCAGTGGCTTGCGAGGCGATGCGTCGACCGTCGCACCGCTGTTTGATTCGATCAGCACGTTCGATTTTGCCAGTGTCGCGCCGGAGTTGAATCTTGCCGGCGTGTTGACCGCCCGGGGCGTTGCAATCGATTTGCCCAATCAAGGGGTGACGGAAGTCGGTTCGGCGGTGACGATCTATCCGGGTTTGCGCGAAATCTTGGAAACCGATCCGAACTTTCTAAAAGAACTCAGCCCGTTCGAACTGGATGATCTGGGATTCGACTTCTACGTCGCAGCCGCGGCGAAGCCGATGACGTCGGCCGAATACTTGGACTATCAACGAGACGAAGCAGCCAAGTTGCGTGACGCGATCCTGGCAGCCAACATTGAGGATCCGACTTCGTTCTTGGGCAAGGCTCAGTCGGCGCTGGTTGCGGTCGCCCGCGATGCGGATTCCTTTTCGGACCTGTACCTGCAAGCCTTGCTCGATAGCGGACTGCTGCGCGACGAAGACATGCCGCCGATCGCGGACGGCCAGGCACAAAACATCAACGCGTTCTTCAGCGTGGTCGGTGGCTTGATGGGCGGCGAAACGGGATCGGGAATCGTCGACGAGGCCGGCGTATCGCTGGCGTCGGCGAGTGACAATCTGACTGCGTTTGTCGAACTGATCCGGGAGTTCTACGGTCACACGCCCGACGTGACCGGGGGCGGGGATGTCGCCGATTTCGATGACTTTGATCGTGGACTTTCCAGCCCCACGTCTTTTGTCACGTTCACGCTGCGCGCCGGCCCCCCGCCGTTGTTTGAATTTGGTGAGATTGCCGATGAAATCGCCTTTGACCTCGATGACCTTGGCAATCAACTCGGCGATTCGACGTCGTTGACCGGACCGAGCGGCTATGGCGACGAAAATTTTGTTCCGGTTGCGACGCCGCTGCCGTACACCGTTCGCACGAGCTATGACGGCGAAGCGGTGGACGCGGCACGCGAAATCCGAATCCTGGTTCCGCTCGATGACACGCTCGACGAACGCAGCTTCCAAGTCGCGGACATCCAACTCGGTGGCCGATCGATTTCGCTTCCCGCGGGACGACCGAACTTTGTCGGTGAATTTGATTTGACCGAAACCGACGGCTACGTCTTGCAAGTCACCGCCGGTGTGGATGCGAATACCCGCGTCGCGTCGTACCTGCTGCGCGCGATCGATGGCCGCGACGGGTTACCGCCGGTCGATCCGGCCATCGGTCTGTTGCAGCCGGGCGAGCAGGTGACCGTCGGTTTCTGGGCAGCAGCCAATAACGTGGTTGCGGCGGGCGATGTTGATCCGCTGGCCACCGGTGATGAGATCCGCATGACGGCTCGCTCGATCATCGATGGCGGTGCAGAAGTCGATAGCCGGGTCTCATTGGCGACGCTGGATGCCTTCGCGCCGACCAGCACCGTCACCACGACCGCAATCGGCGGAAATCAATTCGAAGTCTCCTGGACCGCGACCGACGACGCCGGAGGAAGCGGTGTCGCGGCGTATTCGTTGCTCGTCTCGCGTGACGGCGGCACGCGCTATCGCAGCGTCTTGTACCGGACCGTTCAGACGTCGTATCTCTACCAAGCAGAATCCGGTGAGCAACCGTTGTTCCTGGTCCGCGCGATTGACCACGCCGGCAACGTCGAGCCTGTCGCCCAAGGCGTGCGCGTGCCACGACTGGTGCCGGAGATCAATCTCGGCAGCGCTCCGTCGGTCAGTGTGATCCAGCCCGTGGTGATCCCGAAAGCGGAGGCCCGTCCGGGGACCGTCGCCGATCGTGTGTTCGCGGAAGCCGCCTTCGGAATCCCCTCACGGACCAGTGCGACGCAACCGAGCAAGTTCACCCGGGTGATTCGCCCGTTGGCGGCGGAGCGCTTTGTGACGATTCCCGGCGAAAGCGGTGCTGGGATCGGGGCACTGGCGATGGCAGTCGGACCCGATGGAACGGTTTATCTGTCCGGGGGCGCCGGCAGGAACGAGTTGTACAAAGTGGGACAGGCTTCCAGCCTGTCATCCAACGCGCTCGACAGGCTGGAAGCCTATCCCACGACCACGCCGATTTATGAATTGGCGTTCGATGCGTCGGGGCAACTGTGGGCGTCGACCGGTGGCGAGGGGCTGTTGCAATTGGATCCCAATACCGGCGCGGTGTTGGATCGGATCGGGGCGGGGATTGCGTTGGGGATTGCGGCGATTCCGGGGCAGGCGGCGCTGTATGTTTCGACGACCGGTGGGATCAGCCGATTTGATACGGCGACACGCAAGTTGACGCCGTTTAGCGAAATCCGCGTCGATTCGCTGGCCGTTGCCGCTGACGGGACACTGTACGGCACGGCGTGGCCCGAGGGCGGTGAGGTATTGCGGTTCGATTTCCGCGGTCGCGCCGAACGCATCGCCACGGTCAGCGGCCGCGCCGAGTCGATCGCGTTCGGCCCCGTGGGATCAATTCTGGAGGGCGCGCTGCTGGTCGGTCATGAAACCGAAGGCAGCGTCACGGTGCTCGACCCGCTGTCACTGCGCCAGATGAAGATCGCAACCGGCGGCCGTGGACGTGTCGAAGGAATCCAACCGATCAGCGACGGTCGGTTCCTGGTCACGCGGGGCGACCAAGTCGACGTCTTTTTCACCGTCGCGGCGCCGCGTGTGATCCAAACGCGGATTGCCGACGGCATGAACCGCGCCGAATTGGTGTTTGATGTCGCCTTGGCCAACAACGTCTCCAGTCCCGTCGGCGGCAACAATCCCGGCAACTACGCGCTGCGGAACAAAGAGACCGGTGAGAGTGTCAACATCGGCGCGGTCCGCTACGACAAGGCGACACGATCGTCACAGTTGCTGTTCGAAACACTCGCGCCGGCTGAATATGAGCTGACGGTGTCGTCGACGGTGGAAAGTGAACAGGGCATCCCGATCGGGGGCAGCGGCTTCACCACCACCTTCCGCGTTTTCGAAGACGTTTCGATTTCGACGCGTGTCTCGTATTCCAACACCCGCATCAACCGCGCCGACGGCACGTTGTTGTTTGACGTGATGGTTTCCAATTCGGCCGATTTTGATATCGCCGGTCCGATCAATGTGGTCTTCGATGATCTCGGTGACAATTCCGTCGTCTTTTTTGACCACGACGACCAACCCGCTGGCGCCAATGGTTATCAAGTCTTGGCGGACGGAACCGTGCTCGGAGCCCATTCGAATTCCCAGTGGCAGACCGTCACGATCGCCAACCCGAATTTGTTGGACCTGAATTTCAACCCGCGGATCCTCGCCACGTTGCCGCCGAACCAACTGCCCATCTTCGCTTCGGCACCTGCCTTGGCGGCGACCGCCCAGACGCCGTACGAGTACGTCGCCGAGGCGGACGACCCGGACGGTGCAACGATCACCTACGTGTTGGCCGGCGGACCGAAAGGTGCCACCGTTGATCCGAACACCGGGGTTGTCGATTGGAATCCGGGCCGCGACGCAGCGCCGAAAGCCGAGTTCGAATTGCGAGCCTACGACGCGCGGGGGGCCTACAAACGCCAAACCTGGATCGTGGACGTGACCGGCGCCAACCGCGCGCCCGTCATCGCACCGGTTGCAGATGTCTTTGCCACCGAAGGCGACTTGATCGAAGTCCCCGTCAGCGGATTTGATCCCGACGGCGACGACCTGTTCTACTTTGCCGATAACTTACCGCCGGGGGCCGTGTTCGATCCCTTCGGCCAGGCATTGCGTTGGCGCCCCGAGGGTGATCAAGCGGGTGTCTATGACAATGTGACCTTGATCACCAGCGACGGATTCGTCGAAACCAGTGTGTCGTTCCAAGTCGTGATCGCCAACAACAACGTCGCGCCGACGGTGGCACCGGTTGCTTCGCGGACGATCAATGAAGGCGACGAAATCACGTTCACCATGTTCGCGGACGATGCCGATGGGGACGAACTGCGCTACCTCTCGCCGAACTTGCCGCCCGGGGCGTTTTTGGATCCCAATACCGGGATCTTCGAATGGACGCCGGGGTTTGATCAACACGGCGTCTATGAATTGACGTTGTACGTGGATGACGGTCAGGTGCTCGCTCAAACGCAAACGGTGCTGACGGTCAATAATCTGAATGGACAGGTTCGATTCCCGGCGATTGATCCCTTTGAAATTTTCGAAGGCCAATCGTTTCAATTGCGCGTCGCGGCGTTCGACCCTGAATTCCCCGTCGCGCCGGTGACCCCCTCGGCCAATACGGAAGACTTTTTCCTCGATTACCAGAGTTTCATCCCCGATCTTGATTACGTCGTCACGGGCTTGCCCGCCGGGGCCAGCTATGACGACACCACGCAGCTATTGACCTGGACACCGGGCTTTAATGATTCCGGTCAATACGACATCACGTTTCAGGCCAGCGACGATGGCGACGGGACGGGTGTGCCGACGACTGATACGGTCACGCTGTCCTTGACCGTTGCCGACGCAAACTTCCCGCCGCAAATCGTCGATGTGGCTGCGCAGTCCGTGGCGGTTGGTCAGACGCTGGACATACCGATTTCCGCCAGCGACTTCGAAGGCGCCCCGTTGGCGCTTGGAGTCACGTTCAGCGGCGCCACGCAATTGCCCGACTTTGCGACGTTTATCGACAACGGAGACGGAACCGGAGTGTTGTCGCTTGCGCCGCAGCCTGGTGATCGAGATGACATCTTGCTTGCGGTGACGGCCACCGAAACCACCGGACCGCTGCCTCTGAAATCGACCGTCGAGTTTACGCTGCAAATCACCAGCCCCAACGAGCCGCCGAGATTCACTCCGTTCTTCGACTCCGTCGCGCTGGTCGATAGCCAGTTCTTGATCGATCTGCTGATCAGCGACGACGATCAAGATGCCTTGACGGTCACCGCGACCGGATTGCCGGCCGGAGCGTCATTGATCGATACCGGTGTGTACGGACGACACCAATTCAGCTGGACACCGACGGCCGCCGACAACGGGACGCATACGATCTCGTTTACGGTCACCGACAGCGGCAACGGCGACGACGCGCTGAAGCTATCCGACACGCGGACGATCACGCTGAACGTCCGCGACAACAACATCCGCCCGAACCTGGATCCGATCGGACAACAAACGATCGCCGAAGGCCAGACGTTGCAGCTAACCGCATCGGCGTCCGACCCCAACAACGACCCGGTGTTCTTCAAAGCCGGATTGGCCGTCGGTGGCGTGGTGGGACAGTTGCCCGGCGGGGCGACGTTTGACGGCCAGTCGGGCCAGTTCCGCTGGACGCCCAGCCAAACCCAGGCGGGGACCTATCGGATCCGTATCACCGCCAGCGACGGCGCGGGATCGCGCAGTGAAGACGTTCTGGTGACGGTGACCAATACCAATCAGGCACCGACGCTCAGTACGTTGCCGCGGTTGTTCACCCGCGAAGGCGACCAGCTGGTGTTCACGCTTTCGGCGGGCGATCCCGACGGTGAGACGCTGATCTACAGCTTTGACGGTGCGGCACCCGACGGATTTAATTTCGATCCAGCCGGCCGGACGGTGATTTGGGACGTCGACTTCGATTCTGCCGGCAACTACACGTTCCCCTTCAGCGTCACGGATCCGTCCGGGGCGAAAGACTCCGTCGACGTTTCCGTCACCGTGTCTGAAACGAATCGGGCTCCGACGATCGACGCTCCCCAGTTGCGCAACGCCCAGATCGGAACCTTGCTTGAAATACCGATCACCGCGACCGATCCCGACGGGGACGCGATCACACTCGCCGCCAACGACTTGCCCGCCGGGGCGACGCTGGATGCCGATGACGTGATCCGCTGGACCGCGGCCAGTTTCCAAGCCGGCACGTTCACGGTGCGATTGACGGCGGACGATGGAGAGACCTCGACGGTTCGTCCTTTAACGATCGTCGCCTCGTTGGAGCCGGCCGGTCCCAAGGTGCAAGTCATCACCACGCCCAGTTTCCCGGCCACGCCGGGGCAACCGATCACGATCGAACCGATTGCCGACAGCGATGTCGAACTAACCAGCACCACGTTGTCCATCGACGGCACACCGGTTGTGCTCGACTCTCTCGGACGCGGAACGTTCGTCGCCGACGCGCCGGGACGCTTCACGGCGACGGCGGTGGTGACCGATGCCGAAGGCCGCACGACGACGATCACCAAACCGGTCTATGTTCGCGATCCGAGTGACTTCGCCGCTCCGGTGATCGAAGTGCTGCAATTGGCGCCGCCGGTGTTCACCGAGCCGCGGGATCTGATCGTCAACATCTCCGACACCGGACTGGCCGACTACCGCATCGAACTTCTGCCGAGAGGCGGCGGGTCGGCGCGGTTGATCGGCGCGGGCACGACCAGCATCACACAAAACGTGGAACTGGATCCCGCAAAATTCGCCAACGGTTTTTACACCTTGCGAGTCACGGCCAGTGATTTCGGTGGATTGACTTCGACGTTCAATCATGACATCGAAATCAACTCCAGCGATAAATCGGGAGCGCTGTTTGAAACAGCGACGGATTTGTCGGTGACGCTCGGCGGGATCACCGTTCCGGTCACGCGGGTTCATGATGCGTTAACGATTTCAGATGAAAATTCCGCCTTCGGCACCCGTTGGACGCTGCCGCTGCTCGATCCACGATTGTCGCTCGACTTGGGGGGCGATTCCGGTGACGCGTTTGCGGCGATGACCGACGACGCGCGGATCTACTTGACGCTACCCGATGGACAACGCGTCGGATTCAGTTTCGCGCCGGCGGAGTCCTCGTCAGGCAGCATCACCACCTTCGCACCCGCCTGGCAAGCCGACGCGGGAGTCGATTGGTCACTCGAAAGCTTCAACGCCAACCTGCGCAAAGCGGGTTCGGGCTACTACGTCGTCGGCAGCGGGCTTCCCTACAGCCCAACGCTGGTCCCCGCCGGCGAGACCGTCTTCACCCTCGTCTCCCCCAGCGGCGAAAAGTTTGCCTATTCTGCCAAAAAGACTCCTGACCCCTTTTCGCTGGGGCGGATCACGGCGGCCGATGGCAGCACGTCGTTGCGGGTGACCGACAGCGCGATTGTCGCGCCGAGCGGGGAGCGATTGACGATCGTTCGAGATGAAGAAGGCAGGATCAGCGAACTGGTGGGTCCGACGGGCGAGCAGTTTGTTTACCGCTACGATGACGACGGTCGATTGGCGGCAGCGATCGACGTGTCGACGGGCGACCGGACGTTTTACGGCTACGACACGGGTTCGAGATTGACCACGATCAGCCCAAATTCGGCAGTCGGTCAGTCGATCACGTACGACGTCGACGGCGCGGTCGAGTCGGTCGCGACGATTCAGCCGCACCTCGGCGGCACGCGGCAACTGCTGTCCGCCCCGATCACGGGCACGTTTGTCGACCAACCCCATTTGTACTCTTTCACGATCACGGAGGGAGAGCTTCGTAGCAGTCCCACTCAGAGCATCACGATTGGAGTTGATGTCGATCGTGGAGTCGGAGAATTGCTGGACCTGACTGCTGGGACATCCGTTATCAACGGTTCGCGAACGACGAAAACGTTCACGATCACTCAAGCTGGGACGTATCGATTGTCCGTCTCGGGTGCCCAGGCAGCGTCCTATAGTGTCAACCTGTATGTCGCCGGAGATCTCAATCAGGACAACCAGATTGATGCAGCGGATCAATCCTTGTTCAGTATTGCGTTCGGCTCGACGGATGGTCAGCCGAGCTATGTTGTGGCGGCCGATGCGGATCGAGATGGGGACGTCGATCAACTTGATCAGGTCGTGTTGCAGAGCGGTTATGGGTGGATCGCCAATCAAGCCCCGGCCATTGAAGTGCCTACCGGGGCGATCGAAATTCGAGGTGATCAGGTTCTCGCATTGGATGTCACTTCCCTGGCGAGTGACCCGGAATCCGATCCCGTCTTTGTCGGTGTCTCCGCGTTGTCTGGCGTTGATGCTCGCGTGCTTGGATCTGGCTTGGTCACACTTCGCTCCACTAATGCGATCGGCCAGCAGGGGACGTTGGAATTGGTTGCCGACGACTTCGTACTCTCGTCCAACTCTCGATCGCTGTCCACGACAACGGTCGCCGCCGGATTTGTGAAATTAGACGTCGGGGCAAGGGAAAGGACGCTCAGCGCGGGCAACGTTTCCTTGTTGACCCTGCGAGGTATTCGTGCCGATGGTTCTGTCGTAGAACTATTACCGGGCGAGGCGACGTTCACTTCCAGTGATTCCGCGGTCGCGATTGTGACGGACCGCGGATTGATTTCGGCGGTCGACCTGGGAACCAGCGTCATTACGGTATCGGCGGCAGGGTTGTCAGCGGCTGTTGCCATCGAGGTCGGCGGGCGTGCCGAACGATTGGTCGAATTCTTTCCGCTCAGCTATGCCATGCAGTCTGGCCAATCACGTCAGATCGTCGTCCGCGAACGATTGCCAGAAGCGTTGGTCGACTTGTCTGGGGCAGGCGGCGGTTCGGTGTACATTCCCGAAAACCCCTCCATCGTCACGGTGGATTCGGAGGGGACGTTGACCGCGGTTTCCGAGGGGACAACACGAGTCACGGTCATCAATGGGGGACGTGCGGCGGTGATTAACGTATTGGTCGCGTCACCGACGATGGGGACGGTCTCGATCGATGCCGGCGGTGGTCTGGTGGCCGACGGCACCGGAATTGTCGTGGGGGTGCCCAGTGGGGCCATCGACACGGCAAGGGACTTTGCAGTCCAACGCACGACAGAAAACAATTTGCCGTACACATTGCCGGCCGGGTTTAAATTTGCGGCGGGCGTTTCCATCACCGGCGACGAAACGCCGACCGAGTTGCCGCTGAGTGTGGCGATCCCGGCGCCGGCGACGGCTTCGGCCGGTGATCAGTTTTATCTGATGCAACCGGTCGACGTTGTGCTTGAGGGAGGTGTGGTGGAACAAAGCTGGCGGTTGGTCGATTCGATGGTCGTTGGTGACGACGGTGTGGCTCGAACGACCAGTCCGCCAAACATCGGGGTGGGGGCGAGGAGTTGGAACAACGATCCCGCCGGGATCTTCAAGCCCAGTGCGGTTGCATCGTACGCCATGGTGACGCCGGATTTGACAGGATTCTTGGCGCTCCGCAACGACGTTCAAATTCGCGAAAAGCAATACAACGATTACTCGGCGCAACGTTTCGCCGGAGTGGTCAGTTTCGATCAAGCCACCGGCCCGGATGCCGGCGATCCAGAAAAACGCTTTTATGCGACCGCGGGTCCGTTTGGCGATTACTTTTTGCCGGTCGTTGCCGAGTTCGACTACGACATGGGATTCCATGCCGCACAACCGGAAGGTTTGGTGCTGCTGGAGACGAATCGTGTTCGGGTCAGCGAAGGTGAAACGATTCAGCGTCTGTTTCCGCTCAAGCCGCGTTTGATTACCGCGACGTTGACCGCGCCGACGATCAATTCGGCTGAAATTCTGATCAGTTCGGCCAATGAAGCACCCCGTTTGATTCTCAAGGGCCAGAACTTTGTGTTCGAGAGCCCCTACGCGGACGCGGGCAGCTTGGGGACCAAGGTTTCCGATCTGTTCGTCACTTTCGAAATCGGTGGGCGTGACACGTTTGACACGGATGGGAAGGTGCTGCCGGTCGGCGGCTTGGACTACCGTGTCGACGGCTCCCTGTTGACCGGTGACGACCAGAACTTGGTCGTGCCCATTCCACAGGGCGTACTGGTCGGTGCGAGCACCATCACGGTTTCGCGTCCCAACAATGCGCCCTTGGATGGGAAGTTTGGGCGTCAGATTTATACCAGCAACCCGGCGAGCCCGGTGACCCAAGGACGATACGCATTTGTGCCGTCCGGTGGGGAAGACACCATCACCGTTTATGATCTGTTCGCGACGCAGCCATACCAGGGTGCCGACAAATTGGTTCCGAAGGCTGTTGCTGTGATTCCGCTGGGGGTGGGGCGTGATGACGGACATGTCGGCGGCGTCGCCCCACGCCACAGCGTGGTTTCGCCTGATGGGACACGTGTTTACGTCACCTTGCAGCGCAGCGGTGAAATTGCGGTCATCGATGCAGTCGCGCTGCAGGAAGCGGATATGTTGACCGAAGAAGATCCGCGACTTGATGAGGCCGTCAACAAGGAAGGTGTTCAACCGATCGATTTGCCTCCGGGGGCTCAACCCTTTGACGCCGCGATCGATCCGCAAGGGCACTACCTGTTCGTCAGCGATTATCGCAACCCCAACGTCTACGTCGTCGACATCAACCCGTACTCGCCGACGTTTCACATGGTCGTCGATGCCATTGATTTTCCGGCGCGGGAGGTGCCGCGAGGGTTGCGAGGGATTGCGGTCGAACCCGATGGCAGTGCTTTGATGGTAACGGCGCCGTCGGGAACCATTTTCGAGAACGCCCCGGTCAACCGACCTGGAAAGGTGCTGCGGGTGGATTTGACTCCGCTTCGCGATGCGAATACCCGAAAACTGGTCGCCGGATCGGGCGAGCAGAGTGAAGCGCCGCCGATCGACGGACGATTGATTTTTGACAAGCAACGTCCGGATGCCGTGACGGAAGTCGGTCCCAACCCGTACGACATCACTGCAACTGACGAAGTCGGTGTCTTCTTGATCGTGGACCGCTCGGCAAGTAGTGAAGGCTTTGGTGTCCTTCGCCGTAGCGCACGCGCTGAGGTCTTTGACTACGATTTTGTGGACCTAAACCCCTTTGGACGAATTCCACGGTTGGTGGAAGGTCGCGGCACGCAAGCCTTTGGTGTTCGCAACGCCCAAAGTGTCGCCTTCGTGCCGGCTAATCTGTTCAAAGACGCATTAGGGGAAGACCACCCGTCGTATGCCTTTATCACTGGGTTCAACAAGTTTCGACCGGGAGACCCGATTAGCGATCCGTCGCTCGGAGTGTTTGATGCCTACAATCCGCTCTTCGAGCAGTGGGTCGATGGGCGTCGAATTTCGCGTTCGACGATCAGTGAATCCATCGTCGCCGGCGGTAACGTGGGGATCATTCGCAAACCGACCGGAGACTTCGATAGCCTAGTCAATCAACCTCGGCTCGTTGCCGCCACGCGCCCGATCGAAGCCGGGTTCCCCGATAATGTTGCCGTTTCGCAGACGACGGGGATTGCGTTGGCAAGTTTTACCGCGCGGGATTCCGTGTTCGGCTACGACGCTACCGCCACGATCCGTCTGATCGAGGAGTATTCTGACCGCGGGCTGCTCGACTCGTGGGGACAGTATCTCAATGGCGAGCCGCCGGAGAACTCGATTGCAGAACTGTCGACGATCCTACGCGGCCCGCTATCAACGGTACCGATCGACGCCGTTTCCCCACAGGTTGCGATCGCTGGCGATTTTCGCTTTTTCTCGGACAGCCAGTCGGGCGGGCGTCCGACGGTCGGATACGGAGTGCCGCCGCAAGACCCCTTCGGCAACGGGCCACCAAACCTTTATGCGCCCCTGGGTACCGACCGAGCGCCACGTGGAGTCAGTATCCAACCCAAACTGGATGGGAATCTGATCGGTTTGGCACCGACTCCCTACAACCAGTCGCCGAGCTTGCAAAGCTATCCCAATCAGGCTGCTGACGTGGAGACCGGAATTCAATCCACCGCCGAGATCCAAACCGGTGCCTTCCACGAAACCCACTCATTGGTGACGTACCAGGCGCAGGGGCAAAACCGCGGGCTGAACCTGCACTACGATTCACTCCGCGCCGAAACTCGTTTGATCCATTACTTTGCGCTGGCCAATGCCGACGCGATCGATCGTAGCGGAGACCCACGGCTCGCGGTCACGCTGTCGGCGAGAAACGCGGACGCGGTATTCGAGGCCAATGCCAAGCCATCCGATGCGTTACTGAAACAGTTGCGGGACGCTGGACTGTCCGAGAACACGTTTTTTACCAGCCTGCCCAAGTCCGTTGACAAAGATTCGCACTACGGGATCGGAATTCCGTTTGACTTAAGTGAAGCGGCCAGCGGTCTGTACACGCTGTCGTTGGATTACCAGATCGTTCGTCAACAAGGTGGCCGATTGGTTGCCGAGCGAGTGCAGACGCAGACCGAACCATTGGCGGTCGTCAATAGTCGAAAGGGAATTTTTGGCGCCGGCTGGGGATTGGAAGGCTACATGGAGTTGTTCGAGGGCGACAGCGGCGTGTTGCTGGTCGACGGCAATGGCACCGAACAGATGTTCCTTGCGCCTCAGGAGTTGGGGCAACCTTACACGCCGATTGCGCTGGACTATTCCGAATTGCGCCAGGATGCTGACGGCCGATTCACGCGAAGAATGCTCGACGGCACGGTCTATGAATTCGATGAAGACAACCGGCTTGCCATCGTCCGCGATCGCCACGGTAACGAGACCGTGTTCGAACATAGCGGCCAGCATTTAGTTTCAGTGACCGATCCGGTGGGACTGGTGACCACGTTCAGTTACACCGGAGACCAGGTGACCAAAATCACCGATCCGGCCGGCCGCGAGACCACGTTCGGCTACGCGGGAGATCAACTCGTCAGCATAACCGATCCCGACGAAACGACGCGAACGTTTCAGTACGATGCGATGCCGTACCAACCCGATCCGCAAGCAAGGCCTTTGACTGGCTTGATTACGTCTCAAGTGTTCAAGCGGGGCAACGCAGGGGATCTGTTGGACGATCCGTTCCGGGAAACGGTTTCTTACGACGGGCAGGGCCGTGTTAGTGGAGGCGCTCGAATCGACAAACTCGAGTTTACGCTCCGTCCGTCACAGACCTTTGCAGTCCTTGAGGTGCCCGAGGCGTCCGCGTTTGAGACCGCACCGAGAATGGAATTGTTGGCCGAACCGATCGAGCGAAGTCAACCGGACCGCCCAGAAGCTGAAAAGTGTGGAGTGGATCCAGACACCAATGACGACTCGACCTTGGGGTATCGGGCCCAAGCGACCTACATTGATTTTCGTGGCAACGAAATTGAATACGAAGTCACGGGGTTCGGCCAGCTATCCAAGGTGGAAGATGAACTCGGCGTGGTTCGACGATTCGATCGATCCGAGGACGGAGGCCAGATTCTCGCCGAGATCGATGGTCTGGGGAATGTGGTGTGTTTCGTCTATGACGTCTTCGGAAACATGGTCAAGCAAACGGATTTTCCCGGAGGTCCGGATTCCTCCATCGGCGTCTCCACCGAGTACGAATTTGATCTCGAAAAGAATAATCAACTTGTCAGCATCACCGAGGGCATTTCGCAAGGTCAATACGGGCGCAAGACCGTTCACACATTGAACGCGGTCGGGGATGCGATCATTGTCACAACGAGTGTGCCGAATGCGCCCGAAGGCAATCCGGAATCGACGACCAAGCTGTTCTCTTACACGACCACGGGGCTTCCGACCTCGGTTACCGACGGCGAAGGAAATGTCGTCACGTATACCTACGACACCTTCGAGCGTATGGATTCGACGGTTTTCTCAGATGGTCAAATGGTCTTCACCTACGACGGAATCGAAGGCAACCTTGCATCGACGATCGATCCGGCCGGAGACGAGGTGCGCATGACCTACGATCCGATGAACCGGGTCCTGACGACGACAAATGTTCTCGATGATGTGTCCTACGTTAGTACCAGCGAGTACGACGCCGAGGGCAATCCGGTCAAGCAGTCGGATCGAATCGGGACCGTCACGGCGTTTGCCTACGATGTGCTCAACCGGCCGATCGAACGTGTCGACGATGCCGGGGGACTGCACTACACGACCCGATTCGGATACGACCTCGCGCGACTCCATCCGGGATACGCGGTTCAACAAGATCCATCGTATAGCTATCGAGTCGTTCGCAATCCGAGAGGCTTTTTCACTACTGAAGTCTACGACAAACACAACTTGCTGATCCATTCCTATGACGAACTCGGGCGTGAAACGACATTCACCTACGATGCCGCTCGCCGCCATGAAGACGATTATCTACCCGGCGGAATCGTGATTGATCGAGAACTCGACGGACGCGGTCGCGTGATCCGAGAGGCCGGACCGACTGTCGAAGTCAGTCATTTCAGCCATGACAATCTGAATCGTTTAACCCAGGTGACCTCCGAAAACGACGTTACGCCAGACCACGTGACCCGCTACGAGTACAACGTCTTCGACTTGGTCGGACTGGAAATTGATCCCGAAGGGCATTTCAGACGCACGTATCACGATCGGGCCGGCAACCCGACGCGTGTCATCGAGGCCGCTGAATCGAGTGAGCCCTATTTCACCGAGTATCAGTACGACAGCCGAAATCGTGTCGAAGCCATCAATTACAACGGCGCGGCCAATGAAGTCTTGACCTACTTTCCCGACGGCAACCTCGAAACTCGGACGGACACGCGCGGTTTTACCAGCACGTTCGCCTACGATGCGATGGATCGGCAAATCACCATCACCAACGCCGAAAACGAAGTCACGAACTTCTTTTACGACGGCAACGGAAATCTGATCGCTACCGTCGATGGCCGAGGCGGAGGAGATCGCGAGAATGAGGCCTACCGATCGACGATCGTCTTCGACGCGCTGAACCGAAAGGTCGAAGCGATCGATCCGCTCGGAAACACCACGACCTATACCTATGACGCGGTCGGAAATCTGTTGACCGAGACCGATCCGCGCGGCGCCGACGGAACTGGCGACTACACGTCGACCTACATTTATGATGCCCTCAACCGGCTCGAACGAGCGGAGTACCCGACCGGGGTCGTGTCCGAATTTGAATTCGATCCGGTGGGATACACGTCGGTCGAAAGGACGTTCGGGATTGGGGAGGTGGCCGTCAATTCGAATGAGACACGCTACATCTATGATCAATCCGGTCGGCTGCGGAAAATGATCGATGGCGAGGGCTATGTCACGCAATACGACTACGACCAGATCGGAAATCTAATTCGATTGACCGACGCTCGCGGAGCCGCTTATCGCACCGAGTACGAATACGATCTGTTGAATCGGGAGACGCAGCGGACCATTGCCCCGAATAGTTCGGTCGAAGCGATTTGGCAAACGGCCTACAACCCGATCGGATTGATCGATCAGACCACCGATCCGACGGGCTTGGTGATCGACTTGGAATATGACTCTTTGAAAAACCTTTCCACGCGTACGCGTCTTGATTTAGTCGATCGATTCGTCTACGACGCGGGCGGCAATTTGGTTGCCCAAACCGATCCTCGTGGCCAATTTTACACGGTCAATTACGACTACGACAAAGTCGGCCGACTGGTACGAGAATACGGACCCACCGGAACGCCCGGAGACCCCGTCCCCTATGAGATCATCAACGAGTATGACGACGCGGGGAACTTGATATCGCAGTCGGATCCGCGGAACTCCAGTTGGAAAACCACCTACGAGTACGATGCGGCCGGTCGAATGGTCCGCGAAACCGACGCGCTGGGTTTCAGCGCCCACTTCGAATACGACGCAGCCGGGAACCAGATTGAACTGAGGGGCCCACGAAGCGATTCCGGGACCGACAGTCGGTACGTGGTGACCCAGTATTTTGACGGCTTGAATCAATTGATCGGTGTGACCGAGCCGGCGGATCCGAATTCGGGTTCGACCACCGGTCCGACGACGTGCTTTGCATACGATGTCTTGGGGAATCTGATCGCGACGGGTGACCCTCGAAACGGGGCGGTCAGCTGTGACGGCGGCATTCCGGACGGTCCGCTGCTCACCGTCCGCGAATATGACTCACTGAGTCGTCTGAAGAAACGTGTCAACGCCGCCGGGTACACCGAACAACGGGATTATGATCCGGTCGGCAATCTGATCGAACGGATCGATCAGCGAGGTTTCGTGACGACCTATGAGTACGACAAACTGGGGCATTTGACAAAAGAATCGAAGCAAGCGGGCCCCAAGGGTGCGGACCAGGCAATCACTCACTACGTCTACGATGCGATCGGCCAACTGACGCGACAGGTTGACCCGCGTGGCGACCAGTATTGGACTGAATTTGAGTATGACGCATTGCATCGATTGATTGAAACTCGCGTCAATACCTTTGACGCCAATCTAAATGAAGAAGTGCTGCGAACTCAATTCACGCACGATAAAGCGGGCAACGTGGCCACGATCACGGATCCACGCGGTGATTTTTTTACGGTCGAGTACGAACACAATGCGAAGAATCAAGTCGTCAAACAGGAGATGAACACGGGGTCAGAAAGTGCCCCCGGCCCACGTTCCATTCGTCGGTACGGCTTTGACGCGGCGGGGAACCAGACAAGCGTCGTCGACCCACGTGGGGCCTACTACACGACCACCATGACGTACGATGCCCGTGGCATGTTGTCGGAGATCTCACAGCCCACAGGGAACGATGTCGCACCCGGCGCACCAGCGATCACCTCCTACACGTACGATGCGGCGGGACGCACCAAGACGATTGAGTTACCTTGGGTCAATACTCCGACCAATCGTGGGCTGATGACGTATGAGTATGACGCGCGGGGGCTGATGACCGCGGAAATCGATCCGGAACAGAATCGCGTCGAATACTCGCGTGATGCAGCCGGGAATGTGGTGCACATCAAACGATTTGGAGACGAATTCACCGCATCCCGCGAAGAGACGTTTGTCGTTGATGCGTTGGGACGCACCGAGGTCATCGTCGACGCCGACGGTCGCGAAACAAGAATGGCCTATGACGAGAACAACAACCTGACGCGTGTCGTCGGTCCGATGCTCAGCCCTGAAGGCACGCCGTACGAACAAACATGGACCTACGACGCACAGAACTTCCCGATCACCCACACCGACGCCGAAGGGTATACCACGATCACTCGGTTTGACCTGGTGGGCAACCCGATCGAAACCACCGATCCACGCGGTCCGTTTTTTACGACCTACGTCGAGTACGACGCGCGGAATCTGCCGTTGGAAACGCGCCGGCCCGCGGGGGCGGCCGCCGATTCCGGGCAGTATCTGGTGGACCAGTTCTTTTATGACGGCGCCAACAACCAGATTCGGCACGTCGATCCGCGCGGCCCCGCGTTCGCGACGACTGCCGAATACGACACGATGAACCACCCGGTCAAGACCATCCGTGCGGGTGGCAACGCCGACAATCCGACCGAACACGTGGACGAATTCGAATATGACGTGGCCGGCAATCGTATCGCCTACATCGACCCGCGGGGCGAGGAATACACCAGCCATTACACGGTGGATTTCGCCGGCCGAACATTGACTTCGCAATACCCCAGCGGCGACCTGGGGACACAAGATACCGTCAGCGATCAAAAGTTCTACGACGGCATGGGCAATCTGATTCGGCACGTGGATATCGGTGGCGAAGACTACGTCACGACGTTTCAGTATGACCTGCTCGGCAGAAAGGTTTTGATGACCGATCCGGTCAATGAATCGGAAGCATCCCTCTACGACGCGTTCGGCAACGTTGTCACACTGATCAACACATTGGGCACGACACAATTTCGCTATGACGCCTTAGATCGCAACATTTTGACGATCGATGCGCTCGGTCACGAATCCTCCAGTCGGTACGAGGCCAATGGCAGCCGCCGGATTGATACCAACCCACGCGGGTTCGAATCGACAACGGTCGTTGATGGACTGAATCGAATCACTGTCCACGAAGACGAACTCGGTGGGATCACCGAGACGACGTACGACGGTGTCGGAAACGTTGTGTCAATGATTGACCCGCGTGGCATCGAAACGGTGCTGGAGTACGACGCGCGGAATCTGTTGGTCGCGTCGACCTCGGCCGCGGGGACCGATGAGGCGCTGACCCGAACCATGAAGTACGACGTACTGGGAAATCTGATTGCAGAAACTGATCCGCGGGGCGGTTATTTCACGACGAACTACGTCTATGACAATCTGAACCGCGTGGTGGAAATCCAGATGCCTGCCGGGCTTCCGGGCAGTCCCGGGATCGGGACACCCGGTTATCAGGACAAACTTGTTCGCAAGATGACGTATACGCCGTTGGGAAGCGTTGCCAGTGAAACATCGACACGCGGTGAGTTTTACCAATCCTTTTACAGCTACGATCGACAAAATCGATTGGTGCAGATCGATCGAGAGGTAGGCACGCCGGGGGCATCTCAGACGGCAACCGTTTTGCAGGAGTACAACGATGCCGGTAACTTGATTTCCATGACCGACGCCAACGGTTTCGTCACCACCAGCCAATACGACCTGAAGGGACGCCGGACGCAACAAGAGATTCTCTCCGACGACGAAGCTGCCGGAACCGACGGGGTATTTGTCAACCGCTGGGAGTACATTGACCGGGCCGACGGGTACTCGGTCCGTTACTACGACGCCACGGGAACGCTCGATACCGAGACCATCTATGATGCGCTCGGACGCGCGACGGGAATCAACAGTCGCTCGGAAGAACCCGTCACCTTAGACTATGACGAAAACGGAAACTTGATCGCCGAAACGAGCGGCCGCGTGTCGTTCACCTATCAGTACGATGCCTTGGATCGACGGGTTGTGGCGACGGATACCGACGGCAACTTCTCGCGCTTTGAATATGATGCCAATGGAAACCTGAAACGGGTCTTTGATGCGTTCGGAGTCTTGATTGATGATTCGGACTATGACCTGCATGACCGTCGTATTTCCTCGGCCAATGCTCTTGGTCAAACGACCCACTACGGCTACGACGGCGCCGATAACTTGGTTTCCGTTCGTGATTCAGCCGACAATGTGACCAGCATGGTTCGCGACGCGACGAATCGTTTGCGTAGCGAGACGACCAGTCAAGGCATTCGCCAATACACGTTGGATCAAGTGGGCAACATCGTCGAAACGATCGATCGCAACGGGCGTCGGACACTGTACGGCTACAACGGTCGCAACCAGGTCGTGCGCGAACGGTGGTTGGACTCGGACGACGACATCATCTTTGAAGTCAATAATCAATATGATGTCGGGGGCCGATTGGTGTCGACGACCGATTCCAACGGTACGGTCACCTTCGAGCACACCGGCGATGTGCTGGGGCGCACCAAAACGGAGACGTCGACCTATGCCGGTTCGATGGATCCGGTGCGAGTCGAGTTCAGACGCAATGAAATCGGCCAGTTGATCGAGCACAGCGTGCAATCCGGGACGGACTCACCGATCGTTCGCGAGCAATACAGCTATGAGTCGGACACGGATCGGTTGCAGTCGATCCGACAGACGGGAACGGCTGTGACCAATAAAGAGGTCACTTTTGAATACGCGACGGGGTTGTATTCGATCTCAAAAATTGATCGCTTCGATGATCAGTCTGACGAGAGCCAACTCACGACGACACTCCAATACGACAGTCGCGGGTTCCTGGACCTGCTCACGCACGGTGAGACGACGGCTCCCGTCAACCAGTATGATTTGACTTATGACATCGCCGGTCAGATCACATCGATTGAATCTCCGTTTGATAACACCGTCTATTCCTACGACGATCAATACCAGCTGATCGGTGTGACGCACACGGCGTCTGAATTGACCGATGAAGTCTACGGCTACGGGGGCAACGGTCAACGTGTGGCATCTGCACATCATGGAACGGCCTATCAAACGGACGATCAGAATGAATTGGCAGAAGCTGGCGATCTGCGATATGAGTACGATGCCGAAGGCAACTTGCTGTTGTCAACGAATCTCGATGACGGCACCGCCGATCGCTATGCGTGGGACCACCGCAATCGACTCGTCCAGGTTGAAACGTACGACGAAAATGAGACGTTGATCCGTGTCGTCCGCTATGGATACGACTCATTGGATCGCAGAGTTTCCCGCAGTGTTGATGAGGATCCGTCCGATGGCGTGGAACCCGCGGTCGAATCGTTCACGTACATCGATGGTTCCGTTGCGGTCAGGTGGGTCGATGTCGACGGTGGCGGGGCAACCCTTCCCGGAGTGGACGCGGTCTATCTGCGTGGGCCTGAAATCGATCTGGTCTTGGCGCAGGATTTTGGCGCCGACGGGTATCAGTGGATCCTCGGGGACCACCAGAATACCGTTCGCGATTTGGCGGACGCGGACGGCGAATCACTGACGCACTTCTGGATCGATTCCTATGGTCGGGTGCTCGGACAAACGGTCCAGGGGTGGTCAAGCGAATTCCTGTTCTCCGGCCGCCAATACGATTCGGCGACGGGATTGTATTACATGCGGGCGCGCTATTTTGATCCTCAAGTCGGTCGATTCATCAGCGTCGATCCTATCGGGTTCGCATCGGGGGACAGCAATCTGTATCGGTACGTGGAGAACAACCCGGTCAATCTCCGTGACCCGAGCGGATTGAGTCTGTTTACCAATCCGTTTCAAAATGGCGTTCGGGCGGCTCAACGGCCGATCGGGCCGGTCGATTCACTGGACACCGCGAAATTTGTACTCGGTGCAGTCAACGGAGCAATCGACGCATCGATCCAGAGCGGGATTGAACTCGCCAACACGTTTGTCTTTGATCCGCTGCGAGTCGCGTCAGGACAGGCGCCCGAGGGACAACTTTGGACACAAACGATCGTCCATGGCAACTACACCGAAGCGGCCAAACTGGTCGGCCCAATGTTGCTGGGCTTGGTCCCCGGTATCGGTCCCGCGCTGTCCGCGGTCGCCGGTGCGGCACTCAACGCGAATGATTTTCAAGAGAATTTCCTCAAGGCGACCAAGGCTTGGTACGCCGGCGACGGCCAGGGTTTTGGTGCGGCGATGACCGAGGTGTACAGCAGCGGCAAAGACTTGGGCGGCATCGGTACGGCGTATACGTCGGTCAAGACGGTCGGCTACAACGCGTTAGGGGGCAACACGATTCGTCATGGTGCGAAAGCGGACGCCGGCGAAACTCGGGCGATGGTGAAATCGCAACAGCGTGCCGCGCAGGGCCAAACGACCGACGTCTCGCAACGGATTCGGCACAAACACGACGCAATCAATGCAGAACCGACAAACACCGCACCGACGGCGCCACGCAACGCATCGGCACTGGATACCTTGGCCAGCGGCATCAAGCAAATCCATAGTTCCTACGTCTCGATGCGCGCGTATTACAACAAGGCAAAACGAAAGTACAACGACCTGCGGACGCATCTAAATGATCCGAGCGTTCAACGTGACTACTACGAAAAGCTGGAAACGGCGGAGAAGTTCTACAACAACGTCAAAGGACGGGTGCAAAACCTCCGCAAGTGGTTTGATTCACGGCCCAAAGCGGCGTCTCGGGACCGCGTCGGAGACGCTTCGATCGCGACGGAATTATTGGCGGCGGCGGAGAAGATCGATCGCACCAAGACCAAACCCGGTGAAACCCATCCCATCGATTTGATGGAAAAGGCGAAACCGGACGACATGAAGCACACCGGTGACGACGCCCTGCGCCTGGCCAATCGGGTTGTCGAGTTGTCCGGCGTTCCCGACTTCACCCCCGCCAGCCAAAAAGCGGCCATTGACGCTCTCGTCCAACAACAAGTGGACAAGGGCCATTCCCCCGACACGGTGTTGGCGCTGATCGGGGATATGCAAGAGACGCTCGGCGGGGGCGCCAAGGCGTTCATGGATCGTCACGAAATCGCAAACAACTTTACGGGAACGGCAAAGTATCACCACATTGTTCGCGTGCTGGAAGAAGCATCGATTCGGCAAACCGGCAAGCCAGCCGGAGATATTGCAGCCGGAGTCCTGCGAATCATTCGAGACGGTGATACAAGGGGCACGATCGTCAAACAGCGTCCCGGGTCGAAGAACGCGATCGATTTTGACGATGTCGGCAACGATTTTTTCCAAGCCACGGAATTGCGATATCTGATGGCAAACAGCCGCTCTGCCATGGAGTTCGTCAACACCCTTTCTGGCCCCGGTGCATTTGCAGGTCGTCCAGAAGTCGCTAAAGCGTTGGGAACAGCAGGCAGGCTTCTCGATAGCGACTTCTTTGTGCTTGGTGCGAAGGGCAGTTTCGCGGATGTCGCAAAACTGAACGCGCTCGGTGATTCATTGAATATTGCACGAGGGGTAGCTCACGCGGAAGCCGCACTGCGACATGGATCGGAAGCGGCAATTCAAGCAGCCGATCGAGCGTCCAATCAAATCATTGGCATCATCGACAATAAGATCAATCCCGGTGTCGCGGTCAAGACCAAGAAGGCTGCCTTCAAAGCATCGGGCAATCCGAACAGCGCCGACTTGGACATTCGACACCGCAAGCTGGAGGAGTTTGTCACCAGTATCGGCGGCCGCAACCAATTGTTCGCGCACGATGTCATCGACCCGGTCAGTGGGAATCTGGCCGTGCATCCGAGCGAACTCAACAATCCCGCACCGCGTGTTCGGCTCGGGCTTGATGCGAAGGGCGGACTGCAGTTGCAATACTTCAACGTGCCCGATCACAAGAAAGCGGCCTTTCACCAGACGGCCGAATTTCAAACGTTTGCGAAGAACTTGGCGGAATTTGTCAGCATCGGAGATCAAATCGCGTTGGTGTCACAGGCGGCCGGGATCGAACTCGACTTTGTCGCCTGGGCCGGACGCAACGGAATGACCCAAACCAGTGCCAAGGGGCTGCACACAGATCCCGAATTCCACATCCGGATGGGAGCGACCGGAGTCCGGTATGATGCCGGTACGGGGAAGACCGGTTTCACCAATGAGTCAGGGCATCAGTTCACCAATGCCCGCCGGATCAACATTTACAAGACTGCGTTTCTGCCTGTCATCAACGAAATCGGTACGTCCGCGTCCAGTTCGCTCAGCCTGCATGCGGCGAAGCCGCCAACAGGTTCCGCGTCTGAGGACGAATCGATTCTGGTGGATGCCCCGCACGCGTTCTATGGCCCGGTCCTGCCGCCTCGGTTAACTGATAACGGTGAGATCACTTTCCATCTGGACCAGACCACTCAATCCATCGGCACACCCGATGAACTGATCGCTATCTTGGAAGCCGCCGCGTTCTATTGGAAGGCCAGCCTGAATCTCCCCTTCGATTTGTCCGTTAAGGTGCAGTTGCAAGACCTGCCAGGTAGCCAACTTGCACTGGCTCGCCCGGAATCGATCGACGATCGTACGGTCACCGCGTCCATCTTAATTGATGATGATGCTGCCGGACGGAGTTGGTTCATCGACAACACGCCACTGGACAATGACGAGTTTGTCTCGACGACGGCGGTTGCCGGATACGATTTGCTTTCGGTCGTGTCCCACGAACTCGGTCATTTGCTCGGCTTTGGGCAATGGCACCCCGGATTCGCTTCCATCACGCAGAACCCGGACAGCGATAGGCCGATCCTCCTCGCAGACGGACGACGCTATGTTCTGCAACGTGATGGTAACGAATTGGATCGCAATCTACATCGCGACATGTTGATGTCTGCAACGCTGGCCATCGGTGACCGTAAACTGCCTTCGGAAGAAATCTCGATCCTGGAGTCCGCCTATGCGCAGGGAGACATCGCATCGGACGTGTTTGCGTTCACGCAAATTCCCCATCACCTCCACCAGGAGGGGCATCTGCAAGCCAACCTGGGATTTGTGCTGATGGCCGATTCGGTCACAGAAACCGTCGATGCGGGCGTCGCCGTGGGGCTTCGCAACAACCGCTTCTCACAAACTGACTCCGCAGCGCCAGATTATCGTTGGCAACCGATCGGCGACATTGCTGTCGCGGAAAACGCCGCGACCCTCAGCGAAGACGTGGGGATGATCACGGATCTGTCGCAGACGTTTGTGGTTCCCAATGGGGTCAACACGATATCGTTTACGTTGACCGGGATCTCGATGGATGTCGGGGGTGTGGCCGATGGCAATGCCGTGCATCCGCCGGAGGTGTTTGAGGTGGCGCTGTTGGATTCGTTGGGTGCGACGAGTTGGATGGGGGCGATGCCGAAGTTGCCCGGAGGCGATGCGCTGCTTTCCATCCAGGCCGATGGGACGGTGTATTTTGCCGACGGCGTGACTGTGGAGGGGGTTTATCGCAGCGGTCGGATCGGCGATTTGACCCAGCCGATCGATGTCGTGATTAGTCTGCCGCCCGAAGCGAGCGGCGAAGTCGCCACGCTGATGTTCGATCTGGTCGGGTTCGGCGAGGACAACAGCCAGGTCCAGGTCGGCAACATCCTGTTGGAAGCCAGCAACGGTTGGCAGAATCCGATTGACAAGTTTGACGTCGATGACAAAGGCTCCGTCTCGGCGCTCGACGCGCTGATCGTGCTGAATGAACTGGCACGGGCCTCGGTGTATCACCGTTCGACGTATAAGCTGTTTGAAATCACCGACACCGTCGGGCCGCCGCCGTTCTACGACGTCAACGGCGACGGGTTCATCACGCCCAGGGACGCGCTCCGCGTGATCAACGAGGTCGCCCGCCAGCAAGCCGCCGAGCCGGAAGCGTTTGACGCGGCGCTTGGGGAATGGTTGGACGAGGTTTAGACACGTAGGTCACGCTGTGCGTGACAGGTGGCTACATACTACGAACTCGTGACGAGGCTCCGCCTCGTCACGCACTCCCCGCGAGGCTCCGCCTCGCTAATCCCTCGTCAAACACAGGTCAAACACAGGAAACAAATTGTTCACGGCGTAGGTCCGAGCCTGGGAACAGGGCTGGTGACAGGCTGGAAGCCTATCCCACTGGCTTGACAGGCTGGAAGCCTATCCCACTTCGCAGAATTGGTCGGCTTGGGTATGGTGAGAGATCACACTTGCCCTCTCTTGGACTTGTTGCCCCTATGGCTGAACTGAACCTTGCGATCCGCGTCGATTCGCTTGGATTGCCCCTGAAACGTGCCCTCGATGTCGCCGCCCAGATGGGCATTCGATCGGTGGAACTGAATGCCCGCAGCGAGATTCATCCCGAATCGCTCTCCGAAACCGGTCTACGGCATCTGAGAAAGCTGCTGGACGAACGCAACTTGTCGGTCGCCAGTCTGCGGTTCCAAACACGACGCGGATACGACAACCCCCAGGACCTTCAACGCCGAATCGAAGCGACCAAGGCGGCGATGGCGCTGGCGTACAAATTGAAGTCGCGAACGGTGATCAATTCGATCGGATTCATCCCCGACGACGAACACGATCCCCGCTATGAATCGCTGCAGGCGGTGCTCAGCGATCTGGGGCGGTATGGCGCCAAGGTGGGCGCCTGTTTGGCCGCGGAGACCGGCGCGGAATCGGGCAAAACTCTCGCCGACCTGCTCGACAAGGACGAAGACGGATTTGTCTCCGTCGCGCTCAATCCGGGCCAATTGATCGTCAACCGGCACAGTGTCACCGAGGCGGTCAAGGCGCTGAAGGATCGAATCCAAGTCGTGTGCGCCACCGACGGCGTGCTCGATCTGGCCGCCGGACGGGGGCTGCACGTGCCGATCGGCGAAGGCACTGCGGACTTCCCGCAGATCTTTGCCACACTGGAAGACGTCGGGTTTCGCGGGCCGTGCATCGTCGGGCGTGACGATTCCTCGCTTGCGGAACTGCAACAGGGCGTGGAGTACTTGGGGAATCTGGGGATGTAGTGGGAGGAGAGGAAACCCACGGATGGCAGGGCGGACCCACGGATGGTAGCGCGGACCCTGTTGTGAAATCGAGAGGACGCCTGGAGGGTTCTGGGCGCGACCGCCCAATGCCGCTTTCTTTGACGCCAAGCGGAGGGTTTTTGTTAGCGGTAGGGCGCGAGCCCTCCGGTCTTTCACGGTGTTTTTGAAGCGCGACCGGACGACTCGCGCCGTTCCGCTAACACCTTCAGAGCCGACGATAGTGGCGTTGGGAGACCGTCTTTTCGACCCTCCCTGCCGCGGCCGTGCAGTTTTGAAGTCACCCTTCTGGCAGGAGGGTCGAGCGAAGCGAGGGGAGGTCGAGCGGTCAATCGCAGTATTTACGTCACTGTTGATCGGCGACCCCAAGCAGCAACCCGAACCCTCTCCTCGCTGCGCTCGACTCTCCCAGGGGGAGAGTGACGAAAACCATTTACCTTCAACGACTTAAAAACTGCACGACGGCTGCCTGGTAGGTTGAATAGGCTCTATCGCTAGACCACCCTCCGTGGGTCTGCTTTGCCAAACATCGCAACCGCAGGCAGCGCAAACGTCAATACAGCTCCATGGTCATGAAGTTCCCCGAGTCGGTGATGATCACGCCGATGGTGGTGTCGGGCTGGATCTTGATTTTTTCCGATTGCACCTGCCCTCGCGGCGGTTTGATTTCGATCGTGTAATTCCCCGGGGCGACTTCCCAGTTGATCCCGGTCTTGGGATCTCTGCCTCCCGCGCCTGCGGCGATGGTGTAGTCCCGGCGGTTGATCGTCAGCACGGCGGGGCTGGCGGTTTCATTGGCGATGAACAATCTCGCCTTGCCCGGTGCAGGCCATAAACCGGCTGCCTTTGCGGCTTGGGCATCGCGGGACACCAACGTGATCGCCGTTTCGTTACCTTTGCCGACCAGTTGCACCGACAATCCGCCAGTGGGCCCGGTAAACGTCAGACGAGCGTTCTGGCGATCGATCTTGGTACCCGCCACCGTTTCGTCCCATTTGCCCCATTGTCCCGAAGCGAGCTGGCGGCGATAGAAATCAACCACGGCGTCCAGTTCCGCGGCGACGGTCGTTTGAATCACCTTGCGGAACGGGCTGCCTTCGGCATGAAAGCCCTCATGGCCTTGCGGCACGGGTAACGCGTCATAGCTGTCCGCGGGCAGGCCGCCGATCGGTTTTTGGCTGACGGAGGCTTTTTGCCCCAACACGCTGACGTCGACGCTGACGTCGAAACTGTACTTGGTATCCAAGAACTCGCCGGGCTTGGTCATTTTCGCGGTTCCGCGGGCGCGTCCGTCTTCGATCACGATGGCGTCGTCCAGATCGTTGTTGCTGCCGACGCTATTGTTGTCGGCCCAGATCGACACGGAGCTGACGTTGTCGTCGGCATCGACCAGCAATTTGACTTGCGGCGTGAATTCAAAGTAATCGTCCGCGGCGGGTCTGCCCAAGGCCGCGGTCAACTTGGTCATGTTGAGCGGTTTTTCCGAGAACACGATGGCGGTCATCGGATCGTCAAAGAACTTCATGGGATACGCGACGACGTTTGACAGGTTGTAAGTCCTGTTGCCCATCACCAGCTTGCCGGAATTGGCAAGCTTGGGCGCATCGGCGAGTCGTTTGACGGGCGTCGAATCACGCGTCAGCACGGGCACGTCGAAGCTGATTTCGGCAGTGTAGACCTTGTCGAAAAAGTCGCCGGGTTCCCTGAGTGCGACGGTGCCTCGTGCGCGGTCGTCTTCCACCAGCGCGGTGCCGACCAGTTCGTCGCCGGAACCGTGTCCGGGCGTTCCGCCGGCTTGCAGGCTCAACTGCCGCGGTTGGTCGTCTTCATTTAACACGACGATCAAGTGCGGTTGCGGCCAAGAGGGACCGCCCTGGTCGTCTTCGTCGTTGCCGGTCTTGCGGAGTCGCGCGAGAAGCGTGTCTTGTTTGACGGCCTTGGGAGTTGCCACAATCTTCGTCTTCCACTCGTCATATTGAAAGACTTCATAGGCGATCACGTGCGGCAGTTCATAGGTCGTGCTATCCATCACGATCGTGCCCTTGTTGGGAAGTTTTGGCATTTGGCCGATGCCTTGTGTCGCTCTTTCTTTGCGTGGAGGCAGCGCCACCGATGATTCGACCATGTCGTCCTGTGTTGCCGTTTCGGCCGCGATCTTTTTTGCCGCCTGTTTCGCCTGTTCGGCTTCCTGTTTCATCCGCGCGATCTCTTCCTTCATGCCATCCCACTGCATGCCCTCGGTTCGAAATTCGACTTCACAGCCGTCATCTTCGGCGGTCAGGTTGACCTTCAGCGATGACTTTTTCTGTGAGAAGTTCATGCTGACGTAGTGGTCGAAATCCATCGTCGTCTTGTCCTTGGTCCAGTTGCGTTTTTCAAGTTCCTCAATGAGGTACTTTTGAACGGTTTTCAGGTCGGAGGACGTCTTGAATTCGACGGTTTCGAAAAAGTCGCTGTAATCGAGGTCCGTGGCGTCGTCAGGGATCGGCAATTCTTTGGGCGTCGGTTGGTCGTCTTCTTCCCACATCATTCCGGTGGGGGTTAAACGCACCGCGCTGCCACCCTGTTCTTCACTCACGCGGACGACCAGGGTCATCTTGTTCTTGGCAAAGGTCTGGACCCAGAAACTGCTTTGCAGATTGTCGCGTGCCGATTTACGCCATCCTTGTTCGGTCAATTTCTGGGCGTAGAGCTTGCCGACCGTTTTGAAGTCCGAGGGCATTTGAAAACGCACGTCGCCGCGCCGCTTCATCATGCTGTACTCTGTCGCCCCGTCCGGAACCAGCAGATTCCGCACACGCATCTCCTGAGCGACCGCGGGTGCCCCGATCCCGATGCTTGAAACAATCAACAGAGCCGCCATGGAGTGAAGAAGTTTGCGGAACATCGCGGTTTTCTCCTTTGGGGGGATCGTTCGAGTCGACCCATTCATTTGAACGGGTGCGGGCGGAGTGGGCCAGTAAAAAGCGAAGAATCTCCTGTAATCGGGACGGCGGGCAAGATCAGCAAAACGGCTCAGCCGCCCTCGTTTCGCTCGTCCCCTACGCACCAAGTGAAGAAGTCACCCTCCCGTGTGCGGGAGGGTGACTTTCAAACTGCACGACCTCCAGGCAGGGGCATCGATACCTGTGCTGACAGGGATGATGAGGCCGCAGCCAGTTCCGAGTGATAGAGCAGGCAATTTGAGGGGTCTGGAAGGAGTTGCTTTTCGTCTCTTTTCGCGATGACGTGGTCGTCACGGTTTGACATACTCAGCGCTCGATCGAGTCTGTCCCATCCTGGTCGGATTTTAATGCCGTGATCTACGCCGAATCTCCCGCCCTGGAAATCGTCAATCTGCGCAAGAAGTACCGGCAGATCGAAGCGTTACGTGGCGTCGATTTCGAGCTCGGACGCGGGGAATGCCTGGCCTTTCTCGGACCCAACGGGGCCGGGAAAACGACGCTGATCCGTGCGTTGGCCGGGCGAACGCGACCGACCGAAGGCACGATCAAGGTCTTCGGCCACCCGATCGACTCGATCGGAGCCCGTCAGGCACTCGGCTTGGTTCCGCAGGATCTGGCACTTTACGGGGACCTGACGACGCGTGAAAACCTGATGGCGTTTGGCAAGTTTCATGGGGTGCCGCGCCGCGAGCTGAAAAAACGCATCGACTGGGCGCTGCAGTGGACGGGTTTGACCGACCGCGCCAGAGACCTGGTGGGTGGGTTTTCTGGAGGCATGAAGCGGCGTGTCAACTTGGCGTGCGGCGTGTTACACCAGCCCAAAATCATCTTATTGGATGAACCGACCGTCGGCGTCGATCCACAAAGTCGCGAACGGATCTTTACGATGCTGGATCAGTTGAGTGACGAGGGGGCTTCGATTTTGTTAACGACGCACCATCTGGACGAAGCGGAACAGCGGAGCGATCGAATCGTAATCTTGGATCAAGGCCGCGTGATCGCCGACGGGACCATCGATGAATTGGTGCTCAGCACCGTCGGGCGTTCACGGCTGGTTCGCGTGCGTGTGGATCGACCGCTGACTGCGCCGGTGACGGTGCCCGGCGATGGCGAACGACGCCGGACGGTTCACGTCGGTGAGGCGGGCCGCGAATTGATCGAAACAAGGATCGACGACGTCACCGTCAATTTAGGGCCGTTTTTACAGGCGGTCCAGAACGGCGGCTACGTGGTGTCTGACATGGAGGTGCAGGCGCCGTCGTTGCATCACGTCTTTTTGCATCTGACCGGCAACGAACTGAGGGACTAGAACGCACATGATTTGGACGATCATGCAACTCAGTCTGCGGCGGTTGCTGCACAATCGGGTCGAACTTCTGTTGACGTTCGTGGTCCCGATTGCATTTTTCAGCGTGTTCGCATTGATCTTCGGAAACGGGATCGGCAGCGGCACCACGCCGAAGGTGAAGGTCGTGATTGTCGACGAAGTTCAATCGCCAGACAGCACCGCGATCGTCGAATCGTTGCGTCACAGCGCCGGTCTGCGTTTGATGAACGCCGACTCGCAAGACGAAACGTTGGACCTGGACGACGCTTCGGACATGGTCCGACATGGCGGTGTGACGATCGCCATCGTGCTCAAGTCGGGGGACGGCGACGCGATCCGATCGGAGTTGCTTGCCGACGCGTCCGACCAGGTGGCCGGACAGGTCGTTTCGGCGTTGGTGGGACGCGAATTGGTGATCGCAAAAACGCGTCAAGCGGCCAGGTCACGACGGACGATGGTGCGGCGTCCTCCCATCGGGGCTGCTTCGGGCCTGCCCGATCAACCCGCGGGGCAGAATGCTGCGGTTCGACTCGATTCGTTGGACCCGTCCGAACTGGTGCAAATCGTGGACGTCATCGGAGAGGACAAGGCGAATCCGGTGGTCAGCATGTATGCCGCCGGAATTGCGGTGATGTTCTTGTTGTTCGGTGCCACCGGCGGCGGAGGTGTGCTGCTGGAAGAACGCGAGAACACGACGTTGGATCGATTGTTGTCGACTGAATTGACGATGGATCAACTATTGTTGGGCAAGTGGTTCTACCTGACCGCGCTGGGATTCATGCAGGTTTGTGTGATGTTCGTCTGGGGACAGTTTGTTTTCGGAATCGACTTGAGGGGGCATCTGGACGGTTTTGTGATGATGACCCTGGTGACCAGTTCGGCCGCAGCGGCGTTCGGGTTGTTCCTGGCGACACTTTGCAAGACGCGGGGGCAGCTCAATGGGCTGTCGGTGATTCTGATTTTGACCATGAGCGCGCTCGGCGGGTCGATGGTGCCCCGGTATGTGATGAGCGAACGGATGCGAGAACTGGGGCTGTGGACCTTCAACGCGTGGGCTCTGGACGGCTACGACAAAGTTTTTTGGCGTGATCTGCCCGCCGAGGCGTTGCTACCACAGCTAGCCGTGTTGATGATTGCCGCGGTAGGGTTTCTACTTGTCGCTCGGGCGCTCGCGATACGATGGGAATTTGATTGACCCGGCGGCGCCGAAGCCTAAACCACATTCGTTCCGTCAAGTCTCATAATCTCAACCACGAAGAATGACAGCTATTGAACCCGGCAAAACAAGGATCGGTTGGATCGGCACCGGAGTGATGGGGCACAGCATGTGCGGCCACCTGATCGACGCGGGATACCAGGCGACGGTTTACAATCGAACGGGCGAGAAAACGAAAGGCTTGGTCGACAAAGGCGCCACGGCCGTCGATTCAGCTCGGGCGGTCGCGGAAAACAGCGATGTCGTGTTCACCATCGTCGGTTTTCCCAGCGACGTGCGGCAGGTGATCCTCGGGGAGGGTGGTGTTCTGGAGGGTTCTCGCGAGGGGATGGTGTTGGTTGACATGACGACCAGCGACCCGAGTCTGGCGATCGAAATCGCCGAGGCGTCCAAGGCGATCGGGGTGCAGGCGATCGATGCCCCCGTCAGCGGTGGCGACTTGGGCGCCCGTAATGCGGCGCTGTCGATCATGATCGGCGGAGATGCCGAGACGGTCCGCCGGATCGACCCGCTGTTTCAACTGATGGGCAAGACGATCGTCTACCAAGGCGGACCGGGTTCGGGCCAGCACACCAAGATGGTCAACCAAACCCTGATCGCCAGCGGGATGATTGCGATCTGCGAAGGGTTGCTCTACGCCCACAAAGTCGGGTTGGACATTCCGACCGTCCTGAAAAGTGTCTCCTCCGGCGCCGCAGGGAGCTGGTCGCTGTCGAACCTGGCGCCGCGGATGATCAACGGCGATTTTGATCCAGGGTTCTTCGTTGAGCACTTTTTGAAAGACATGAAAATCGCGCTCGATGAAGCGTCCAAGCGAAATCTTGCCCTGCCCGGGTTGGCGCTCGGTTACCAGCTTTATCATGCCGTGGCCGCGCAAGGGCACCGGCGCGACGGCACTCAGTCGTTGATCCTGGCGCTGGCAAAGCTGAACGGTTTTGATTGGAAAAACGAAAACCGCTAACGTTCCATTGAAGAGTCCATCATGAAAGCTGCTTACATCACACAGACGGGAACGCCGGATGTCATTCAATTCGGTGACATGGAGCAACCGACGGCGGGTCCGGGACAAATCCTGATTCGCAACCACGCCGTCTCGGTCAACCCGATCGACACCTACGTGCGTAGCGGTCTGGTGGCGTTCGAGCTACCCGATCCCTTCATCCCCGGCTGTGACGCCGCGGGCGTTGTGGAGTCTGTTGGAGAAGGCGTCGAATCGTTTTCGGTCGGAGATCGCGTCTGGTGTACCAACCAAGGGTTGCTGGGCCGGCAGGGAACCTTTGCCGAGCAGATCGCCGTCGACGCCCAGTGGTGTTTTCCGTTGCCCGACTCGGTCGACTTTGCCACCGCCGCCGCCAATGCGTTGGTCGGCGTGACGGCGCACCTGGGGCTATTCCGCAGTGCCGCGATCGAACCGGGGGAAACCGTGTTCATCATCGGCGGAACCGGTGGCGTGGGCGCGATGGTGGTGCAGATGGCCAAGGCGGCGGGCGCGTCGGTGATCACGACCGCCGGCTCGGACGCCAAATCTGAACGCGCGATGGAGTTGGGTGCCGACCACGTGATCAATTATTCGACGCAATCGATCGCCGAGCGGGTCAAGGAGATCGCGCCCAAGGGGGTGAATCTCTTTTGGGAGACGCGCCGCATGCCGGACTTCGACGAAGCGATCGACTTGATGGCACCGCGCGGTCGCATGGTGTTGATGGCCGGTCGCGATTCCAGACCGGAATTTCCGGTCGGTCCGTTCTATGTCAAAGAGTGCTCGCTGCACGGGTTTGTGATGTTCAAAGCGACGCCGCTGGAGATGCAACGTTGTGCCGAAGCGATGAATCGCTGGATGGCGAGCGGACGATTGAAAGCGAACATCGCCCAGACGCTTCCGCTTTCCGAAGCCGCCCAGGCGCATCGTATCCAAGAAGCCGAGAACGTCGGCGGCAAGATTGTGCTGACCGTTTGAGCGACCAGACGGACACCTCGTTCCGAGGCTCCGCCTTGGAACGCGATGCGTTTGTGGCTCCGCCACAACGGGTCTGTGTTGGGAGGCGGAGCCTCCGGAGAGGTGTGTTCCCAGGCGGAGCCCTACGCCGTGAACGACTTTTTAGCGGTAGGGCGCGAGCCCTCCGGTGTGTTGGCAAAAACGCGGAACCGGAGAGTTCGCGGGCTGTCGATTGAGTGGGATTGGTCGAGCCAGTGGTGAGCCGCTGGCCGTAAGGCCTCGGGCGGGCGCCAGGATGCCCGGCCGCTTACGCGTCGCGGCTCACTAAACCAACTGCCCGCTTGCGCCCTGCCGCTACAACCTCGTCAAAAACAGAAAACAAATCGTTCACGGCGTAGGGCAGAGCCCGGGAACAAGGGGAATAACTCGGTTGTAGCGCCCGCGGTGCGCGACGCTTCACAGCAGCAAGTCGTCTTCGAGCAGGTGGCAATACGAATCATAACGCCGGGCGTCGATGCGGCCGTCGGCGACGGCATTTTTGACGCCGCACTCGTCTTCGCTCAGGTGCAAGCAGTTTGCGTAGCGACAGGCACCCACATGGGGCCGCAGGTCGGGCATCAATCCGGCGACTTCTTCGGCGGTGATGTCCCACAATTGAAATTGGCGAATGCCCGGCGTGTCGAACACCCAGCCGGCATTTGCACCTTGCAGTGGGATCAGGGTGGAGGTGGTCGTCGTGTGTCGGCCTTTTTGGTTGTCTTTGCTGACCTCCGAGACGGCCAGCCCCAACCCGGGCTCGACGGCATTGAGCAGACTGCTTTTGCCGACGCCGCTTTGTCCCGAGAGCGCCGTCTGTTTGCGTTTGAGAAGTTCTTTCAGATAGTCGATGTTGGTTCCCCGATCGGCGCTGGTCAGCAACACGCGATAGCCGAGCGAGGCGTACACGCCCAGGATCGGTTGCAGCGAAGCGGGGTCGACGAGATCACATTTGTTGATGATCACGACCGGGTTCAAACCGCATTGTTCGGCCGAGAGCAGAAATCGGTCGATCAGGGCGGGTTTGATCGTCGGCTCGGCGGCGCTGGTCACGATCAGCAGATGATCGACGTTGGCGGCGATGATGTGTTGCTGGCCGCGACTTTGTCGGCTGATGATCCCGTGACGGGGCGCGACGAATTCGATCATGCCGGTCGTTTCGGATTCGGCGCGGAATTGTATTTGATCGCCCGCGACGACGGTTCCGCGACCGTCGATGCTGAGCGATTTAAGGACTTGCCGAATGGAACATTCGAACGTCCGCCCGTCGTCGGCCAAAACCGTGTTGCGGAGTCCGTGGGCGCGGAGCACGCGGCCGCTGATCAGCAGCGAATCGTGCGATTGGGGGTCGTCCGCGGACGCCGGCGCGCTCGCTTGGACGCCGACGACGGTGCGTTTGCGCGTCAAGTCGCCTTTTCCGCTGACACGTTCGTTTTTCACTGCGTCGGCGAGCGATTCGGCATCGCCGACGTGGAACTGTCGCGTCAAGTCGCTGTCGCGCACCCGCCCTTGATGCCGCTTTCGAAAGCTGACGCGTGACTGATTGGATTTTCGTTTCTTTTTGGCCATGGTTGAAGTGTAGCAGCGAGTGGCAAACGAGCACAGTTCGCCCTACCAATGCCGTGTGGTGGTGTGGTTTTCCGTTGGTTAGACTATCGGTCTCTCCACTTTCCTACCTTTTTCGGATACGCGTTGGATGTCTGAATCTTCTTCTGGCCAGATCGACCACGTTCTCGACGAAAGCCGTCTCTTCCCCCCGCCTGCTGAATTCACGGAAAAAGCGTTGATTCGCACGACGGAACAATATGACGAACTCTACGCGCGGGCGCGCGACGATCGCGACGGTTTTTGGCGTCAAGAAGCCCTGGAACACCTGCACTGGTTCGAACCGTTCGACGAGACCTGCAAGTGGGAATCGCCGCATGCCGAGTGGTTCATCAACGGAAAAACCAACGCCAGTTACAACTGTCTCGATCGCAACATCGAGCTCGGATTGGGGGATCGACCGGCCATCATCTGGGAAGGCGAACCGGGCGACACCCGCACGCTGACGTACAACGAACTGAAGACCGAGGTTTGCAAATGTGCAGCGGCACTTCGCGAACTTGGGATTCAGTCGGGCGACATCATCAGCATCTACATGCCAATGACGCCTGAACTGGCGATCGCGATGTTGGCTTGTGCCCGAATCGGCGCCATCCACTCGGTCATCTTCGCCGGATTCAGCGCCGAATCGATTGCCGATCGCAACCACGACGCCCAGGCCAAGATGGTCATCACCTCTGATGGGCTGTATCGACGTGGCAAAGTGTTGCCGCTGAAAGAAACCGTTGATGAGGCACTCGAAAAGTCGCCGTCGGTGCAGACCTGTTTGGTGTTGAAGCGGGTCGGCAACGAAGTCGCGATGCGAGACGGCCGAGACGTGTGGTGGCACGATGTCGTGGACAAACAGACCGGCGACCTACCGGCCGAGCCGATGGACAGTGAAGCGACGCTGTTCATTCTGTACACGTCCGGCAGCACCGGAAAACCCAAGGGCATTCGTCACACCACGGCCGGCTACAACTTGTGGGCAAAACGGACGTTCCAATGGGTGTTTGACCATCGCGACGATGACATCTACTGGTGTACCGCGGATTGCGGCTGGATCACCGGGCACAGTTACATCGTTTACGGACCGTTGGCCGCGGGCGCAAGTTGCCTGATGTACGAAGGCGCCCCCAACTATCCGGCGGAAGATCGATTTTGGGAGCTGATCGAAAAATACAAGGTCACGATCCTGTACACCGCGCCGACGGCGATTCGAGCGTTCATCAAATGGGGAGATGAACACGTCGACAACCACGATCTGTCCAGTTTGCGATTGCTCGGCACCGTCGGCGAAGGGATCAATCCCGAAGCTTGGATGTGGTACCACAAGAAGATCGGTGGCGAAAAATGTCCGATCGTCGACACGTGGTGGCAAACCGAAACCGGCGGCATCATGATGAGCCCGTTGCCGGGGATCACGGCAACCAAGCCCGGATCCTGTACCAAACCGCTGCCAGGGGTTGTTCCGGTGATTTTGGATGAGAACGGTCAATCGGTCGACGAGGAACACGGCGGCAAGTTGTGTATCGAACAGCCTTGGCCGGGAATGTTGCGCGGCATTTGGGGGGACGACGAACGGTTTGTGAGTACTTACTGGGCCACGTTCAAAGGGGAATACCTGACCGGCGACAACGCCCGCCGCGACAAGGACGGTTACTACTGGATCATGGGACGCATCGACGACGTGATCAACGTCTCGGGCCACCGGTTGAGCACCATCGAAGTCGAAAGCGCGCTGGTCAGTCACCCCTCGGTCGCCGAAGCCGCCGTCGTCGGCCGCCCCGATGATCTCAAGGGCGAAGCGATCGCCGCCTTCGTCACCGTGACCGATCCGAACCCCGGCGAGGAGCTACGTCAGGAGTTGCGGAACCACGTGCGAAAGCAGATCGGTGCACTCGCCCAGCCGGATGACATTCGCTTCGCCGCGTCGGTTCCCAAGACGCGGAGCGGCAAGATCATGCGGCGCCTGCTCCGCGACATCGCCGCCGGACGCGAAGCCGCCGGTGACACCAGTACGCTGGAAGACTTCACCGTCCTGGCCCAGCTCCGCGAAGAAGAGTAGCGGCGGAGGGCCGACGGCTGGTCAGCTGCGTAGTGGTCCTTCGAGCGATCAATGTCATGCGCCGCTGATCCGTCTGCTTGGATCACGGACTCAAGCCGGTGGGTTGCGGTGCGACGCTGGAAGCGCCAGCGTGAGGCCCCCCAGTGCCCCATTTAAATGAACCCACGGATGGCAGAGCGTACCCACGGATGAAAAGCAGCGAGGGATCCGTGGGTACGCCTTGCCATCCGTGGGTGTAAGCCGATGCGGTGATACCGGAGATCGTTTGTTCGATCAGATTGATCGAGGGAAGCCGATTATAGACGGTGCAGGCCCCACGTATGACAGCTACCGATAGACGGGCCAGTAGGGCATGCTGTGCATGCCGAGGACCTTGGCGATGACTGATCATTCGTCGGCCAGAATCCGATCCATCAGCGGAAGTTCGGTGTAGTACATCGCCGCCGGGTCGATTTGGTGGTGTTCCAACCACTGCGTCCGTTCACGCACCGTTCGTGTCGTCGCCAATCGGGGCAAGACGACGCCCCAGATGACGAGCATGACCAGGATGACGGCCATCAACCGAACGCGTCGATGACTCATTGGCCCGACTCCGCGAACAGCACGCCGAACATCAGGTAGGCCATGATCAGCGTCAGCAGTAGGTTCAACGACTGGCCGCAGACGTACAAGATCATCGGCTTGCCGCCACGAAAGTAGGGCAGCAATTGTTTGAAATTGGTTTCCAAGCCGATGCAGACAAACGCCAGGCAAAAGAACCAACCGCGGAGCGTCTTCGTCGAACCACCGATCATCGCTTCGATCATCAGGTTTCCGCCGGCCAGGTTGGCGTGCAGGATCGAAAACAGAATCGACGCTCCGATGAAGCCGAGCACAAATTTGGGAAACCGGTACCAAATCTCGCCGATGCCGGGTTTGGCCGCGTCGCTGTTTTTTTCGACATAGGCGACCCAGTACGCGGCGACGCAAAACGCGGTCACCCCGATCAAGATGTTTTGAATCATCTTGACCGTCGCCGCGACTTCCAGGGCTTCTTCACCGAGGGTCGCCCCGGCGACCGCGACGGCACCGGTTGCGTCAATCGTTCCGCCCAGCCAAGCTCCGCCGACGTCGTCGGGCAACCCCATCGCCTTGATCGCCAACGGCAACACAATCATCATCACGACGGTGAAAGAAAGCGACAGGCCGATCGCCAGTGAGAGCTCTTCTTTCTTCGCTTTGCAAGACGCGGCGGTCGCGATCGCCGCGGAAACGCCGCAGACCGACATGTCGGCACTGATCACCATGTTCAACGACTTGGACGGGATTTTTAAGACCTTTTGTCCGAACACGAACGTGCTGATCAAGACGATGGGTGTCACCACCCACGCCACCCCGATTCCGGGGATCCCGAGTGCCATCAAGCGACTCATCAAGACTTCGGCACCCAGCAGGACCAACCCGGTCTTGATGAAAAACTCGGTCATGATCGCCGGCCGCCATTGATGCGGCGTTCCGATGGTGTTGCTGATCACCAGTCCCACCAGCAACGCCCACAGCGCGTATTCCAGATTGTATGCCTTGATCACACTCTGCCCGGCTAGGACATACGCGACGGTCGCCAACAAAAAGATGACGGGAAACGCTTTGATGAACCCGATCGCGTTCTTCTTTCGAATCGTCATCGCCACGGTGAACAACACGCCGATGATGACAAACGCGCCCAACACGCCCCGGTAGGTCGTCGTCGCTCCCTTGTCTTTGTCACCGGCGACGTAGAACGCGTCGACGGGGTTTTGCGTCCATTTCCCCGGCTTGGCCAACCAGCTTTTCAGTGGACTGGAAATCGAAACCGATTCACCTTGGTCGATCGCGGTGAAGAAGTTTGCCGGGACTGAAATCCAGACGGCGACGAAGGCGACGATCAAAATCAATCCCGCGCACCAAATCGCCCACCAGTCCTCGGTGGTCTTCATTTGTTCCCAGGTGCTCACCCGGGGCTGTTCAACGATGTCGGATTTCGATGCTTCGCTGGGAGCGTCGTAGGGGTTGCTCATCTGGGGATCGGCGCGGGGGGATAGGCTGCGGTGGGAAAGCCGTCATTGGCTGGGGCGGTCCACAGAATATCATGACGCAGGCGAGCGATGTAGCTGACTTGTGCCCAACCGCACGCGGACGTTTGAGGCGTCTGGGACGGAGGTCGTGCGTTTTTCAGCTGGTTGTGGAGGAAGACATTTCTGTCGTTTCTCCTGGGCACCTGTATCGACACCTCTTTTGCGTGTCAGATCTGGTCTGAGTGGATGGTATCGGCCAACGGCCGTTTACATCCATAGCCTTGGCATCGCCCAAGGTCCGCAAACGTAAACGAGAGGGATTGGCCAACGGCCATGAACAAATGCCTGGTCAAATGCGAAGGTTGAGCATGGCCGTTGGCCAAATTCGACGTTGTTGGGATGGGGCCCGGGGCGGACCGTCAACAATATGGCAGCGTTCACCGTTCGACCCTCCCCTCGCTGCGCTCGACCCTCCCTGCCAGGGAGGGTGGCTTGAAATCTACCGATACGCACTGTCCCTACATGCCGCTGTTACATGCCGCTGCGGAGGGCGTCGAGATGGCGTCCGAAGTGATCGTCGAGCACTTCGCGGTAGGTGTCCGGATGGGCGACGAGACAATCGCGGACGACGGCACCCCACTTGGCGTCGGTCAGGACGGAGCCGAAGGTGCAGTGCAGGATCTGGCGTCCGGGTTTGGTAAACCCTTTTCCTTCGGGGACGTCGGCCCACATTTCCAGGTATTCGCTTTCCAGCGTTTGGTCGTCGGCTTGATCGGTCGTCGGGGCGTCGGCGAGTGTTGCCGAGACGTGATAGGTCGCTTTGTCGGTTTCATATCGATCGCGTGAGAAATCGATGATGCCGCGGAAGGCAGCGGGATCGTGGCGAGCGACCACGCGGAGTGCTTCCAAGTAGCTGGTGCCGGCGGTTTTGACGTGGAATTTTCCGGCGGTGGTACGGGCCAGCGCGGCGTACATCGACACCTTGTCGCTACCGGAGTGGAGACTCAATTTGTAAGGGCCCAGCAGATTCGCCACCGCCGCGTGATCGGCCAGCGAAGTTTCCAGTGCCGCCAAGTCGCCTTTGAAATCGACGCCTTTTTCGAAGTCGCCGATAAACCGCGGCGCCAAGCTGACCAGCTTCATGCCGCCCTGGAGGCACTGGTCGGCGATGATGTAGTGTTCCGGCAGCGTGGTCGGCTGATCGGTTTCGTCGACGGAGAGTTCGATTTCGTAATCTTGGCCGGCCTTCTCGTTGACTTGTCGGATGTAGTCACCCAGCTTTAGAGCACGTGCGATCGCGGGTCCGTATTTGACCGCCGCACGCATGCAAGCTTCTTCGTCCAGTTGGATCGTCGATCCGGTGGGCAATTCGATCGACTTGCCCACGTACGAATCGAACCAGGGGGCGGTTTCGCGGGCGGACGCAAACTTTTCTCGGAGCGTCGCTTCGTCGTAATCGTCGGCTTTTTGGTCGACGTCGTCGGAGGGATCGATGGTGAAGAAGGTGAACCCGGCCGCGGCGGTGATGTCGACGTCCTGATTCACTTTCAAGTGGTCAGCATCGGCTCCGATCGGACCGTCCCATCCGGCCGCCTCGGCCGCTTGCATCGCGTCGGCCATCACACCTTCGGGCGTCCGCTTGGTTCGCGTCATCTCGCGAATCGATTGCTGGGGGAAGATCGCCGTGATCCCTTCGCCGCAACGCTTCATCGCGGCGACGTGTCCGGGGGTTGCGAGGCCGGTTCGATCTCCGAATCCAAAGCTGGGTTCAAGCCCGAGGGTCGTGCACTTTTTGGTCATTGCAATCTATTGAGCAGGGAGGGGACGTGTGGGAATTGTATGGTGTTTGGGGGGTAGCTTACGGTCGGATCTGGGATCCTTGAAGCACCTGCATGGTAGCGGTCTGGCCGTGCGGCGTGAGAGAAAACGTCATCGGCACCAATCGCGGTCGATTTCTGGCGAAACATCAACAATGCACCGGAGATCAACACCAAAATGCCCTCACCATCCCAAGGCCGCCGACGAGAAAACCGGGAAAAAATTTTGCCGGATCGGACCGTCCGCTACCCGACCGAGACCGACGCGGGGGCGTTGCCGAGAGCGGACGCAAATCCGGCGAACTTTTTTTATTCGCCCGATGTCTCTCAAGAGAGCGTGGGAAGCGTCCGATACCTCTCTTCACGACGAGAACGATTCTCCGAGTCAGTCCCGAAAGGCAGACTGGACGGTTTTGGGCGTTCTTGACGATTCCGGAAAGTTTTCTTAATCTTTCCATCAGTTGAAGGCGACTTGGCCGAGTGGTTAGGCAGCGGATTGCAAATCCGTCTACAGCAGTTCGAATCTGCTAGTCGCCTCTCTTTGAGAGGTGTGATCTTGAACACCGATTGATTTGGCTCAGGTGGCCCCGCGCGAGCTGCTACATTGGTAGGCACTACCCCTCCCGCGGAGTGCTTGCATGTGGAATTTGATTTGCCGTTGGGCAGCCGGCTTGTTCTTGCTCGGAATCCCGGTAGCCGTTGCCGATGAAGTGGTCGACGACGTCGACAAGATTGATGGCTTGGTGTTTCGAGAGCCATTTTCGGGGCTTTCGGCCAGCGAGATTGAATCCAAGCTGATCGTGTTTCTGATCACCGACGAAGATCCATTTCAATGGACGAAGGCCAAGTTGGACAAGGCCGACAAAAGTCGCCTCGGCGGGGGGCCGGACGTTTGGTGTGGCCCAAATTTTCGACGGTCCTTTCAGAAGCTGTTCGTCAAACGCCCCGACCTGAAGGATCGCTGCATCGCCCAACGTGTCGTCGCGGGATTGCCGGCGAACTTGACCGCCGACGCCCCGCGGTCATTGCCGCCGCGTGCGATCACGGCGATTTGTGATGGGCAATATCGGCTGCTTCATTTCAGCGTCGGTGTGCCCGAACCGGACGACTTGATTCAGATGATCGAGGACGCCGAAGAAAACAAGACGTTGCTGCAGCTCCATCCCGATGATCCCGCCGCCGTTGGGAAAGCGGTCTTGGATCGGGCAAACAAACGGGTGCAACGCGTTTATCAGGAATCACTCGACCGCTTGGCCGAACCGATGAGCTGGGACGAGTCGTTGGCCGTCGATGATGCCTGGGTTGCAAAGTACGCACGCTTCGTTTCGTCGCTGAATCCGAGTTACCTGTTTGACGTGCGGTTGCGGTTCGAGCTGAGCGATACGAGCGACTTGGTGAGACTGCTGGTGTTGGAACAGCACTGCGAAACGCGTCGGGATTGGTGTGACTCGTTGGCGCCGTACATCATCGGGCGTCCGATGCGTGCGATCATGAATCCGCTCGTGGACACGACGTGGGGAATCCCCGCGGTGCTGGAAATCAACAAGGAGGATCATGACGAGATCTTGAGGTGGTTTTCGTCTCGCCGCGAGAACTCGTACGTGGTGTTGGCCATCAAGCCGACCTATCTGGACCGCGACATCACTTGGCCACCGCCCAACATCAGTCGCAATCCGCTCGCCAAACGGAGCTGGAACGAATTGGAAACGGCGATGTCGCATCATCCTTTTCGCAGTGTGTCTGCGGAGGAGCTGGCCGTGGTGCTTCGCGAGAACGACGAAATGTCAATCAGCTTGCTCGCACCGACGCGGGCGAGATATGTAATCTTCGAGCCCGAGAAAAAAAAGCTGACGGTGATTCGCGAATCCGATTTCCCCGGGAAATTTATCAATCGGCTGCAGACCAAGTAGCGACGTACATCAAGTAGCGACGTACATCGGCTCGGTCGCCCCCGTTCCAAGGCTCCGCCTTGGAACATTACTCGTTACGAGGCTCCGCCTCGTAACGCGCTTCCCGCGCCGAACCGATTCTTCGATGGACCATTGATGAGCATGGAGCGGTTGGGTATCAAAAACACGATTGACATCAGCCGATTCGCGCAAGCGTTCGGGCCTCGCAACAACGGGGCCCGTAGGCTGGCGCCAAACGGCTGATCCCACGAAGCCCCCAACGGAACTGAAACCGCCAAAATTCGTAACGCACTTCTCGCGAGGCTCCGCCTGGGCTGTGCGGAACAACAACGACCAAAGTTTCATCCGGCACAGCGCATGAAATCGCGGGCATTCTACGCAGCCCGGGCTCCGCCTGGCTATCACGGGAGGCGGAGCCTCCAAGGCAGTGTGTTCCCGGGCGGAGTCCTACGCCGTGAACAATTTATTAGCGGCAGGGCGCGAGCCCTTCGGTGTTTCGGCAAAGATGCGGAACCGGAGGGCTCGCGCCCTGCCGCTAACACCTCGTAAAACACAGGAAAGAAATCGTTCACGGCGTAGGGCGGAGCCCGGGAACAAGTGCGTCAGTACGAACGGCATCAGCGTTTCGCTTTCGTCTCCAGCGGCAGGCCGTCGCGCTGGACCAGCGACAGGATCTCCTGGACCCGTTCCGGGTGCGTCGCGGCGAGATCGTTGGCTTCTTCGAGATCGCTGCGGAGGTCATACAATCGCCAATCCGCTTTGCCGGCTCGGTTCTTTCGGTAACGCACCAATTTCCAGGGGCCGCGCCGGATACCGATCGACGTTTCGCCCTCTTGGCTGGCCCAATACAGATACTCGTGTTTCTGCTGGGAATCGTTCTTACCGGTCAACGTCGGCAAATACGAGATGCCATCGATATGGTTTGGCGGTTCGACGCCCGCCGCATCGCAGGCGGTGGGTAAGAAATCCCAAAACGCCGACGGCAAATCGGATTGAGTTCCGGCGGCAACCTTGGCGGGCCAGCGGGCGATCATCGGGACACGGATCCCACCGTCGTGCATCGAACGTTTGTAACCTTTCAGCGGGCCGTTGGAATCAAAGAACTCGTGATCGTGATTGCCTTCTCGGTGGGGGCCATTATCGGAAGTGAAGATCACGAGCGTGTCGTCGTCGATCGAAAGATCCTTCAACAAATTGAACAGGCGACCGACATCGGCATCCATGCGGGTGATCATCGCCGCAAAGCCTTTTTCCGGGTTCGGCCACTGGCGGTCAGCATAAATGCCATAGTCGGGGACTTCCATACCGTCCTTCAGCACCCGTCCGCCTTCGTTGTTCGCATGCGGAATGGTCCAGTGGATGTGCAACAGAAACGGGCTGCGATAGTTACGTTGGATGAAGTCCAGCGCCGCGTCGGTCAGCTTGTCGTGCGAGTACGTTTCTTTCTGCTTCGAGACGCGTCCGCGGGCGCCCGGGGCGTCCATCAGAACGTTTCCGGGCAAGAAGTCTTGCCGATCGTTTTCCCACAGAAACGGCGGATAGTAGTTGTGCGCGTTGCTTTGATTCATGTAGCCGTACCAATAATCGAATCCGTTTCGATTGGGGTGGCCGTCGTTATCGATCTCCGCCGGGTCGTTGACGTTACCCAGTGCCCACTTTCCGACGCCTCCGGTCGCGTATCCGGCTTGTTGCAGCAATTTGGCGACCGTTTGTTCTTTGCCGGTCAAGGAGAACGGACGATTGCCGGTCAGCCCCGTGTGGCCGACATGTTGACCCGTCCAAAGCACCAAACGCGACGGGCGGCAAACCGTGTGGCCGGCGTAATGGTCCGTGAATCGCATCCCTTCCGCTGCCATTTGATCCAGATGAGGCGTTTGAATTTCTTTCTGGCCATAGCTTCCCAGATCGCCGTAACCCAGGTCATCGACCATGATGTAAATGATGTTGGGGCGATCCTCGGCGGCGATGACGGTGCACGACGCGAATGCGAAGCAAGCACCGAAGACGAGAGGCAAAGTGCGGAGGAGTTGTGGCAGGGGCATCGGTGTCACGATCAGGCGGGTAGGAACGGAACTGCAGACCCGCAGTATAAAGCCCATCGATCCGAGTGTGGGACGGCGTCCCGACCCGTCGCTTCAGCGATCACGACCTACTTCGCGTCGCGGTACTCTTGCCGATCGATCGCGTATTGATCTGCGTCCGGTAAGGCTTCCGATTCGGGCGTCTCGGATTTCCAAAGTTGTTCCAAATAGGGTCGGCACCAACCACAGCCGGTACCGGCCCCAAAGCACTCCGATAGTTGCGATGCCGTTTTCGGATGTTCGGTCCGAATGAACTGGACGACTTTCCGTTTGGCAACGCCAAAGCACAGGCAGATCGGTTGGTCGTCGTTCATGAATCGTCGGATGGACAGATCAACCGGGTCGCGACTCGGCACGCTGCCAGGTAATCAGGAATGTTCAATCGCTCGTCAGCGGTGTGAATGTTCTCTTGGCCACAGCCGACGGTGACGGCGTGGATGCCGTGTTCCTTCAACCAGTTCGCATCCAACCCTCCGCCGGCGACTTGGCGGTAGGGCTCTCGTCCGATGGCTTTGAGTGCTTGTTCGAGGGTTTCGACGGAAGGATCGTTGTCGGCCAGGCAGAAGGCTTCATAGTCGACGCGCGACTTGAAATCACATTTGCCGCACAGACCAGCGACGTTGGTGACCGAGTCGGCGGCGGCTTCGAACGCGGCACGGATTTGGGAGACGATTTGTGATCGGAACTCGGGGTCATGGCTGCGTGCTTCGGCTCGCAAGGTCACCAGGGGGGTGACCACGTTGGTGGCGTCGCCCCCCTGGATCACGCCGACGTTCGCCGTCCCGCTGCGTCCTTGCTTTTCGATTCGACCGAGCCAGCCGTCGGATTCCAGGTCGGCGATCGCTTTGGCCGCCATCACAATTGCGCTGGCCCCCTGTTCCGGGGCGGCACCGGCGTGCGCGGGGATTCCGGTCAGACAGATTTCCATCCGCTCACCGCCGATCGCACCGATGGTGACCTTTTCGATCGCGCCGCCGTCAAAATTGAACGCCCGATCCACGGGACCGACCATCGACGCGTCCAGATGACGTGCCCCTTCCAGTCCGATTTCCTCTTGAATGAAAAACGCGATCACGGCGGGATCGAGGTCGGACCGTCCCAGTCGCAGTCGTTCGATCGCGGCGGTCAGGATGGCTGCGCAGCCGCCCCGGTCGTCCGCCCCCAACCCGGTTCCGCCGCGGCTGTGAACACGGTCCCCTTCGACGACCGGGTCGCTGCCGAGACAGATCGGGACCGTGTCCATGTGTGCCGAGAGCATCGTCCGGGGGCCCTTGCCGCTGCCCGGCAGATGAACGATCAAGTTGCCGCAATTGCCGGGCATTCGGGTCCGGGTTTCGGCACCATCGAATTGGATCGCGGATTTGTCCAGTCCCGCCTGAATCAAGGTCTCAGCGATGCGGTCGGCAACGTCGCGTTCTTGACCACTACCGCCCTGGATTGCGGTTAAATCCAGGTACCTGGCCAGGGCTTCCTCTTCGTTGACTACGATTTCTTTCATCTTGCGGGTAAATTGAGGGCGTTCCAGAAAGCCGTCTTTCCCATTAGCGTAGGGTTCGATCGGTCGGCATGTCGAGTGCCTCGCCTCCTTTTACCGCGTGTTGGTCTGCGTGAATCTTCCCGTCATCCAAACCGAGTCCACCCCGAATGAGCCGTCCGCGCGGGACGGCCGCGCGCACCTGCTGGATCTTTCGTTTGCCGAATTCCAGCAATGGTTGGTCGAGCACGGCCAACCCAAGTTCCGTGCCAAGCAGGTTTTCGGATGGGTCTATGAAAAGCGGGCGCGTGATTTCGACTCAATGAGCGACCTGCCCAAAACGCTCCGTGAACAACTGGCGTCGGAGTTTGTGATTTACCGATCCGACGAGGCGGCGGTGCAAACCAGCCGTGACGGCACCGATAAACTGCTGGTGCGATTGGCCGACGGTGGAGAAGTGGAATGCGTGCTGTTGCGCGATGGAAATCGCCGCAGTATCTGTGTCAGCAGCCAAGTCGGTTGCGCGATGGGCTGTGTGTTCTGCGCCAGTGGGCTCGATGGGGTCGATCGCAATTTGACGCGTGGTGAAATCGTCGAGCAAATGCTTCGACTGCAGGCTCGGCTGGAACCGGAGGAACGGTTGAGTCACATCGTGATGATGGGCATGGGCGAACCGCTGGCAAATCTGGATCGCGTGCTCGGGGCGCTTGAGACCGCGAAGTCGGCCGACGGATTGGGGATCAGCCCGCGCCGGATCACGATCAGCACCGTGGGCTTACCACCGGCGATCGATCGGTTGGCAAACAAGGGTGTGCCCTACAACCTTGCCGTCAGTCTGCACGCACCGAACGAAGAATTGCGCAGCCAACTTGTTCCGGTGAATGAGAAGATCGGCATCGATGCCGTCCTGGCCGCGGCCGATCGCTACTTCGCCGCCAGCGGGCGGCGGCTGACGTTTGAATACGTTTTGCTGGGCGGCGTCAACGACGGTGCGGAACATGCGCGAGAACTGGCGCAACTGCTGCGACATCGCACGGTGCTGCTGAACGTCATCCCGTACAACCCGGTCGAAGGGTTGCCGTACCAGACACCCAGCCAACGAGCGATCGCGGAGTTCCGTCAGATTCTCGAATCCGCGGGCGTCAACGTCATGTTTCGGCAACGCAAAGGCGACGAAATCGACGCCGCCTGCGGACAGCTGCGACGCAATCGGAAGCCGCACTGAAAACCAGATTTCAGCGGGACGCGTGAGCGACCGGCGCGTGGTGATGATCTCTGCACGCAATGCCATCTACATTGGCGCTGAAGGAGTTAGCGGAACGGCGCGAGCGGGCCGGTTGCGTTTCAAAAACACCGTGAAAGACCGGAGGGCTCGCGCCCTGCCGCTAACAAAAATACCCCGCTTGGCGCCGGGGGCGTCGGCGTTGGGCCGACGCCGCGTGCTGGGACTTATGCACGACGCGTCCGGCAACGTACGAAAAACGCGGTTAGATTCCGTACAACGGTCGCAACTTGTTTTCCAGGTAACGCATCAGGTGGTCCGATGAGAGGGGTTTGCCCGTCGCGGCGATGATCAACTCGCTGCCGCTGTAATTGCGACCGTGCCGGTGGACGTTGTCTCGCAGCCAGTGCAGCAATGGTGCAAACTCTCCGCGAGACATCATGCCGTCGAGATCGCCCAACGTTTCCGCGGCGGCGTCGAACAACTGCGCCGCGGCCAGGTTCCCGAGCGTGTACGTGGGGAAGTAGCCGAACAATCCCGCACTCCAGTGGACATCCTGCAGCACGCCATCGGCGTCCGACGGCGGCGTGATGCCCAGACACTGCTGATACTGTTGATTCCAAGCCTCCGGCAGATCGCTGATCGAGAGTTCTTCGTTGATCAACGCCTGTTCCAACTCGAATCGAATCAGAATGTGCAGGTTGTACGTCGCCTCATCGGCCTCCACACGGATCAAGCTCGGTCGCACCTGGTTGATCGCAAAATAAACCTCCTCCAGATCGGTTCCGTCCAGTTCGGCCGAAAAAGTCTGCTGCGCCTTCGGGTACAACCAGTCCCAGAACGGACGGCTTCGTCCGACCTGGTTTTCCCACAAACGTGACTGGGACTCGTGGATGCCCAGCGATACGTAGCTGCCTGGCGGCAAACCGAACCAGTCGTTTCGCAAACCCTGTTCGTACATGCCGTGTCCGGCTTCGTGCAAGGTGCCAAACAGTCCGCTGGGAAGCCAGTGTTCTTCGTAGCGAGTCAGAATGCGGCAGTCATTTGGACCCAGCGTGGTGCAAAACGGATGGCTGGTTTCATCCAAGCGGCCACGGGAAAAATCAAACCCGACCCACTCGGCCACGTCGCGACTGAAGGTCCGTTGTGACGCGATCGGATAACTGCGTTGAAGCGGCTCGATATTCGGCTGTTGGGGCGAATCGGTCACCGCGACGATCAATTCGCTCAACTGCTGTTTCAAGTCGCTGAAAACGGGATTCAGTTCGCTGACCTTGGCGTCCGGTTCATATTCGTCCAGCAACGCTTCATAGACGCTGCGTGAGGTCCCTTCGGCCATACGGAAACCGGCTTCTCGCTTCAATGCGATGATTTCGGTCAGCGCGGGCTGAAAGGCGGCGAAGGAATCTCGTTTGCGGGCGTCGTCCCAGGTCTGTTGCCCTCGCACGGTCGCGACGCTCAAGCGGGTGACCAAATCGAGTGGAAGTTTTTGGTCGCGGACAAAATCTCGGTGCAGCGACCGGATCGTGGCGGCTTGATCAGAGTGCGGATCCAAATCGCCGCTGTGCTCGAGTAACTGCTGCAGTGCGTCGCCGTATTGAGAATCGGTGCGCAGTTGATGTGCCGAGGAACGGAGTGTGCTGACTTGCTCGGCGCGATACTCACCGGCTGCGATCGGCATCCCCGTCCGCTCGTCCCATTCCAAAGCATCTGCGGCGGAGTGGAAGATCGCGGCACGGCGAGCGGTCGAGCAGACCGATGCGAATTGGGATTCGTTGAGGGGCATGGGGAGGGCAGAAAAATAATGGGCAGAAAAAAGGAAAAGGAAGACAAGGAAATCTAAAATCTAAAATCTAAAATCTAAAATCTAAAATCTAAAATCTAAAATCTAAAATCTAAAATCTAACAGCTAACAGCTAACAGCTAACAGCTAACAGCTAACAGCTAACAGCTAACAGCTAACAGCTAACCTCACACTTCCGAGGCGATGGCGTCTGGCTCGGGGTGAGCATCGCGGAGTTCGAGTTCGTGGTTGAGGATTTCGAGCAGGGTTTGCAGGAACACGACGACCATGGGACCGATCAAGATTCCGATCGGGCCGAACACCGGGACCCCTCCCAGGACGCTCAGCAGCGCGACCAGTGGGTGTAATTCCGAGTGGCCGTGCAGCACATAGGCTTTGATCACGTTGTCGATCGACGAAACGACCGCGGCGCCGTAGATGGCCAAAAAGATCGCCGCGCCATAGCTTTGGTCGACCGCTGCCAAGTAGATGGCACAGGGCACCCAGACTGATGCGGCGCCCAAGAACGGAATCAGGGCCATCACCGTTGTGACCATGAACAACAAGATGAAGGATTCGAATCCGCAGAAGAAGAACGCGATCGCGGCGAGAAGCCCCTGCACGAGGGCGCTCAGGATACTCGCCAGCACGACCGCGCGGCTGGTCTTTTCGAACTCGCCCAACAGTCGTAGCTCGTACGCGTCGTCGAGGGGACTGAGACGCATCAGCGTGTGCACCATCGCCGGTCCGTCGACGAAGAAGAAGTAGATCGAGATCACCATGATCAACATGCCGATCGCGATTTGCACAACGACCTTACCCGTCACCCCGGACAGTTTGACGAATCGTGGTTGCAAGTACTCCCGTGCCGCGCGGATCGCTTCGGCCAAGTCTTTTTCGCTCGGATTGGTCAGCAGTTTGACTTCTTTCCGAAAGGAGCCGCCCAGTTTGGCGTTCATCCAAGCATGAATCGATGCCGATGCGACGACGGATCCACGATGGAAACGCTCCTCGGTGGCGATGCGTTCGGCCGGGTCTTCTGTTTCTTGGACCGTCTCCAATTGCTCGACGACGTCGGCAAACTCATTGAGTCGCTCTTTCGCAACTTCGCTGGATTCGCCCGTCGGGGCGGCGCCGACCACTTCTTTTTCCAGAAACGTGATCAACTCCTTCGATTCGGCGATCTGCGCTCGGACCAATTCGGGTTCGTCGATCTGGTCCAACATTCCGGCCAGTTCGTCGAGTCGGCGGAAGCGGTCGGCATGTTGAAGTTCCAGGCCGAGGCGGGTTCGGCCTCGCTCGAATGCCGCTTTCAGATCGTCCAAGTCTGTTCGGCTGACCAACCCGGTCAACTGACCGATGGCCACGGTCAGCAGCAAGACGATCGGCATCAGCACGATTGCCAGGATCAGCGACGTCGTGGCAACCGCGGCGGTCCGTCGTCGGCCCTTGAGTTTCTTCAGAATCCACTCGTTGAACGGTCGGAAGATGACGACCAGTGCCGCGGCCATGAACAATGGAATGAAAAATCCCACCATGACCTTGTAGAACAGCAACCCGACCACCAGGATTCCGGCGATCAACATGATTACCGAAGTGATCCGCGCCATCGAAGGTAGCTTTTCCAAGGCGGTCCGTGGCGGTGAATCAGCGCCGACGGACGCCGTGTCGACGTCGGCGGCTGCACCGCCGACGGGCTCGGCACCGGGCTCGGGTTGAACGTCAGCTGGGACGCCAGCGGTCTCAGCCGACGACGGCGCTTCTCGATCGCGGGAAGCGTCATCGGAATTTGCGGAGGATTCTGAATTCACGGCAACGATGCCCTGGGAGTAGCTGGAGAATCAGTGTGGACGCATCATAAGACCCGGCACGAGCGTGGGGCTACCGGACAGGCTCAGATGGCCAGTCAGAAGGCGGCAATTGATTACCAGCGACCGGTTTGGCGGTCTGAAATCACAATCTTGCGCGCTTCATTGCTGATCCCGTACGCCAAATCGGGTTGGTTCAGTTCCAGGAACACGGTGTACTTCTGGTGGATCGCGTCGCTGTAGACGACCGGAGCGTGCGTCAGACGCATGAAATGCACGGGCCGTCCGTTCCAGCGTTTGGTAAACGCCCCGGCCTCCAATGCCGGCTCGCGTTGCAAGCCGTAGTAGCCCGTCATGGTTTCGGAAAAACGCGTCGGATCACCGGTAAAGCCGTGGAAGGTCAGGCGTTGCAATCGATCCGAGTAGTCGAAATAGAACGTCAACGTTCCCGCGACGTCGTCGGCCCTGATGCCGGTGACCACCGGAACGCGCAAGCCTTTCAAGTTCATATCCGCCAACACCGTGCTGACGCGTGAGAATCGATTGACGACCCATTCGGGGCCGATATCGAATCGCATCACTTCGCGCAGGTCTCGGACTTGATAACCACTGAGTGTCGGTTCTGCGTTCGGGTCTGCCGGGATGGCACCCAACTTTCGCGCCAATTCGGAATCGTAGCGATAGCGATCCGTACGGACTTGCCGCAGCTTTTCGACTTCATAGTGCGAGTGGTTGGCGTAGCCGCTCGTTCGGATTGCTTCGTCGGTCGAAATGCCGGGCGCCAGACCCGACAGTTCGTCGACCGCAGACGATGCGCCGTCAAAGAGCGAGCCGACCGTGGACATCGTTCGGCGACCCATCTCGGTCTCCGTCGCGACGTACGGGCCGACGGCGGCGGCGGCGAGCAGGGCGGTGAGTTTCAGGCGGAGCGATGGCATGATCAATGTCCCGAGTGTTCCAGGGTGTACACAACGACTTTCATCGGAACGCCGGCCGGGCATTCTTCTCGAATCAGCCAACCTTGGGGGTCACGATGTCTCTAGCGATCGTAGCACCGCCGGGGCGTGAAACTCGGTTTCACGCCTCGGCTGCGTCGTGCAGGTCGCCAAAGTTGGCCACGATCAATCGAAACACTGGTTTCGGCTCAGGAATCTCCGCGAGGTGTTCGATAACTGACGAAAGCGATGCCTAGAGAAAGTTTGAGGATTGACGCGACTTTAGGGTCCAGGTCCGTTCCTTTGTTGACTCACACTCTTGCTGCAACCACCGATTCCATCCGACGCCACCCGTCACTCAGCCACCGTTCGGTCTGGGCGTGCTTGGCTGCGCGTGCGGCGCTGGGGATGCGTGGGGCTGGGGCTGCTGATCGCACTGCCCAACGTCGGCTGCCATCTGTATCACAGCGTGCCCGAGACGATCGGTCAGCGCACCGATGGTGTCGATGCCCTGCTGTGTCAAATGGAACCGCATTCAGCAACGATGGTGGCGACGGTGGATCAGGTTCCGCCGCCGGTGACCTTACGATCGACCGAGCAACTTGAGTCGTCTCCGATGCGCGAGATCTCACTTCGCGACGCATTGTCTACGGCGCTGGAAAACCGCAGCGTGTTGCGTGACTTGGGAGCCGGCGTGCTGCGGGCGCCCGGGCAGTTGCAATCGGAATACAGCGAATCCTTGCAGCGTTTGGATCCGCAAGAGAGTGTCGAAGCGGCACTCAGTGCCTTCGATGCGCAGTTCTATGCCTTCGGGAAATGGCAGAACAATGACCGTCGATTCAACAACCGTTTCTTCGGTGGCGGTGCCAATGCGTTCAAACAAGACACGCACGACTACGTGTTTCAGTTGAGCAAGCGAACGCCAACGGGGGCACAATTTTCGGTGCGCAGCGTGACCGATTACGATGCCAACAATGCGACTGGAAATCTGACCAATAGCGCCTGGCAAACCCAGTTGCATGCCGAAGCGCGGCAGCCTTTGCTGCAAGGCGGCGGTCTGCAATTCAATCGCATCGCGGGGCCCGCTGCCGCGCCGGGAGTCTACAACGGCGTGTTGATCGCCAAGGTCAACAGTGAGATCACGTCGGCCAAGTTCGAACAAGGCGTCCGTGACTACGTCAGCAATGTGATCAACGCGTATTGGGATTTGTACTTTGCCTATCGTGATGCCGATGCGAAACGCGACGCGATGCTGCGTAGCGAGCAGACGTGGAAGAGCTATGAGGCTCAGAAATCAAGTAATCGCCAATCGGGAGCGGCCGAAGCGCTGGCGCGGGAACAGTACTACCGGTTTCGAAGCGAGTACCAAGATGCGGTTGCCGGGAAGCCGTCCATGCGGACTCAAAACGGAAACTCGTCGACCGGAGGAGCGTTCGCGGGAGTCGGCGGCGTGCAGGCGGCCGAGCGACGGCTACGGCTGATCCTGGGGTTGCCGATCAGTGACGCAGCATTGCTTCGTCCGAGCGATGACCCATCGATCGCAAGGATCGAATTTGATTGGCAATCGATCTTTACGGAAGCCGTCTTGCTCCGCAGTGAGTTGCAGCAACAGCGATTGAAGATCAAACAAAGCGAAATGGAACTGTTGGCGGCCAAGAATTTTCTGATGCCGTCGCTGGATTTTGTCACCCTGTATCGACTTCGCGGTCTCGACAAGAACCTGGGCGGTAGTGATTCCGCGATTTCAGACCTGACGTCGTTTGATCTACAGGAATACGAAGCCAGTCTGGAACTGAAACTACCGGTGGGATTTCGGCAGGGGCACTTGGCGGTTCGGCACGCAAAACTACAGGTGGCGCGCGAGCGTGCGGTCCTGGCGGAACAACAGCGGCAAATCATTCACGACCTGACGGCCATGGTGGCCGAGTGTGATCGGGCCTATGCGCAAGTCGAAACCAACCGCCAGCGATACCTTGCCGCCAGCGATGCCCTGGCCGCGTTGGAAACGTCTCAACAGGCCGGCATGCCGATCAATTTTGATCAACTGCTCGATGCCCAACGGCGTGTCAGCGAATCGCAGTCGCGCTACTACGCCGCATTGGTCGAATACACCATTGCCACCAAGAATGTGCATCTGGAAAAAGGAACGTTGCTTCGGACCAGCGACGTGCTGTTGATTGCGGAACGACGCGAGCGGCCTGTCGATTGAATCCGATCACACATGGGATCAGCCGTTTCGCGCTAGCGTACGGGCCTGTAGCGTACGGGCCTGTAGCACGAAGAAAACACGCCAGGGCCCGTAGGCTCGCGCCAAACGGCTGATTAACTTGACAGCCGCCTTGGGGCATGCCGCTAACAACGAACACCGTTCGGTGTTGGTAAGCAAGATGCTTACCCCACTGCTTTGCGTCGTGTGGGTATCACGTACTCCGTTGCGGGCCCCCGCAATGAGAACGGCGTGTCGCGCGACCAATCTGACCACTTGCAGATTGCCAATGTCATCGAATGCATTGCGCAACAAAAAACGTTAAGAAAAATTTAAAAACAGTGCCGAGATTCCTCTGTCCCCAGATGAACGAATCTGTAGATTCATCAACCGACGGATGGGCCCTCGGGGCAAGATGCCCACCGGTCGCCGTCGATTCGCTTCATCAGAATCGACGGCGGCTATTCTTCAAGCTCTTCCCAGCGCAGGTAGGCTGACGCCAGTTCTTCTTCGGCCGTTGCCAGTTGAGCGGCGTCGGCGGCGATCTTGTCGCCACCGGTTTGGTAGTAGTCCGGTTCCGCCATGGCTGCATGCAGGTCGGCGATCTGCTGTTCCAGGCTTTCGATCCTTTCCGGCAACGCTTCCAACTCGCGTTTCTCTTTGTACGACAGCTTTCGTTTAGCCGGTTCCGTTGGCGAGTTTGCGACAGGCTGGGCGGTGTCTTTCTTGCGTGGTGTTGCAGTTGTCTTGTTGGTGACGCGATTGCCGTTTGCCGGTTGTTCGCGTCTGGCGACGGCGTCGCGCCAATCGTCATAGCCACCGACGTATTGTCGAATGGTGCCGTCTTCAAACACGATCGTACTCGTCACGACGTTGTTCAAGAATGTCCGATCGTGGCTGACCAACAACAGGGTGCCTTCGTAGTTGGCCAATAACTCTTCGAGCAATTCCAGCGTTTCGGCGTCCAAGTCGTTGGTCGGCTCATCCATCACCAGCACGTTGGCGGGTTTGGTCATCAGTTTTGCCAACAAGGCGCGATTGCACTCGCCACCGGAAAGAAACTTGACCTTGGTCCGCGCCCGTTCCGGCGTGAACAGGTAATCCTGCAAATAGCCGAGCACGTGTTTGGTCTTGCCGCCGACGTTCAATTGTTCGCTGCCGTCGCCGACGTTTTCTTGGACGGTCTTTTCCGGGTCCAGGGTGTCACGCATTTGATCGAAATACGCGATCTCCAATTTCGTTCCCAGGCGGACCTTGCCCGAGTCGGGTTGGAGTTTGCCCAACAGCAACTTCAGCAACGTCGACTTGCCGGCGCCGTTGGGGCCGATGATCCCGATCTTGTCGCCACGCATCAGTTCGGTGGAAAAATGATCCACGATGGTGTGCTCACCGTAGGCGAAACTGACATCGGTCAATTCGGCGACCAGCACACCGCTGCGTTGGGCATCCTGGACTTCCAGTTTCGCATTGCCGACTCGGTTTTGTCGTTTGCCGCGTTCGACGCGCATCGCTTTGAGGGCTCGAACACGACCTTCGTTTCGCGTGCGGCGTGCCTTGATGCCTTGGCGAATCCAAGCTTCCTCTTCGGCCAAACGTTTATCAAACAGTGCGTTCTGTTTCTCTTCGGCCTCCAAGGCTTGTTCTTTACGCGTCAGGAAGGTGTGGTAATCGCAAGACCAATCGAACAGTCGGCCGCGATCGACTTCCCAGATCCGCGTCGCCAATTGTTGCAAGAACGAACGGTCGTGGGTGATGAAGACCAGGGTCTTGTCCCAGCGAGAGAGAAAGTCTTCGAGCCAAAGAATGGATTCGATATCGAGATGGTTGGTCGGTTCGTCCAACAGCAGGATGTCGGGTTGGGCCACGATCGATTTGGCCAGCAGGACGCGCCGTTTCATGCCGCTGGAAAGTGATTCGAATCGAAGCGTGCCGTCGAGTTGCATGCGTGACAACGTCGTCTCCACGGCATGCTCGGCTTCCCATTGGGTGGTCGGGTCGGCGATCTTTTCGGCGGGGATGCCGGACAGCACGATGTCGGCGATGGTGCCCGACAGGTGTGCGGGCACGTCTTGGGTCAATCGTGCCACGCGTGTCCTGTCGCCGAGTTGAATTTCACCGTGGTCGGGTTGGAGCTCACCGGCGAGCAATTTCAGCAAGGTTGTCTTGCCGGCTCCGTTGCGGCCCAACAATCCGATCCGCTGGCCGGGTTCGATCTGGGCGGTGACGCCGTCCAGCAGGGGCGGACCGGCGAACCCGATGGATACATCCGCAATCGTCAACAGTGCCATCGCCGAGCTTCCTTTTCCGGTTCAAACCTTGAGCGTGCCGACGACGTCTGCCACGCGGGCGGCGCCGAGTTCGGCGAGGGCGGTCGGCAATTGGTCGACGAGCCGAGTCGACACGGTGGGGTCATAGTAATTGGCCGTACCGATTTGCACGGCGGAGGCGCCTGCGACGAGGAATTGCATCACGTCGTCGATCGTGGCGATGCCGCCGATTCCGATGATCGGCACGTCGACCGCTGAGGCGACTTGATGGACGCATCGCAGCGCGATCGGTTTGATCGCCGGACCGCTCATGCCACCCATTCCGTTGCCCAGCATCGGTCGTTGTCGTCGCCAGTCGATGGCCATGGCCAACACGGTGTTGATCAGACAGACGGCATCGGCACCGGCTTCCGCGGCGGCCCTGGCGATGTCTGCGATCCGAGTCACGTTGGGCGTCAGTTTGGCCAGAATCGGGACCGCACACGCCTCACGCGCCGCGGCGACGACGTCATGGCAACTGGTCGCGTGGGTGCCGAAGTCGACGCCTCCGCTGACATTGGGACAGGACAGATTCAGCTCGACCGCGGCGACGCCGAATTCACCGATCCGTCGGGCCAGGGAGACGAATTCGTCTTGGGTTCGTCCGGCCACGCTGACGACAACCGGTGTCGACAAGGATTGCAGGTAGGGCAAGTGGTGTTGAATGAACGCATCGACGCCATCGTTGTCCAAGCCGATCGCGTTGAGCAATCCGGCGGAGGTTTCGACCGTTCGCCAAGGGGCGTTGCCGATTCGTGGTTCGGCCGTGATCGTCTTGGGCAGCACTGCGCCCAGCCGAGACACATCGACGACGTGCTCCATCTCCCTTGCGTAGCCGAAGGTTCCCGAGGCGACCATGACCGGATTGGGCAGCGTCATTCGGCCCAGGGTGGTCGACAAATCCATGGTTTGCGTTGCAGTCATAAGCCTTCGGTTACAAGGGGGGCGCAGGCGTCTTGCGAATCAATCGACGATCGATTTCTGTCATCAGAACGTCCGCCACCTTCTGTTTGGTGCCTTCAACGCGGGCGATGACTTCGCCGGCGGTGTCCAACAGTTCGACATCGTTGACATCGGAATCCATCGCAATGGGACCATTGCTGATGATCATGTCGCAGTGTTTCTTTTCCAGCTTGACCGTCGCACGGAATCTGCGGTCATTGGTTTCCAATGCAAATCCGACAACCCACTGATCGTCACGTTTGGTTTGTCCCAGCGTCGCAACGACGTCGGGGGTTTCGATCAGTTGCAGCGTCAGCGGTCCGCCGGTCTTGGCGATCTTTTGCGTCTCGACAATTTTGGGCATGTAGTCACAGGGTGCCGCAGCGCCGATCGCTCCGTCGCATCGGGCGAACCACTCCTGACTGGCCGCCAGCATTTCGTCGGTCGTGACCACCGGGATCACTTGGGCGCCCGCCGGGTAAACGGTGGGAACCGGCCCCGAGACGATGACGACTTCATGCCCCAATTGCAACGCCGCGGTCGCCAACGCCGCACCCATTCGTCCGCTCGACGCGTTGGAAATGTAGCGAACCGGGTCGAGATACTGACGGGTCGGCCCCGACGTGATCAGAATCTTTGCCACGTCGACTATTCCAGGGTTTGGTCAAGCAATTGATTGAGCTCTTCGGTCGACATCTCCATTTTGGCGGCGGCGAGCGCAAAGAGACGTTTTTCGCTCTCGTCCAAAACGCCGTCGGCGGCCATCATCCGCACCAAGTCGATCATCAGCTCTTTGCGGCCTTCCGGGTCGCGGGGCAGCTCCAACGCCGCGTCGTCGCCCAACCCGTATCGGATCGCGCGGTTCAATTCCGCTTCGCCCAACCCGAGTTCGTGGCAACGTTCGGCGACAAACCCGACCTCCCGTTCGCCGATCGTCCCGTCGGCCATCGCCATCACGACGAGGTTGCGTAGCTGGCGCATTCGATCACTGAAATGTTTCTCGCTCATTCCCAAATCGTAACTCTCCCGGTCGCGACTGCCTAGCGAGGCAGTGCAGTTTCCGCGTGTCACCGTGCTGGCGGGAGGTCGTGCAGTTCTTAAGTCGTTGATCGAAATGGGGTTTCTTCACTCTCCCCCTGGGCATTGGAATCTACACATCTTAAGTAACCCTCCCTGGCAGGGAGGGTCGAGCGCAGCGAGGGGAGGGTCGAGCGGTCGTCGCTGAGCGATTCCCAGCCACAGAGACCCTCCCCGCGCCGAGTGTAAGCTCCTTCGCGACCCTCCCAGGCGGCGTCGATTGTATTACTGAGCGTTCGCTTTTCTGGCGAAACGCCACGCCGCAGAGCGGTGCCACAACACAGCCCGGGGTCGCGGAGCGCACCCCGGGTTGTGTCTATGCCAATACGGGGCGCTTCCGTTGCGTCCAGCGGAGGACCATGCGTCGATCGCTTTCCTGTCACCTGAATCGATTTCTCCGTCTGGCGCCGTCGGCTTGACACCGTTTCAGGTCCCCGATTGTGAAAAGCGGAAAGATTGCCCGGCCGCGGGCCAGATCGATCATGACAGCACCGCTGAATCTTTGTTAACCCGATTTGAGTGGAAGGGCAAAACGATTCATGGGATGCGATTTGACGTCATGGGAATTCTTCAGATGGGTAAGACACGTAGCGCAAAGAGTTTGGGGAGACTAGGCCTGACAGCTCTGGCGATCGGATTGATCTGCAGCGGAGCGTTGCCGTCGGGCGTCGCGCTGGCCGAAACGCCGCTGTGGCAATTGGGTATTGCGACCTTTTCTGGCAAGAAGCCCGAGGAGCAGGCACAGGCGGGCCCTTCGTTTCATTTTCCGCCCCCGGAATCGGAGATCGCTCAGCTGCCCGTCGATGCGACTGGACCGCTGAAACAGCCCGGGCCGACTGAACGGTCAATTTCGGATGTCCAGCCGGCGGCTTACCAAATCAACTCGGGCGAAACGGCGGCGGTTGTTTCTCCGGGCCTGCCGATGCCGCCTTTGCCCGCCGCGGCGCAACTCGATTTGCCGGTCGCCCCGGCCGCGCCGGCCGGAACGACCGTTCCGGGTCCTCCGGCGGCCGATCCGTCAACACCGATCGGTCAGGCGCTTGCGACGGGGGCGGCCGTGGAATCGGCACCGTTGGCCGAAGAAACCGCGTCGTGGTACGAAATCCCTTGGCGGTGGGTCACGCGCGGTTGGAAAAACCACGCCGAACTGGGGCTCGATGGCAGCAGCGGTAACTCGCGGACGCTGGCCTTGCAAACCGGCTTGGAGATGAAACGCAAGACCGAACGCTACACGTTGGCGATCGATTTCGATTATCGCAAGGCGACCAATCGCGGGTTGACGACGGAGGACAACGGCCGGTTGAACCTGGACTACGACCGGCTTTTCCAGGATTCCAAGTGGTCGGCGTTTGGAAAGTTTGGGGCCGAATGGGACCAGTTCAAAGCGTTCGATTCGCGGCTGAATCTCAACAGCGGTTTGGGATACCACTTCATCCGGACCGATGACGCGATGTTTGCCACTCGTTTCGGTGCAGGTGCTTCCAAAGAAATCGGCGCGCCGGACGACGCTTGGAAACCGGAAGCGGTGTTCGGTGCCGAAGGTGAATACCAGCTCAACCGCTACAACAAGATGAAGGCCAAGGTGGACTACTTCCCGGCCTGGGAAGATTTTTCCGATTACCGGGTTGTCAGTGACGTCGCCTGGGAAATCCTGCTCGACGACACCGACAATCTGTCTTTAAAACTGGCGTTGACCGATCGCTACGACAGCACGCCGCAAGGTGCCAAGCCGAACGACGTGTACTATTCGCTGTTGTTGCTGGTCAAATTCTGAGCCCTCGGCTAGATCAGCTCGGTTTTGCCCGGGATGGCGAACGACGGCTCGGGACGCGGACCGTTGTAATCGAAATCGTTGGGGAACAGATCCAACTGAGACTCGTTGGTCAGGAAGTCCCAGGTGACCTTTTGCCCGGTGTACGCGGCGACGCGACCGAGCACGGCGGTCATCGAGCTGGTGGCCGTTTCCTTGAGCTCGACGATCGGGTCACCGGCACGGATCGAATCGACCAAGTCTTTGTGCTCTTGACGGTAGGCGGACTGGATGTCGCCTTTCATCGACCACACTTCGTTGCCGTCGCGGTCTTTGATCGACGCGCCGCCGTTGCTGCCGTAGATCGTGGCGGTGCCTTCGGATCCGAAGATTTGGTTGCTGACGTCGCTTTGCGATCCGGGGATTTGTCGGCACATGAAGGAGACGTGTCGGTCACCGGAATAGGCGTAATCGATGGAGTTGCTGTCCCACATCTCGCTGCCTTCGGGACGTGTGAATCGGCCGCCGCTTCCGTAAGCCGATTCGGGTGGTCCCTGCATGACCCAGTTCATCACATCGATGTTGTGCACGGCTTGTTCGGCGATCTGGTCTCCGGAGAGCCAGATGAAGTGCATCCAGTTGTAGATTTGGTATTCGGTATCCGACATGCCTTCTTTGCGCGTCTTGTGCCAGATGCCTGTGCTGCAGTATCGGGCGGTCATGTTGATGACGTCGCCGATGGCGCCTTCGTGGATCTTGCGAATCGCTTCGACGTAGTTGGTTTGGCGGCGGTACTGGGTGCCGGTCACGATTGCGGTTTTATTGGCGATCGCTTTGTCGTGGGCCTGCAGACAGATCCGATAGCCGGCCGGATCGACACAAGACGGTTTTTCGGCGAACACGTGCTTGCCTGCGTCGACGGCTTCCATCACGTATTGAGGCCGGAATCCCGGGGGGGTGGTCATGATGACCAGGTCGATCTCGGGGTCGTCCAGGATGCGTTTGTAGGCGTCGATTCCGACGTAGTTTTTGTCGTCGCGTACGGCCACCTTGTCGCCGAATTGTTTTTGCAGCCGACCCAGGACACGTTGTTTGTTGGCATCGACGTCCGCCGTGGCGACCAATTTGATGTGCTCGTTGATCGTCATCGTGTCGCTCAGCGCCCCGGTGCCGCGACCGCCCAGCCCGACGATGCCGATTCGGACCACGTCGTTGCTGCCTTGGTCTTTGGGCTCGGCCCCCCGCACGGCACGCGGCAACATTGCGGCGCCGGTGATTCCGGCTGAAACGGCCGAACCCTGCTTCAAGAATTGACGTCTCGACGACGTGGAATCCTGGGCTCGGGACGTAGATTGATTATCGTTGAAATCGGTCATTCGAATCTTCCTGAGGTGGGGTAACGTGTCGCCGGGACAAATGGAACAATCCCGGTGGGTGGGCGATCAAGCTAATAGTGTAGTAGCCGACCGCTGCGGAATGTTGACTCGGTTTCCGCCGACCCGTGACAGAAAAAACAAAACTGATAGACTTTCCCCCATGACCGAACACAAACCTACTGATTCTCAGAACCCGATGGTCGCTCCGTCGCGGGCGATTCGACCCCATGGTACCACCGAAAGCCGCAAAATTGCAGCCATGGCGGCGCGTGTGGCCTTGGATAACAACGGCAAAGACGTCGTCGTGATCGACGTTTGTGGACAGTCGGCGGAATTCGACCTGTTCGTTCTGGTGACCGGCCAAAGTCGACGGCAATTGCACGCGATCAGCGAGCAAATCGACGACGCGCTGGAAAAAGGGATGGGCGAAAAACGCGACGGCATCGAAGGCTATGACGAGAGCCGCTGGATCGTCTTGGACTACGGCAGCGTCGTCGTCCACCTGTTCGATGAAGAGACGCGGGAATTCTACGACTTGGAATCACTCTGGGCCGACGGGACTGCCATCCCACTCTCTGAGCTGGGTATCGAGCAGGCCGACTGATCCTCCGCTTTCCTACCTACATTCTGGTCCGCCGTCGCGATTGATTCGCGCTCCCGGAACGTTCTGGCAATCACCATGCACTTCCCTTGCTTGTTTACCGGTCGCTTTTCAGACGCACTCTCGCGATGTTCCTTTGCGTCGCAAATCGATGACCCGGATCGATACGCCGCCATGATCCGGCCCGCGGGGAACCCCAAGTTCGGGGATTACCAAGCCAACTGCGCGATGCCGATCGGAAAATTGGTCGCCGATTCCAATCCCCGTCAGGTGGCCGCGGAATTGATCGAGCAGCTGCAACTCGATGACATTTGCGAAACGCCCGAGATCGCCGGCCCGGGATTCATCAACCTCAGGCTCAAAGACAGCTTCTTGCAGGACCGTCTGGCGGAGATGCTCGCCGACGATCGCTGTGGCGTCACGCCGGTCGCCTCGCCCAAGAAAATCCTGATCGATTACTCGTCGCCCAACGTCGCCAAACCGATGCACGTGGGGCACATTCGCACCACCGTGATCGGAAATTGTTTGGCCAAGACCCTTCAGTTTCTGGGGCACGAGGTGATCACCGACAACCACCTCGGTGACTGGGGCACGCAGTTCGGCATCATCATCTACGGTTACAAACATTTCGGTGACCCGGAGGTCGTTCGCCAGGACCCGGTGCCGGAATTGGCCAAGCTGTATCGCATCGTTCATCAGCTGATGGGTTATCACAAAGCGATCAACAACGTGCCCAAGTACGAAGCCGAAATTGCACGTTTGGAGGACCTGCATGCCGCCGCGCTGCAAGAAGTCGAAACGGCCGAGGGAAAAGAGGCCAAGAAGAAGCGAAAGGCGGCCGAATCGCTGGCCAAAAAAGTGGCGTCGGCGCGAGCCAATTTGGATTCGGCTCGGGCGACGATTGCGGCGACCGACGCCGATCCCGTGATGAAACAACGCGCCGAGGCACACCGCGACATCGGCAAAGCCGTCTTGGATGAGACGTCGAAGCTGCACGCCGACGATCCGGAAAACATCGCGCTCTGGGAACAGTTCCTGCCGCACTGCAAAGATGAAATCAACCGCATCTACTCACGGCTCAACGTGACCTTCGATCACACCTTGGGCGAGTCGTTTTATCACCCCATGCTTGGTGAAATCGTCGACGATCTCAAACAACGAGGTCTGGCCAGCGAAAGTGACGGCGCGATCTGCGTGTTCTTGGATCAGTTCGACGCGCCGATGATCATTCAGAAGAGCGATGGTGCGTACCTCTATGCTACCACCGATCTGGCCACGCTCCGCTACCGCCAAGAAACGTTCAGGCCCGACGAAGTGTTGTATGTCGTTGACGCTCGGCAGAGCGAACACTTTGAAAAACTGTTCGCCGTTGCTGAAGCGACAAAACTGATCGATGCCAAACTGGTGCACGTCAGTTTTGGGACCGTGCTCGGTGAAGACGGGCGGCCGATGAAGACGCGGAGCGGGACCTTGATCGGTTTGGAAAGCCTGTTGGATGATGCAGTCCAAGCCGCCTATCAAGTCGTCTGCAATCCCGACCGGTTGGTCAAACTGGATCCTCCCATGGATGACCAGGAGAAACGCTTGGTGTCCGAACGCGTCGGCATCGGAGCGATCAAGTACGCCGATCTGTCGCACGACCGAACCAGCGACTACAAATTCAATCTCTCCAAGATGGTCGCACTGTCGGGCAACACGTCGACTTATGCCCAGTACAGTTTCGCCCGCACGACCAGCATTTTGCGTCGAAACGAGGTGACCGAAGCCGAAGTGGTCGAGCGAATCCAAGCGGCCGGCATCACATTCACGCACGCGGCCGAACGGGCGCTGGGATTGCAATTGTTGCAATTCCAGGAAGCGCTTCAGAACGTCTATGAAGACTACCGGCCCAACCACCTGGTCGATTACGTCTATTCGACCGCCGAAGCATTTTCCAAGTTCAATGATCAGTGCCACGTGCTCAACGCCGAAACCGATGCCATCCAGAACACGCGTCTGGCGTTGGTCGTACTGACCGGCCGTGTGATCCAACAAGCCTTGGAATTGCTCGGCATCGAAGTCGTCGAGCGGATGTAGCCGGCCGCCCGTGGCCCACAATGCCCCTTACTTTCCCGTTGTCCCCTCGTTTGTGGGGAATAATCGTTTCGTCGGTGGTCGATTTTGGGAACCCGGGGAGGACAACGCAGACGATTCGGCGTTTGTTGGTGTAGACTGTCGGATCAGTGGTTTTTCGATCTGCGACGCCCGCCAATCTGCTCTCTTATCTCTTGCAACGATGGAACAACCGACTCCAGAGGAATTTGCTCGCCGAATCGGAGACCTTGGCCTCGCCGAGCGGCGCCAAGTCGATCACGCGATGGGGGAACTCGGTGGCACGGAGTTGACGCTTGATTCGGTGATCAAACAGATGCAGCGTCGCGGATTGGTGACGACGCTGCAGACCGAAAAGATCCTCCGCGGCGACCGTATCGGGTACTTTTACGGCGACTACAAGGTGCTGTATCTGATCGGTGCCGGTACGTTTGCGCGCGTCTACCGTGCCAGCAAGGGCGGTGAAGTGTTCGCCATCAAAGTGCTTCGCAAGCGATTTCGCGACGAGCCGAAGGAGATGGAACAATTCCTCCGCGAAGGAAGCATGGGATTGAAGCTGCGGCATCCGAACATCGTCAGTATTCACGAGGTCGTGGCCGATCCGCGGAATCCGTTTTTGGTGATGGAGTTCGTGGAAGGTCAGACGCTTCGAGAACTCGTCCGGCTGCGAGGAAAACTGCCGCCCAAACTGGCGCTGCGTTTGATTCACGAAGTCGCGTCCGGCTTGGCCCATGCCGCCAGCATGGGGATCTCGCACCGTGACTTAAAACTTTCCAACGTGCTGATCTCCTCCGACGGCAAAGCGAAACTGGTGGACTTCGGGTTGGCGGCGTTGAGCGATCGGAAAAACCCCGAAGAAATCGCGGATTGTCCGAACGCGCGGGCGATCGACTATGCCGCATTGGAGCGAGGCACCGGAGTCCGCAAGGACGACCCCCGCAGCGATGTCTTTTTTGCCGGCAACATGCTCTATCACATGCTGGCCGGTCAGCCGGCGCTGACCGAAACACGCGACCGGCTGGCCCGTCTGAATGTGTCGCGGTTTCAAGAAATCAAACCGATCAACCAGTTCGTACCGGACATCCCCGGGGTCGTCACCCAGCTACTCGGCAAGATGATGGAGTTCAATCCTCAGCAGAGGATTCAGTCGTCTGCCGCGTTGCAGGCGGAGATCCGCAAGGCGATGGATATTTTGGAGAAGGGGCCGAGCAAATCAAATGCGGACGGGGCAACGCCCGGCGCCGGTGAGCATTACGACGATGACGATGCGCCGACCGATGAGGGCGAAGGCTACGTGGTGATGTTGGTCGAATCTAAGGCGGCCCTACAGAATGCGATCCGCGAACGGCTCAAGTCGCGCGGGTACCGTGTGCTGATCACCCAGGACCCCAATCGTGCGCTGTCGCGTTTCGAACCCGGCGATGACCCCCCGGCGGACTGTGTGATTTTCAGCGCCGCGGAGTTAGGGTCGTTGGCGCTGGAGGCTTACAATAAATTTGGCAGCGATGAACACACCAGCGAAATCCCTGCGATTCTGTTGGTGGACCGGCGTCAGGCACGCATCATTTCGGAAGCCCGTCGCGGTCCCCGTCGGCAACTGTTGGCGTTGCCGTTGAAAGTCAGGGAGCTCCGCGCGGGCTTGATCAAAGTGCTCGCCGGCACCCAACGTCGCCCGGCGGGCACGTATTAGCGCTCTGGCGTCATTCAATTGAGGGGTTGCACTGCAGCAATCTTGCCGGGGTGTCCATCGAAAATAATACCCACGGATAGCAGCGCGAACCCGCGGATGACAGGGTGCAAAAAATCCGTGGGTTCGCGCTGCCATCCGTGGGCCCAGAAATCGTTTCACCGGTCCGCAAGTTACAGCCTGCCCCCTTTTCGGCGGCATCCAGAGTCTACACGTTGACCGAGCACTAGCGTTCTTTGCCGACCCAGACCGGTTCGGGCTGGATCGTGTCGGCAACGGGTGATCCCTGATCCTTTCGTCCGCTGCCTTCCAGACGGCTGATCAATTTGACACTCATGTCATGATCGCACTTGATTTGACAGCTAAGTCGAACGCCCTCGTCGCTGATTTGTCGCACCGCGAGGGTGTCCCGTTCCGCTTCCGTCATTGTTGGGGGTTCGCCGTCGGTGAACTGGACCCGACAGGTGGTGCATTTTGCCATGCCCCCACAAGCGTGTAGTTGATCCGTCCCCGCGTCTTCGACGAGTGCTTGGACCAATCGTTTTCCCTCGGCGACTTCAAAAGAACCCACACCCTCGACAGTTAATTTCGGCATTCGTATCCACTCGTTGAAAGTTTATGAAGAATCTTGGTCTGAACCGACATTCGGGCCGCGGTTGGCATCGCAACCGAGCAGCCTAGCGGTAGAATAGCGGGTTGGCCAACGTTTTTAATAGTCGCACAGCAGAGATCACCGGCCTGGACAGCGGCAGATCGAAAAAAGGAACCTAGTTTGAGTATGGAATTGATCACGGAGAATTTGCCGGCAGCGTTTGGATTGTTGCTCGGCGAAGCCGTTTCGCGGCTGGTGGACGATCACGATCAATCGCTGGACAAGCGGGCGGCGATGCTGCGAGTCGAGACGCCCAAATTTTCTCAAAGCGACGGCAAGATGTGCTTTGAGTTCCGGATGCGTCCCGGACGAAAGCTTCCTTATCTGGTGAACTTGGAGATCGAACCGGACGTGGACGAGGACGACGGCGACGCGATCGAGTCGCCGTTGGACCTGTCGCTTCGTGCTTCGGTGAACTGCGCCTGTGCCGAATTCGAACGCGCCGAATCGCGGAGGGATGGACGGGGCCGATGCAGTTGCACCCTGGCGGTCGCCTGGTGGGTGCACGAGCAGATCTCACGACGCAACAGCGAAGAGGTGCTGCTGTTCTTAAGCGACTTGAAAACCGACACCGTCGCTGCCGGCCGTGACGTGGTCAGTCAACTGCTGAAGCTGACCGACGAAGCACACGCAAAAGAAGAAGACACAACGACGCGGGTGCAATGGCGGATCAAGATTTCGAACAACCAACTGTATGGACCGGTCAGCATCAACCCGTTCGTTCAGCGGTTGAAAAAGAATTCCAAGGGTTGGTCCAAGGGGCGTCAGACTCCCGCGTTTGACCTGCTTCGACGTGACGGCGAAGGAACAGCGGTCGACAGCCAGATTGCGGCGCTGACGTCGCAACCGAGCTCGGAGATGAATCGTGAGTATTACAACCTGTTCCAATCGGTCGATCTGTTGGTGGGGCATCCCAATGTCGCCTGGGACGATGCCTCGGCGACGCCCATCGAAGTCTCGCGCGGTGAAATCTCCGTCGCGCTACAGCCGGTCGAAATCGACTCCTTGGACGACGAAGAACGGGCCGGTGAAACGCAGATCGAACGCGAGTCCGATCCCGCCAAAAGAAAAACGCTCTATCGCGTCGCCTTGCAGGTGCCCGGGATCGACATCGATATCAATCAATGCGAACTGGTGCTGGGTAATTTGCATCCCGCCCAACCGGTCGTGCTGATCGCCGAGACCAACGGCAATCGGCTGATCATCGCCGCGCTGCGCGATCGTCGGGCGACTCGCCTGATTTCCTACTTGCTCAAAAGCGACTTGCATGAAGTCTTGGTGGACGACGACGCGGCGCACCAATTGACGATGAAGATCGGCCAAATCGGATCTCTCGTTCGTGTCGATTTGCCGGACCAGCTCGCCGGCCCGCTCGAAGAGATTCAGGCCGAGATGGTTTTGGAATTGCGGCCCCGTGGTGGTGCCGGCATGTTCGTCCGTCTGTCGATGTTCGATTCCCGATTGCAAGACATGATGCGTCCGGGGGAAGAACCGGCCATCGTCCCGGGAATCACCGACCAAGGACCCATTCGCCTGGTCCGCGATACCAAGGCCGAACGCGAGCGGGCGGGGGAAGTGATCCATCGGTTCCAAATCAATCAACTCGCTCCCGAAGAACCCTACGGATGGGTTGCCCAAAGCGACGAGCAAGCGCTCGATCTGTTGGCTCGGCTCTACGATGCCGGTGACGAGGCGCCTCGGATGATCTGGCCCGAAGGCGAAACGATCCGCGTGCGCGGTGAAATCACGCCGTCCGCACTCCGCGTGCAGATCGACGATTCGAAAGACTGGTTCGGGCTTTCGGGAACCATTTCCGTTGCCGGGCAAGAAGTTAATTTGGAAGATCTGTTGACCGCGGTGACCGAGCGTCGCGCGTTGGTCCGCGTCGGCGATCGTGAATTTGCAAAGATCAGCGACGGGTTTCGCAAGCGGTTGGAGCAACTCGGGGATACCCTTGTCGCCGATCGCGGAACACTGAAAGTCGCCGATGCCGCTGTCCCGGCCGTTCAAGAATTGTTGGGCACCGACGTGACCTTGGAGGTCTCGGCCCGCTGGAGCCAAGTGATCGAAAACTTGGATTCGTTGGCCGATTACCATCCGACCAAGCCCGAGTCGCTGGACGTTGATTTCCGTGACTACCAGTTGGACGGTTATCGTTGGCTGGCCCGGTTGAGCCGCTGGGGCGTGGGCGGAATCCTGGCCGACGACATGGGGCTGGGGAAAACAGTGCAAACACTCGGCGTCTTGGTCGATCGTGCCGCCGGCGGTCCCACGCTGGTGGTCGCGCCGACCAGTGTCGGAGAGAACTGGGTTCGTGAAACGCAGCGGTTCGCCCCCCAGCTCAATCCGGTCTTGTATCGCGAAGGCAATCGGCAACAAGTCATCGATGCGGCCGGTGCGGGTGACCTGGTGATCGTCAGTTATCAATTGGTCCAGCGTGACGCCAAGCGTTTCGCCGCCAAACAATGGAACACGCTGGTTTTGGACGAAGCGCAGTTCATCAAGAATGCTCAAACCAAGACCTCCCGCGCCATCCGCGATCTCGAAGCGGACTGGCGGATCGCTCTTTCAGGTACACCGCTGGAAAACCACCTCGGGGAATTGTGGAGCCTGTTGCGGACGATCAGCCCCGGTTTGCTCGGCTCGTGGGACCGATTTAGGAACCGTTTTGCCGATCCGATCGAACGCCACAAAGATCCCGAACGCCGCCAGTCGCTGGCTCGCCTGGTTCGCCCCTTTATCCTGCGACGCACCAAAGAAAAGGTGCTCCGCGAATTGCCGCCACGCACCGAAATCACGCTGCAAGCGCACCTCAGCACCGAAGAACGCGCGATGTACGACGAGGCCCGCGTCGCGGCGCTGGCCGAGTTGTCCGGCGGTGATGCGAAGCCGGGCGAACACCGGATGCGAACGCTCGCCTGGTTGACCAAGCTGCGTCAATTGGCCTGTCACCCCCGGTTGGTCGACCGGATGTGGGACAAGGGCAGCGCCAAACTCAGCTTGCTGGATTCGCTCGTCGATGAACTCCGTGACGGGGAACACCGGGCGTTGATTTTTAGCCAATTCGTCAAACACCTCGGGCTGATTCGCGAACTGCTCGATGAGCGTGGCATCAAGTACCAATACCTTGATGGAGCGACGCCGGCCAAAGAGCGGCAACGTCGCGTGGATGCATTCCAAGAGGGCGAGGGCGAGTTGTTCTTGATTTCCCTGAAAGCCGGGGGAACGGGATTGAACCTTACCGCCGCTGATTACGTCATACACTTAGACCCCTGGTGGAACCCGGCCGTCGAAGATCAAGCCACCGACCGAGCGCACCGAATCGGGCAAGAACGTCCCGTGACGGTGTATCGTTTGGTCGCGTCCGGCACGATCGAAGAACAGATTCTGGAAATGCACGCCGACAAGCGAGAACTGGTCGCCGGTGTCTTGGATGGAACCGATCGCGCGGCGAAGATGGACACCGAAGATTTGATTCGTCTGATCAAAGCGGGCGATCGATAATCCCTACCCGCCGAGGGCCGATGCGATGTGGACGATCCTGGCTGAAAACCCACTGTTGATCTCGATCATGATCGGAATCGTCGTGGCGGGGTTGTTTTATGGCTGGTTACAGACAGGAAACAAACAGCTGGGCATCGCCACCTTGTGCACCGTGCTGCTGATTCCCGCGGCGTTCTACGCCGCGGACGCCATCGTGACAGATCGAGAGAAGATTCTTGAAGCCATCTATACGACGGCTGAAGCGGTCGAACGAAATGATCACGAGTCGGCAGTGGTCTACGTCGCTGACCCCGCGACGCGTCAGCGGGCGTTGAACGAATTGCCCAATTATGAATTTCATCGTCTGACGGTTCGCAACATTCAAATCAAGTTCGTCACCGGCAGTTATCCCTTGGAGGCGACCGTCGATCTGGACGCTTCCGTCACCGCCAGCCTGTCGTCGGGCACGATGAGAAACGTTCGTGTCCCGCGACGCGTGATTTTGACGTTTCAAAAACAGCCCGACGATTCGTGGCTGGTCACCGATTACACCCACAGGCCGCTGGCCGGCGGTGCCGACAACTTCACCCCCAATCGAATTTAGCAACGCACGAAAAATAAGTGGGGTAGGCTTCCAACCCGTCGGTGCTGAAATGACGAGCCTGGAGACCTATCCCACTTCAAGAGATCCGTGCTTGTCTTCCGCTCGTTGCTTTGCACGTCGCTCCGCGTGCGCTACGATTACCGTATGGTTGTCAACTCCAAAACGATCAACACGATCACCAACAACGACGCACTGCCAACCGTGACGGCGGTCCGGCTTTGCGGGAAAAGGTCGAACAGGGTCAGCTTGCCCTTGTCACCGATTGGATCGAGGTTGCGGCTGATCCAACTCGATGCCTCGGCAAAGATGTAGGAACCGGCAACCATCCCAACCATCATCGCGATCGCATCAAAGTTTCCCTGCCCCAGCGCAGCGGCTCCGGTGCCTGGGCAATAAGCCGACAACGCGAATCCGCATCCGAACAGCAGACCGCCGATGACGTTGGATGCCAGTCGAGTCGGCTTGATGTGGAATTCCACCATGTCGGCTCGGTGCAGTGTGTGGATTCCTAACATGCCCACGACGACAGCGGACAACATGACTTTCACCACGGTGAAGTCTTCTAACAACAATTGTCCGATCAAGACGTGAAATTTCGCGACGCCGCCTTTTTGCAAGAGGAAGCCAAAGACAATGCCAAAGAGCACGCCCAACGCGAGTGATCGACCCGCCGCGGACAGCGGCTTGGGTTGCTTGTCGTGATCGTTTTTTGCGTGTGGTGCGGTGGTGTCGTGTGACGCTGTATCGGTCGCCGCCGTGTCGTTCGGCTTTTCAGTGGTGGTAGACATGAGGTGGGCTCCGTGGAAAGATTGGCCGCCTAAACGGCGTACATCAGCATCGCGGTAATGATGCCGCCAATGAAAAAGCAGATGGCGGCGATCCAAGATCCGACCGCCAGTTGCAGTGTGCCACTGATACCGTGGCCGCTGGTGCAGCCTCCAGCCATGCGTGCACCAAACGCCATCAGTATGCCTCCGCCGAACGCGACGATGACACGAAGCAGTCCGCTCTCGGTGCCGAAGCGGTCTTGCCACATCGGTGGTAACAGACGTCCGGTCCATTCGTTTCCGCTCCATGCAGACAAGAACGCACCGAGGACCACGCCGAGCACCAGCATGACTTCCCAGCCAACTTTTGGCGGATTGTCCTGGAAGTACTTCAGCCGTTGCGTGTGGCGTGGGGCTGCCAGATTGCCCAGCATGCCGGCCGCACGCGCGTACGCGGTCGATGCGCCCAAGGGTTTATTTGAAAAATAGAACGTCAACATGGACAGCACGCCGATCAACGCTCCGACCAAGTAGGGCGACCACGCAGGACCCGAGTACTCCAGCGGATTGACGTCGGCGAGCACTGTCATTGAAAGGAATCGCGTCTCCAGGATCATGCCGTCGCTCCTTCGGGTTGTTCACTCGGAAACCCGGCCGCCGTCCAAGCGCCCCAGCTGCCGGGAACATTGCTGACATCGCTGAAACCGCGTGATTTCATCAGGCTGGCGGCAATGCTGGCCCGATATCCGCTGGCACAATAGGTGGCGTAACGCCCGTTTTTGTCCAAGCCATTGATGCGTTCACGCATGTCGGCGACGAAGTGATGTTTCGATCCGGGAATGTGACCGGACGCCCATTCGTCGGGGGCGCGAACATCCAAAATCGTCAGATCGCCGTCGCTGACCTGCAGCTCACGCAGCCGCTGGACGGGAATCTGTTCCAGGGTCTCCAATGGCAGTCCGGCAATTTCCCACGCCTTCATTCCGCCGCTCAGGTAGCCCGCGAAGTTAAAGTGCCCGGTTCGGACGAGCAGCCGCTGGATTCGATCAAGGTCGTCTTCGCTATCGACGATCAAGAGTAGACGCTGGTCGAGGTCGAGCATTTGGCCCGCCCACGCCGACAGCTCCGGCCGGCCTCCGATGTTGATCGCACCAGATACATGACCTCCGCCGAAGGCCAGCATGGACCGCGTGTCCACGACGTGGACGCCGGGTTCGCGTGCGACGCGACGGAAGCCGTCTGGCGGGAGTGCCGGAATGGTTGGCAAACGATCCATGATCTCCGGTCCCGCCGCATTGACCTTCTTCAATTTCGGGTAGTGCCAAGGAACCGGGGGGGCATCGGAGACCACAAACTGGCAGAACGACTCCAGATCTGGATAACTGAGAAATGCGTTCGTGCGTCGCTCGTATCCGATGGTGCTCTGCAGGCGATCGCCGATGTCGGCGCCACATGCCGATCCGGCGCCGTGGCCCGGAAAGACCGTCACGAAGTCATCCAACTTCAAGAAATAGCCGTACAAGGTGTGGTACAACGCTTCGGCCAGCTGCGCGGTCTGGCCTTCCCCGAGCAAGTCAGGTCGACCGGCCGACCCCACGAACAATGAATCGCCGGTGAACACGGCCCACGGCGTGTCGCGGTGATCGCTCTGAGCGATTTCAAACGTCAGATGCTCCGGCGTGTGCCCCGGCGTGTGGCGCGCGGTCAGAAGAAATGAGCCGAAGTCGAAGGAATCTCCATCAACCACTGGCTGACCATCAAACTGATAGTCAGCATGGTCTCCGCTTAAATAGATTTTTGCCCGTCCGACGCGCTGGGCTAATGACCGGCTTCCCGACACAAAGTCTGCGTGAATGTGTGTTTCGAAAATGTGGGTGATCGACAATCCATGCTTCCGCGCAAGCTGATCATAAACTTCGACGTCGGTTCGCGGATCGATCACGGCAGCGCAGCCCCTGTCGGTATCGCCGAGTAGATAAGACAGCTGGGCGATGCCGTCAGTTAACACAGTTTCTTGGACGAACATGCTGGGTAATCCTCCTGCGAAAGGTCATCATTAAAAAAAGGGCAACTTGCGGTTGTACCCTCCATGCAAACGACGGGCCAAGCTTGTCATTGCTTTCTCAGAGACATATAGCTTCGATCAGCCGACCGGTTTTCAAGCAGAATCGAGCAAGGGTCTGGTCTCGAATCCTCCAGCGTGGTCGATCGCCGTATGCATCTGTGCGCTATGTCGCTCGGCGAGTGCTCGATGGTTTCAGCGGTGACCCAGCGGCCGCGGTCCAGCCTATTTGGCGTCGTCGGATGCTTCGCCGTCTGGTTCATCACGGTCTGAGATCGATATCGCGAAGCAGTGATCCGTTCTACCCAATGCGATCACTTCGATGAGATCTTTGACGGCCAAGTAGAGCAACGTAATGATCGCGACGGCGGCCCCCGCCAGGATCGCGAGCGTGACGAGCACCCCGTAATAGATCGTGGGATACCACCAACCGGGAATCGCGTCCGACTGGTAGATCGGCACACAGTGCAAGACGAACACGATCGCGCCGCCACCGAAGAGGATCGCGTCGTAGAGTGCAATCTTGATGATCCGGTGATAGTGAGCGTCGGAGAAACCCGCATCGGCGTTATGCCCCAGCCCGATCATGGTCAACATCAACGCCAGCACGGTGGCCGAAACCGTCAAAATGCTCGAGCAGAACAAACGACTGGTCGGGATAACCGATTCGAGTAAGCGCCGCGCCTCTCCATCGCCCACGTGTCCCATCGCAAAGGTCGAAATGCCGACGCTGATCGCGATCACCCCTCCGATCACGGCCGCGGTAAACAGGTCGTTCTTCAGCCGGCCGAGCATATGTCGTTGATCATCACTCATCCGAGGGTCTTCCGTTTGCGAGGTGTTATCGTGGACCGTCGGGAGGGGTGAACAATGAACGTTATCGATACTCATGGTCGCGTCCCTTTCGGAACATCGATTCAAGCGACAGGCCACACGCAACATGCGTTCCAACCGTATCGCCAACGGGGTGGACTTCACAAATTCGCGCGGTTTGGGCGTACCGGAGCGTCAGCGTCCGCTCGTTGCGAATGTGTTCTCGAGGGCGGGATGACGGAATAAGATCAGGTGGCAGATTGATACGGGGCAGAATGATGCTTTGACTGCGTGGGCGTCGCGGCTGACTGCATCGCTCGGCAATGAAGTCGATGATCCGCCTGGGGGCGCCCTAAATCGTTGTTTTGTCGAGCGACGAAGAAGGTTGATTCCGTTGCGCGAAAAGCGGCCAGTGTGCTCGTTTCTGATCTACGGACCGAGTCCATTTGCGAATCGGACGGCTCGAAGCATCGATGCATTTGATGCCGACGCCAGTGGTTGCCAGCGCGATGTAGCATTCAATGCAAACAGCAGTTGCTTCTTGCGGCATAGAAATTGCATGCCGATTCGGTTATTTGACGCAGAGCTTTTGCGCTGAGTTGGCCGCGAAGGAACTGGCTGATCCATTCACGACACTCCTGCGTTTGCGGGACACTGTTGGCGGTAGTGTTTGTGTTTCGTTTCGGTTGGACCCTGGAGAGGCGAGCTCATGAAGATCGTACGCGACGCTTGGCAGACTTTTTCACTGACCGATCTGCTGGACGTCGCCATCATTGCCGTGCTGCTCTGTTTGATACTGCTGTGGCTGAGGGATCGTGCGTCTCGATCGCTGGGCGTGGTCGTCACTGCGATCGCCATGATCTTCTTGCTTGCGCGGTGGTTGGACCTTTATCTGGTGACGATGGTATTTCACTACGGCTCGGTCGCCATTCTGTTGGCATTGGTGATTGTCTTTCAACAGGACATCCGGCACGGATTCGAGCGGCTGACTTCGTGGACGTGGTCGCCTGGCCTTTGGCGACCCGATGCCCCGAGTGATCGGCAATCGTTTGGTCTGGCAGAGATCGTGGCTGAAACGGTTTGTCAAATGGCTGACCATCGCGTCGGGGCGCTGATCGTTCTACCAGGTCGTCAACCATTGGAACGTCATCTTCGTGGTGGCGTGGACGTTGATGCGAAAGCGAGTCAGCCATTGTTGTTGAGTATTTTTCATCCCAAATCGCCGGGGCACGATGGCGCGATCATTATCCAACGCGAGCGTATCAGTCGGCTTGGTGTGCATCTTCCATTGACGCAACAGGCGGCGAAGCTGTCCGAAGGCGGCACTCGACATGCTGCTGCCGTCGGGTTGGCCGAAGTCTCCGACGCGACGATCTTGGTCGTGTCCGAAGAGCGTGGAACGATTAGCGTTGCCAAGGATGGAGAACTGCAACGCGTCGAAGCGGAAAGTCTTGTGCCGTTGTTGATCAGGTCGTTTCAGGGCGCGGAATCGGCCAACATGGCTCGCCCCAGTTGGCTTCGTCGTGTGTCGGTCCCGGTTCTATCCGTGGCCGGGGCGTTGCTGCTGTGGCTGATGTTTGCCTTCGAGACCGAAATGATCCAACGTACGCTTGTCGTGCCGGTGGAATTTCGAAACCTGCGCGATGGTTGGGAAATCGAAGAGCCGAAACCGACGTATGCGGAAGTGACGCTCTCAGGTACCGAATCCGCGTTCGCGCTGCTTGACGCGACGACCGCGACGGTCTCGTTGGACACCGAGCGAGAAGGGGGGCGGTTAAGAGATTATTGGCGAACGGAAGCCCACCTGAAGAACATTCCCGAGTCGTTGGAGATCGAGTCGGTGCTGCCGGAGGTGGTGTCGGTCACGATCAGACGCAAGTCCAACGACGATTCGGCAGGCCAACCGTAGCCTCGTTCGTGTCAGCGGGGCGCTGCAGGGGCTGTGTCGTTTGCTGCCGTGAATGACTGATGCCGCCGGAACGAGTCGCTTCAGGCGTTCGCGGCTTGCCCCATGCGGTACTTGGCTTCGTTGATCCATTTGACCATCTGGATCCGTTTGCCGGTTCGCGTCGCTTGGTGTCCCAACATGGCCATCAGCGTACTCGCGGCCGCAGACGCCACCTGGTTTTCCGCCGTGCCGCGGCGAATCGATTGCAGGAAGGCTCGTTGCTGTGCGACCGTCGCCGCCTTGAGCGACGAGGGTTGATCGGACTGCCAGACGACCTCACCATCGAGGGAATAGATTTTGCCCGCGGACAATTCGGCCCGTCCCAAGGTACCGTGGACGTGTTCGCTGGTATTGTTCCACGACTTGGCAACTCGGCGACATTGCGACAGCAGCACCGCGCCGCCGGCGAATTCAAATTCAACGGTATGATGATCGAATACATCGCTCGATCGATCGGTTGGCTGCGGATGATGTTCAGCGGTGTCGAAGCTGCCCCAACCTCCCTGACCTTGCGCAACGAAGGCGGGTTGATCGAGTGCCCAACGGATCACGTCCAAGCCCGCGACGTGCTGCTCGATCAAGAAATCGCCTCCGGTCCATTGAAAATGATTCCAATTGCGGCGTTGGAATTCGGCCTCCGATTCGTTGCGGGCGTGGACCGGTGGCCGCAATGATCCCGCATTGCAAAACGCTCGGGCAAAGATGGGTGTTCCGATGGCGCCGTTTCGCACGCGTTGGATCACGTCTTGGTAACGGTTGTCATAGCGTCGTTGAAAACCGACGTGCACGGTCAATCCCGCGGCCTCGGCCTGTTTCGCCGTGTCGATGGTCTTGAGTACGCCGGCGGCGTCCGCGGCGAGCGGCTTTTCCAAAAAGACGTGCTTGCCGGCTTCGACGATGCGGTGAAAACAATCGGGGCGATCGACCGGCGGTGTGGTCACGTAGACGATGTCGGCGTCCGACTCCAGGATCGGGCTGAGGCAATCTTCGCCGCCGGAACGAACACAATTCGCTGCGATCTGGCCGGCGTAGCGTCCTTTCAAGCTGCGGTACAGCGACTGCGTTTGCGAGTGAAAGTAATCCGCCAGTCCGACCAGTTGCACCGCTTCGCCGTCGATGGCCCAGACGGCGTCAGCGAGTTCACGGGCGCGGCGACCGCAACCGATGATCGCGATTTTGATCGGGGCATTGCTGCCGCCCTGGACCGCTTTTCCGACCGCGACGGCGCCGCCGATGGCGCCTCCGGCGATCATCAGCCCGCTATCCTTGATAAAACTCCGTCGAGCGCAAGCCGACAGAGCATTTTCCTTTGACTTGTTCATCAACCCTCAAGCACCCTCGCGCATTTTTTGTCGCGCTCGACTGAGCATCGGCCCGATCGAGTTCTCGGAGAGCCCGATCGCCTGACTGATTTCTTGGTAGGACATCCCTTCCAGATGGTACATCCGGACCACACTCGATTCCTCGGGATCAAGCCGGCTCATCAAACGTTCCACTTCTTCGCGATTCTCGATCCGTTCGGTCGGCTCGTTCATGGCCGGTTCGGCACCGGTGACGGACAACCGGGTTCGGAAACCCTCCTGATGCAACCTGCGGGCGATCACCCGACGCGCGATCACGGTCAGGTAGGTTGCCAGGGAACTGTCGCGGCGAAAGCGTCGCAAAACCCCCCGGTCCGAAGCCAACAGGACCAAAAAGACTTCGGCGACCAAGTCGTCTCGGGTCGATTCGTCGAGCGTCAGGCCGCGTGATTCGGCGGTGTGATTGGCGACGTGGATCACCAATCCGAGAAAGCGTTCTACGAAATCCTGCCAGGCGCGCGGCGCTCCGTCGATGCAGCGTTGTAGCAGGATTCGATCGATGTCAGAGAGACTCACGGTGCCGATACCAAAAGAGAAGCTTCACAATAGCCGGTGCTTGCTGCCTTCTTTTCGGCGACACCCTTCGCCCAGCAGACCCCTTTATGGTAGGTGGGGTGACAGCAAATCGCAAGCTTTGAAAGGAAACCTCCGCCATCACGGGGGGCGCGTGTCGCGCCTCTCGTTCCGGTTCTACCAGTCAGGCGACAAGGGAGAATCACGCTCTTTTCGACGCCCCGAGCGGCCGACGTGACCTATGGTTGCCAGTAGCCGGTATTCTTGTCGTCACTCCTCCGCATTTGAGCCTAATGACTCATTCTCAGACCCCTTTCGAGCCCCAATCTAGTACCTTCAACGCTGCCGTTCCCGCCACGGGGGGCGTGGCGAATTCGTCGACGGTTGCCCGGGGGGCGGCGAATTGCGTCACGAATCTGCTGGCGAAATTGCAGATCGCCTCGGAGGCTGTCAGCGAATCCCCTGCCGAACGCCCTGAAAAAGACGCCGAGAACCGTTTGGCCGTCGTCCGATTGGGGATCGCGACCTCGTTGTTCTACGCGCTACGGACCAAACACCCGGCGACCGCCGCACACGGATTGAGGGTGGCGTTGTTTTGCAGCAGCTGGGCCGAGCAAATGGGGCTCGATCACGACGTCCGCGATCGAATCGAAGTCGGGGCGCTGCTGCATGACGTCGGCAAGATTGGGATTCCCGATCGCATTTTGCGTAAGCCGGGGAAACTGACGGTCGACGAGCAGCTTGTGATGGACACTTGTCCTGATCTCGGATGCGATATTCTGCAAGGCTGCACCACAGACCCTGATTTGTTGGACATCGTTCGCTATTGCAACCTCTGGTACGACAGTCGACGCGACGGCGAAACACCGCAGGGCGAGGCGCTGCCGTTGGGCGCGCGGATGCTGGCGATTGCCGATGCCTTTGACGCGATGACGACCGAGCATGTGTACCGGCCGGCGATGAGCCGTGATCGCGCGATTGCCGAACTCGTTCGCGGTAGCGGAACGCAGTTCGATCCAGATTTGGTCCTCGATTTCAGTCGCCTGCTCGAATCCCGGCCGGAGATTCTGCAAGGATCGATGGTCCACCGCTGGCTCCAGCAACTGCGCCCCGAAGATTCTCAGGCGTTTTGGACCGGGACCGCAAACGTCGCGGTCGGCAAGTCCCAGCGAACCAAAGAAGTTGTCCGCCGCGAAACGCTGTTCAATCAACGCTTGTTGTCGACACTCAAAGACGGCGTCGCGTTTACCGACGGCGAAGGAAACGTCTCTCAGTGGAACGTCGCGATGGAGCGACTGACCGATCTACCCGCCGAAGCGATCATCGGAAAACAATGGTCTGCCGCGGCACTACGGATGCGTGACACCGACCGCGACCGCGACGACGAAACGATTTGTCCGTTGCAGGAGTGTATTCGAACGGGCGAATCCGTACGACGCGCGATGATCATCGAAGCCGTCGGAACCGATCCCGTTTCGGTGCACGTTGAAGTCGCGCCCGTGCACGGCGAGCGCCCCGGGTCTCACGGTACCGTGATTGTGGTTCACGACCTGTCCGACCGCGAGCATTTAGAACGTCGACTCGATACGCTACACAAACAAACGCGACTGGACGGACTGACGCGTGTCGCCAACCGCGCCCATTTCGACACCACGCTGGAAGAAATGGTTGCCGCCACCGCCGCGGGCGGACCAACGTTTGCGCTGGTGATTTGCGACCTGGACCATTTCAAACGAATCAACGATACCTTCGGCCACCCGGCCGGTGACGAGGCGCTCAAGGTCTTTGCCAATGTCCTGCGGTCGCAGAGTCGCGAAGGGGATCTGGTGGCGCGTTACGGCGGTGAAGAGTTTTTGCTGTTGGCCAACGCGTGTGACAACGCCACGGGCGCCAAACGCGCCGAAGTCCTCCGCGAGACACTCGCATCGACGCCCATCGAAGCCCTCGGCGGTGAATGCATTACGGCCAGCTTCGGCGTCACCGAATATCAATCCGGCGACAGCGCGGAAACCGTGTTGGCACGCGCCGACCGAGCCTTGCTGAAGGCGAAAGACAACGGCCGCAATCGAGTCGTTCAGCTGGGGTTGGGGAAAATGTCTGAAGTCGCCGAGCCCGCGCACCGCGTCGGATGGTTCGACTGGCTGATCGGCGGTGACGAAGCCGTGGCGACGAAGGTTGACATCTTGACGCCCGTCCCGGTCGATCTGGTGATCGAGAAACTGCGCGGCTTCATCGCCGATCACCACGCCGAGATTGTCAATGTCGCCGAAAACCAGCTTTCGTTGAAAGTCGTCTCGGGATCCAGTCCGGGCGGCCGCCGTCGCATCGATCACAAGATCTCATTCCACGCAGTGCTGACGCTCAGCGATGCACAAAAAGACGAACTGCTGACCGAAAACGCGACACCGGGTTGCAGCACGAAAGTCCATTTGGAACTCAAGCCGATCCGAAACCGCGATCGCCGTCGACGCGAATTGAACGACGCGGTTCAACAGCTCGTCGCCAGTTTTCGCTGTTATCTGATGGGCGAGATCATCAACCGCGGCGAGTAGGACGTTATGAAAGCTGAAGGACGGCGTTGTGGAACTGACGCCCGGTGCCGGCGTGCGTGAACGCGATCCCGGAGGCATACTGCGTCCCCCGTCGCGAGCTCCAAACGCTCGTACCGACGACGGCGTTGCCATCAGCGAGCTGCAGCATCAGGCGTGTGCCGATCACACATTCATCCGAGCCGATGATTTGTAGTCCGCTGCGACTGGTCGAAACGATTCGCCCCTCGCTTCGATTTTGGGGCTGGCACTGCCGGATGGTGACCGAGACGTCGACCGATTCGCGGTGTGCCGTTCGGCGACTGAGTTGGCCGGCGCGGATGCCAGCTGAAATGAAGTCATCGGGGAGCGAACGGCGAAAATACAAACCGCTGGCGTATTGATCGAGTCCCGATTGACGAGACCAGCAAACCCGCGCGAGCATCTGTAAGGTGTCATGTCCTGCGAGATTGCGAATTTCTAACGTCGTTGACTTGAACAGCGACCGGATTTGCCGATAGCGAATCGCGCAACCGCTGGAGTTCAGATCCACGATCTGACAGGGAATTTGTTCGTCGCCTCCCAGCGGAACATGAACCGAAAGCCGGCATTGGATGTCGCGAACATCTTGCCCGCCGATCACTTGAAAGCGAGGCTCGTAGCGGTCATCGTCGCTTGACGGAGTAGCCGGCAGTTTGTGTTTCGGTTTCTCGGCCGATCGCAGTGCGGGCGGATGAGTCGCGGAAGCGGCGGAGGTCATGGAGGAAGGGGATGCGACGGTGGTCATGATTCGGCACTGGCGAGAGTAGGGGGGGCCGAGGAAACCTTAGCATGTAGGATTCATCGTGCCTGGGGCATGATCGAGAACTCAATCACTGACTCAATGGCCCTGGCGTCCTCGGACGATCTTGACGGTTGAAGAGACGCCCGAGGGCAATTCACGCCGTGGATCCGTTACACTGCTTCGAATGCGACCGGTCCAAATCCGCAACTTGGTTTTGGGTCCCGACGATCCGTACCGTCCCTGCTGAGTAACGCCCTGGAAATGCCCACTATGCGTCTTTTACTGTTAATCACCGCTGTTGTCGTGACTGCGACTGTCCCGCGATTTGGCCTGGCCAAAACCCCCAACATTGTTTTTATCTTGGCGGATGATCTCGGCTATGGTGAACTCGGATGCTATGGCCAAGAAAAGATTCGTACACCCAACATTGACCGGCTCGCGAAAGACGGGATGCGGTTCCTGCAACACTACACCGGCGCGCCGGTCTGTGCTCCGGCGCGTTGCACCCTGATGACCGGCCAGCATCTGGGGCACGCCGAGATCCGGACCAACCGTGATTCCGGCAACGGGCGCATTTATCCCGGACAATTTCCGATCACCGAACAGATCGTCACGATCGCCGAAGTGTTGCAAGAGGCCGGCTATGCGACTGGCGCGTTTGGCAAATGGGGGCTGGGGCCGTCCAACACAACCGGTTCACCGATCAAACAGGGGTTTGATCGCTACTTCGGTTACAACTGCCAACGCAACGCCCACAGCTATTTTCCGCCGTTCTTAGACAGCGACGAAAAAGAAGTTCTGATCAACAAGTACCCGATCCCCGGCCACGATCGCAAACCGGACGGAGAAGTGGTCGCGGATGACTATCGGGCGGAAACGTATGCACCCGATCTGATCCTGCAGGAGGCCGTCAAGTTTCTGGACAAGAACAAAGACAATCCGTTCTTCCTCTATTGCCCGTTCGTCGAACCGCACGTCGCCATGCAACCACCCCAAGAATGGATCGACAAGTATCCGACGGAGTGGGACGACCAACACGGACCCTATCGAGGCGAGAACGGTTACCTGCCACACCCGCGACCGAGGGCCGCGTACGCTGCGATGATCTCCGATCTGGATGAACACGTCGGGACCATTTTGGATCAATTGGACAAACACGGATTGACCGAAAACACCATCGTGATTTTCACTTCCGACAACGGTCCGACACACGGCAGCCGCAATCCTGAGTTTCATGTCGGTGGAGCGGCCTGCACGTTCTTCAATTCCACCGGCGGATTGAAGGGTTACAAAGGAAGCTGCTACGAGGGCGGCATTCGCATCCCATGCCTGGTCCGCTGGCCCGGTCAGGTTGCTGAAGGCAGTGAAAATGATTTCCCGTCGTACTTCCCGGACTGGTTTCCCACGTTGGCCGAGATCGCCGGCGGCAAGCTTCCCGACCAACAAATACTCGACGGCGTCAGCTTGGTCGGTTTGATTCAGGGAAACGAAACACAACGCACCAAACCCCTGATTTGGAATTTCAACGGATACGGCGGAATCGTTGCGGTGCGGGACGGAGATTGGAAAGCCATTCGCCGCAACATCAACCAAAAACAAGCGGCCGATTGGGAACTCTACAACCTCGCAGACGACCCGGCTGAAACCAATGATCTGGCCAAGTCGCATCCGGAAATCGTCAAACGGCTCGAGCTCGCGTTCATCAATGACCGCACGTTCGAGCCCGATTTTCCGATGAAGATCTACGACGAGCGTTAATCCGCCGCCGGCTCGCAGAAACAGACGAGGCTTGCGGTTCGCCCGCGCGATCCCATGACCTTCGCGGGTGCGACGCACCATCGCAGGGTTGAGCGGATCCGATTGCGTTATCATGTCGGACCTGGTCAACCTGATGAATTTCGGCGCCTTTTTGAACGAGCTTCTGCAATGCCAAACCCGTGGACTGGAACAGGAAATCCGTACACACGCGAAGAGGTGGTGGCGCGATTGCGTGCGACCCTTGACCGCGGCGAATCGATTCTCGCCGCGGGCGCCGGCATCGGCATCAGCGCCAAGTTTCTTGAGCAGGGCGGCGCGGATCTGATCATCATCTACAACTCCGGCCGTTTCCGAATGGCCGGTCATGGCAGCACCGCCGGCTTGATGGCCTACAGTGACGCCAATGCCGTGGCGATGGAGATCGGCGAGTACGAGGTGTTACCGATCGTCAAAGAAACACCGGTCATCTGCGGTGTCCACGCCTCCGACCCACGACGACGGATGTGGCATTGGTTGGGCAAAGTCAAAGAGATGGGCTTTTCCGGCGTCAATAATTTTCCGACCCATGCCATCGTCGACGGAAACTTTCGGCAGGTGTTGGAGGAAACCGGGATGAGTTTTTCCCATGAGGTCGAAATGGTCGCTTTGGCTCGCCAAATGGACCTGTTCAGCATCGTTTATGTCGCAACGGCCGAAGAGTCTGAGGCGATGGCCAAGGCGGGGGCCGACGCAATCATTGCCCACGTCGGAACCACGATCGGCGGCAGCATCGGCGTGACCGATGCCAGTTGTACGATCGAAGACGCTGCCAAACGCACGCAAGAGGTTTGTGATGCCGCAAAAAGTGTGCGTGACGACATCTTCTTGCTTTCTCACGGCGGTCCGATTTGTGGACCCGTCGACGCCGCTTACATCAACCAACACACCGATGCGGTCGGCTTCGTCGGCGCGAGCAGTTTGGAACGCATGGCGTTTGAGCAATCGTTGTTGAAACTGACGCGCGAGTTCAAGCAGATTCCGGTGCGTTCGCGATGAAGACGATTGCCGTACTCGGGACGTATGACACCAAAGCCGACGAGCTGGAGTTTGTCGCCCAGAAAATTCGTGATCAAGGTTTCGCCGTTTTGACCATCGACGTGGGGACGGGCGAGCGGCCTCGCATCCCACCCGATGTCACACGCGACGAGTTGCTGGCGAGCATCGACGCGGACTTGAAACCGATCGCCGGCGACCGTGGTGCTTGTGTGGCGTTGATGGGGCGTGCTGCGGCGGCGGTGTTGCCGAGCCTGGCGGCGGACGGACGGATCGACGCCGTCCTCTCGCTCGGCGGAGGCGGCGGTACGTCGATCGCGACCGCTGCGATGCGCGCCTTGCCGATCGGATTCCCCAAACTGATGGTCTCGACCGTCGCCAGCGGAGACACGTCTGCTTACATCGGCACCAAAGACATTGTGATGATGCCCAGCGTCGTTGATGTCGCGGGGCTGAATCGCATTTCGCAACTCGTCTTCACACGCGCGGTGGGCGCGATTTGCGGCATGGTCCAGGCGGAAGTCGAGTCGGAGGCGGCGAAACCGATCATCGTCGCCAGCATGTTCGGCAACACCACCAAGTGCATCGAGATCGCAAAACCGATTCTTGAAAATGCCGGCTACGAGGTGTTGGTGTTTCATGCGACCGGCATCGGTGGACGGGCCATGGAAGATCTAATCGCCAGCGGGATGGTTGCCGGCGTGTTGGACATCACGACGACCGAGCTGGCCGATGAATTGCTGGGCGGCATCATGTCCGCCGGCCCGAATCGGCTGGAAGCTGCGGGAACAGCGGGATTGCCGACCGTCATCGCGCCGGGATGTTTGGACATGGCCAACTTTGGCCCTCGCAGCACCCTCCCGGACCGCTATCGGTCGCGCCTGATCTACGAACACAATCCCGACAACACCTTGGTCCGAACGACTGCGGAGGAATCGGCGCGACTCGGACGCACCCTCGCCGAACAGGTGGACCGCTATGGCGACAACGTGACCGTGATGATCCCAACCAGGGCGATTAGTGTGATCAGCGCCCCAGGGCAACCATTTCACGACCCCGTTGCCGATGCGGCCCTGTTTGAAGCGATTGCAAAAACCCAGAAGCCTATCGTTCGAATCGAGTGTGAAATCAACGACAACGCGTTCGCCTCGGCCGCGGCCAGTGAGTTGTTGCGTCTGTTGGCGGGTGGCTAGTCCTCTGTCCAGATTCGAATTTGGGGTTGCGATTGTCGAGCGGAAAAAGGGTTCAGGTACCAAAAACCAAATGGCCCAACGGGTGCTTCGCATTTTTGGTACCTGACCCCTATTCCGCGGCGCGTGCACCGCTGGTGACAATGGGCTACGATGGCTGCCCCGCGTTGCTTCTTCTATCCGCAAGCGTTTTTGTTCCCCATTATCCCCCGCACCAACCATGAACGATCGATTCGCCCTGCTGAGCTTGATGCTGTTGTCTGTGACCGCGTTGTTTTCATCAGCGGTGCGGGCCGCCCCAGCGGCACCTAACATCGTTTTGATCTTCGTCGACGACATGGGCTACGGTGATCTGGCGTGCTATGGAAACACCAACAACAAGACGCCTCATCTCGATCGACTTGCCGCCGAAGGCCAGCGTTGGACGAACTTTTATTCCTCCGGTTCAACCTGTGTGCCGAGCCGAAAAGGGTTGATGAGCGGCCGGCATCCCGTGTTCATTCCGCGCCAGGCAAACGGTCTGAAGGACGATCGCAGTGCGCTGATGCCGGTGATGCTCAAACGGCAAGGTTATGCGACGGCCATTCTTGGAAAATGGCACCTGGCAGGTTACCCCAAAGACTTTACCGTCGACCCGATGCACCCGTTGGAATGTGGTTTTGATTATCACTATGGCACCCCGGGCAGCAACGACGTGCCGCCCCCGCCGGGCAAGAAGCAAACGCGCGAGGTGTTTGACAATTGTGATAAATTCTCGTTTCCGGTCCCGCTGATTCGTGGCCGCGAGGTGGTGGAATTTCCGGTCAACCAGGAACTGCTCACACGCCGTTACACCGAAGAAGCGGTGAAATGGATCGAGCAACAGAAAGACAATCGCTTCTTTCTGTATCTGGCCCACAACATGCCGCACGCGCCGATCTTTGCGTCACCCGAATTTCAGAATCGCAGTGCGGGTGGCCGGTTCGGAGACGTGGTCGAAGAAATCGATTGGTCGGTGGGCCAAGTCGTCGAGACGGTTCGTCGATTGGGGATCGAGAAGGAAACACTGATCGTCTTTACCAGCGACAATGGCCCCTGGTCGTGTTTCGGCCCGCACGGCGGCACCGCCGGTCCGTTGCGTGGCGAGAAGGCGACGACTTGGGAAGGCGGCCAGCGGGTTCCGACAATTTTCCATTGGCCCGGAACGATCAAGCCGGCCACGATCGACGGCATCGGTGCGAACTTGGACCTGTACGCGACGTTCGCGACACTCACCGGCGGCAGCGAACCGTCCGACAAGCCTGGGTACATCTCGACTGATCTCAGCCACACCTTGCTCGAGGGCAAGCCGAGCGCGCGACAGACATGGGCCTATCATCAAAACGCGTTTCGTTCCGGTCGCTACAAGATTCACGTCGCAAGCAGCCTGCCCACCGACCCGGTGACCCGTCGTCGACGTCCCGTGACCACGTACGACACACCGTTGTTGTTCGATCTGAAGGCCGATCTCGGTGAGCAGCATGACATCGCCGAGCAGCATCCCGAGGTGGTCGCTCGGTTGGTCAGCGAGATGAAAACGTTCCACGGCAAATAGTGCTTTGTCGATCTTAAATTGACGGGTTGCTTCGGTCGAGCGAGAAAGGGGGCAGGTACGTATGGCACGGGCAATAGTAACAAGGGATTCAGCAACAGTTGGTGTTTAGCCTGTAGGCGATTCCCGGTCGCTGCGATGCAGCGACAGTGGGCGGCTAAAGCCCAATACCGCTAAGTTAAGCGTCGGTTCTTCAGATGAGGGCCCGTAGGCTCGCGCCAAACGGCTGATATTCGTTTGATATCAGCCGGTTCGCGCCAGCGTCCGGGCCCCCTCATTCATGTTAACTTAGCGGTATTGGGCTAAAGCCTGCACACCAACATGCTTACCCGTGCCATTCGGGTCACGCACTCTAAATTTTAAAATCGCTCAGGCGCGTTCCAATTGTGCCCCGTACGGTCCTTGATCGAGCCAGAAACCGCGCACCTCACCCTGTTCATTGGCTTGCCAGCAGTACCCGGCATCGACGTCGAGACAGGTCAGCCAGCCGCCTTTACACGCCGCCGTATCGATACACACGGCATGTCCCATGTCCAGCGGCGCGCCGCTGCGTTGCGGCGTGTGCCCGCAAACCATCACCCGGCCGGAGCGGTGGGGGGCTCGTTCGGCAGACGATTCCCAATAGAGCATGTGGCTCGGTTGCTCGTCCAATTCCATTTCGGGGTAAGCGTTGGCGTGAACGAAAAAATGGTTCTTGCCGACATGATAGGACTTCAGCTTGGTCGACAGGAATTCCCAGTGCCGCTTGGGGATCTGTTCGACATGGTCGATGCCGTACGATGCCAGCACCGCGTCGCCACCGCAGGCACGCCATTCGACATGCCGGTTGAAGGATTTTTTTGCCGCCAGCATCATCAATTCATGGTTGCCTCGAAGTGCAATCAAACCGTGTTCCTGGCGATCGATCAACCAGTCCAGCACGCTGCGCGTATCAGGGCCTCGATCGACGAAATCCCCTAACGTGATGATTTGATCGTCCGGCGCAAACTTCGCGGCCGATTCCAATCGCTTCAGCGACTGGTAGCATCCATGTATATCCCCGATCGCCAGTGTACGCATTTCCGCTACGCCAACAATACTTTGATCAAAGCCCCATGACATCCGTCGCGCGACGGACCAGCCAAAGTGATACCACGTTCTACATTCTTATTCAAAGCCAAATCCCAACTCGCTGGGCAGCGATGCCCCTCTGTGCCAACCTGCGTGGGACGATGCTGAGCCGCGCTTGCCGCGCAGGTGCCCGACCGACATGCCGTGAGTCAACCGAGGTACCCTTCCGCGTAACGCCGTTCCGCTACCGCTGATCGGATTCGACCGACAACAGTTGCCACTGAGCTTGCACCTCGATCGATTCGGGGTAATACGAATTCAACAGGGCGTGCGAAAGTGCGGCGCTGCGGGAAGGTGTCAGAACGACTCGCGCATCAACCATTCCCTCTTGATCGGCCCGCTCTGAGAGCGTTTGCACCAGGCGAGCGTCACCGATCATGCCTTCCACTTCGTATTGGCTGGTCTGGCCAGTGGGGACCACCCACACGGGTCGCGAGTGTGGTTGATCGGAATCCGAAAAATAGACGTCGACCTTCATTGCCAACCCCACCGGCAGTGGACGCTTCAGCTCCAAGTGTGGAATCCGGAGTTTCGCAACACGTTTGAATGCTCCCGCTCCGTCCGGACGGGAATACACCCGTTCCCTTCCCCTGGCGATTGGCAATGCTCGGATCCCAGAGGCGACGAGTTCGCGAAGTTGATCGGACATCGCCGCTGCCAGTGTGTCGGGTTGATCAGGGACAATCATCAATGGAATCTTTCCAGAGCTGAGCTGCCCGCTGATGGGTTGCCCGCCGACGGTCAACGTGTAGTCAAGTTGGTACTCGATCGTGTGGTTTCCCAGCGATTCATCCCCGAGTGAAACTCCGGGCAAGTTAGATCGCCAACCGCTGCCGGGCATTGTTGCAACGGGTTTGCCATCGAGTTGCGAACGCGTCTCGGTCACGACCCCGGCGATGGTCGGATCATCGAACAACAAGAATCCGAAGGGGATCGCGCCGTTTCCCCAGATCTCGACGGGCACCCCGATGGGATACTCTTTGCGGATCGCAGGCACAAACTCGTACCCTTTGACGATGCGGATCCACTGTTCCATCGACAGTTTCGTGCGTCGCTGACGAATCAATTCCGCAGCCAGCCTGGCGGGGCGAACGGGCGCGTACAGCATCAGGTCGATCGCCGCATCGAGCGAAATCGGCAACGCATTGTCCAGCACTGCGAGCGTTTGTTCGGAGACAAAGACGGTTGCGTCACGATCAAATTCGAGCTGATGCAGCTTCGGATGTCGGCGGATGTATTCCCGATACGTCGACGGGACCATTGAACGGAACAGGGCTTGCGGTGACCCCTCGGCCGGCAGTCCATCACCATAGGACGTCTGGATCACAGAACCCGGACTGCGATTTTCGGCGGCGTTGAGATCTTCCAGAAGACGATCATGGAGTTGTTTCTTGATGTCTTCCAATGCCACCTGTTGCTCGGCGGTCCGAACTCGCTTCGGATGCTCAAGTGGCGATGCGGGCGGATCGACCGAGGCGTCTGGAGTTTGTTGGGCGTTTACGGTTGATCCGGTTGCTGTAGCGATCGATCTTGCGATGGGTTTTCCAGGACGGGCACCGCGAAGTTCCTGAAATCGCTTGGCTTGATCGGGCGATAAAATCTCCCGAATGTCGTTCCATGTCTGTTGATGCGAAAGCCATCCGAGTTGAACTTTATCGCGTCGCGCCGTCTGGAAACGGAGTTCCTCGTGTTCGCTGATCGGTTGGTCTTTGTTACCGGTTCGATCGGTTTTCGCCTTCAGTCGGCGTGTGTACTCGGCAATCCTCTTGGCGTGATCGGCGATCGCGTCTCGGATCCCTGCTCGCTGATCGGTTGACAAATCAAGTCGCGTGGCAAGATCGGCGTCGAGAAACGCTCGGTATCCGCGACGTTGGATGACCAATTGATCGATTCGATGCTGTTGTGTTTCACTGAGCAACTGCCGCGCCTTGGACTCTGCCCGCCGCCAGTGTTGCTTGCGGTCCGCCTGTGTTCCTGGCGGAGTGCTTGCTCCCGCCTGACGATAGATCGCTGCGATCGCGGTGACTTGCTTGACCGACAACCCGGCGTCGGTTCCGGCTCTGACGTCGCCGGCGATGCGGACCCATTCCCAGCCCGCACCGTTGGATCGCACGTGCCCGAGATGACTGTGGGGATCCGGCCAAAACCAATCGTCAATCAGTTGCGTGAGCGTCGTTGGTCGCTTCGGTTCGGCGACGCCGGAATCTTCGTTCGCCATTGACGGCAACCCCAGGAACACGGCTGCGCCGATGCAAACCAGGGCTCGCCAAAGACGGCCGGCCGAACTGTCGTGTCGCATGGTCATCCCCAACGTGATTGATTCCGGGTGCTCCGCATCGTGCCTCACCCCCCAAGCAGCTCGACTCCAGCGTCCTGCCGCAGACGATTCTATGTAACCATCATTCTACCTTTCCATCATCCTGCCTCTCCATTATCCGGCCACCCATCATCCGGCCACCCATCATTCTGCCACCCATTCCTCAGCCCTCGATCCGTCCGCTCGCCTTCCAACGCTACAGCGTCTGCATCACATTGGCGAGTTTCCGGTAGCGTTGATACAGACCTCGATAGCTTGATTCGTGATCGCGATTGGGTTTGACGATCTGCTTGTCGGATTCCGGTACGGCTGCCATCGCGCGAGCCGCATCGGCGACGCTGGCGAAACCGCTTTTGGACTCGCCTGCAGCGATCATGCCCAACACAGCCGCACCGATCGCGGGTCCTTGTTGGGACGGGTGCACCTCGATTTCGCTTCCCAGCACATCGGCATAGACTTGGACGACGGCGGGATTATGGTGTGGCAGCCCGCCGCTTGCGACGAACCGCTGGACGGGGATTCCGCCTTCGCGAAGGACGTCGACAATCCAACGCACCCCGAACGCGGACGCTTCCAACAGAGCCCGATACATGTGTGCCGGAGTGGTCGCGAGCGTCAATCCGCTGAAGGCACCTTTGACGGTTCCATCCATCAACGGCGTGCGACAGCCGTTCATCCAGTCCAAGCACATCACGCCGTCGGCTCCGGCCGGCAGCGCGATTGCGTCTTTCGCGAGTTGCTCAAAGGAATCCAGATTCAGCAGTTTCAACAACCAGGCAAACGCGTCGCCCACGGCGGCTTGTCCGGTTTCGTAGCCGAACATCCCGGGCAAAATACCTCCGTCAACAATTCCCGCGACCCCGTCAACCGGTTTGCCTTGGCGGGCATTGAGCATGTGACAACTGCTGGTCCCCATCACCATGACCAGCGTCCCCGGTTCGGCTTCACCGACGCCGGGCACCGCCGCATGGGCGTCGATGGTGGCAGCGGCGACGGCGATGCCGGCGGGCAAACCGAGACGATCGGCCAAGTCATCACACAGCGTTCCGGCGAACTGCCCCGGCGACAACAGTTGGCCGGGCATTTTGTCGCGCGCCGCTGCCGCCAGGACGGGATCCACGGCCGCAAAGTAAGCATCGGATGCGTAACCGGTTTCGGCCGACCATAACGCTTTGTAACCTGCTTGGCAGGTTGACCTTGGCAATTCGGCTGCATCACAGCCCACCAGTTGCCAGACAAACCAGTCGCCGGCTTCCAGCCAAACCTCGGCGGCCTCGGCGACTTCCGGTGCTTTGTCAATCGTTTCCAGCATTTTGGGAAAGAACCATTCCAAACCGATGGTCCCGCCGTAACGATCCATGAACGCCTCGTTGCGTGCTTTGGCGATTCGGTTCATGCGATCGGTCTGTTCGATCGCACCGTGATGTTTCCAGAGTTTGGGCCAAGCCAGGGGCGTGTTGCGAAACCGTTCCAACTCGCACAACGGAGTGCCATCCAACTGGGTCGGCAACATGGTGCAGCTGGTGAAATCGACTCCAATGCCGACGACACGCCGGACATCGATGCCGGATTGTCCGATCGCCTTTCGAGTCGCTTCGGCCGCGGACTCGATCCAATCGGCGGGGTCCTGGAGCGCGAAGTGTTGCGGCAGCGCGGCGCCGCTGGTCGGCAGGGTTTGTGTGATTTGTCCGTGACGATAGGGGCTCTCACAGACAGCCAATTCGCATCCATTGCGGTCGACGAGCACGGCTCGCGCCGACTCCGTTCCAAAATCAAGTCCCAACGCGACAGAATCATTTACAGCGGTCATCAGTTTCCAGTTGATCAGGCTCCAGAGGCGACGCCAACCTCGACGGCAGTCCGACGTCGTATAAGGATGCCAGTCTAACAGGGGCGCGACGCGTGTTCGACAGCCTGCGACGCATTTCGCAAACGTGTCGGTCCCAGCGTCATCCGCGACAACGGGAGTAACTCGCCGGTGACTCGCACGTGAGTATCATGCGGGGTGGATCATGGACGTTCGGCCTGCTCGTCCATATCACGCAGTTTGTAAATCAGTGCGCGGCGGCTGATCCCCAGAACCTTTGCTGCTTTGGTTCGATTCCCATCACACTCCTCCAACGTCGCCAAAATCGTCGCCCGCTCGACTTGGGACAGACGCCCGGCATCGGGTAATTCGGCGCGTTGATCGACGGCGACGTGGGCGGGCAAATGTTCGGGCAGGATCACGTCGCCTTGGCAAAGCAAACAGGCGCGTTGAATCGCGTTCCTCAATTCACGAACATTGCCGACCCAGGTGTGGGCCAGCATGGCGCGCGAGGCTTGGGGTGAAAAACGCACCTGTCGATTGGAGAACTGGCTGGCGAAATGCTTGGCCAGCGGAATGATGTCTTCGCGGCGATCCGCAAGCGGCGGGACAATCAACTCGACCACGTTCAGCCGGTAATACAAGTCCTCGCGAAAACGTCCCTCGGTTACTTCGTCCTGTAGGTTGCGGTTGGTCGCGGCGATCAATCGCGTGTCAACGTCGACCGGTCGGTCCGCGCCGACCGGCGTGACCTGATGCGTCTCCAAGGCGCGCAGCAATTTAGGTTGCATTTCCAACGGCATTTCACCAATTTCATCCAAGAACAGGCTTCCGCCGCCCGCCGATCGAAACATGCCCAAACGATTCTCCGATGCGCCCGTAAAGGCCCCTTTGACGTGGCCGAAGAGTTCGCTTTCGACCAAGGTGGCGGACAGGCCGGCACAATTGGTCGTCACGATGGGGTGTTTCGCACGATGGCTCCACTGATGAATCAACTTGGCGATCCATTCTTTACCGGAGCCGCTTTGGCCTTGGATCAGGATCGGAGCGTCCGAGGGCGCGACGACTGCGATTGTCTCGATCAAGCCACGCATCGCGCTGCTTTGACAAATAAACTCCGCCGGTAGGGGCGGCAGCGGCGACCTGTCCGGGGAGTCGTCGACCGAACGCATCCCCAATACATCGAAGACAGTTACTTTGAGTTCTTCCAAGTCGATTGGTTTGGACAGATAATCGTCGGCTCCGCGTTTGACCGCTTCAACCGCCTGACGCACATCGGCGAATGCGGTGATCAGGATAACGGGGACGGTCGGCAAACGCTGACGAATCTCTGGAAGCGCTTCGATGCCGCTCATGTTCGGCAGTCGCACATCCAACAAGATCATGTCCGGAGCACGCTGCTGCAACGATTCGAGCATCGATTCGGCGGACGACGCCTCAATGATCTCCAAACCTTGACGCTGCAGAAAGCCGCCGATCAGTTCACGCTGGGCCGGCTCGTCGTCGACGATCATCAAAACGGGTTGGGCTGGCGATGCTTGTTTCATGTGTCCAATCTTCGCCAGGAACCTTTATTGCAACGCTGTGAAGCATTTTTTAGCGGTAGGGCGCGAGCCCTCCGTTGTTTTGGCAAAGATGAAGAGCCGGAGGGCTCGCGCCCTGCCGCTAAAACCTCAAGAAACACATGGGGAAAATGCTTCACAGTGTTGCCTTTACGGTTTGACGGAAGCCATTCGATGGCCATGTGACACGTTTGATGCGCTGCGAATGCCATCAATCCAAAACACGCTGCCGACCTCGTCGCCGGGCCTGTAGCCCACGTCCCAGTCATGAGCTACTGCGATGCGACGAACGATCGAAAGTCCCAATCCCGTACCGCCGGGACGCCGCGTGACGTACGGTTCGAACAGGGTGTCGACGATTTGCTCGCAGGCACCGGGCCCCTGATCGGCGACCTCGATTCGAAAGGCGCCATTGGGCGACTGCTGCATCGAAAGTCTAATCGTGCTGTGCTCGGGCGCAAAGCCGATGGCGTTTTGCAATAGATTGAACAACACCTGGCGAAGCTGGTCACGGTCGGCTCGAATGGACTGCCCTTGCAGTCCCTCCGTTTCCAGATCTAAGCCCTTGGCATCCAGGTCCGATTGAAGCAGTGTGCCTAATTGCGTCACCAAATCTTCGATCGCCAGCGTTTCAATCTGCAGATCGGCTTGGCGCGCAAAGGCGAGGAATTGATTGATCCTCGCTGTCACGCGGTCGCATTCTTCGATGACCGCTTCGGCCTGTTGCTGCTGGTCTGCCTCGGGCAACCCCGCATCGACCAACCGCTGTGTCCAGCCACGAATTAAACCCAAGGGATTGCGTGTTTCGTGCGCAAGCCCCGCTGCCGCTTGCCCGAGTTCACGAAGATGCCTTGTTTCGGCCGTCAGCAAGCGGGTTCTTCCTTCGGATTGGGCAAGCCGAACCGTGAACTGCCAGACCGCACCGATGGCGACAAGCAACAACGTCCCCAAGACGAAAATCAGAATCCGGCTTCTCGCTTCGAGGTAAAACTGGGACATGGTTTCCGTCCGATCCAAAACGACAACCGATCGAAACGATTTTGTATCCGCCGGTTCCATCGGCAACATGAATCCTCCCGGCATCGGCGGATCGTTTTGCATCTCAAATTCACGGACCCGTTGCAACGTGTCATCGACGACATGTTCTCCCGCGGGCAACTGATACGCGATCAGGCTTTCGTCTCCCGCGACGTACGTTTGTTCCGCGTCGCCATCTGCGATGACGGCGATGGCAAGCACGTTGGTCGATCGCGCGAGCGTGTCGAGCGTCGTCGGAAGCTGCTGCCGGACAAAGGGGCTGAACCAACGATGTGATTGAATCGAATTGCTGACGGCGGTCGACAAGGCATCGCCTTGGGACGACAGCGTGTCGTGAATCAGTCGGCATTGATGGACATGTTCGGCACGCTGCCAGATCGCAAACATCACCCACAACACAACCAAAACCACGAGTCCGACGATTCGTGGCTTGGGGATTCGTTTGGCGATCATGCGCTGCATCGTTTTCTTGTTGGCGTTGGTGAATGAAACCATTGTAGGACAGTTGCCCCGTGCCGGTCCGGCGGTGCGCGCGTCGCTCGACCGCCGGCGACTTGCTGCCATCCGATTGCGGAGACAGCCACAGCTCCTACGCGGGGCCGCGACCGCCGTTCCCGCGAGCTCCGTTTCCGCGACCTCCGTTTCCCTGGCCGCCTCCCGCACCGCGGCCGCGACCATTGCCTCCGGCACCGTTACCAACCCCAAACCCATTTCCGCCAGATCCGGCACCCTGGCGTCCTTGGCCGTTACCGCTGGAATTAGCGATCGCGTCGAAGTCAGCCTGAGTCAGGAACTGCGCCCTGTAACTGGATCCCTGCGATGCAATCTGGGATGCGAACGCGCGAAGATGGTTGTGCGAAGCCTGCATCAAACGCTCCAGCACCTGACGCGTCTGGGGATCGCTGGCGGCGGCCAGTTGTTTGCGCAGATCGGCGATGTCCATTTCTTCGATCTTGGCGCCCACCTTCAATGCGTCCAGCGGACTGCGACTGCCCTCGGCGATCAGGTTCTGATACAGCCGTTGGTATTCGGGTGTCACAAACACGCCCGGCGTGTTGCTGGACCGTTGCAGCCCAGCCCCACTGCCTCCGATCAGCCTGCCTACGGATTGCATGTGTTGGGATTCAGCGCGTGCGATGTTTCGGAACACCATCTGACTCGAAGTCTTCGCCAGCGTGTTATATACATCTCGCGCCAGTTTTTCCTCTTCCCACAAGCGGAGCAGGTCGATCGAGTTGTCGTTGGTGGCATACACTCCCGTTGATTGTCGACCTCGATTGGATTGCTGAATTGTCCCTAGAGAACCGCGCCGCTGAGCGGATCGTTGTCCGGCGCCCTGCCCAGAGCCCTGCCCAGAGCCCTGCCCAGCAGCACTTCGTCCTCTCCTCTGTTGAGCACTGACATCCAGTGGGACCATCGCGAGGACAGCGATTGCGGATAGTCCAAGTAGTAACCGTTTCATGGCACTCACCTTTGTGTTGGTTGGATTGTTCTGGCATGGGGTAAAGCAAATCCAATGCCGCGATCGCGAGCGGCACTTGGAATTGTGCCAATGAGCTCAATTTCGCCCGCGGTGTGTGTCAGGTGTGTGTCAATCAGGTGCGGTCACCGGCAACGTTGCGTGACGCTTGACTCCGCCCCCTGCAATGAATGCAGAGGCCGGCTCGATTGACCCTGCAGTTTTTGCGCAGTTGGCGGTCGCGTCCGTTTCAGAAGCGACGTCTGGCCATCGAAATGAAAAACAGGCGACAAAGAATTCCGACCATTCGAGCACAAATTCCCACGTTTCAGGCTGATTTCCGGTGGGCCAGGCCAGAGCGACATGGAAACTTGATCCCGAACGGCACGCTGGTTGCCTACCCATTCGTTGAAACCATCCACTGTGGCTCCGGTCGACGGGGCGAACCGTAAAAGGGAAATTCCATGAAGAAGCTTGTATTGTTGTCTGCGACGTTGACGATTTTGATCGTGCTCGCCTCAGGTTTGACCGGTGCGCCACTGAAGGACACCGACACGCCGACAGACGAATCCGCCAAGCCAACTCCAACGTGTTGCAAGGACAACGCCGCCGAATCTGAAACGGCACCGAACACCGACGGCAAACCAGCCTGCTGTTTGGCAGCGAAAGATGCGGGATCGGTACTCGCCAAGGCTGACGCCGAAAACGCTTCTCAATGCACCGATTGCCTGAAGCCCAACGCCAAGGGTGGATGCGGCAAGTGCGCCGCCGCGGCAGACGAAACGGACGAGGCCGCCGTCGCCAAAAAGGTAGCCGGCAAGGGATGTCCGTTCTGCAACGAAGACGAATGCAAGCAGCAATGCAAAGACTGCGTCGCGGCGGAGACTGATGCCAAAGCCGCCGCCAAACAGGCAACGGCGGTCGAGAAAGGGACGGCGATGCGCGGCGGCCCCGGCATGGGACGCGGGGCAGGGAAGGGACGCGGGGCAGGCATGGGGCACGGTCATGATGCCCAGCACGATATCGATCACGAAGACTTCTTTTTTCTGATCGAACACAAAGAAACGATTCGACGCACCGTCAAGAATCTGCCCAACGGCATCGAAACGCTGACCGAATCGAATGACGAAGACGTGGCGGCACGGATCCAGAAACACGTCGAATCGATGTACGATCGGATGGAAAACGTCAACCCGATCCGCATGCGGGACCCTCTGTTCCGCGAGATTTTCGCCAACGCGAAGAAGATCAAGATGGATGTGGAACACACCGAGCACGGTGTCCTGGTCCGCGAGACGTCCGAGGACGCCTACGTCGCCAAGCTGCTGCAAGAGCATGCCAAAGTCGTTTCGCTATTCATCAAAAACGGATACTCGGAACTGCCCAAGAACCACGCTCCGCCGAAGCGTTGATCGGGCGCCCCGATCGTGATCCGCGGCTGAATGGCACGGTAAGCGTGTTGGTGTGCAGGCTTTAGCCCAATACCGCTAAGTTAACATGAATGAGGGGGCCCGGACGCTGGCGCGAACCGGCTGATATCAAACGAATATCAGCCGTTTGGCGCGAGCCTACGGGCCCTATTCTGAAGAAACGACGCTTAACTTAGCGGTATTGGGCTTTAGCCGCCCACTGTCGCTGCGTGGGACATCAATTGTACTGCTGACGCATTTCTCGTTCCACCGTGGCAGCGGTTTTACGCCGGCGGCGTGTCACATCAAAGCTTGGGGTCGCGCTAGCGCACCCCAAGTTCCGGGCACCATTAGGCCGCCAACCCCAGCGGGGTTGAACAAGGCGTTTTGGCGGATTCACGCCGTTTGCCCCGCGGATCACATCGCGTCATTTGTTGAATCCCGCTGGGGTTCCAGTTCCCATTTCGACACAACCCGGGGTGCGCTCCGCGACCCCGGGCTGTGTTGTGGCACCGCTCTGCGGTGTGGCGTTTCGATAGAAACGCAAACGCACAGCAATACAATTGACGTCCGCTCGCTGCGCTCGCCCCTCCCTGCCAGGCAGGGTGACTCAAGGTGTGTCGATACCAACGCTGCCTCGTGTGCCGACTCAGCCCGCAAACGGATGCTGCCAGGGCTCGCGATAGTCTCGTCTGAGCAGTTTGGTCGCTTCTTCATCGCCGATGACCACGCGTTGCTTCGGGTCATATTCCAGCGGGCGGCCCCCGAGCCGCATGGACAGATTCGCCAAAATACAGCTCGCCGTCGAAATGTGGCCGTCTTCGATGTCGGCCACCGGGCGGTTTCGGTTTTCGATCGCCTCGAGAAAATCGAGCATGTGTAAACGCGTCGCCGGAGCGGCGTTGAGTTCGATGTCTTTCTCGGTCAAGTCTTCGGGGTACTTTTCGCGTTCGAAGAAACAATCAAAGTGGAGCGGCTTGGCTTGTTTGTCTTGCGGGATGAAGTCGGCCCGCATCGTGCTCGCCTTCAACGTGCCTTTGTCCCCATAGATGAACAACGCCCACGGGTAATCGGGATCGGTCGGCGAGCCCCAGGTGCGGTGGGTCCATTGGGCGTTGAAGTCATCGAACTCAAACGTCGCGCTCTGCGTGTCGGCAATGTTCGACTTGCCGTCGGTTTGAACCAGGATGCCGCCGGTTGATGCGATGCGATTCGGCCATCCGAGACCCAGCATCCAGCGGGCGGTATCTAGCATATGGACGCACATGTCGCCCGTGATGCCGTTGCCGTATTCGGTGAAGGTTCGCCACCATCGCTTGTGGGGCAACCCGTCATAGGGTCTCAGCGGCGCCGGACCGGTCCACATTTCGTAATCCAGATGATCCGGCACCGGCATCACGTCGGGATTGCCGTTGGCCCGCATGTGGTAGTAACAGCACATTTCGACATGACCGATCTTGCCCAGCAGTCCCGCTTCGACGACCTGTTTCTTCACATCGATCAGGTGCGGGGTGCTCTTGCGTTGGGTACCGACTTGGACGACACGGTTCAGCCGCCGTGCCGCATCGACCATCGCTTCGCCCTCCAGCACGTCGACACTGATCGGTTTTTGAACGTAAACATCGGCCCCTGATTCCATCGCCGCGATGGCTTGCAGCGCGTGCCAATGATCTGGCGTGCCGATGACGACGACGTCCAAACGATTTTCTTTCAGCATCTTGCGGTAGTCGACGTACGTCTTCGGTTTGTTGCCGGACGGCTGACGCTCGCTGGCGATTTGAACCGCTTCATCAAGCATCCGCTGGTCGACGTCACAGATGCAAACGACTTCCACGGGCGTCACCTGAATCAACCGCCACAGGTCACTCTTGCCGTACCAGCCCGCGCCGATCAACCCGACGCGTTTGACCGGACGGTCGGCTGCCGCAAACGCATTGGCACCGAGCGCACCGTAGGCAATCGACGCCGCACCGGCTTTTAGCAATCGCCGCCGCGCCACCGCAACATTTTCAAGCTCGGAAGTCTGATGATCACTGGATGTCTTGTTGCTCACAACCGTTGCTCCGTGTGGGTAGGGCGCGATGGGACGCGTGAATCGGACCTCCGCATTATAGGCATTCTTGAATCGTCGCTCTCGACGTGCCGCCGCGGCAATTTGCTATCGGCTAAAATGTTTGACATCTCGCGAACTTGCGATAGAACAGGGTCTTTTGAGATCCGGCGGCTCCGGTGTCTCCACTCCATCCAACTCGCGGGGGATCGCAAGCATGAAACGAACGCACCATCTAACATCAGCGCTATCGTTGTTGCTGTTCACCGCAAGCGGATGCACGGGGACGAAGACCGAGCCAGCGACGGATCAGACACCAACCAGCGAGCCGTCCCTGGCGATCGTTGAGGGGGCGGTGCCGAGCGAGGAAAGCAAAGCGGCGATGCTTGCCGCCAAGGATGACTTGTTCACGCGTCTGTCGGGACGTTTGATGGAAGCGATGGCGGACGCCGGCCCGGCCGAGGCGATCGGAGTGTGCAGCCAGGAGGCGGTCAAGATTGCCGACGAAGTGGGGGCCGAACACGCGGTGCAAATCGGCCGCACGGGCGTTCGGCTCCGCAACCCCGACAATCAGCCTCCCGAGTGGGCCGCCGCGTTGGTCGAGCGGAAAGTCGACACGCCGGTTTTCGCCGTGCTGTCCGACGATTCTGCGGCAGCCCTGTTGCCGATCAAGCTGCAGTCGCAGTGTTTGCTATGCCACGGTCCCGAGGAGCAAATCCTGCCCGAGATCAAGCAGAAGCTCGCCCAACTCTATCCGGACGATCGAGCGACTGGGTTCAACGAGGGCGAGCTCAGGGGCTGGTTCTGGATCAAGGAATGAGTGCTTCGGGCCGATCGAGTTGAAAGTAGTGTCCGTGGTCGGCGGTCAAAATCAACACCGTTTCGCCCCATCCGCCGTGTTGCTCGATCCACTGGACCACGGCGGCGAAGGCATCGTCACCACTGTGAACGGCGCCGATGGAGTTGTCGATATTGTTGGAATGGTTCGCCCAGTCGACGTCACCGGATTCGATCATCAACCACCAGCGATCCGAGCGTGCATCGAGGACGTCGAGCGCCGCGAGCGCCATCTCACGCAATTGGACGTTTCCCCGCACGTCATCGTCGCTGTACTCCTCGGCCGCTTCCGGCGTGGGATTGCCAAAACTGATCACCGGATCGTAATTTCCGTCGGCGGTGCGGAACGGCAGGTGTCCGCCTTGGACGCCGAAGTAGCCGAACAATCGATCGCCGCTGGTTTTGACTCGCTTGACCGCGTCGTTCAACACTTCGGTGCCCGTCCTGCCCGGCGTCCGTTGCGCCACGACATATTTGCCTCCGTTGGCCACGTCGATGGCGGCCAGGTCTTCGTCGGTGATGTATCGATTCCCGGGCACAAAGTTTTTTCCCTGCGCACCATCGGTCTCTTTTTCGGTCCCCCAGCCGCCACCGATCAGGACGTCGACGCCCGGCAATCCCCCGGGATGGTAGCTGGACGGAAGTCCGATCAAGTCGCGCGTCAAGTCTTGATAGTCACTGCGATGCACGTTGCTCGCATAGGCGCACGCGGGCGTGGCGTGGCTGATCGGAACACTGGTGACCACACCGATCGCCACGTTTTCCTGTTGCAGCGTTCTGGTGATCGGAAGGACTTCGCGTCCCAGAGGATCCACGTTGATCGCAGCGTTGTAGGTTTTGATGCCCGACGTCATTGAAGTCGCCGACGAGGCGGAGTCGGTGAAGGCGTGTTTGGTCTGCTTGCTTTTACCGATCGGGTAATCGGCGTCACTGATCGGACTCCAAGGGGTCGCGCCGCAGAGCGCCGGATCGTATCCGCCGGGAACCTTGCCGCCGGGTGTGGTGACAATCTGGTCGTCGACGTTGATGTTCGTCCCATCGTTGTGCGGGCTGGTGACGAAGAATCCGAAGTCGGTCTTCGCGCCGCGGTAGTCTTGAAAGGCGAGTCCTTGGCCGCGGCCGCTGTCGTAGGCGACTTCGCCCTGCTTGGCGATCGCCGCGGCGCGGGTGGTGTCCCAGTCCATCCCATCGAAGACAAACAGGATGATTCGTTTCTTGCCTGATTCGATCGCCGACGTTTGCAACCGATAAACATCGGTCTGGTCAAAGTATTCCGCCTCGGGGTTGTACGTCTGTTCCGGAACCTGGCCGTAAAGTTTCTCCAGCGCCGCACGATCGCGATACACGCTGTTCTCCCCCGCAACCGATTTCAGATCCATGCCGAACGTGTAGACGGGGATCAGCCGGTTGCTGTGATTCTTCCAGCTCGAATAAACGTCCCCGTTGGGCCCCCAATGGCCCCAGTCGGAACGGTTCGCTCGCACGGCTTCTTCCTGAAGCGTCGCGATCGGGTCGGGATGTTGAGCTGATGACAGGCCGCTACTGAGGTTGAAGGCGAGCAGGGCGACCAGTAGCGCGTACTTCTTCGTGAAACAGTACATCTGCATCTCTGACAAATCGATCGGAGGAAGGAGGCGGGAAGCAGAGGTCAGCCCAGGCCTTTTCGCGGACGGACTTCTGTGTGAGGTGTGATTGTGACCGAGAATCGGCCACGCGGCGAGGAGGTTGGCCAGGCAAATTGGTCAATGAGGATGGAGAGTGGTCGGCGATGGCCCAGAATGCGGGGGAAAGCACCAGTCTTCCGCCGGTCCAAACATTCCCTCGCCAGTCGCGAAATGCACCGCAGGCACACGCGAAGAGCCCCACCGGATGAACGGTTTGCCGTTGATTGGCGCGCTGCTTGCAAACTGAAGTATTGACGTTTGGAATCGTCCGCATGAAAAACGCGTCTATGCGGCCCTGTTGATCCTCTAACCCCAAGGAGCCCATCAATGAGATTGAACAAGTCGAGTCTATTCAACGCGACCATCGGTTCCGCGGCACTCGCGTGCCTGATGTCGGGAACGGCGCTGCACGCGGCCAACTCGTCGGCTTCGAAAAACGACATCAAGGACGATCGCATTGAAACGACGTTGGAAGGCGAGTTCTGGGGAGCCAAAAGTGTTGATGCCAACGCGATCGATGTGACCGTGGCTGGCGGGATCGTCACACTCACCGGATCCGTCAACAACCTGATGGCCAAGGAGTCCGCTGTTCGGATCGCAAAAATGATCAAAGGAGTTCGCTCGGTCGTTGATCGTTTGGAAGTGACCACCGCCGAGCGTACCGATTGGGAATTGGAACGCGATGTCATCACGGCGCTGGCCCAAGATCCGGCGACGGACACCTGGGAAATCAGTGTTTCCGTCAAAAACGGAAATGTCACGCTCAATGGCACGGTGAGTTCCTATGCCGAACGCGATCTGGCCGCCAAGGTGGCTCGCAGCACCCGCGGAGTGACGGAGTTGACCAACCAGCTGGAGGTCAATTACGACTCGGATCGAACGGATTACGAGATCAAGTCTGATATCGTGCAGCGTCTAAACTGGGATGCGCGTCTGGACGACGAACTGGTCATTGTCGAAGTCGAGGATGGCCATGTCACGTTGAGCGGAAGTGTTGGTAGTGACTACGAACGGACCATCGCTCGAAGCGACGCTTGGGTCACCGGCGTGCGGTCCATCGACACCGAAGAGTTGCAGGTCGCGTGGTGGTCACGTGACGACATGCAGCGTCGGCAGCCGTGGTCCAGCATCGACGACGAAGCGATTGCCGACGCAATCGAGGCCGCGTTTCTGTTTGACCCCCGAGTCTCGTCTTTCAATCCCAACGTGGCCGTCGACGCGGGCGTGGTGACGCTGACCGGGATCGTCGACAACTTGAAGGCGAAACGAGCGGCTGCCCAAAACGCCAAGAACACCGTCGGCGTTTGGCGAGTCAAGAACTACTTGAAGGTGCGGCCCGTCGAACCGCGTTCCAGCGACGCGATCAAGCGAGATGTCGAGGAGGCACTCACACGCGACCCCCTTATCGATCGCTACGACATCTCGATCAACGCGTCCAACGGGCAGGTCTATCTATACGGTGATGTGGATTCCTACTACGACAAGGAGCATGCCGAAGACCTGGCGATCAAGGTCAACGGTGTCACGGATGTCCGCAACAAGTTGCAAGTTGACGGCTAACTCGACGACTTTGGCAACGATGCTTACCGAGAACACTCGCGCAGGAATCCATGGCCTGCGCGAGTTTTGCTTTGTCGCATTACCCGCACCGACCCACTCCCTCAAAACGCACGTTGCTACGCAGCCCGTTTTCGCGGCCCGTTTAGGATTCGGCCGATGATCGTATAGCGAACGCCGTACTCGTAGCTCAGCAACAGGAATGCGGAGATCACGATCGTGATTCCGGAAAACTTCACAAACGCGGGCAGCGTCGAATCCCGGACGAACCACTGAGCCAGCAGGACCAGCGGAAGGTGAGCCAGATACAGCCAGTACGACGAATCGGAAATGTATCGCATGGTGCGGCTCTCTCGAGACATCAGGCGACGGCACAGCCCGATCGATCCGAAGATCATCAGCCACGCAAACAAGGCCTGCAGAAAGCCTGCGGCGAGCGCCTTCAGAGTGGGATCTAGCAGCGAAGGCACAATCCCGAACGTACCGGACACCCAATCCAGACCGATCGGAAAGACCACAAACACCGCGACCGACAAGCTGATCGCCCACTCGCGGCCCAGCCGATTCTCGGCGTCGTCGATGTCCCAGTAGAGCGCGCCGAAGAAAAAGAACACGGCGTAGTAAGCGAGCACGCTGGGAAGTGGCAGCAGCCCGATGGATGGATCCGCGCCGAAACCGGCAGGCTGCATGTACGACAGGGGCAACATCGTCAGCGGAATCAGCCACAGCAGACTGACCGGAGAACACACCAGCCATGCAGGAAGCTTGCGAAGCTTCAACGCATCGGCCAGGGGGGCGTAAATCAAGAACGCCGCGATCAACCAACATAGGAACCACAGAAACCACAAATGCATGAAGACCGGAAACTGAAACAAGAGCGCCTCGATCGTTTCCCAACCGGGACCCGCCGCGGTACCGCTGCCGGAACCGAGGAAGTCTCGCACGCCGAGTTGCTTTGCGATTTCGGCGCGACCGGCCTTCAAGGTTTGTTCATCCAGCGGACGCCCAAACGATGTCGCGATAAAGTTGGTGGTGACGAAGTCGGTCTTGAGCAGGTCCTTTGGCGTTTGTCCGTTTGCGTCCGAGGCGTCCACGTCGGCTCCGGCACCCAACAGCAAGGCGGCCTCTTCGCTGCGGCCGACAAAGGCCGCGCTGTGCAACGCCGTTCCCTGGTCGCGGTTTCGCTGGTTGACATCGGCTCCCATGTCCAACAGCATTTCAACCATTTCTGTGTGGCCGAGAAATACAGCAACGGTCAACAGCGACGCGCCATCTTGGCTGACCGCGTCGACGGTCAATTCATCGTTTCTAATTGCTGTCCGAACGCGGTCGGTCTCACCCGCGACAACCGCTTCCCAGGCGGCCGCGTTCTGCGACCCTGCCGATGACGGGCGGCTGACGAAGGCACTGACGGCCCACATGCTCGGCACGATGGTCAGGCAGCCGAGCAATAGCGGTAGGGCGATCCGTTTGAGCCGCTGTTTGATCAATCCCCCGAGTCCTCGTTTGCGCCACAACATGGCCGTGAAAAAACCGCTCAACATAAAAAACAGCGGCATGCGAAACCCGTGGAGCACGGCGAACAGAACGGAGTAGAACTCGCTTGTCTGCGAGTCCTTCACGGTCCAGGGAATCGGAGAGAATGAGAGTGCGGCGTGAAGCACGATCCCCAGCAACATCGCGATCGCACGCAGCGCGTCCAGGTCGTGTCGCCGCTCGATCGTCGGCGCCGCGGCTGCACCGGGAGATTCCGATGCTTCCTCCAGCGGGTCCGTGATCACGGCGGTGTCGAGTGTAGGACTCATGGTGAACTCCTGATGTAGCGGCCGGAAGCATTGAAACGAGCGTGCGGATGGTTGGGCTTTCTGACGCGTGCGACAGAACGGTAGCGAGCAACGTTGACTTGAGATGTTCAACGTGGTGGCGGTTCACAGCGGCTGGCGGTTCCTTGAGAGGAGGCCTGTCGGGCAACGCGGTGAAGCATTTTTCCCGTGTGTTTCTTGAGGTTTTGGCGGCAGGGCGCGAGCCCTCCGGTTCTTACTCTCTGCCACAACACCGGAGGGCTCGCGCCCTACCGCTAACAAATGCTTCAAAGCATCGCCGGTCGGGGGTGAGGGCAAGAAATCCCTTACTGAATCTGTGCGTGTTCGATCTCAGTGAGAATCAAAGACGCATTGGCGATGCTGTTGCCGGCGAGGCGTTTTCGCCATGCCTCGGCCGACGGGCGGTCGGACTGCTGGACTCGCCAGTACAGCCAGTAGGAGACAACGAATCCGATCACTCCGACGACGAGTGACGGGATCAGTGAATTCGGATGCAGGACGGCATCGAAACCGATCGCCACGGTGACCGGGATCCACATCAACCACCATGGGAATCCGATCACCGCGCCGACTTTCAGATAGATGTTTCTGACGGCTTCCAAATTGTTGCGGATCTGGTCGACGGGTTCCGAGTAGTCGATTCGATTGATTTTGGTGCAGACCGCTGCTGCCGCGGCGATCACGAGAATCCCGTAAACGTGCAGAACGACTCCGCAGATCACTCGATGGGCCATGTCCATGTTGCGCGCCCAGCATTGAGCCCCCAAGATGATGATCAGCACGCCGATGAGGATCTGCAAGAGTTGTCCTCGAAACAGTGGTCGCAGGGACGTGTCAATGCGATCCATCAGGTCACGCCGGGTCAACAACATTCGCGCGGCCAATTCCTGGTGATGCAGATTGGCCGTTGACGGCTGGATCGCCGAGGTGGTGTCCGTCTGCCGGGCGACTTCGCCGGCAACCAGGGTGGGGGCGAGCGCCGGGTTGCCCGTCGACGCGATGCTTTGCATGTCTGATTTGATCTGACTTGCGTGCTGATATCGACGTTGCGGTTCCTTTTCGAGCGTGCGTAGAACAACTTCGTCGAGCCGCACGTCGATCTGGGCTTTCTGTGACGGCGCGGCAAATCGCCCGATCGGAAGCTCTCCGGTCAACATTTCGTAAAAGACAACGCCCAGGGAATAGATATCGGCCCGATGGTCAACGCTGCGCGCGCCTTCCAGCTGTTCGGGAGCCATGTAGCGCGGCGTGCCCATGATCTGGTGCGTGCCGGTGAGCATCGTCTGTTGGTTTTCGTTCCCCAGTATCCGCGATAAACCGAAGTCGGCGATCTTCACCGAACCATCCTTTGCCACCAGAATGTTTTCGGGCTTGATGTCGCGGTGAATGACACCCTTGTCGTGAGCATACTGCAGTGCGTCGCAGAGATGCGGCACGATTGCTAAAGCGTGTTCGGGTGACAATTGGCCGGCACGGACGACGTCGCGAAGTGTGGGTCCGTCGACGAACTCCATCAGGAAGTAGTGCGTGTCTTGGACGTTTCCAAACTCGAACACCGAGACGATGTTGGGGTGGTTGAGTTTCGCCAGCGTGCGAGCTTCGCGGGTGAACCTGAGGGCAAAGTTCGCTTCGTGGGCAAATTCTTCCGGCAGGATTTTCACCGCGACCATGCGATCGAGTCCTTTTTGCCGCGCCTTGTAGACCGCCCCCATTCCTCCTGCACCGAGAAGTTCGATGATCTCCAGGGCGGGAAACAGTTCGGCCAGACGTGCGATGGTGGGCGGCACGAAGGCACTGGCGCGTTTCTCGTCGTCTTTCAGCGCGCCGTTGATTGCCTTGACATGATCGGGAAACCGGTCCAGGTATTCCTGCTTCGCCGGCCCCTCACCACGTCGTCGCCGATAATCCATTTCCAGGACGACCAGTTCGGCCAACAGCACGTCGCGCTCCGCGTCGTTGACGTCTCCTTCCAAGACCGATTCGATGGTCGGCGGATCGCCTGACTGCCATCGTTGTTCGAATTCGGTGCACCGATCGTCAATCCGTTCCAGGGCCGCGATCGGAAGTTTTTTCTGGCGAACATTCATCGTCTTCGAACCATTCCTGCGGACGTGAGTTACAAATCGGGGCCGACGAAGCTCCATGGTTCGCCCACAGCGAATGCGCCGCAGTCTATTAGAAAACCTCGGCGCAGTTTCGTGTTCCAGCTCCCCTTCACTCAACCAACCGTCCTTTTCCGCCACGCCCCGACAGAAAAGGTGTCCGACACCCTTTTTTGGCGGGCAGGGGGGGAATGGGTCGCCGGTTGTCGAGGTTTGTCCGGGTGGGGGGCGACCCAACAAAAACACCCTCGAAAACTGAGTGTTTTCGAGGGTGTGTTGGTCACAGCGGAGGACACGGGACTCGAACCCGCAACCGCTTGCGCGGCAACTGATTTCGAATCAGTCTGCTTGCCAATTCGCTTATCCTCCTCAGGGGACGGCTTCGTCGTCGAAACGGCCTCCCGTCCAGTACAGAAGTGTAAATCACACTTCGGGTTCGGGGCAAGTGGCGTAAGCTTCTCGCTTGCCGGTGCAGGGCAAATCGAAACGTCGCCGGAGGATCAGTGGGTGTGGTAGACCTTGAACCCGTATTCCTTGAACCACTTTTCCCATTTGACGGCTTCGGCGTGGGATTTCACCGGTAGCGTGCGTTCTTTGACGCAGCGGTATTTGACGTCGAGGTGGCCGTTGTGCTGTTCTTCCTTGACTTCACAACCCAGTTTTTTCAACGTTCCGGCAATCGCGGTTGCCTTTTTGGCATCGTGGATGTGTTTCGCTTTCCATTCCTTGCATTGGAAATGGACGACTTCGGCCGCCGTCGCTTGGGTGCTGGCGGAAAAGCAGGTGGCGACGACAAGGAACATTGTGAAGGCGAGAAAACGACTCATGGGGGACTCGGATTCGATCGGTGGCGGGAGAGAAACGCGTCATGGTCCAGCGTCACGACGACGCCGGCGACAACCAACCGTCCTGATAGTCAACCGCCGCGGTCCGGGTCAAGACAGCTCCCGGGCGCTCGCCTTGTCAAAACAGGCGATCGGTTCGACAATTCGGCCCCAGGCCCGGAATTCCGGTCGTTTTCCGCGGCAGTTTTCAACCCAATCAGCAGTCAAGATGAATCAGAACCCAGACGGCGGCAACGGAAATGGCACTCCCGACGATGGTGACACCACCGACCCGAGAGTGGCACGCCGCGAAAAACTGCGACAAATCGAAGCGCTGGGGATCGATCCCTACGGCTCGCGTTTCGACGACCGAACGCTGATCGGCGATTGCCGCAAACGAATCTCCGAGGTCAAGTTTCAAACCAAAGACGGCCAACTTCTGGAACTGCCGGACGTCGAATCCGAAGACGTCGATTACCGCCAATGGAAATCGGACAACGGCCCCGGCGAAGAAATCGGTCCCACGGTTCGCGTCGCCGGCCGCATCATGTTGGCTCGACCGACCGGCAAGCTGATCTTTTTGAACATCAAGGACTGGACCGGATCGATTCAGATCTTCATTGGCAAGAAACAAGTCGGCGAGGATGATTTCGCGCTCGCCAAGCTGTTCGATCTGGGGGACCTGATTGCCGCCGAAGGGCGGTTGGGACGCACCAACACCGGCGAACTGACCGTGTTTGCCGAGAAGCTGACGTTCCAGACCAAGATGCTGGAACCGCCGCCGGAAAAACACGCCGGGCTAACCAACGTCGATCTGAAACAGCGGATGCGGTACGCCGACCTGGCGTTCAACGACGGCACCATGGAAACGTTCTTGGACCGCACGCGAATCGTCAAATCGATCCGCGCGACGCTCGATGCGGATGGTTTTTGCGAGGTCGAAGGCCCCACGCTTCATACGGTTGCCGGCGGCGCCGCGGCTCGCCCCTTCGAAACGCACCACAATGCCCTCGACATGGGGCTGACCCTGCGGATCGCACTCGAGCTGCACCTGAAGCGGCTGATGGTGGGGGGCATGGAACGGGTCTACGAGCTCGGGCGTGTCTATCGCAACGAGGGCCTCAGCCCGCGACACAATCCCGAATTCACGATGCTGGAGGTCTATCAGGCCTACGGGGACTATGTGTCGATGATGGATTTGACCGAACGCGTGATCTGTAACGCCATCGAAGTGATCGGCGGCGGATACCAACGTGAATACGCGGGCAAGACGATCGATTTCACGCCGCCGTTCAAACGGGCCACCTATGCCGAGTTGTTCAAAGAGGCGACCGGAATCGACGAGACCGACGACAAGGCGGTGATCGAGTACGCCCAAAAGCTAGGCTTGGACACCGAACACAAGCACCTGGATGTCGTCCGCAACGAGATCTTTGAAGAGAAAGTCGAAGACACGTTAGAAGGCCCGATCTTTGTGATCGACTATCCGGCCAGTATCTGTCCGCTGACGAAACGCAAGCGGGACAACCCCGAGATCGCAGAACGGTTCGAACTGTTCATCAGTGGAATGGAACTGGCCAACGCGTACACCGAACTGAACGATCCCGATCTGCAGCAAAAGCTGTTCGAGACGCAATTGGAAGGCCAGGACGACGAAGAGTCGATGGCCAAGATGGACCACGATTTCATCCGGGCGTTGCGTCATGCGATGCCGCCTGCGGGAGGCCTGGGTATCGGAATCGATCGCCTGGTTATGATCCTGACGGGACAGAAATCGATTCGCGACGTGATCCTGTTCCCGGTCTTGCGGCCGACGGAAAATGGGTGAGGGAGCGTTGCTGGTGTGCAGGCTTTAGCCGCCCGGTCTCGCTGTTCTGCAGCGAGCAAGCATCGCCTAACCCGGATATTGCATCCGCCCATTGTTGCCGCGATTGAGCTTGGCTGTTATCGCGCGAGCGGTATTTGGCCGCCATTTTTTTCGTTTCGGTC
>NZ_NTFY01000065.1 GCF_002289565.1 Rhodopirellula sp. SM50 | reverse complement strand
GTGGTCAAAGTCACAGCGGCCGTAAATCGCTCCTCACGAACAACCACAGTCCATTCTAATGGAACTGTATTTTCGTTATACGAGCGGCCGGGCACAGCGACGTTGCCCGAGGCCTTACGGCTCACCATTAACTCAGCAGAACCCGACTAAATCGACAGCCCGCAATCGCCGGCCGTGGAGGAAGCTCACGCCACGCGTCGCGTCGCGGAGCACCGGCGCCGGTCAACCGTTCTCTGTTGGGGGGCGTGTTTGGCATGGAAAATGCTGTCATTACCAGCCTCGTCCGTAAAATAAGAATCCCAGTAAGGTGACACCATGATTTGGGTCTTGATCGCCTCGATATTTGCGCTCAGTTTGACATTGGTGAAGATGTCTCTCCGTGTCGCAATGATCGATGAACGTCTCGATATGAGAGAAATCAAGCTGATGAAAAACCTGTCGCGATATGCCAGTCGAGTTTCCGTCCTGCCAGGCAACCCTCGTCGCGGGCCCAGAAATGTCGGCAAATCGGGTCGCCTGAAGTTCCCAAAGGTTTCGGGAATGGGCCCGTTTACTGCAACCTGATACTTGGCCGCCGCTTCAACTTGGGGCATCCGAACTCACCAAATGGTGCGGTTTCGTCGGCGGGGCGTCTCAAGTCTAGACGGCTCTGGCGGCAACCAGCATCGCACTTGCGAGCGGCTAGAGCCGTCGCAGTGGTCGGAAAGAACCGCTCGAAAACCGTTCAGCTTGGTCGAAACGTTTCCAGTATCATCAAAAAAGTCTTGCCAGCGGTCAGCGCCCAGCCATCAGACGGGTGGCTTCCTTCAAGCCCGCTTCGATCTCTCCGACCGGCCAGTATTCCAGCCCGATGTAGCCGTCGTAATCCGTTTCTCCGATGGCGCGAAAGATCTCGCCATAATTCAGTTCGCCCCGCGTCAGTTCATTTCGGCCCGGATTTCCGGCGGCGTGGAAATGACCGATCCGGCCGATGTTGGCGGTCGCGTTGCGGATCACATTGCCTTCGCTGATCTGTTGGTGATAGATGTCGAAGACGACTTTCACGTTTTCACTGGCCACTTGGTCGACGATCGCAAACGCCTGCTCGCTTCGCACCAGATAGTAACCCACGTGGTCGATCAGATCGTTTAGCGGTTCGAAGACCAACGTGACGCCGGATTGCTCCAACATCGGTGCCGCTTCGCGCAGACCGTCGACCAGACAATCGTGTTGTTCTTCGTTGCCGGCATCGGGCCGAAAGTCGCCGACCTGGGAAATCAAGGTCTGGCATCCGAGCCGCTTGGCCGCTTCGATCGATTCGCCGAGCCCGTCCAGATAGGCAGCCCGACTGACCGGGTCGACCAGGCTAATGAACTTGGTGCAGCAAGCGGCGATTTGCATCTGGTGCTCCGCCACGGCCTCTTCGATTTCCGCGAGGTCTTTGTCCCACCAGCCCCAGAATTCGAAGGCGTCGATCCCGCACGCTTTGACGCGGGCGATCGCTTCGCGCGGCGCGACGCCTTCAAAAACGGCGTCGATGCAAACCGAGGGACGAAGGGTGGAGGGTGCGGGGGTGGAGGGTGTGGCTTCACTGCTCATGACATGACCGAAGCGACCGCTTCGCAGAAGGAGTTCATTTTGGTTTCACTCATGCCGGCAACGTTGATCCGACCGCTGCCGACGATGTAGATGCCGTGCTTGCTTTTCAGCTCGTCGACCTGCATGGGACTGAGCCCGCTGTAGGAGAACATGCCTTTCTGACGAAGCAAGAACGAGAAGTCGTGCCCCGAGCCGGTCGACTTCATGGTTTCGACGAATTGTTCGCGAAGTCTGGTGATCCGCAAACGCATCGTTTCCAGTTCTTCCTTCCACAGTTGGGTCAGCTGCTCGTCGGCCAAAATCGTGGCGACGATCGCACCACCGTGTCTCGGCGGATTGCTGTAATTGGTGCGAACCACTCGTTTCAGCTGACTGAGTGCCGCAGTGCACTGTTCGGCATCGGCCGCAACCAGCGAAACCGCGCCGACCCGTTCGCTGTACAAACCGAAGTTCTTGGAGAATGAGGTGCACACGATCGCTTCGTCGACATGTTCCAGTACCGTTCGTAAACCGACGGCGTCTTGTTCGATCCCGTCGCCGAAACCCTGGTAGGCGAAGTCGATCAATGGCAACAGATTCTTTTTTGCGATCACCGATGCGATCTGTTTCCAATCCTCGGGCGTCGGATCGATGCCGGTCGGGTTGTGACAACAGCCGTGCAGCAGGATCGCGTCGCCGGGTTTGGCGTTGTCGTCGAGCGCCCCGAGCATGCCGTCCAGATCGAGCGACGTGCGATCATCGCCCAGGTAACGATACGTTTCCGAGGGCAATCCCGCCGCGGCGAAAATCGCCGGATGATTGGCCCACGTGGGATTGGGCATCCAAATCCTCGCCTCGGGCAATTGAGTCCGCATGAAATCCGCGGCGACTCGCAGCGCCCCGGTGCCGCCGGGCGTCTGCAGCACCGCCACGCGATCGGCCGCCAGCGTCTCCCCGAACACCAGATTGCGGACATCGGCGCGGTACTCCGGCAAACCATCGATCGACAGATAGCCCTTGGTCGCTTCGCTGTCCAAGATCTTTTGCTCTGCCGCTTTGACCGATTTCAAGATCGGTGTCTGCCCGTTTTCGTCCTTGTAGACCCCGACCGACAAGTTCATCTTGCCAGGATTCGGGTCCGCATTGAAAGCTTCGGTGAGTCCCAGAATCGCATCCGGGGGGGCGGTTTGAATGACGGAAAAACGATGACTCATGATGGTGGCTCGCGCGTGGGCTAGGCCTGGGCTGGAAATGGACGTTGCCAATGCCCGCGAATCGTAGTGCAACGGCGGCAATTCGGCTATCCTGTCCGACCCTGGACCCGGCCTTTTGGGCCATCCTCCTCGCCATGGAGCTGACCATGTTGTCGCGTCGAAACCTGCTCAAATCCGCTGCCATCGCTGCCGCCGCCGTGTCCGGGAACGTGTCCCTGGCACAAAATGGCTCGCAAAAATTCTCACTTGGCTATGCACCCCATCCGGGGATGTTCAAGCACTCCGCCGGCAGAGACGTTTTGGACCAAATCAGGTTCAGTGCCGACCAGGGGTTCACCGCCTTCGAATACAACGGTTTGCCCGGTGAAACGCCGGAGATGCAGGAAAAGATCGGCAATCTGCTCGACCAGCGTGGCATGCAGATGGGTGTCTTCGTCGCCTACGCCAGTTTCGACAAACCGACCTTCACCCGGCCCGATGACGCCTCCACGGCCGAAATCATGACGGCGATGAAAAGCGCCGTCGAGATCGCCCAACGTGTTGGTGCGACTTGGTGCACCGTGGTTCCCGGCAGCGTCGATCAACAACACCCCGATTCACAGTGGAACCGCTATGGCGGACGTCGACTGGCCGACGGCTATCAAACCGCCAACGCGATCGACATGCTGCGCCGTTGCGTCGACGTGATCGAAAAACATGACCTGGTCATGGTCCTCGAACCGCTCAACTGGTACGCCAACCACGGCGGCGTCTTTCTGCAGCAAAGCGACCAGGCGTACGCGCTCTGCCGCGCCGTCAACAGCCCGTCCTGCAAGATCCTGTTCGATCTCTATCACCAGCAAATCACCGAAGGCAACTTGATCGAAAACATCGATGCCTGCTGGAGTGAGATCGCGTACTTTCAATCCGGTGACAACCCCGGACGAAAAGAACCCTACACCGGCGAGATCAATTATCGTGGCGTGTTCGATCACCTGCGATCCAAAGGCTACACCGGGGTGATCGGCATGGAGCACGGAAACAGCGTCAAGGGCGTCGAAGGTGAGCAGAAAGTGATCGAGGCCTATCGAATGGCTGACGCCGGTGCTTCAGGTCGGCCGGAAAACTAGTGGGATAGGCTTCCAGGCGTGTCGATGCCGAAGACGGCTTTGCCAGAGTCTGGGCCTGAACCGAATGGCACGGGCATAAGTGTTGGTGTGCAGGCTTTAGCCGCCTGCTGTCGCTGCATAGCAGCGACCGGGAATCGCCTAAAGGCGAAACACCAACGGTTGCTGAACCCTTTTCCGCGGCACCCTGAGTATAAGAGTTGACGAAGCGCTAGCGATTGGCGTGGGCCCGCTGCCGCGCTGTTTCTGATTCGAACCCCAAGCTGTAGGGGCGAAAGACGAGGATCGGATCGGCGACCAACGCACCGAAACCTCGCGTGCGAGGATCGATCTCCTGGCGATGCAGCGCCAGGGCCAACGCGACGTCGCGGACCTGGGTTCGGTGAGTCGTCTTGGGCGGTACCATCGATCGCCAAACGTGGCTGATCCGCGTGTCGGCTGAAGAATTCGCGATCCAGGCGTCGATTTCCGCTGCCGCAAAATTCAGCTTCGACGCGGCCAACAACGCGGTCACGATTCGCGACGGCGATTCGGCCGGATCGGTCAACGCCCGCCGGCAATCCGATTCGACGATCCGGTCGCAATCGTACCGCAACCCGATCACCAATCGGTCACGCAAATCGATCGGCGCGTCTGTCAAGAAACTGCTGACCAATCGCGACAGGACTCGGCGTTCGTGATCGCGCAGCGCCTCGGGGCCGCTGCCGGGATTGCTCAAGTGCGCGACCAGTCGTAGCGTCGCCCCGTCGGCCGTCTTCAGCTTGCGAGCCGACGCCAACGAAAGCACGACGGACCACGAGGCAATGTCGTGTCGATCGAGGGTCTCGATCTCTGCCCCGTGAGTCTCATCGGTCTCGGCTCCCGCCAGCAAGCGGCCGATTTCGGGGCGATCTTGGACGGCCGCGGCGAACATCAATCGAGCGTCATGACCAGCTCCGGCGGAATCGCGAAACTGTTCCCATCCGGTCAGCTCGCGCCCGTCGAACGAAGCGTCGTAGAGAAAACGTTCCATCAGGATCTCGCGCTCCCGCATCTCCAGGCGACTCAACAAACGCTGCTTGGAAAGATAAAGTTCCAAGTCCGGGGGCGGGAACGGATTGACGCGAAGCAGGGCTTTGATTTGGTCGGCCATGACCTCGCTGCGAATCGCCATTGCCACCAGTCGTGTCTCCGATCGCCCCCGTGTGGAGAATGAATCGGCGGCCAAACCCGCGACCAGTGCTTCTAGTTCGACCCGTGGTTCTGTCTGTGTCGACACCGGCGTTTGAGATTGGACCCGGCCGGTGATCCACGCCGTCAGCGTGAGGGTGAAGAGCCATACGAAACGGGCAGCAGGTCGACACATCGGCAATCAAGGGCACATCGAGTTGTTTGCAAGGTAAGAAACCCTAGCCCGTCCCGTTGTCGATTCCGGTTTTCACGCCGCGTTGACGATTCAAATCGTCATCGGAAGACGTCAACGGTTCGGGTACACTGCGCGACCGCTACAACCCGAACGCTACGCCGAACCATCGCACTGCCAAGCAACGACGCCATGAAACTGATCTGTTTCGAAGACGAATCCGTCAGCCAGCTCCAGCCGATCACCCTCGCGCGGCCCGCCTATGCGATCACGTGTGCGAGCTATCAGTTGGTCGATTGGTTGAAGCGATTGCCCGGCGAACTGACCGTTTCCATTCGCAACTACTTGGCCCCGATTCAATTGCTGGAATCCAATCTTTCCGCTCCCTCGCGGGATTCGGTCCGGGGCGAAGAGGTTCTGTTGGTCAACGCGCGATTGGTCCCGCGTGTCGACACCCTGGCGGCCCTCAAGTCACTCTGTGCGGCCACCGTTGCCGGTGTGGTCCGCTGCGATCGAACCGGTGCGATCTTGGCCGCTCGTCTGACGGCGAAGGAATCATCGCTGCTCGATTCGCTGCCGCCGAGCTCGGCCGACAAGGTGGAGGAGCCCGCCTCGCCGTTTCAGAAAGCGGCTCGCAAAGCGGTCGGCGACCTGGAGAAACTCAGCGACGACGGAGTGGTGAAACAACTCTTGGAACTCGGCGCCGATCTGCCCACCGATTCACTTCCGATCAGCCCGGACGACCTGCCGGCATTCGATTGGCCTCACGAAGTCGTCGCCTGGCACATGACGGAAATGCCGACGGCGATGCAGTGGCGACTCGCACGCGGTGGATACACCGAAACGGCCGATGGGGTGTTCGTCGCCGACGGCGTGTCGATCGGACAGTATGCCGCCGTCGATACCAGCGATGGGCCGATCCTGTTAGACGAGAACGTCAAAGTCGGACCGTTCTGTTTGTTGTCCGGACCGGTCTACGCCGGACGCGGGACACGCATCATCGAACACGCGGCGCTCAAGGATGGCGTCTCTCTCGGTCACACCGTCAAGATCGGTGGTGAAGTCGAAGCGTCGGTCATCGAGCCGTACACGAACAAACAACACCACGGGTTTCTCGGTCACAGCTATTTAGGAAGCTGGATCAATCTGGGAGCCGGGACCTGCAACAGTGACCTCAAAAACACGTACGGCAAGATTAATATCGAGTACGGCAACGAAAAGATCGCCACCGGCATGCAGTTCCTCGGCTGCATCATGGGCGACTACAGCAAGACGGCGATTAACACCAGCATCTTTACCGGAAAGGTCATCGGGGTCTGCAGCATGCTGTACGGGTTCGCGACGTCAAACGTTCCCAGCTTTGTCAATTACGCCCGGCTGTTCGGACAGCAATCGTTGCTGCCGGCCGAAGTCATGGTCAACACCCAACAACGCATGTTCTCGCGTCGAAAGGTCGAGCAGCGGGAATGCGATATCCAGCTGATTCAGGACATGTACAAGTTGACGATCGCCGAACGCGATCGCGCCGACCACGACGGGTTTTGAGGTGAATGACTCGGATTGCCTTCGCCTCAGATCGGAGACTGGGCACTGGAGGCTGCCAGAAAAAGGGCCAGCGCGAGCAAGGCGGCCGGAAGGGCGAACAAGCGAATCAGCATTGGGTTCTCGTTGAACGGGGCTAGATGCGGGTACGTGCGTGTTTCATAGGTTGCAGCCAGAATGCCAATTGGAAAAACATCGAATTTCCGCGGTCTGACGCTGCCATGCGCCGTCAATGTGACAGCATTCCGGATTGTCAAATTGATCGCACTCAGTGCTCGCCACCTCACCGGGCAACGCTGTGAAGCATTTTTTAGCGGCAGGGCGCGAGCCCTCCGGTGTTTGGGCAAAGATGGAGAACCGGAGGGCTCGCGCCCTGCCGCTAAGGTGATCGGGGACAGACCCCAGGAGAATGCCAGTCCGTGTGCTAATTGTTTGCGTTCCGGCCGGGATGCGGGCGACGATGGGGACAAATCCTGTCCAAGCACCCGCATGCGAACCGATTGGTTGGTCAAAACATTGGGTGGTCAAAAAATGAGAGGGCCGCAGCTGTAGCGATCACACCATCGTGTCTGAGCATTTTTTGACCAGCCCATTTTTTGACCCCCATCCTCTCTCCGTCTCAGCTCCTTGCTCGATGTCTCTGGAACGCGCAGGCGGTGCGACCGGTGAGGTAGGGTGATCTTCCCGGAGGAACCTCCATCGGGGGCAGGCCCCGAATATTGCTCCGGAAACCCTCCCCTCGCTGCGCTCGACCCTCCCGCACACGGGAGGGTTTCTTCTTAACTTGGTGGCTCCATCGGTTGAACGGGGACAGATCCCGCAGCGGCAGCGGCCTGGAACGGGCGTCGGCACGCGGCGGCGATTGATCTGGTATTCTTGGTCCCCCGTCCTGTCCGTTTCCCCCTGCTGGATCACACCATGACGTTCTCTCGATCTTTGATGTTTGCCCTCGTGTTCGGTTGGCTTGCAGCCGCACTGATCGTGACACCCGATGCACAGGCCGACGTTTTTGAACTGCGGACCTACAAAGCCGCCGAAGGCAAGCTCGATGCACTCAATGCGCGGTTTCGCGACCACACGATGCGGTTGTTCAAGAAGCACGGCATCGAATCGATCGGCTACTGGGTGCCCACCGATGAAGAGGCCTCCCAGGACACGTTGATCTACGTGATCAAGCACGCCAGTCGTGAAGCCGCCGCCGAGTCCTGGAAGGCGTTCATCGCCGATCCGGAGTGGAAGAAGGCCGCCGCGGAATCCGGCGTCGGGCGATTGGCCAAGCCGCCCGAATCGGTCTACATGGAGTTGACCGACTACTCGCCCAAGTATGAAAACGCCGCCGGCGATGACGACGACGTGTTCGAGCTGCGGATCTACAAGGCCCGTGAAGGCACCCTCGGCAAACTGGATGCCCGGTTCCGAGATCACACCATTGACCTGTTTGCCAAGCACGGCATCAAATCGGTCGCCTACTGGCATCCGGCCGACGAGCCCGATTCGAACGACACGTTGATTTACATCATCGAGCACGAAAGTGCGGACGCGGCCAAACAATCCTGGAAGGCCTTCGGGTCCGATCCGGCGTGGAAGAAAGCCGCCCGCGAATCAGGTGTCGGTGGCTTGGCTCAAAAGCCCGAATCGATCTACATGAAGGCCACGGATTACTCGCCGATCCAATAAGGCGGCGAAGCGAAGCGCGTGATCGGGCCCGGAAGCGTCCGGGCCTATTGCGGCCGATCTTGATTGAGCACATCGGACTCAATCTTTCCGTCACGCAAACGAATGATGCGTTTGGCCCGCGCCGCGACTTCGTCTTCGTGAGTGATCATCACGATGGTCTTGCCGCTATTGTTGAGCGATTCAAACAGATCAAGGACTTCTTCGGTCGTTTTTGAATCGAGGTTCCCGGTCGCTTCATCGGCGAGCACGAAGTACGGATCATTGACCAAACTGCGTGCGATGGCGACCCTCTGTTGTTGGCCACCGGACAGTTCGGTTGGACGGTGGTAAATTCGGTCACCCAGGCCGACCAGGTTGGCAAGTTCGCGGCACTTCTGATTGGCGTCTTTGCCAATTAAACCCTGGTACTGAAGTGGTACCTTGATGTTTTCCATCACATTCAACTGCTGAAGCAAATTGTACGATTGGAAGACAAAGCCGATTCGCCGGCCGCGAATTCGGGAGAGTTGATAGTCGCTGATCTTCGAAACGTCGTCGCCGTCGAGCAGGTACCGGCCGCTGGTCGGACGATCGAGGCACCCGAGCACGTTGAGCAGAGTGCTTTTGCCGGATCCCGAGGGTCCCATGATGGCAATGTACTCGCCATTGCGAACATCAAAGGAAACCCCTCGCAACGCGTGGACCGTCTCTCCTTTTAAAAAGTAGGTCCTGAAAATATTCTCCACCCGAAAGGCGTAGTCGCCTGCCGCGTTCTGGTCGAGTTGATCACTCCGATGGTCGGCGAGGTGTGTCATGGTTCCTATTCGTGTCGCAGTGCTTCAATCGGGTCCAGATAAGCGGCTTTTCGGGCCGGGTAGACTCCGAAGATCACTCCGACGCCGAGCGAGATCCCCAGGGATAGCAGAACCGACCACATGGCGATGCGGGGTTCCAGCGAGTCGACGATCGGCGGAAGGGAGTCAGGAGAAATCGTCATGATTGCTCGTTTGATGAAGCGGAAGACCGGTCCGACGGAAAGTCCGAACAAGACTCCGGCAAGGCCTCCGCTGGCGGTGAGCACGACGGTTTCAATCAGGAACTGGCCGATAATGTCGCTGCGTGTCGCACCGAGCGCTCGGCGTACTCCGATCTCACGTGTTCGTTCGGTGACGGTGGCCAGCATGATGTTCATGATCCCGATGCCACCGACCAACAAGGAGATACCGGCAATGACGACCAACAGGACATTGAACATCGTCCGTGTTCGTTCGGCCTGACGCAGCAATTCACGTGGCACCACGACAGCGTAATCCTGCGTTTCATGATACTTCCGCAGCAGCGTTTCAATGATCTGCGCCGTCTCGTCCACTTCTTCGATGTGATTGACTTCGACCGTGATCTGACTCAGTTCGACGTCTTCGCCGACAAAGTTGAATCCCTGCCCCCCGCCGACACGTTTCATCACGAGGTCACCGACACGTTGGCGAAGTGTTTTCAGTGGAATGTAGGCGTCCAGGTTGTAGTCGCGTGAATCGAGACTGCCTCCGATCGCGGCCGACGCGGTGCGGTCCTTGGTCTGGCCGATCACGGTGTAGAATTCGCTGCCCACCCAGATGGCGCGACCGATTGGATTTTCATAGGGGAACAATCGCTTCGCGGTTTCATTGGCCAGCACGATCACTTTCTTGCCACGATCGCGCGGTGAGAGCCAGCGTCCACGGGCGATCTGAAGCCGATTGAGTTCGAGATATTCTTCGACGCATCCGACGAGTTTTGCATCGGCGGTTCGGTCATCGAGTCGCAATTCGAACTTCAATTCGCGCATCGGGATCGCGCGGCGAATGTTCGGAATGTTTTCGACGATCCGTCGATAGTCCGCTCGCAGCAAGCCGTAGGTTTTGACTCGGCTATTGGCGTCTTCGTCGCCACCGGCGTTGGGTTTGACGGTGCGAACGATGACGTTTTTGGCGCCCAGTTCGAGGATCTGTTGCTGCGCGCGATAGCTGACCCCTTCGCCCATCGCAACGAGCCAAATGACCGTCGAGGTGCCGATGAAGATCCCTAACGCGGCGAGGCCGGCGCGCAGTTTTTGTACGAGCAGGCTTTTGATGCCAAGGTCAACGGTTTGGAAGAATTGAGCGATCAAGCGGTGTTCGGTCCTTCGTCAGAGTTTTCGACTTCGGATTCCACGGCATCGGCCTCATCGACCACTGGTGCTTCGTAGGCGTACGGATTCAATAGCACCTCCTCGTCTTCTTGCAGACCTTGCTGCACCACGGTGAAGACCTGGTTGGTGTCACCGACGATAATGCGTCGACGGCGGGCGCCGTCGGGGGACTGAACCCAGCAAAACGACTGGTTATTACGTTCGACAATGGCAGCGACGGGGATCAACAGGACGTCTTGATACTCGGCGACTTTGATTTCGACGTCGGCGCTGGTGCCCGGTCGCAGGTCTTCGGCCGCCGGAAGCGAGACAATGGTGTCGTATCGCACTTGATTGCCCGTCCACCAACCCGCCGGCTTGGTGACCGAGGCAACTTCGGTGACAACGCCCTCGAGGGTCCGAGTGGGCAGGGTGACGTTTGCGAGCTGGCCGTTTTTGACGCGTTTGACTGCGGATTCGTGAACGCCCAATTTTACTTGCATCTCGTTCAAGTCAGGCATCAACAACAGCACTTGATCTTTGTGAACGTTGGTGCCTTCCTCGATCGGGGCACTTTCCCATTGGGCGGCGTTGGGATGGATCACCAGTCCACTGTGCGGTGCTTTGATGACGCAGTATTGAAGTTCTTCCACCGCGCGGTCTCGGCGCGAGTTATCCGCCATGGCTCGTTCGACATTGGCCTTGTGATTCGCTTCGATCGCCGCCAATTCGCCTTTCAAAGTCTGCAGTTGTTCTTTGTAGGTAAAGTTCTTGAGGACTTCCAGTTGCGTCTGTTTCAGCTGCAGGTTCAGCTCTGCCTGATCGACCGCAAACTGTCTCTCATCGACCTCCAGTTCGCTGAGATAGCCGCTGGCGGCCATGGCACGGACGTGTCGGACGCGGTCTTTCGCATTCTGGACAGCGGCGCGGGCGATGGCGACGTCCTTTTCGAGTGTCAGTAATTCGGATTGATAACGGCCCTGGTCATATTCGTCGACGGCGATCCGGGCGCGTGCGACGGCGGTGGCTGACCAATCCGCGGCAGATTGAGACCAATTCGAGTACTTGGTTCGTTCATCAACTTGTTCCTGGATAAAGAGCGCGTCCAGACGAACGAGTTCGTCGCCTTGCTCGACAAACGTTCCGCTCTCGACGATCCACAGCACGGCGTTGTACCCGCGAACCTGTGACTTGATTTCGAGGTTTTCTGCGCTTTCCAGGACACCCTGTTCGTCGACCGTGACCAACAGATTGCCGCGGATGACGCGGTAGGTCATTCCGCCCGGCACGTTGTCCTCACGGAGGCTTCCCGCCAGAGCGACCGCAGCCCAGCAAAGTCCACCGAGCACCGCGATGGCGATGGTCCATTTCGCCATCGAAGTCATCCACGCGAGCTGGCGTGCGTTTGCCGGGCGTTGCTGGGAGATGTTCACGAAACGTTGGTGCTTTGTAAGGCGGTTGAGCGACGAGTGGCGGGCTTGAGGGAAGCTTGCAACGACTTTCGTTACAGCATGGATGGAGAACCTTCTAGCGACCGGGCCGCTTCGACTTGAGCTGCCGGGACATTAGCCAGTGGATCGAGAATGACCGTTTCGCCCGCTTCAATCCCGTCGCGGACCATCAGAAACATGTCACTGCTGTCTCCCACGTTCAATGCGCGGCGCTGCACGCCGGAGTCCTGCGAGATCCAGCACGCGAATCCGCGCTCCGTTTCGATGCAAGCGGCGGTCGGGACGGTGATGACGTCCTTGTGCCGTGCGATCACGATCTCCACTTCCGCACTCATGCCGGGTCGCATGCCACTGTCTGAAGGCAGAGAAACGATCGCATCGTACTTGACGACATTTCCATTCCACCAAGACGCAGGTTTGGCCACCGACGCAACGTAGGTCACTTCCGCTTGCATCAATTTCCGATTGAGCGTGACGTTGGCTTCCATGCCAGTTCGGATACGTTTGACCACGGATTCATGAATCCCAACCTTGACCTGCATCTGTGTCAGGTCGGGCATCAATAGCAGTGTCTGATCTTTGCGCACCGTCGCCCCTTCTTCGATTTCAGGGGTGTCCTTCCACTGCTCGCCGGTCGGGTAAATCACCAGGCCCGCACGTTCGGCGCGGATGGTGCAAGATCCGAGTTCCTCCTGGGCTCGTTCCAGGCGTTTTTTGTCTGCCAGCGCCCGCTCGACGTTTGCTTTGTGGGTCGCCTCGGCGGACTTTAGTTCGCCTTCGAGTCGGACCAGTTCTTCCTTTTTCGTGAAATTCTGCAGCACATCGATCTGCGTCTTGGTGAGCTGAACGGTCAATTCGGCCTGTGAAAGTGCGAACTCTTTTTCTTCCAGTTCCAGGTCACTGGCATATTCACTGCGCGAAAGCATCTCGGAATGTTTCAGGCGATTCGTCGCGTTGAGCAATCGTGATTCGGCGACCGCCAGATTCTTTTGCAACGCTGCCAATTCTGAAACGAACCGACCTTCCTCATATTCGGAAATCGCCAGCCTGGCCCGCTCGACGTCGGCGTCCGATCTGGCCACCTGGGATTCGGCGAGGTGATAGAACTTGGTCCGTTCGCTGATCTCTTCTTCGATGGCAAGCGTTTCCAGCTGCACCAGGACGTCTCCCGGCGCGACTTCGGTTCCGCTCTCGATCACGAAGGTGATCGTGTTGTCGCCGCGCACGCGACATTTAATTTCGGTGTTATTGGAACTTTCAAGCGTGCCCAGTTCCGTGATGGCAACCACCAGTTCGTCCCGCGTCACCGTGTGAAGGGTGCTGGGGTCAACGGCGGACCCACGCTCGGCCGGCGGAAAGAATGAGATGGCGGCGACTCCCAGCGATGCGAGCACAACCAGCAGGATGGCAACGCTCTTCATCACTCTGCCTTCGGGGCTGCGGGCGTCTGGTCGCTGTCGCGTGTCGCCGGCGGTTGGTCACCGTCCTGCTGCTGTTGGGCCAAGGTCGACCGGGCGTCTTCCTCGGCCTCTTCGACCAACGCGACGGGATTCAAGACGACCTCGTCACCCTCGCTGAGTCCGGCGATGACTTCGATGAACACGTCGTTGCTGTCGCCGAGCTGGAGGAGACGTTTCTGCGGGCCCTGGTCCGATTGCAACCAACAAAAATGACCTTCGTCGGTTTCGACGACCGCGGCAACCGGGATGGTCAGGACGTCCTCATGCACCGCCAGGATGACGTCGACTTCCGCACTCATGCCCGGTTTGAGCCCTTTGTCCGATGGCAATTCGATGACGGTGTCGTATTTGACCACATTGCCCGTCCACCAACCGGCTGGCCGGGTGACCGAGGCGACTTCCGAGACCGTCGCTTCCAAAGTTCGGTCGGGCAGCGTCACGATGGCTTTGAGGCCGGGACGAACACGCTGGATCACCGATTCGTGGATCCCTAATTTGACCTGCATCTGTGTCAGATCGGGCATCAGCAACAGCACCTGATCTTTCCTGACGGTCGCACCTTCGGTGATGTCCGGTGTTGTTTTCCACGAAGCCGCCGAAGGGTAAATGACCAGCCCGCTTTTCTCGGCTCGGATCACGCAGTCTTGCAATTCCTGGGCGGCACGATCGCGACGCTTGATCTCCATCGCCAACCCGGCTTGGTCGGCGGCGAGTTTGGATTCGCTGGCGGTCTTGTTGCCATTGAGTGTTTCCATTTGCATCTTGCGCGTGAAATCTTTCAGCACCTTGATCTCGGTCTCTTTGACCTTCAGTTCCAACTCGGCTTGAGTGACCGTGAACGCGTCGCCGTCGACTTGCAACTGCGTGACATATCCCTGGCGGAAGAGGGATTCGGACCGATCGTACATTTTGCGAGCCGTACGAAGATTCCGTTTGTGCGCCGCGAGCTCCTTTTCCAAGGCTTGAAGTTGCGATCGAAAGCGGCCTTTTTCGTAGGCCTCGATCGCGATCTTTGCTTTCTCGACGTTGGCTTGGGTTTGAGCCAAGGTGGCTTCAGCGATGAAGGTGTTGGTCTTGGTCAGGCTGTGCTGTTCTTCAATGATTTTTGTATCAAGACGTACCAGTTCTTGGCCTTCTTCAACGATGGTTCCGGCCGGCACCACGTAGGTCACAACGCTGAAGCCGCGAACCTTGCATTTGATTTCCGTGTTGTTGGAGCTCTCCAGGGTGCCCTGCTCGGTGACCGAGACGGTCAATTTTCCACGTGAGATCGTGTGGGTCAGCAGCGGCTTGTCGTTTGCCGATTCTCCCGGAGCCAGTGAAACGGCAACCGCACCACCGACAATCATCAGGACACCAAGAATGGCGACAACGCGAGTGATGAATCGGCTCGCGGATCTTGTCTCGCGCCCGGCTGGACGATCGGTCGTTGACAGGGCAGCTTCGGACATGTCGGCGGTGGGACGCCAACTTGATCTTGCAGCGGAAGTGCCTGCGGATCGGTGACGATCCGGCAGTTTCGCGCGGTTTGAGTTGGCAGAACGGGGACGGGAGAAGGGGGACTGGGCCTATTGATAAGACCAGCTGCGTGATCGGTTCGTGGACACCAATCTACTCATTGCCCTAATTTTTGCCAGTTTTTTGGCGACTGGCGACCACCGGACGCGCACTCCATTGGGTGCCGAGGTGATCTGTGCCGACGGGCTGGATCACGATCGCAGGGATGTCGACAGGTGAATTCGCTTGAATTCCCAGCTCGCCGAATGAATCCGAGACGTCTAGCTCCAGGGCGTCGACGGGATCCGCCGGCGGCAAGGACTCAGGCAGACCGGCCGGTTCGTCGGCGCCGAAATCGACCGAATTCTCGATCCATCGCCCGGACGAATCCAACTGCATGACGCCGAGTTCGCGGAACAATCGAAGTCGGGCGGCGTAATAATCCAGCCACGCGGCCAGGAAACTGTTCTGGGAGGTTTGCAGTGAACCCTGGGCTCCAAGCAAATTGATCGCCGTGGTGGGATTGATTTGCGGCCGCACGCCGGGTTGGCCTTGTGGCGGCGGCGTCAACAATGACAGCTGCGTTTGATCGACTCGGCGCAGCGCGATCGTGACGGCTCGACGTTGAATCTCCAATTGCAGCTTTCGCTGCCGAAGGGTACGCAGCAGCGCCCGCAGGCCTTTTTGCAGCGAGTCTTCGGATTGGATCAGGTTGCGTCGGTTACGCTGGAATTCGATCAGACTCTCGCGATATCCATTGCGTTCGAGTAAGCGAGCCAGTGGGGCGTCAAATTCGATGCCCAGTCGCAGCGTGCTCGTGGCCGCTCGGAAATCGACGGGATTGTTTTTGGCCGTGCGGACATCCCCGCCGCCGGTAATGCTTAAATCCGACTGCAACGCATCGGCAGCGACTTGAATGGCACGCCAGCGGTCCACCAGCGCGGCGCGACCATTCATGAAATCCAAGCGGTTTTGGAGTGCGATCTGAAACGCGGCTTCGGGTTCAAGCTCCACCTGCTCGACGGCAATGATTTCCAGGCGTGCTTGAGCTGGAACGAGCGCCAGCCGTTCGACCAGTTGCAGGTAGGATTGAATCCAGGCGGTGAGTCCCCGAATGGTCTGGTCGCGATTCTCTAGCGAGTAAAAGTCTCGCAGTTGATTGAGTTCATCGACGGAGATCTGCAGTCCCGCATCGCCGGATTCCAGGTCATCGAGTCGTTCGTTCAGCTTTTCGCGATCCCGCCTGAACCGCAGCTTTTCTTCCTCGCTCATCGATCGCTCGCGGTCTGCGGCGACTTCCTCCAGACGCTCAAGATCAGCACGGGCCACGGCAAACAGTTCACGCACCGGTTCGATCAGTTGCTCGGCATCGGCAAGGACCCGCTTTGGTTCCGACGGCAGGTCGTTGGCAGCGGATTGGATCAGCACGATCGCGTGACTCAACGCCAGGATTTCCGAAAACCAATCGGAGTTTGCAGCGACGGTGGCAACGAGATTGTCTTCGGACAGGTTGTCCAGAAGCTCGTCTAAACGCTGCGTCGCATCAAGGAACTGTTGCGAAAGTTGTTCCATGTCCTCGCGGGCAAGCGTCCGAATCTTCGCGAGCGTCTCTCGTTCCGATTCGTCGAGATCATCAAAGAAAGGCTCGTGCCGGTCCTGAAGCTGGTCGAGGGCGTTGGGGAGATCCCTCAATCGCCGGCCGGCTGATTCCACGAGCCCGTTGAAGCGACGCAGAGTCAGATCGGCGTCGACCAGATCTTGCTGGGGCAGATCGGGTAGCTGCTGGTCAAGAAATTCAAGGCGTGATTGAAGATCCGACAATTCGCCGATCACGCCGATCCGCTGCTGCAAATCGAGCAGCGATTCCAGCAGCGACGCGGACGCGGTAGGAATCAGCTGAAACTGTTCGATCAGCTGTTCATCAAGGTCAACCGGCAAGTCCGGCGGAAGGCCGAGGATTTGGGTCTTGTAATTATCGATCGCCAGTTCCAAGCCGTTCGTTTGGTCGAGCAGATTGGCACGGGTCGCTTCGATGTTTTGCCGGAATTGATCGACCTGCACAATGTCGATCAGTTCGTTCTCGTACAGTGCTTCCAAGCGATCAAGCGTCCGCAACTGCAATCGCAAGTTTTCTTCGGTGTTGCGGATCTGCTGCGATTGTTGGAGCAAGCCGAGATAGCCGTTGACGCCGCCAAAGCCCGAGAAGGACTGCAGAACGGTGTCTGGGCCGAATCGTTGCGGCCCCGTGACTCCCAACTCGCCGATCACGATCTGGGTGAAGAATCCCTGCCGAAACTGGCTGTACGCGCGGAGATTTGCCAACAGGCGTCGTTCACTCAAGGTGAGCTGTTCCAGAGCAACATCACGCCCGGCCCCTCGCAGCAACGGTTGGATGAACGAGAAATTTGCCAGTGAACTAGCAAGATTGACATCGCTTCCGGTGAACTCGAATGCGAACGAGTTTGCAAACCCAACCAACACTTCACCAGCGGTGGCGAAACGTCGCCTCGCCTCAAGGTCATTGAGGTTCGTGAGACGATTGGTCTCGGCGGTATTGATGGGGCCGGTGGCAACGTAGCGTCTGAGAAACGGATTGAAGCCGATCGTTGCCGGTGAGACGTTGCCTTGGTGTCGGTAGGCGAGACCATTGCCGCCAAAAAACTGGGTGTCGAGCCGAAATCGCTGGCCCGTCACGTCCAGCGACGTGAGATAGAGCGTTTCAAGTGCCTGTTGGTGCAGCGGGGAGTGAACGTAAGCCAGTCGTACGGCCGAATCGACGTCCAATTCGACCGCATTTTCATCGGTCAGTTCGACGTATTCGGCCAACCGTACTCGCCATTGTGGGTTTTCCAGGCCAGCGCGAACGCCATGGCGGTCCCAATGCTTCCAACCCTGTTTGCCGTCCACGCAGTGCATGTATCGGTGGGATGCCGGATCGTCGCTCGGCATCGGCGAGCAATCCGGGTTGTACGGATCGAAGTATCGACTGCGAGGATCCATGTCGATCCCGATGTCCGCAGCCGCCCAACGCGGATCGTGATTCCGCTCAGCGATGGTGCAATAGGCCTCTCGGTCGGCATTGAGGCGATGTTGCGTCTGTGAGCAGCCAGCGAGCGATTGGACCAGAATGGTCAGAATCGCCAGTCTCCTGGGTCGCTTTCGATTTGCAAGTCGCACGGAAAAACCCCTCATTGAAAGCCGCCGATCGCGCGGACGTTGTCTTCGATTGTCGCATTGCAGTCCTCCGCTGGTTTCTCCTCGGTTTGTTATCGTTACTCCGGTCGTGCCGACATAAGCGTTTGTGTGGCGTGCCGCGCCAGGATGCATATCCGGTAAACTTCAACATCCCATTTCCGGAGTCTTGACCCAGGCATCGATTGACCCTCTTCTCTCGCACAACAGAACGCAAGACATGACACGCCAGCTGACGCTCATTCGGCCACTTCTGGCCGCCTTTCTTGTCGCCACGACGGCAACGTTCGCGTTCGCCGCGGATCTTGGCCCTTGGAAGAAGCACGTGGTCACCGAGCAGGGGCACTGCAACACCGCGATCGCGATCGACGTCAGCGGCGACGGTTTGCCGGACGTGATCGCCAGTGCCAACGGCAAGGTCAGTCTGTTCATCGCGCCGACTTGGGAACAAGAAATCGTGCTCCATCGATTCGACGGTCGCGGTGCGTGCATTCACTCCGCTCCCATCGATGCCGACGGGGACGGTGACATGGACTGGGCGGGCACACTCGCCAACGCTCATCCGTTTTGGCTGGAAAACCCCGGCCCGGCGACGGCGACGCAAGGTCCATGGACGGCCCGACCGATCGACAATGAGATCACCGGGATTCACTGCCTGTTGCGATCGGACATCGACAACGACGGTCGTGACGATTTGGTGATCAATAACTTTGAACCAGAAAAAGGCCTGGGTGATTCGATGGCCTGGTTCAGTCGTCCCGAAAACCCAACGACCGCAGCGTCTTGGGTGCGCCATGTCTTCGCCGACGGTGACGCGCGCGGCGGAAGCCATTACATGGGTGCCGGCGACATCGATGGCGACGGCTGGAAAGAAATCGCGGTCGGCGCGAAAGGTAAACCGTTCGCCGACGGGAACTGGTTCGCGTTTTGGAAGCACCCGGGCGGCGAACGGCTCGATCGCCCTTGGCAGAAAGTCGTGTTGGCCGAACAGCAAACCGCTGCGACTAACATTCTGCCGGCTGATGTCAACGGCGATGGCAAGGTCGATTGGGTGGCCTCGCGCGGACACGGAGTGGGCGTGCTGTGGTTTGAGAATCCCGGCTGGAAGATTCACGACATCGATACCGAGATCGAGTTTCCGCACAGTCTGACGGTCGCGGATTTCGATCAAGACGGCGACTCGGACGTGGCGACGTGCGGCTACGGCAGCGAACGCGTGATGTGGTATGAAAACGACGGACTCGGAAATTTTGCCCGGCACACCGTCGACACCGGCCAGCAGAGTTACGACCTACGATCGGTCGACATGGACGGCGATGGCGACGCAGATCTACTCAACGCCGGACGCGGCAGCAACAACGTGGTCTGGTACGAGAACCCGCTGAAGTGAGACGATCTGCGGGCTCCATGGCAACTTCTCCCCTTGGAGCCGGAGGGGTAGATGAGTTGGTCAAAAAATGAGTTGGTCAAAAAATGGGGTGGTCAAAAAATGGGGTGGTCAAAAAATGGGGTGGTCAAAAAATGGGGTGGTCAAAAAATGGGGTGGTCAAAAAATGAGTTGGTTAAAAAATCAGTTGTCAAAAAATGAGTTGCGATTGAGTTCTTGGGAACGCTTTGCGATCGAAATGGATGCGCGGCCGTTAGACATCGGCGGTTGTCCACTCCTGGGATTTTTTGACCTACCCATTTTTTGACCGTTCTGCCTTGTTCCCGTTCGTCGTTCGAGCGTCAGACGTCGGTTTCGGCCATGTCGCGGGCGTGATAGCTGCTGCGGACGAAGGGGCCGCTGGCGACTTTTTTGAACCCCATGCTCTTGGCGATCTCGCCGAGTTCTTCGAACTCTTCCGGTGGCACGTAACGCACCACGGGCAGGTATTTTTCGCCGGGCTGCAGGTATTGACCGAGGGTCAGGAAGTCGACGTCGTACTCGCGCAGGTCGGCCAGGGCGTCCAACAGTTCGCCGCGTTCTTCGCCGAGTCCCAGCATCAAGCCGCTCTTGGTTTTGACATCGGCATCGTATTGCTTCACCTTCCGCATCATGCCCAGCGTCCAGCGGTAATCACTCTTGGGTCCACGCACGCGGCGGTACAGTCGCGGAACCGTTTCCATGTTGTGGTTGAACACCGTCGGCTTGGCTTGGATGACGCGTTCCAAGGCGTCTTTGCAGGCGACGAAATCCGGTGTCAGCACTTCGGTCGTCGCACCACATCGCTCGCGGACGGCGACGACGCAGCGATAAAAGTGGTCGGCACCACCGTCGGGGAGGTCGTCCCGCGTGACGCTGGTGATAACGACATGTTTCAGCCCCAGGCGGGCGGCGGCTTCGGCGACGCGATCGGGTTCATCTGATTCGGGCAATTCCGGCGGACGTCCGCGGTGGACCGCGCAGAATCCACACGGACGCGTGCAGACGTTCCCGAGGATCATGAAGGTCGCGGTTTGCTGGCTGTAGCACTCCATCCGGTTGGGGCATTTGGCGTTGTCGCAAACCGTTTCCAGCTTCAACTCCTCCAACAGCCCCTCGGTCATATGGTTCGCGTTGCTCTTGGGGATGGGACGCTTGAGCCAGCGGGGCAAGCGGCCGCTGCCGCTCAGAGCGGTCCCGGCGGGAATTTCAGGATCTGCGACAACGGGTAATCGAAAGGCCATGGACGGACGGGGGGAGAGACGCGTGGATGAAGTGAACCCTTTCGGGGCTCGTATTGTAGTGAGTCTGTCTGAAGGGCAATGGCTATCGTCTCGAGTCCGGATACAATCCCCCCACCATGGCCAAGAAAAAATCAAAAAAGAAAGGCGCAGCGGCAAACAAGAAATCCGACTCGGGCTTCACGATGGTCTCGGAAAACCGCAAAGCTCGCCATCGATACGAGATTTTGGACTCGCTGGAGTGCGGATTGATGCTGATGGGCAGCGAAGTCAAATCGATGCGGGAGGGCAAATTGTCGCTCGACGAAGCCCACATCCGCGTCAAAGATCGCGAACTGTGGCTGATCGGCGCGGACATCGCCCATTACAACAATGCCGGGATGTGGAACCACGACCCACGCCGCCCCCGCAAATTGCTGATCCATGCCCGCGAGTTCGACAAATTCGCCGGTCGAGCCCACGAGCGGGGGCTGACGCTGATCCCGTTGCGCGTTTATTTCAACGATCGGGGCTTGGCCAAATGTGTGATGGGGCTGGTCAAGGGCAAGAAACTTCACGACAAACGAGAGACACTCAAAAAACGAGACTCCGACCGAGGGTTGCAGCGAGCGATGCGCGGACGGGGCTAACCGTGGGATAGGCTTCCAGCCTGTCGGATGCCACGATGACAGGCTGGAAGCCTATCCCACACTGAAAGCGGATACCACGATGACAGGCTGGAAGCCTATCCCACCACCACACCGATCCGACCGTGACTGAACAGACCCCTTCGAACACATCCGATGTGCTGAAGATCACCGATGTGATCAAGACGTTTGACCAGCCCGGTGGTGGCAAACTGACGGTGCTGGACATCCCCGAGCTGACGATTCGTGCCGGCGAGCAATTGGCGCTGATCGGACAGAGCGGCGGCGGCAAGACCACGCTGTTGCATCTCATCGCCGGTTTGCTGACGCCCGACTCGGGCAGCATTCGCGTTGCCGGCGTCGAGTTGACCAAGCTGTCCGAACAGGGCCGTGATCGATGTCGGGCCGCGACCGTCGGCTATGTCTTTCAGACGTTTAATTTGTTGCCCGCGTTCTCCGCGATCGAAAACATCCAGTTGGGAATGGCGTTCGGCAACCGGGCGATCGACACCCATCGCGCCTACGATTTGCTGGACAAAGTCGGCTTGGCCGATCGGGCGACCTACCGCCCCAATCAACTCTCCGTCGGCCAGCAACAGCGGGTGGCGATCGCACGGGCGTTGGCGGGAAAACCGAAGTTGCTGTTGGCCGATGAACCGACCGCCAACGTCGATCCGGCCAGCAGTGATACGGTGTTGGATTTGATCATCGGTTCCTGTCGTGATGAGAACATCGCGTTGATGATGGTCACGCACTCGATGGAGGTGACCAAGCGGTTTGAACGGGTGGAACACTTGGACAAGCTCAACCGTATTTTTGAAACGATCTAAATGCTACCGCTGAATGATCCACCTCCATCGCTCAGCTGGTCCAACCGAATCACACTCTGCCATCCCCCATAGAACTTGACCATGTGGCTGCTCCGAATTGCCTGGCGAAACTTCTGCTATCGATCGCTTTCAAGTGTCTTGACGACGATCTCGTTGGCGCTCGGGGTGGCGCTGGTGGTGATGGTGCTGGCGGTGTTTGGGATCGTGACCGAAGCGTTTTCGCGTAACGCACAAGTCGGATACAACCTGGTCGTCGGTCCCAAAGGCAGCGCGCTGCAGTTGACGCTCAACAGCGTTTATTACCTGAGCCAGCCGATCGAAAACCTGCCGTACACCGAATACATGGAGTACTTTGACGCCGAGACACGGGCCGAAATGGTTCGCGTGTACGGTGGCGACCCGGCGCTCGGTGAACGTGACGGAGTTTATGTGCCGATGATCGGTGGCGGTTATGCCATCCCGTTGGCGCTGGGCGATTACTTGGGCGATTTTCGTGTCGTCGGGACCACGCCGGACTTCTTCGAAAAATTGCGGCACGGGCCGACGTTGGAACAGCCCTTTGAGATGCGTGAGGGCCGCGCGCTGGTGTCCCATTCCGAGCAATACGGGTATTTCGAAGCGGTGCTCGGGTCACGCGTCGCGGGGCAGCTGAACCTGTCCGTCGGTGATCAGTTCAGTTCGACGCACGGCGATCCCGAAGGCAAGGGGCACGGCAAAAAGTTCACGGTCGTCGGCGTGTTGGCGCCGACCGGCACGCCCAACGACCGCGCCGCGTTTGTGAACATGGAAGGGTTTTATCTGCAAGAAAATCACGCCAAGCCCCTGACCGGGGAGGAGACGATCGTCCCCCCCAGCGAAGCGCCCGAGGATCCCGACGGGTTCCTGCCGCTGTCGATTCCCGAACGTGAAGTCACCTCGATTCTGGTCCGCACCGGGATGCCGATGATGGGCGTGGTGCTGGAGAATCAAGTTAACGAGAGTCTGCGGAGTCAGGCGGCCGCACCGGTCGGTGAAATCGCCAAGCTGATGAACGCCATCATCGGCCCGCTGCTGACGGCGCTGTTGGTGATCACCCTGATCACCTGTGTGGTGGCGGCGGTCGGCGTGCTGGTGGCGATCTACAACTCGATGAACGATCGCCGCCGCGACATCGCGGTGATGCGGGCCTTGGGGGCACGCCGCGGGACGGTGACCGGGGTGATCTTGTTGGAGAGTTTTTTGGTCGCGGTGATCGGCGCGACGACCGGATGGTTCCTGGCACACGCCTCGATCTGGGCGTTCAGCGGTCTGATCGAAGACCGGACGGGGGTCCAAGTCGGGATACTAACGACCAGCGCCTATGAGTGGTACATTTTCCCGCTCGTTCTGATTCTGGCCGCGCTGGCGGGGATCCTGCCCGCGGCGAGTGCCTATCGGACCGACGTCGGTACGAATCTTGCCGCGTAGCGGCGGCGCAGCAATTAGCATGCGTGGCCGAGTCGATCGCCGCCGGCCGAGCAGATCAAGCCGTGCGACGACAGTCTGACCATCCTCCCCTAAAAACTCCATGAATCAGCCAGAGCCGAACGAAACGTCCGGCGACGATGCGATCGCTTCCGACCCCGCCACCACCCCGCCCACTTCACCCCCGCCCCAAGACGGCGGACCGGTTGACCCGCCCAAACGGCGTCAGCCCGGGATGCTGTTCATCTGGGTGACGTTGTTCATCGATATCTTGGGGATCGGAATCGTGATCCCGGTGTTGCCCGCGCTGGTCCAGGAACTGTCGGGATTGGATGAGTCTGGCGCGTCGCTGTATTACGGACTGATCGTGGCCTCCTACGCGACGATGCAGTTTTTCTTCGCGCCGATCTTGGGCGGGCTTTCGGATCGCTTCGGACGGCGGCCGATTCTGTTGGTGGCGCTGTTCGGCCTGGGCGTCGACTTCATGATTCAAGGCTTCGCCAACAGTTTGTGGTTGTTGTTTCTGGCCCGATTGATCTCGGGCGTCTTCGGCGCCAGCTTCACCGTCGGTAACGCCTACATCGCCGACATCTCTAACGATGACACGCGGGCCCGCAACTTTGGGCTCGTCGGTGCAGCGTTCGGGCTTGGGTTCACGTTCGGGCCGCCGCTCGGCGGTGTGCTCGGTGACGCGATCGACATTCGCGTCCCCTTCTTTGTCACCGCGGGTCTGGCGTTGGTGAACTGGCTGTACGGCTACTTCATCTTGCCGGAGTCGCTGCCGCCGGAGAAACGGAGGGCGTTTTCGCTCAAGAACGCGCGGCCGCTCGGTGCCGTCGGAACGCTGCGACGCTATCCCCTGGTCGCCGCGTTGGCGGTTGTGTTTTTACTCAAGGCGTTTGCCCAACGCGGGTTGGAAAATGTGTTCGTCCTGTTTTCCGAATTTCGCTTCGACTGGACCGCGATGACGGTCGGTGTGTTCTTGGGATGGGTGGGGATTTTGGCGATCATCGTGCAGGGCGGGTTGGTGCGTCCGATCGTCAAACGATTCGGCGAACGCAACGTGTTGTTGATCGCGACGGTGATCTCCGCAGTCTCGTTCTTGGGCTACGCCTTTGCCAGCGCCGCTTGGATGTTGCCGGTGATCGCGGCGGTCGGCGCACTGGGTGGATTGGCCGGCCCGACCATTCAAAGTTTGATCACCAAGACGGTCGATGAAACCGAACAGGGCGAAGTGCAAGGAGCGCTGACGTCGCTGCAAGGATTGACCAGCATCGCGGCGCCGATCGTGTTCACCAGCGGGCTGTTCGGCTACTTCACCAGCGAAGTCGCCCCGTTCCAGTTTGCCGGTGCCCCGTTCTTGTTGGGTGGCATTTTGATTTTTGTCGCCTTCCTCTTAGCGATCGCCGTGTTCCGAAAGTATCCCGAAACCGTGCATCGAGACACGCCGGACGAAGTGCCGGTGCCGGTCGAGCAATAAAGGGAACTGGAAAAGTCGCCCGCGGCGAATCAGACAGCCAGCCGCGCGTTACAACAAAGGCTGGTGCGCGGTCGCTTGAGACGCTCCACGCAATCGGAGCGACCCCGATACAGCATGGTTTGAGTCCGCAGCTCGGAGTTTATTGGGTGATGCCACAAGAGTCACTTCCCGCCGCCACATCGACGAAAATTGAAATCGGGGTCGTTGCCGCCGGTCCGTTTGACGAGATCGATCGTGAAGCGATGCGGCAAGCCGTCGTGACGACCCAGGAGGAACTGAAGCAACGGTTTCCCGCGTTCCTGTTTCAATTCTTTACCGTGCGGCGACCCGAACTGTCCGCCGGAAGCCGGGTCGAGCCGAGTGTCTTGCTGCAACAAGCCACCGAAGACCGCGATGCAAAGCACTGGGATTTTGTGTTCGTGATCACGGCGTCGGAGTTGATCGGTATTTATTCCTCGTTCTGTTTTGCCGCGCTCAGCCGACCGCTTGATGCGGCCGTCATCTCGGTGTCGTTGGTCGATCCGCAAGCGGCCGGCGTGGATCTTGCGGCGCAGGCACGGATCGACCAGATCGCCTTGCGTGTGTCCCGCTTGATGCAGCACTCACTGGCGCACCTGCTCGGTTTGCCGCGTGACGACCGCCCGGATCACCTACTCTATCATCCTGCCACGGCGAAGGACCTGGATGCGATGGGGCTGGTGGACGACGACCAGACGGCGCGTCAGGCTGAGGCGTTGGCGGAAGTTGCCGACCAACGCTTGGAAGAAGGTTCTGGGCGAGCGATGAGCAATTCGATGTTTGCCATGCGGGCGACCTGGATCAACCGCCGCGAAATCGCCCAAGCGATCTGGGCCGCGCGAGCCTGGCAATTCCCCCGCCGACTTAGCCGACTCACCTTGGCCTCGGTCTCGACGGTCGCCGTGCTGCTGATGACCGCCGAGGCGTGGGATTTGGCGCTCTCACAGTCGTGGGCTCGCGTGTATGGACTCGGTCTGTTTGCGCTGCTCGCGACCACCGGGTACGTGATCACGCGCCAGCAATTACTCATTCGTCGCAACCAGACGAGAAGCGAGCAATCGGTCGTCACCGCGATGTCCGCGTTCGGGATCGTGTTGATGGGGATGGCGATCACTTGGATCGCCTTGTTCTTGCTCGGCGCGATCGTCGGTCTGTTTCTGTTCGACACGACCCTGATCGCCAGTTGGGCGGCTTCGTCGCAGCTGACCGGCAGCGACGTGTCGTTTGCAGACTACGTGCAAATGGCCGTGTTCAGCGGCTCGGTCGGGTTGCTGATCGGCGCGCTCGGGGCAAGTTTCGAGTCACAAAACTACTTTCGTCATGTGATCTTCGTCGACGAAGAGATTTAAAAAACAACTTGCCGCCTCGTTCCCGGGCTCCGCCCTCCGCCGTGAACGACTTTCTAGCGGTAGGGCGCGAGCCCTCCGGTGTGTTGGCATTTTTAGCGGTAGGGCGCGAGCCCTCCGGTGTGTTGGCAAAGATGCGCAAGCCGGAGGGCTTGCGCCCTGCCGCTAACCATCAGTGAAAGGTAATGGCGGAACGGCGCGAGCGGGCTGTCGGTTTCGTGAGCCGCGACGCGTAAGTGGCCGGGCATCCAGGCGCCCGCCCGAGGCCTTACGGCCAGCGGCTCACCATTGCCTCGACCAAGCCCGCTCAATCAACAGCTCGCGAGCCGTCCGGTGGGGGCACTCGCGATCAGGAGCTGACGCCGAGGGTGAGCCAGCCGTCGCGGGCATCGAAGCTGCGGGGTCGGAAATTGAGACCCTGTAGCGCTGGGACCTGGACGTCGTCCGGGATGATCCAGGGCCGGTCCATCAAGGTTTCCGGGAACGCTTTGGCGAATCCCTTCTTGATCGATCCCCGCAGTCCGGCTTGCCCGACGCTCAAGCGTTTGGTGCCGGGGAAGTTGATTTGGGTTTCGCCGACGCGTTGTAACACCACTTCGCCCGACTCAGCGGTGATCGGTTGATAGACCGCGACGATTTCCAGCAACCGTTTCAGTTCGCGAGAACCTTGCGCGAAGCGTGTCCCCTGGATGCCGATCCGGAGTTTTCCGTCGCGTGCTTCAAAGATGATCGGCCGGCTGTCGTGAAAGTCGATCTCGAATTCGGGTTCTTCTTCATCGTCTTCCGCAGCGGCCTGGATTTCAGCGCCGCGTTTTGTTTTGCTGGCCAATTGCTGCAATTCGCTTCGCGTCATCGTGCGGCCGGCCAGCAGCGCGCCGACGGTGTTGTCGATCAGGGATTCGTGGATTTGGACCGTCGCGTCGTTGGTCTCGGCGATCGCCGGCGGCGGCGTCGGTGCGGCGAGCTGGTTGTTCTTGCGGATCGTCGCGAACAGGTAGATCGAATGATCGGTCGAGCCGATGGTGCGGGTCGGTTCGGCCAAGTCCAAGCGTTGCAGGTACGCTTCCATCTCGGCGGCAAGATTGCGGGTCGGCTGGGGGATGGCCGAGTCGGTTTCCTTCGTGAATTCCTCGGTCATCCGCGAGATGAATTTGCGATGAGCGATTCGATCGGCGAGCGGCTTTTGCTGGGCGGCTTTTTTCTGCGCGATGCGCCGGACCAACCGTAGCGGATGCTCGATCGAAGTGATTCGGTTGTTGATCGATCCCGAGACGACGACCGGTTCGAATTGGATGCCCGATTCACGAATCTGCAATTGTCGCGATGCGTACACTTGTCCATAGCCCGACGTCCTCAACCGAACCGGGCCGTTGTAGCCCCGATTGGCCGTGGTGACGGTTCCGTTGAGCGCGATCTGCAGGCGAATGCTGCCGACCGAGGGCAAGAGCGTGGTGGTCACGTCGCCGGTTAAAAACGCATTGCCGATGATTCGCGTGCCGAGAATGCATTCTCGCACCGCCGAGGATTGGTCGACTCGGCGATTGGCGGCCCGCTGGATCAACGATTCGTCGATCGTCAGATGAAGATTGGTCGACGAGAACAGGTCTTGTGTGCGATCGACCAGGGCGACGGATTGATCGGTCCGCTCGAGCAGTTCCAGCAACAACCGCAGCGTCGCGATCTGGTCCGGCGACGGGGTGCCGCTGCTCTCGGTCCACTGGTCGGCGGTGCGGCTGAGTAGTTGTGCCAGCAAGTCGGTCGTTCTCTCCTTGCGGCGAAACCGCAGCGCGTCGCTGAATCGCTGGGCGGTGCTGCGCAGGCGTCGGACCGCGGGGACCTCAAGCCCCGGATGGATCCCGGTGGCCTTCTGCGAGATTCGGATGGCTTTGCCGGCCAGTTCGACATCGCTGGCTTCGGACTGCAGCGCCTGCAGGGCCGGTTCGATTTCCAGGTAGTCGATCCAGGCCTGGGCGTTGGCGCCGGTTGCGGTTTTGGCCAGGTGGGCCCGCAGCTGATCAATCGCCGCTTGAAATTCGGCGGCGCTGGAATCCGGGCTGGCGATTCGACTCGGATCGAGTCGATCGGCCGACTGCCGAGCCGCTTCGGCAATCTGTTCGGAGAGCGTTTGAGCAGGCGAGGCGTTCAGCAGCGCGACGACCCAGAGGCCGAGCGAAGCAAGGACGCGAAGGCTTGGTCGTGTCATGATACATCCAAGTTGACGGTGGACCGGCGGTCGGGAAGTGCGATACAGGTGCGAAGATAGTGAAAGGGCGAAGGATTTGCAGGTGGAGTTAGGCGAGTTGGGGAAAAAAACACCCTCCGATCGCCGGCAAGTTGCCTTACAGCGGTCCCAGTGCCCCGGCCAGGACGGCAATCGGTCCCTGCTGGTACTCGGGTGATGGGGTTTGGGCGTCCATTTCGTACACCGAAACGAGCAATGTCCGTTGACCTAAGGCGCATTTGCCGATGTGGACCCGCAGTGGCCAAGCGGAGCTTTTGCGCGGCGACGCCCAATCAATCGTGGCGTTGTCGTAAAGAATCGTTTGCACCTGCAGCTGAAAATCGTCGCTCGCCCCGACCCGCAGCACCGCCGGTTCGGTTGCGTCTTCGTCGCCCAGGTCGAGGTGGACCGAGGGCGGGAAATCCGCTGCGGTGGGTGGCCAGGTCGACGCCGCGGGGTCAAAGGTTTTGATCTGCCCCAGGATCGACGCTTTGCGATTGATGAACGAAATCGTCGACGGGCCCTGTCCGTCATCGGGATGGTCCAACAGGAAAAACAAAAAACCCTCGGCCGCTTCGATCCGCAGCCCCAATTCTTGGGATTCCACCGTCTTGTCGTGGATCGGCATGATGTCCGGCGTGGTCCAGGACCCGAAGGCGTCACTCTGCCGTTGCCCGTCGCGACCTCCCGGCCGACCACCGGTGGCGCCGAACCAGGCGACACCCATGACGACGACCATCACCACCAGCATCCCGCGGGTGGCCTCAAGAGGAATCTGCTGATCGCGTTGCGAAGCCATGGCTGAAAAGACGTTTGTTCCGAAAGAGAATCAACACGAACGGACGACGAACCCTCGCGCCAGACGGCACGCTCCCGCAGCGGACGCCGACGGTGCCGGCACTGTCCTTGGTGCACTGTCCTTAAACAACTGGACACACCACTTGAAGACGGAGCATTCCAAGACGGAGCATTAGAAGAGTGTAGTCGCGATCGGTTGATGCAAGAAATGGGCATTCAGCCAGGGTTTGTACCGCGTGACCAACAAGCAGCGACACACCAGTGCCTCTTTGACATCCTCGATCGGCCAAACCTGGACTTCGGTCGGTTCGAATTTGTTCCATCCGTCACTGACGCGGATCTGTTTCAGTCGCGCGGCGATATCGGTCGTTTGGCCGAGAAATAAGATCGATTCGGGGTCGGAGATCGCGTACACGCCGGCGACCGGTTCGTCGCCACAGCTGTCCAGATACGTATCGATGGATTGAGCGGCGGGGGCGTCCTGCTTGGCAAACTCCTCGGCACGTTTCTTGGCCGCGCGGGTGATTTTGCCGTTGGTCGCGATCCGCCGGAAGTGCCAGATCGCCGCGCGGGCATCGATTTCCGAATGGTCGTCGCCGAACGCTTGGGCGATTTGATCGAACTCGGCGGCCGCATCGGGCGTGCAAAGGATCTGTTCCAAGTCCATGGCGTAGTCGACCGAAAGCATTTGAAATGCGATTTCGGCGGCGTCGCAGCACGGCAGGATGGTCTTGAGCGAAACCTTCTTGTGTTTGCCTTCACCAACCAGTCGTTCCTCGCGCGAGAGCTGCAACAGGAACTCGTTCCAGGTGCGTGCGTCGCCGGGCAATTTGGCGCCTTTGCAGTAGCGAACGAACAGTGCGTTGCGGATCGGATCGAACAGCAGTTCCTCGGCGCTCTGTTTTTTTGAAACGTCCGCAAACGCGGCTTGGATGACGCGTTCGTGTGGTTCGTCCAGTGGAATCACCGGGCGTCCGTTGCGAAACTCCGTGCGTTGTTTTCCCCTGGACGTCGTCGGTGCACTCTTGATCGGATCGGCCGGGCCGTCCAGCGGATCGCCCGCGCTGCACGCCGACAATCGTTCCTTGATCCGCCCAGCGTAGTCTTCGGAAAGTTCGATTCCCATGAATCGACGTCCCAGTTTCTTGGCGACCACCAGCGTCGTGCCGCTTCCGCCGAAAGGGTCTAGCACGAGGTCGCCGGGGTTGCTGGAGACGCGGATGATTCGGCCGAGCAACTGTTCGGGCATTTGGCACCCATGAAAGCCTTCACGCTCTTTGAAGGTCCCGGCGACGCGGGCAAAGTACCAGGTGTCGTGCGAGGGACTGAAACCCAACTGGGGCGCATCTTGGGGACGCAAGATCCAGGTGTTGTCTGGCAGCCGTCCCCGGGTGTTGGCCCGCGCGTCGGCATAAACCAGTTGCCGCGCCGAAGGAACTCGCACCGTCGGGTTGTCGCCGTTGAAGGTGAACTGGTCGGGGTCTTTGACGAAGTGAAACAAATGGGTGTGCGAGCGACTGAATCCTCGGACGCAATTCACGCCGAAGGTGTAGTACCAGATGATCCAGGAGCGGCACGAGAACCCGATGTCCTGGGACAGCAACTTCAGCTCTGCGGCGTATTCATCACCGATCGCCAACCAGAACGAACCGTCCGGTTTGAGTGCCTGGTGAACCCCGCTGATCCAGTCGCGGCAAAAATCCAGGTAATCGGTGTGTGACTGCTGGTCGTCGTAGACGTCGTAGGAGTAGCCGATGTTGAACGGCGGATCGGCAAAGACAAGATCGATCGTGCTCTGCTGAATCTGGGCCAGTTTTTCGATGCAGTCGCCTTGGTGGATTTGATTGGCAGAGAGCGTTGCGGTGGTCGTCTCGGGCATGGGTTTCCAAGGATGGTGACAATCGGTCGCGGACGGCGGCACGCCAAGTCTACGATTTTAAAGCCACTCGCGCCAGTGGCGCAAGCCTCCCAGTGGCGTAAGCTTCCAGCTTGCGTCGGCGTAAGCTTCAGCTTCCGTCCACCAGGTGGTGGGGATTGGCAAGCTGGAAGCGTACGCCACGTCAGATTCGGCAGACGTAGTGGCCGCTTTGGCGGCGGATCAGATGGCGGATTTCCAGCACGCTGATCGTTGCCATCACCTGGTGGGCAGGTAATCCGCAGCGGGCGATGACTTGGTCGATCAGGGTACTGGAGGCGTCGATGGATTCGAGCACCGTGCGCTCGACGTCGTTGAGCTTCAATTCGGCCGGATTTCGTACTTCATGGCCGTCGTCGGTGCTCACGCTGCGCGCCATCGGGCCGAGGGATTCCAGGATGTCGTCGACGGTCTGGACCAGCGTCGCGCCGTCGCGGATCAGTTGGTTGGTCCCGCGGGAGGCACGGCTGGTGACCGGGCCGGGCAGCGCCAAGACGTCCCGCCCCAGTTCGCCGGCCTGTCGCGCGGTGATCAACGACCCGCTGCGATCGGGGGCTTCGATGACCAGGGTGGCCAGGGCCAGGGCGGCGATGATCCGGTTCCGCTGGGGGAACATGCCGCCGCGTGGTTTGGCGTACGGTGCGTATTCGCTGATCACGGCGCCGTCGGCGGCGATCGCGTCAGCCAAACCGACGTGCTCGGGCGGGTAGATCTGCCCCAGGCCCCCGCCCAGCACCGCGATCGTCCGCCCGCCGGCAGACAACGCTCCTTCGTGTGCCGCCGCATCGATCCCGCGGGCCAGCCCGCTGACCACCGTCACCCCCGCTTTGGCAAGCCCATAAGCAATGCGATCGGCTTGGCGGGTGCCGTAGGCGGTGGCGTGTCGCGTGCCCACGATCGCGACGGCCAGTTCGTCGGTTCGGGTCAGCGTGCCGCGGGCAAACAGAATCGGTGGCGCGTCATGCAGGTCTTCCAGCGGCCGCGGGTAGCCGCCGCGACCCTTGCGGAGCAAATCGCAGTCGTGGCTCTGGCACCACTGCAGGATCGAGTCCGTGTCGACATGGTCAGCGGCGGTGCGGATCGTGTGGATCAATTTCGGTCCCACCCCCGGGACCGCCGCCAGTTGGCTGTTGCCGGCGGCCAGCACACGCCGTGGTGAGCCGAAGGTGTCCAGCAGGATGGTCAGGGTTCGCGGTCCGATTCCTGGCAGCATCGACAGACGCAGCGTGCTGACCGTTTCGTCATCGAGCCCCCGATGCTCCGCCGAGGTGATGTTGGGTCCGTCCATGGCAGCGTGGACTCAGTCAAAGGGGTTGAGAAGCGGGTTGCGGGCGCGCCGGTCAGCCCCTTCGATCGCACGACTCAGTCGTGTCGATCCGGAGTCTCCGGCGCGTCTACAACAAGATATCGGGTTTTTCGATGTCCGGGGGGGTGCCGGTTCCCAGGGGTTCTTCGATTGCGGGGAAAAGACCGGCTTCACTTTCAGCGGCCTTGAGCGACGCCTGGAACTGTTGGACGACCGGGCGGCTGGTCAGTCTGGGATTGATGTGGGGACGAGCGGCCAGCAGATGCTCTTGCGCCTGTTGAGCCGTCATGTTGCGGTACTTGATCAGCCAGCACATCGCAATCGTCGCGCTGCGGGCGCGGCCTGCCTTGCAGTGAATGTAAACGGTATCGTTTTGCAGTTTGTACTTCTGGATGAATTCAACGGCGGCTTCGACGTCGCTCAGTCGAGGGTGCGTGAAGTCGGTCGTGGGGATGTGCAACTGCTCGATGCCGTGCTGTTCATACTGGATGATCGGCCCTTTGTACTCTTCGCACGTGTTGACCACCGCGCGAACGCCTTCACCTCGCAGCGACGCCACATCGGCAGCGAACGGGTAGGCGCCGACGATCACGTGGCTATCGATTCGGCTCCACCAATGACGTCGATGCAACACCCGCGCAAGAAGGAGATTCCAGGCGAGTGTCGGCCAAAAAACGGTGCGAGCGTAGAGTCGAGCGAACAAGGTGACGATCGAGGGGGAGTGAGTAGATGCAAATGGGCAGGCCGGGCAACTATCCTACCGCATCGAGCGGAAAACGATAATCGCCGGCACCACGTTTTGACGCTTTCGTCAGCACCGATCCCCGCGTCCAGGCACTCCCCGTTGGCCGATACCGTCTATTGGCCGATGCAATACAGGGCGGAACCGCTACGCAGATACAGCCGTCCCTGGCTGATCGCCGGTGAGCCGGAGAAACCCGTATCGTCGCTCAGCGTGTTGGTGTGTCGCACTTCCATCTCTGGCGTGGCGTTGACGACATGCACCTCTCCGCCGGGAGCGACGACGTAGATCTTGCCGTCGGCCAACACCGGGGTGGCGTACTCCTGGCTGCGTCGGTCACCAAATCCGCCTCGGCCGCCTCCACCACCGGGGCGACCGCCGAATCCGCCGCGCGCTCGATCTCCACCTCGATCACCACCAGGGCCACGGGCAGCGTCAGGCCCTCGATCGCCACCTGGCCCTCGATCACCACCTGGCCCTCGATCACCACCGCCGCCGAAGCCGCCGGGGCGTCCCCCGCCACCGCCTCGACTGGCCGACAGTCGTCGCTGGTTGACCCGCTCGCCGGTCTTGGCGTCGTAGCAGGACAGCACGCCGCTGTTGAAAACGTACAGGTGGCCGTCGTAGGCGAGGGGCGTGGCGAATCGTCCTGGGATATTCGCATCCCAAACGACATGGGACGCATTCACGTCGCCCTTGCCACCCGCTTTGACCGCGACCGCATCTCCGCTGCGACCGCCCACCGCGATCACGACGTCGTCGATCACGATCGGGCTGGCCGAAGCGGTGTTGTCGGTCGTGCCGCGCGAGTACCAGCGGAGTTTTCCGGTTTGTGGATTCAGCCCCCAGACTTCTCCCGGCACGGTGATCACCAGATCGGTTCGGTCGCCGGCTTTGACCAGATTCGGGGTGCTCCAGGTGCTGGCCAAATCGCCCGCCGGTGTTTTCCAGACTTCGTCTCCGGTCGCCGCGTCAAAGGCGAACAGGGTTTCGCTTTCGTCGGATGCGTTGACGATCACCAGGTTCTGGGAATCCGACCGATACACGATCGGGCTCGACGCCGAACCCCAGCGCTGTTGGCCGCTGCCCGTCCCGACGCTCTTTCGCCAGATCTCGTTGCCCTCCAGGTCAAACGCGATGACCCCGCTTTTGCCAAAGAACACGAACACGTGTTTGCCATCACTGGTCGGCGTGTGGCTGGCGTAGCCGTGAGCCGGCACCCCCATCCCGCTGTAGGGATCCTCCGGCTGGACCGCGTCGATCGCCTTGCTCCACAGTGACTCGCCGGTCACCGCGTCGTAGCACGACACGTGTCGTTTCAGGTCCTCGATCTGCTCGTTTTCGCCACCGGTTCCGTATCCCGAGTAGCTGGTCACAAAGACCTTGCCGGCGACGACGATCGGGCTGGACACCCCTTGGCCGGGGAGGCTGGCTTTCCATTGGACGTTTTCGCTGTCGTTCCAGGTTTCGGGCAGCTGCGCCGAATCGGAACTGATGGAATTGCCCCCTGGCCCCAAGAATCGGGTCCAATCCGCGGCGGTTGTGGCCGAAGCGGCGGCAACCAGGCTTCCCGTCACAGCGGCGGCCGAAAGGATACGCTGCCGTAATGTCCATCCACGTCGGTGGCAGGATTGGTCGGTCATGTGAGAAGAGCTCCAAAGAGGGAAAAGACGGAAAAGCGAAGTCGCCGCACGCGATCAACGCATCTAAACCCCAAGGGGGCGGCGAAGTTTCGAAGGATTGGTCCCGTTCGGGGACAGATCGCGTCCAGGGACAGACCCCGCGGGAAATGCTATCTAAACAGGCCCACCGATAGCAGCGCGAACCCACGGATGGGGAGCAGCACAAAATCCGTGGGTTCGCGCTGCCATCCGTGGGTTTTTTCTTGCTGCAGGCCCGTACGCTCGCGCGAAACGGCTGATCGCACGTGTGATCGGATTAGATCAACGGGCCGCCCCAGATAGTGCTCCGGGGACAGACCCCAGGGATGGTGCTGCGGGGACAGACCCCGCGGGAAATGCTATCTAGACAGGCCCACCGATAGCAGCGCGAACCCACGGATGGGGAACAGCACAAAATCCGTGGGTTCGCGCTGCCATCCGTGGGTTTTTTTCTTGCTGCAGGCCCGTACGCTCGCGCGAAACGACTGATCGCACGTGTGATCGGATTAAATCAGCAGGCCGCCCGCGAATGGTGCTGCGGGGACAGACCCCGATCCGGCAACCGCTCGCTCGCCGATCGCGAGTCGAAAGCAGCTGTGCGGCTCGATTATCATGTCGGCGCAGCGATGCGTCGGGGATTGGCGATCAAAAACCATTTCAATGATGGTGAATTGCCCTCTGCCGCGGGTTGCACCGTTCGTAGAATGTTTGGGTAATGAAAACCACAACGGAACCCACCAGCGGCGAAATCAAAGCGTCGTCCCCCACCTTAACTCCCCCCATTTCCATCAAGAAATCACTTATGAAACGCATCGCCCTGTTTGCCGTTTGTTGTGCAGTCGTCGCTGCCTTGACGCTGCGACCTGCCGAAGCCGAGCCCTCGCTCGGTATCGGGTCGGATGCCCCGGCATTGGATATTGAGCATTATTTTCACGAAGACGACACGCGTGTCACCGAATTCAAAGACGGAGAGGTCTACGTCGTCGAGTTCTGGGCGACCTGGTGTGGCCCCTGTATCGCCAGCATGCCGCACTTGGCCGAGCTGCAAACCAAGTATCGTAACGACGGCGTCCAGATCATCAGCGTCTCGGATGAGACGGTCGATGAAGTCGAAGCCCTGCTGGCAAAACCCTATCCGGGCCAAAAGGCGTCGTTCGCCGAGGTCACCGCGGCCTACACGCTGACGACGGATCCCGACGGTTCGACCCAACGCGACTACATGGAAGCGGCCGGCCAGAACGGCATCCCCACCTCCTTCATCGTCGGCAAGAAGGGCGTCATCGAGTGGATCGGTCACCCAGGAGAGCTTGATGAACCGTTGGCTGCCGTCCTGGATGGCAGCTGGGATCGCGAGGCGTTCAAAGCCGACATGGAGCGTGAGCAGAAGTTCCAGGAGATCCTGCAAGGCTTGGACCAGCTCGCCGGGCGCGGACGCTTTGAAGACGCCAGTACCATGCTCGCCGATCAAATCGCCCAGACCAGCGACGCGGAACTGAAAGAGCGTTTGACCACGGTGCAACGCGTCGTGCAGCCGCAGTTCAACTTCATGGCCGGCAAAGCGACCGAAGCCGACTTTGCATTCTATCGCGAAGAGCGAAAGGCGACTCAGGGCAACCCGCAAGCGTTGTTCCGCCACGCGATGACGCTCTACAACATCGTCCAGAACGGTGGCAAAATCGGACCGCTGGGCGCTGAGGTGGTCGAAGCATTGGCCGTGGAGATGGAAAACGTCGAGGATGACGGCAAGGTCGCGATCCTGGAATTGATCGCCCGACTGCATGCCGCCGATCAACGTTGGGACGAAGCGATCAAGGCCGCCGAGCAGGGCGTCGAGCTTGCCGATGGCGTTTCCCGAAGCCAGAAGCAACGCATGACCTTGTTGTTGGACGACTTGAAGTCGAACGCCGATCAGAAGTCCGCAGGCGATGCCAAGGATGATGCCGAGGGCGATTCGGAGCCACCGGCAACGGACGAGTGAATCGTTGACTGCTGACCCCTCTCGTCCGCTCGTTGCCTGGATGCAGCTCGTTCGTCTGCCCAACGTGTTCACCGTGTTGGCCGACGTCGGGGCTGCGTTTCTGCTCGTCGGTGGCGGTCCGCTGCCGGTCGCACGGTTCGCCCTGGTGCTGGCCGCCGGCGTCGCTCTGTATTGGGCCGGGATGATCCTCAACGATGTGTTTGATCTGGAGAAAGACAAGGCGGAGCGGAAGACGCGCCCGATCGCCAGCGGTGCGATCTCGATCGATGCCGCCAAGTCGGCCGGCTGGGGATTCTTGATCCTGGGCGTGCTGTTGGCCGCGGCGTCGGGCTATGTGCCGTCAGCCGATCACGCCACGACCTGGTTGCCGGCGGCGATCTCGCTGGCCCTGGCCGGATTGATCGTCGCCTATGACGGACCGTTGAAACCGACGCCGATCGCACCGGCGGCGATGGGCGGCTGCCGCGTGCTCAGTTTTCTTCTCGGCGCTTCTCCGCTGTTGGCGATGGACGAGGGTTTGCCCGTGGTGCCACGCTACGTGCTGGCCATCGCGATGGGATTCGGTGTGTATGTGATGGGGATCACCACGGTGGCCCGCGACGAAGCGATCGGTGGCCACCGGATCAACCTCAGGACCGGGTTCGTGGTGATGATGATCGGCGGATTGATGTTGGCCCTGGCGCCGGGGTTTTCCACAGCGGAGACGCGGGTCGGCTGGGCGATTCCTTCGACCGGCCAGTTCGGAATGCTGATCGGGCTGATCTTCCTACCGATCGCGCTGCGCGGTTTACGTGCTCAGCTGCATCCCGAACCGGCCGTGATCGGAAATCTGATCCGCATCAGTATTCTGACGATCATTCCGTTGTCGGCGGCGTTCGCGTTTTTGGGTGCCGGGCCCGCGTGGGGTGTCGCCGTGTTTGCGCTCGTGGTGCCGGCGCTGATGCTTGCGACACGTTTGCGGGTGACCTGAGATGACGCCGGGGTTCCATTGCAGCAGTTTGGAGTTTCACCATCCGGTGACGTTGATTCCAAAGCTGGCGGAACTGGGGTTCGGTGCCGTAGCGATCCGGCCGCGTCGTGGCGGCTGGGACCTGGACACGCCGTGGTTTGATTCGGTGTCGGCCGAGATTGCAGCGACGGCCAAGGAACACGGCGTTTCGATCGTGATTGATCTTGATGCGCCGTTTTATGATGACCCGGAATGCCTGGATGCGTTTTCGTTGGCCAGCCAGGATGCCGCGATCCGGGATTCGGCCGCCGCGAACATCCGCCGCTGGATCGAAGGGACGTCGCAGATGGGGGCCATCGCGATCACGTTTTCCACAGGCCGCGTGTGCCCGCGCGGTGGCCGCCCCACCGTGCCGGATGATCACGGTGAGCAGATCCTGGAGCGGTTGGCCGGTGCGATCGCCCCCTTGGTCCAGCTGGCTTCGCCGCTGGGAGTGAACCTGGCGTTGCGGCCGGTGTCAGAACACGCAATCGCGACGGTGGCCCATTTCGAGCGGTTCGGGCAATGGATCGGAACCGAGGCGCCGTTGGGCCTGGCGGCCGATGTCGGCGAGATGTTGTTGGGGGGAGAGTTTCCGATCGGGGCGCGCTTGGCACGGCTGCAGCACCGGCTCAGCTGTGTGTACTTGTGTGAACCGGACCTGGAACGCGGTTGTGATCAACGGTTCGGCCACGGCGATATCGATTTGGGGCGGGTCTGGGAGGTGATGACCGAGAGCGGCTACGGCGGCCCGGCGGTTTTTCGCTGTTGTGGGCACGGACGGCTGGGGTTGGTCGCGGCGCGTGAAGCGTTGTCGTTGTTGGATCTTTCGTAATCGATGTTGACTTAAACCCCGTGAAACACGAAAAAAGTGTTTCACGAGGGCGAATCTGCTGGACCACGTTGGTTGGACAGTCGTATCATGAATTTGCCCCCTGAGAGGCGACGTCAGCTGGCGACGCCGGGGCGAGCGGGCGGTCAGGTAGAGACAAGACGATGGTGATGGACGTACTGAGTGATCCGGCCGTGAAGGCTGGTCTTGCACTACTGATTTTGATCATCGTGTCTGCCGCCGCATTTTTCCTCGTGGCAAGGTTGCGCGACTACACCAATGGAGACCGGGATTCGACCTCCAGTGGCCTTTTAAACTTCGAAGAAATGCGTTTGAAAGGTGACATCAGCGAGGAGGAATTCCGAACAATACAGGCAGCATCCCGCGGAACCGACGAAGCGGACGCTCCTGAGAATCGACCCGACGCCGAGACGGCGCCCGGTCGTAACGATTGAGATCAGCTTCGTCGGAGTGAACCTTCCATTGATTCAATGACGAATCAATTTGTTCTCATGTGCAGGATGCCACCTTTTCCGCAGTTGGCCCTCCCATCTTTCCCTGGGCAATCGGCTTCGGAAACCAATTTACCCACTAAGTTTACCAACCAGGGCTCAGGCATCCGTTACGGACGACTCTTTTAACTCACCTCCCGCTCGGAAGTCGATGACCGATCACTTGATCACTCATCTCCTTCCCAGCAATGACGCAAAAGAGATGCTTGGGCTGTGGGCCGAACCGTTTGAAGCTTTCAATCGGCGCGTCCCGATGGGTCGACTGGATACGTAGCGTTACGGTGACCCGGCTTCGGCCGGCAACCGCAACACTCCCTGCGTGGTCGATCTTCGGACGAGTCTGTTAAAGCACATAAGGAGTCGTTTATGCCCGTCAAGGATAACAACAGTACCACGCGCAGTAGCTCGTCGAACAAAAAGAACGCCTTCTGTTCGTTCTGTCGAAAGAGCTATCGTGACGTCGGTCCATTGGTCGAAGGGCCAGGCGACGTGTACATCTGCGCCGAATGCATTGACCTGTGCCAGTCGATTCTGGAACAGGAAGAGCGTCGTCGCGGTCCCAGCAAGCAGTTGTTCAGCGATATCCCATCGCCGCGCAAAATCGTCGAGCACCTCGACGAATATGTCATCGGACAAGGGTCCGCCAAACGCGTTTTGGCCGTCGCCGTTCACAATCACTACAAACGATTGACCAGTGATTGGGAAGGCAGCAGCGACGTCGAAATCGAAAAGAGCAACATCTTGTTGGTCGGACCGACCGGCAGCGGTAAAACACTGTTGGCCCGCTCGCTCGCCCGCATGTTGGATGTGCCGTTTGCCATCGGTGACGCGACCACGTTGACCGAAGCCGGGTATGTCGGTGAAGACGTCGAAAACCTGTTGCTGAAACTGCTGCACGCGGCCGACTTTGACGTCGAAGCCGCCCAGCGAGGCATCTTGTACATCGACGAGGTCGACAAGATCGGCAAGACCGGCGGCAACGTCTCAATCACCCGCGACGTGTCCGGCGAAGGCGTCCAGCAAAGCCTGCTCAAGATGCTTGAAGGCACCGTCGCCAACGTGCCGCCCCAAGGCGGACGCAAGCACCCCGAGCAGCAGTACATCCAGCTGGACACCAGCAACATCCTGTTCATCGTCGGCGGCACCTTCGTCGGCATCGAAGACATCATTCGAAACCGACTGGGACACAAGACCCTCGGCTTCGGCGAAGGCGCCGGACGACTGAACGAACAGACGCACAGCGAACTGGTCGCCGAAATTCAAGTCGAAGACGTGATGCAGTTCGGATTGATCCCCGAATTGGTCGGGCGGCTGCCGGTCGTCAGTTACCTGCAAGAGCTGGATGAAGAAGGTTTGGTCCAGGTGCTGCGTGAACCCAAGAACGCGTTGACCAAACAGTTCGAAGCACTGTTCAAAATGGAGAATTGCGAACTCCACTTCACCGATGGAGCGTTGCACCAGATCGCCCGCAAAGCCCTCAATAAAGGCGTCGGAGCCCGAGGACTGAGAGGGATTCTGGAGGAAGTGATGTTGGACATCATGTACGAATTGCCCGAGCAAGAAGAAGGCAAGGTGTACACGATCGACGAGGAAGTGGTCGCCGGAAAGCAAAAGCTGTTCCAGATGCCGACCACCAAGAGTGCCTAACGGCAACCCTCCCAAGCGACGTCCTGATCGCGAATCACTTCTCCTTCAAAACGCCGATGGCCTCCCCCCGCCATCGGCGTTTTTTCTACCTTGCCGTGTGTCTTTCGTGGCGGATACGGGCGGCCTCTGGAAATCACTTAGTGATGCTGCCTTCGCCCACCGTATCAGCATTGATTGCCGGACTGGAACCAGAGCGGGCTGTCGCGGATTGCAGATCGCCGCTGAGTGTAATCCAACGGATCACACGTCCTTCCTGAAGTGTTACGAAGACAGAGTCATCACGTGACAGCCGGCAATCGAAAAATTCCCCTCGTGCTTTCATGACCGGAAAGAGTTTTTGTCGGGCTGGAACATTGAAGCCCCAGGCTTCACCGCTACGCGAGACCGAAAAAAGTGTTCGGCCGTCGTGGCTGAGCGCCAGCATTCTGGGGACGCCACCCGGAAAAACGCCGATCAACTCACTGGGGCCGTCGCTCCACGGATCCCAGATTCGAATGGTGCGATCGTCACTGCTTGTCACGACGTGCCGACCATTAGAATCGAATTGCAAATCGTGGATCGTTTCGCTGTGATGCGACAAGGACGTTCGAATCAGGTCACCGGAGTCGACGTTGTAGACCATGACGTCCCCCCGAAAGCTTGTTACCAGATGCTTGCCGTCCGGCGCCAGGTCTGCGGTGTAAGCGTCGGGGCAACTGGCACGGAAAACGATTTCAAATCCCGGTCGTTCGACGACGACAAGAATGTCGTCCGATCGGCTAAACAACAACAATCGTCGCCCATCGGCAGAGAATTTCAGCCCAGAAAAATCTGCTGTTTCGGGCAAGGTGAACGTCTCACATCGTTTGGTGTTCTCGGCGTGCGCTGTGATCAATTTCCCGTCGGTGGTGGCGATGGCGAATCGATGTTCTCCGGGAAAGAATGAGATTCCGGCGAGCATTGATTCGGTGTTGATCGTCGGAACCTGTCGCGCCTGGTGAGTGTGGGTGTCGACCAGTTGTACCGTCCGGTAATCGTGTGTCGCCAACCACCTGCCGTCATCGGAAATAGAGATTCGGTTTACCGGCATTGCATCGCGCGGTTGATGTTCGTTGCGAACATCCAATTGCGAGACCACCAACGCCCCGTCTCCACCGACGCTGGCGATCTGTTCCTCATCCAGCCACAGAACGTCATTGACACGCCCACGATGCGCATAGATTGCCTTCGGCTCGACAGGTGAGCCAACGCGGATGCTACGATCTTGTGCAAGGGCATCGGCAGGTAGCAGGTGAATCACGCCCGAGCGGCACCCCACTGCGGCCCGGTTTCCATCGGCTGAGATGGCGAGGGACTGTACGGCACTGGGAAGCTTTTCGGCGTGAATCAGACCCCAATCACGTACCGAGCGAACTTCGACGTCGCCTTTGACCGTTGCGTAGACGATCGTACGGCCGCCAGCGCCAAACGCCACGTTCGTCAGCCGATGTTTGGCCGGCGGCGAGCTGCGAATCAGCTTTCGATCGGCGACGTTCCACAGCGAGATGATTTTATCATCCGATGCGCAAGCGATTGATTTGCCGTCGGCGGAAACGCAAATCGATTCAATCGTCTTGGCGTGAAACCTGAGCACGCCAAGTGTTGATCCGGTCGCAACATCGTAGACACGAACATCGGGACTTCGCCCCGAGGCGAACAATTGCGTGCCATCGCGAGAGAATTCGAGGTCCAGGACTTCGATTCCATCGAACGAAAACTCAGCAACGGTGGAGAAGTCGGCGGGATTTGTCAGTCGGATCATTCCTTGCCTTCCCCCGACAGCCAAGAGTGCCCCGTCAGGAGAGAATGCGAGCGTGTTGATGGCGTCGAATCCCATCTCACAGGATTTCGCTTGCCCCGATTCGAACGCGAAATCGTAAAGCAATCCGAGGTCGCCTGAGGCGATCAGACGGTCCTGATCCGGCCGATTCGCGAGTGTATGGAGTGGTTCGTTGGAGATCGCGAATGCCGTTCGGGTCGCGGTCACTTTCTGCAACAGATGGGACCATTCGATCCCCCGATGATCTTGATCGAATCGTGTCGGATTGTTTGGCACTGGGACATGTCGGTTCAACAATGCAATCGCTTGTGCCACATCGCCATCAGCAAGTGATTCGGCGGCAATTCGAATGTCCGCGGCATAGAGCGATTCGTTGTTACGCAAGCGTTCGCGTTCGACACGGTCCAACAGGATGCCGATTTGATGTCGTTGATTGCGTTCCGTTTGAGCTTGATGAAAGCTGACCGCAGCGATCGCGATCGCCGAAACAAGCAAGGCGACGAGAATTCCGAAGGCCCCCTTATAGCGTTCAGCCAACTTGCGAAAGTGATAGATCGGCGAGGGGGGGCGAGCGTCAATCGGCTCACTGTTCAAAAAACGCTCCAGATCGCGCGACAGTGCCGTGATCGTCTGGTAGCGACGGCATTTCTCATGCTCCAACGCTTTGACGACGATCCAATCGGAATCGCCGGATAACTGCGCGGCAAGTCGCCCCGGGCTCTGACTTCGATTGGCCGCGATTTCCCAACGCCTTTCCGGCGAGAATCGTTTGTATTGGCGACTCGGTTTTTTGTCCCACGTCGATTTTTCTGCCGTGGTAGGAGAATGGGGGCGTGATCCGGTTTCTTGCTTGAGGTGGTCATCCGGAGTTTCACCGGTCAGCAATTCGTACAGAATCACGCCCATCGAGTAGACGTCGCTGCGGATATCGACGTCGTCGGACCCGGCGAGAGACTGTTCGGGGCTCATGTATTGAGGCGTCCCCAGGATGCGTGACAGTGCGGTTAATTTTCTCTTTTCGGAAAGCGGAACATCGATCGCTTTTGCCAAACCGAAATCGATCACCTTCGGAAGCGGCGTTCCGTTCTGGCGCGAAATCAAAATATTGTTCGGTTTGAGGTCGCGGTGAATGACTCCCCGTTGATGGGCATGTTCAACCGCGGAACAAACTTGGAGGAACAGATCGAACCGTTCCTTTAGGCTCGATTTTTCGCGGTCACAATACTCCGTCAACGTGTCGCCATCGACGAGTTCCATAATGATGAAAGGATGGCCTTTGTCGGTTTGACCGGCGTCAAAAACGTTGGCAATATTCGGATGCTCGAGCTTGGCGAGCATCTGTTGTTCAACTCGGAACCGGGCGAGCACTTCACGTGTGTCCAATCCTGGTTTGATCACCTTCAATGCGACGTCCCGCTGGAGCGGTTCGATCTGTTTGGCATGATAGACCAATCCCATTCCGCCCTCGCCGATCATTTCACAGATCTCGTAGCGACCGACTCTGTCACCGCTTGCCAGCGGGTAAGTGTCGGAATCTGGTGGAGTGACATTCGCCGCATCCAGAACCCGATTGGCCCTCTGGTGTGCCGCGACCAACCGCTCGACCTCGGACATCAGCCGCGCGTCGCCATTGCAATGGCGACGGATCAATTCTGTTGCGTCATGCGTGTGGAGGTTCTCGACCACAGAAAAAAAGATGGATTTTGCCTTCCGGAAATCAGCTAGATTGTCCATGGTGTTCGAACCTTCAGGATGACTTTTCTGCTTCGGTTTAGGGGCTCGTGTTGGCACCCGAGAATGACATGCGAAAAACGCGACCGCTCATTTCAATCGAGTTTCCTTTTACAGGAAAAACTCGCTTTCATCGCTTATCCGCCATCGGACATCAGGGTTGCAACTTTGACGCCAGCCAGGCTCGGGCAAAGACCCAGTCACGAAAAACGGACGACGTGTTCTCTGCCAACGCACAGGCGATTTCATCGAAAGTCATCCCGGCAAAGACCCTCAATTCGACAATCTGGGCGGCGCGAGGGTCCAACGAGGCAAGCTCTTGCAATAAATCGTCAAGTTCAACGATCCGATCGGCTTGGAGGTCTCGTCCCAAATCAAAGTCGAACAGTTCCACGCGACTCCAGGCCCCTCCATGCTTGACCGTTTGTTTCCGTCGCGCAGTGTCAACGAGCACACGGCGCATCACCTTGGCTGCCGATGCGATAAAGTGTCCGTTGGAATCCCAAGAAGAAGTGCTGCCGGCCAATCTTAGGAACGCTTCATGGACCAACGCGGTTGGCTGAAGCGTCTGCCCCGGCTGTTCCATGCGCAGGCACGAAGCAGCGAGCATTCGCAGTTCTCCGTAGAGCCGCGATAGCATCTCTTCGGTCGTTCCAGGTTTCCAGTTTTCGATGTCGCCTAGATCGTCAGACATGGGATGCATTATAGCCAAAAGGGCACGCGATTAATTGCCCCGCCGCGAGAAACGCCATGCCCCAATCGTACCCGATTGTAGATCACCGCATGGCGATGCGACGCATCGGGCCGATGCCACTTCTGAGAAATCTTGGGAATTTCTGAAATCGTCTCGCTGCATTCTCGCATGCATCCCTAGAGGACCGATGCGCGCGGCTGGGTACGATATGCCGTCGTAGCCGTCTGAATTCGAAATCGCCCGTGGAACCAAAACTCCGTACAGTTGGATGCTGCATGTTCGAGACCAGGTCTAAGAAAGACACACGCCGTCGAAAAATTCGGATCGCGCGGCGACGTCACCTTGCCATCGAGGTTTGTGAGCCTAGACGCTTACTTGCCGCGACACCCATCAGCGATTTTGACCGAGAGAGTATTTTGGAAGGCGCTGACGGGATCGCAGAGTGGTTGAGCGAATTTCGCGGACAGCGGGAACTCGATCGCCGTGTGGCGTTTGCCCGAGACGCATCGACGCAAGGGCGTCCGACGCTGGGAAGCGTGATCCGCTTCGAAGTCGCCGCGTCGAACCAACTTTCCGCGCCGATTCAAGCATACTTCGACCAGACCCCGGACGATCAAGAGACGCTTGAGTCGCTGGCAGATTTCGTCGGTGGTCAGATCGTCCAGACCGACGGACAGACCGCCATTCGGACCACGATTGATTTGGCCAGCTCGGAACCGCTCACGTTCGATCCCACACCGCTGCTTGCAAGCAGCGGAATCACGATCGATCCTGACCAGCCGCTCCCCGCCATCCAGCTCGCCTTATCGGGAACGTTCGAGTTCGATTTCGGAATCGACACGAACTACAAGTCATCGGTCGATCAGTCTTTCTTCATTCGACCGGCCGACATCTCGTGGACCTATGGGGTCAGTGAATCCAATCTCGGTTTTGTCGGCGACTACGGCGCAGTCGAACTCTCGGCTACGGGTTCGGTATCCTCGGTAGCCAATGCGCACGTGCAGTTTCCGATCGATACCGAAGGCAATCCCGAGACCCTTCGTCTGGCGGACTTGCGCGAGGGAAATGAAGTCGATTCGATTGGCGTTGTGGTGACCGCTTCAGCGCCTTTATCGGCGTCCTTTAACGTCACTCCAACGGGAACAATCTCCGGAACTCAGTCCCTGGTCGGACAAATCGATGTCGAGGGAGCGAATCTTTGGGCAACCAGTTTCGAGAGTGAGTTGCTCGGTTCGGCCTTTGCCGATTTTGACGCGTTCAATCGAGTTCCAGTCGTCGATCTACGTTCGCCACTCACTCAAGTTTCGACGTGGCTGCAACGTGCGATCGAAAGCGAACTCGGCGACTTGGACGCGCCGTGGATCGCAGGCGTTGACTTCGACACGATGATACCGGTCGATTCCGTTTTTTCCACCCAAGTCATCGAACCTTTGCTGCAAGATCGCGAGCAGCCGATCGCCACCTACCAGGGTTTCTTTTCAGAACTTTCGGCGGCGCTAGGCGTCACCCCCGGAGAACTTCAGCCTTCGTATCAAAAGAGCACTCAGCGACTCAGTTTCCGATTGCCGCTCGGTGACGTTCCCGTCTACGAGAATAGTTTTCCCTTTGACTCGGGGGTAACACTGGGGCCATTGACCGAATTTGTCGGGGAAGGCGAAGTCACGGTGACCAGTGTGGTTGACCACCTGGGGGTCTCCCTCGCAATCGATCTGTCGGAACACCGCACGGAGTTGATCGGGCAAGTGGACGCACCGGTCGATGGTGTGCTCGGCAGCGATGCCGTTTTTACATTGGCCCTCGGCCTTTCGCAGGAAGAAGAGGTTCGCGTCCCCCGTGATCCGACGAACACATCGGTCGCCGACCTGGTCACAGATATTCAAACCGCGATCGCTGCCTCCGGAATCGAGGGACTGACGGTTGAAGCCGTGGATCGCCGCATTCGAATGACCAGTTCGCCAGCGATCAATGCGCCGGTACTGGTCATCGCCGCCGATCCGGAGAACGCGTCGGTTACCGAGTTAGGATTGGCATCGCCGCCGCCTCCCCGCGCCGCTTCCTTGCTCGGTTTGGAAGAGTTGCCGGGCGATGGCATTCTCAGTGGCGACGCGAATTTCCGGATTTCAATCCATTCGGGCCCGTTGCAGGACATCACTCTCACACAGCTTTCTACGATGGACAACACCAGCCGCGCCGACCTTGTTGAGGATCTTCAGTTTGCCCTCGACCAAGCCGCCGTTCCGGTGAAAGTGGACTTGTTTCAAGAAGTCTTGTTGATTTCGACGTTGGATGAGAGTGCCGATTCGAGATTGACCATCATGGCAGACGGTGCCGGAGTTGCCGGATTGGAACTCGGTCTCAGTGGGACGATGGTGTCTCAGCCCAACCTGGCACTCGGGGTCGACGTCAGCAGCCCCGACGAGCGGATTCGCGTTGGCTCGGTTGATTGGGATGCGACCACAACGCTGTCGATGTCCGATTGGGTCGGCCAGGGGATCGCCGGGATTGTCGAAATCGACGTGGCCGATGGATCAGCGTCGGGATCGGTACACTCCGGCTTCGCCTACAGTCCCTCGACCAGCCAGTCGCTTGGGGAACTCTATACCGCGCTAGACTCCGGCGAGATGCCGTGGACGGCAACCGCGTCAGGATCCGGAACAATTACCTTGCCCATCGCGGTATCCGGCGATGTCTTCACCCTTTCGGGAAATGCACCTCAGATCCAGGTGACCGATTCGGATTTGATATCGGATGACGACGCGGTTGCAACCTGGATTGATGCAAGCGAAGTCGAACGACTGTCATCGCTGACCATGGACGTACTCCTCGCCGGGCTTCGTGATGCGGGGCATTTTCTTCAGGCGGCGGATCAGTCCGACGCCCTCGACTCCAGGCTTCCCTTTACGCCGACATCGATCGATGGACTCGTTTCGCTCGCGCCCGACTTTCTCGCTGGCGTCGATCAGATCGCAGCAACCGACAAGGTTTCTCTGCAAGGGCTTCGCCAGGACATTGCGGACGGTCTGGGACTGACAATCGATCAGGTGGCTTGGAACCTGATCGGCGGTAACGACCTCAGAATCACGATCGATACCGGCCAGCAAGCTCGAACGAGAAACCTGCCGTTGCTGCTGCCGCTGGACAGCTACCAACTCGGCGTCGATGTCCCGGCAGCCCATTTGGATGGTGTGACGGGTTTGCGAGGCGACGCCAGCTTCTTGTTGCCGGTCGATGTCACCACGTCGGCGGATTTAGTATTCGGGTTTGATCTGGCGGTCGCGGGAGCGACGACCTATGTCCACGAGGATTCCACCGCGGCTGTGGGGCTGCGTCTCGCCCAAAACGGCGTCAGTTTCGATGCCCTTGTGGGGCCATTGAACGTGGAAGTGGTTGGCGGCAGTTTGCATTTGGATGACGGTCAAGGCGGCGAAGCGGGCGTCGCGTTCTCGTTGCCGACGGTTGTGGGCGGCAAGTGGGACGCGTCCCAGATCCTCGCCGCCACGGTCACGTCCGTGGTGACGGGGCGAGCCACGGCCGACCTTCCCATTGCGTATCCCGCAGGGCAGACGCCGCTGGCGGAGCACCTGAACGTCACGATCGATCCGCTGACCGGCGGCGGGACGATCGGCACATCGCCGGATCTCGGTTCGCTGTTGGCAAGCATCGACCCGACAGCCGACGTGTCCGGATTGCCGGACAGTTTTCGCAGCCTGTTCGGCGATTTGCAAACGGCAGCCTCAGCCACGACGCTGGCAGCGCGACTGCCGTTGATTGGAGATTCGCTGGTCGACCTGACATTCCTGTCGGATCTCGGTGAAGAAATTGCCGCCGAAATCGAGACCGATTTCCTGGCCGGCGATCTTTCCGACGCGGTCGCACAAGCGGCCGTTGAGCGTTACGTCAGTTCGCTCGAGTCCGGCGGATCGGCCCCGGTTGGTAGCGAGTCGTCGTCGCCCGAAGAGATGCCGGACGGAAATTGCCCGCCGAATCCGCCAGCGGGCACGCTGTTTTGTCGGGACATCTTCGCCTTGCTACCGCCGATCTTCAGTTTCACCAAGTCGGTTCCGCTCAACTCTCTTGGGATTCCGGGTTTTACCGCGGATCCGCCGGCAAACGTGACACTGTCGTATAAGGTCGCGTTCGACATGCGCGTCGGATACACGGTGGACCAACGGACGTGGATCTACACCGAAGATCCGAATGAAATCGAAATACGGCTCCTGGGTCTGAGCGACTTCCCATCCGAGATCACGGGCTGGATGGGAGGCATGCTGGTGAATCTGAACGACACCGGGACCGACCTGACGGGCACGATACAGATTGATTTGGACGAACCGAGTGGCGACGGATACTTGGTTGACGGCGAATTCAACCTGCCAGCGTCGATCGTCGATCCAGATCCACGAGAAACAGTAAACAACCTTCAGTCGGAAATTGCGAATGATCCGACCGTCCTGAATGACTTTGGAATCGTCGGGGGTGCGAACGTCAACGTTGTACCGACGACCATGTTTGATTTTGAAGCGATTTATTACCGTAGCCCACTGGAATTCATTCCCGATCCCGGAGGAATCCCGTTTGAGAAATCAACCATCGCCGGATCACTCGACGTCGTTTGGTCGAACCAGTCCTATGCGACACAATCTGTTCCGTCGGTGCAGAACATTGCCGTTGATATCAACGGCACTCATTCCACGATCCGGTTTGAGAACTTGACGCTGGGGGCCGAAAGCCTGATCACGCAGTTCGTCCAGCCGGAATTGGATGCGATCTCGGAGTTTGCCGATGCCCTGCGGAATCCGCAGTCGGCATTCGAAGAACCGATCTTTGCCGCGGACACTCCGGAGAACGATATCCTGCGAAAGCTGTTCGGAAACACAACGCTGTTTGACGTTTTTCCTTTGGAGGTGAAGGAAAACGTTTCCGACTTCCGCAAGATGATCGAGGCGGTGGAACGAGTGGCCTACGCGGGCGAACTCGCGGCCGTACGAATCCCGCTGGGCGGCTTCGAATTCAAAACCAATCGGTACGATCCGCTCCATCCTTCCGACGAAGCTTGTCCCGCCGAAAACCCGGCATGCAACGATCTTGAGGAAGTTGACATTGATCTCATCGGTGACTCCACGGACGTCACCGATGATTTTGAGGATGCCGCAGGAAGTTATGCCATTCAGCTAAGCAACCTTCGTGCGGAGGGGGCCACGCTGACCCTTGACGTACTGCGGAACCAGGCCGGATTTGGAAAGCTGTTCCTTGGTCGTCCGGTGGAGATGGTTCGGTTTGACGCGCCTCGCTATGACGTCACCGCAACGATCAATCGAAGTCGCTTCTTTGAGTTTTCGGAGCTGATGCCGGTGGTCGCCGGTTCCTTGCTAAGCCTGGTGCCCGTCTCCGGCGGTCTGGGCGTTGTCGGTTTGATCGCCGGCGAACTGGCCAGTCGCACTAGCGGAGAAGTGCGTTTCTTTGTCGATGTCACGGCGGGATTCCACAGCGTCAAAGGGCCATTCATCTCGGCGAAGAAGAACGAAACCAAGTTGGATGTCGACGCCGAGGTGACCTTTGATATCGCCTCTCACAAGATCGGTATCCCCTTCATCAACCTTGTCCAAGAGCGAGTCCCCAAAACAAAGAACAAGTGGATCGACGGCGTCCTGAAGAAGGTCACCGAGTATGTTTATGAATGGGTCGAGGTGGAAGCGAGCCTTGCCGGCGAAATCGGTGTCCGCGGCGGCCTCCGTTACGAGGCGACGGCGAGGTTGAAAGATGCCGACCGCGACGGGCGTGTCTTCATCGACGATTACCCGGAAGGCAAATTGGCCTGCGCCGCCGATCTTCACATCCGCGACTACACGATTATCGACGGCTTCTACAATTTCGGCCGATTCGGAAGCGGCAAAGTTCACCTGCTCAAACATCCCGAAACGATCTGGCTCTCGTCGCAGATCAAGGACCAGTTGCAGATCGATTGCGAGGGCGTCATTGACCCGCCGATCCTGGGCGAAATTGGCAGCGATGGCACGCTGTACCTGAATATGGGACCGCGGGCGGCGATGCGGCTGGTCGGCAACGTGATCGATGGCAATGAGGCGTTCGAAGTCCAGGTGTTCGAACAGGGATACGCGATCGTTTCGGCATTCGGAATCAATCAAGTCATCGGCGACGGAACGATTCCGATCACCGGCGTTTACGCCCACGGTGGGGCGGGCAACGACTCCATCGTCATCAAGGGGCCTTACGCCGTTCCCGCGACCATCTTCGGTGGGGACGGAAACGATACGATCACCGGCTACACGTTGGCAGACCAATTATCCGGCAACGACGGAAACGATGTCATCAACGGGGGCGAGGGTAATGACACGATCCAGGGCGGAAGTGGACATGACAAGATCCAGGCCGGCACCGGCGACGATTCGATCGTCGGCGGCACGGGCAACGACACGATCAGTGGGAGCCACGGCGATGATCGCATCCAAGGTGAAGACGGCGCGGACGAACTTCATGGAAACAACGGGAAAGACACCATCCATGGCGGCGCCGGCTTCGACCAAATCTGGGGTGGCTCGGGCAATGACCTCCTTTCCGGTGGCGCCACGATGGACTTCCTTTACGGAGAGGCCGGCAATGACGAACTTTGGGGCGACGCCGGGGACGACCAGATTTTCGCGGGCATCGGCGACGACACGGTTTACGGCGGATCTGGGCGCGACGTGCTGGCGGGACACACGGGCGACGATTGGATCTATGGTCACCTGAACCTTCCCGCCAGCGGCGATGAAACGGATTGGATTCTTGCCGGCGGCGGCAAAGACCACGTGTTCGGCGAAGGTGGCGACGACACCATCTCGCTGGTCTCAGGGCTCAATACCGCTTACGGCGGCGCCGGGGAAGACACGTTCTTCGGCGGAACGGATCGCGATGTCATCTATGGCGAGGCAGGGCCCGATTTCGTTTATGCCGGTGCCGGCAATGATCTGATCGAAGGCGGCCCGGGCGATGATGTTCTCTGGGGCGAATCCGGTGCCGATGAGATCCATGGCGGCAGCGGACGTGATTACGTTTCCGGTGGTTCCTCCAATGATCTGATCGTCGGCGGATTGGGCACCGACACGATTCGCGGAGGATCAGGGGCGGATCAGATCTATGGTCATGGCGACGACACCACCGCAGATGATGCTTCCGCCGACAGCCTCTTTGGTGACAGCGGCCCGGACCAGTTGTTTGGCAACGACGGTGACGACCGACTTGCCGGTGGCGCCGATGCCGATCGACTCGAAGGGGGCGCCGGTGACGATACCATTCTCGGCGATTCCGGCAACGATTGGATGTTCGGAAATCAAGGTGAAGACACACTGTTTGGCGGGCTCGGGAACGACATCGCATCGGGAGGCGAGGGGAACGATCAAGTCGATGGCGAGGAGGGCGACGACACCCTCTATGGAGATGCGGGCGACGACGTCGTCGCGGGACAGCTCGGTGACGACATCTTGGACGGCGGCCGCGGTGTCGATCTGCTCACGGGCGGGGTGGGATCCGACCTGATCTATGCGGGTGCCGGAATCGGCAACGTCGTCCACGGCGATGAAGGCGCTGACCGAATCTATGGATCCGCTGACGGAAGCGATGACCCGGATCATAGCGACGCGGTTTACTTCGGCGACTTGCTGTACGGAGGAACCGGCGACGATTCGATCTTCGGCTCCGGTGGCGCCGACCGAATCGATGGAGGCGCCGGTCGCGATTCGCTCCACGGCGGATCACACGGTGACTTCATCCTCGGAGGTTTGGGAGACGATCAGATCCACGCCGGTGCCGGTTCGAACAATCAACTGTTCGGCGACGAAGGAAACGACACACTGACCGGTTCGTCTCTCGGCGACGACTTGATCTACGGCGGCGCGGGACAGGACCAATTGTTCGGACGCGGCGGTGATGACTTGCTCAGCGGCCAAGCTGGCGACGACCATCTCGATGGGGGTGTGGGCACGGACTCGCTGTTCGGAGGCCAAGGTCGCGATGTACTTTACGCCGGCGGTGGAAATCGGGACCGACTGGAGGGCGGAGATGATCCCGACGTGCTACACGGATCGGACGACGGCGCCGACCTGCTGTTTGGCCAAGCCGGTCGCGACGTGATCTATGCCTACGGAGGAAACGATGAAGTTGATGGTGGAGCCGACGACGACCAGATCGATGGTGGTGCCGGCGATGACCTGCTGTTCGGCGGAGCCGGCATCGACATCATCGTAGGTGGAGCCGATCATGATCGAATCTACGGCCACCGCATCAATGCATCCGACGATGATTCAGCAGTTGATTATCTGTACGGCGACTTCGCCGACCCCAACCGCCCCAACACCGGAGGCAACGACCAGCTCTTCGGGCAAGGCGGAAACGACTTGCACTTTGGTGAAGGTGGCGATGACTTCATCAACCCGGGCACAAGTTCGGGCGATACGATCGACTACGGCAGTGGCGAATCGGCCAACCCTGCCGATTTTCAACCCCCCTCATCCACGCCCGATCCGACACCCGGCGCTGCAGCGCCAGAATCGTTCTCTCTTGCGATGCTCCCGGTGGCACCCGATGTGGCCGGACGCTGGAACGAGTTGTCCGGTTCCGCCTCGGCGCATGGTTTAAGTGGACAAGGTTCGTGGAATATCGATCCGGCCGTCGTCACGGGCGATTCGGCGTCATACGTCGCTTGGACAAAGCTGGCGCCCGATTCATCTCACATCGGCGTTGCAAAATGGGACGGAACCCAGTGGAGCGAGATTGGCGGCAGCCTGACCGGCCGCGGGGTGGACCAATCGGTCCAAGCGAGCCAAAGCCCGACGCTTGCGATCGATTCGCAAGCCCGTCCGCTGGTTGCCTGGACGCAGACAGACGGTGGCGACACCGACATCTATCTCCGTCAATACAACACCGCCTCCGACGGCTGGGAGGCGTTGGGCGATTCCGACAACGAAGGCGGGGTCAGCGGAACGGGGCAAGCACGCGACCCGATGCTGGTCATGACCGATGACGGACCTGTCGCATTGTGGATCGATGACTCTTCGGGCAACAGTCAGATCTATGCGCGAGGATTTTCACAAGGGGCATGGCAGGAGATCGGAAGCGATTCAGCCACAGGCGGCGGAATCAGCCAATCGGCCAACGATGTTCTCTCCTTCGACGTGGCGGTCGACGGAAACCGCGTTGCCGTGAGCTGGCTCAGTTTGAGTGCGGGGCAGATCGAACTCACGGCGGCCGAGTTTGACGGTGCCGGTTGGAACACGATCGGCTCGGCAATTGTCGCAGGCCCGGCGATCCCGACCGATGAAATCGGCAAACCATCGATTGTTTATCACCAAGGATTGATCTACCTGGCTTGGACCCAAATCACATCCAACATGCGCTCAGTCGCGGCGGCACGACTGGTCGGCGTTTCGTGGCAGACGATCGAAATCGTCAACGTGGATGGAAACGCTCTCGCGCCAAATCACGGTCATACTCCGCAGTTGGCATCCGATGGCCAGGCCCTCGCCCTGACTTGGCAGCGAGATCAGTTGCCGCTGGAACGATCATCGGCACCCATTCAATCGTCGATTGATGTCACCACGTTCAACGGGTCGCGATTCGCCGAAACCTTTCCGGGAGAGGCGAGCGGGCGCGGCGCGGTTGTCTCACGCGGTCAGATTTCGGGCTATCACATGGCACTGGATTCTGACGGACGTCCGATCGTTTCCTGGACGAATCGAGAATCGGGACGGTCACCGATCTTTGTGCGGCAAGGCCCCGAGCCGATCACCGGTGCGGTCTACCGGACGAGTTCCTCTGGCACGGTTGCCCAGATCCTTGCCAACCATTCATTGGGCCCGGGAGACGCCATCGTGATTGAGCACAATCAACCGGGGTTTACCGTGGGCTCTGATGATTCCGGCGTATTGATCCTGAATCGCAACCAAGCCGTCATCGGCGGGAACGTGATCGTTCGCGACGCGAGTGATATCATGCTGCAAGGCCTGTCTGTGACAGGTTCGGTGTCGCTGGAGTCCGCGCAACGCGTCACCGTCCGGGATTCATCGCTGTGGGACCTCGATGTAGCGGGTGGCGAATCGATCTCGCTGACCGGCAATCATCTACGATCACTGTCGCTGTCGGGTGCAGCGGCGGGGGCCTTGATTCGTGACAACGCGATTGAGACGTCGATCTCGATCGAGTCGGGTGGCGTGACCGATGTCCTTGTCGAACACAACCGAGCCGGCACGATCCACATCGCATCGGTCGCGGCGGGCGAGATCCGCGAGAATCAGATCCAGACTCTGGTGATCAATGAATCCTTTCAGGGCCGAGTCCATCACAACGAGATTTCCGGAAGCGACGTCGGCGTGACTTATGCGGCGCCGACGATCTTGGAGGCCAACCGCATCTACGGACACCGCGTCGGCGTCGTTGCAACGGTGGACGGCCAGGACGCGGCCCTGGGGTTCGTCGCCGGGACGACGCTGCCCAACGTAATCTACGACAACGAGACCGGCGTCGATCTAACCGGGCGGATGCAACTCCAATCCGTTCATGACAACGACGTTGGCGTGACCGGAAGCGGGCAACTGGGAGGGGCATCACTGGATCAAGCCAACACGATTCACTCGAATGTACTCGGTGTGGATTTCGACGGTCCCGTCCTCAACAACCGGATCACTCAGAACGTCACCGGATTGATCGCCCGCTCCGACCAGCAGATTTCTCGAAACGTCTTTGCGCGAAATAGCGATGTCGCGATCGTTGCCAACAACACCGACCGAACCCGTGTGATCCACAACACGTTCTATGCGACCGACGGAGACGGGGTTCGAACGACCAATTCCTCCAGCCATCTCGAAATTCGCAGCAACCTCTTCGCAACCGTTTCAGGAACGAACTTGTCGTTTGACCACGTCAGTCAGGCCGGTTTGGTCAGCGATTTCAATCTGCTCCACGCCGGATCTTCGGGAGTCCTGGTTCACTGGTCGGAAGATTTTACCGACCTCTTGGACTGGCAAGCTGACCTGGCAAGGTACGACCTGAATTCCCGCGGTACGACCAGGATCCATCCGTCGTGGTCTGACCCGCAGTTTGTGTCGGCAGCGACCGATGACTTTGGGTTGCACTCGCCGATTGCGGGGCAGCGTTTCGGCAACTTGCCGGTGTTAGCCGCCGACCCCATCGACGACATCGCATTCGTTGACGACGCTTCCAATCTGCTGATCAATCCGGGGTTTGAATCGGGACTGGCTAATTGGATCGTCAATGACGGGGCATCGAGCGTCACCGACCCGGCCTTCGCATTTTCAGGCGACCACTACTTCGCTCCCGGTGACACGGCTGTCGCCCGTGCCGAGCAAGTGATCGACTTGGCGAGTCAGGGAATGGATGTGGCGGTACTCGATAGCGGAATCTTGGATGTCAAATTCGGCGGCCGCATTCGAACCTCGGCTTCGTCTCCCGACGAAGGGGCCATCCAGCTCGAAGTCCTCAACGCGGACGGCGACGTCCTCACCTCTCGCCAACTGAACGCCACTACGATATCTCAAGACTGGTTGCGGATCGCCGACTCATTCCCGCTACACGTCGACGCGCGATCCATTCGATATTGGTTCCAGGCGACCACGGTTACGGGTTCGTCCAACGATGCCTTTTTAGATCACACCTTCGTGAGGCTTGAGAATCGTGACGAACGACGTCACATCGGTGCCGTTCAACCCACGAATTCCCGAGAAGCGTATTCGGCGGTCCCGGCAATTCAACTACTCAGCTCGGACTTGTACACCGATTGGCTGCGAAGTGACATTCGTGAAATTCGTTGGAACACAACCGGAAATGAAGACAACGCGTTTGTCCGGATCGATCTTCTGCAGGACAACGTCGACGGCCCCACCCATTTGTTGACCCTCACCGAGTCGACCGTCGATGACGGGGTGTTCGCCTGGTCTCCGGAGGCGGCCAACATTGATGCCGGAACACACGGTTTACGGATCCAAGTTTCGCTTGTCGATTCACCGATTGTTTTTGATCGTAGCAGCGAAGGCTTCTCCGTTCCGGAAAATACCACCACCTACTACGTCAACGACAACTCGTCCCTCGGCGATGAGTACACCTCGGCCGCCGGCGACAACCGAAACACCGGACGAACCCCCGACGCGCCGAAGCCGAACCCGGCCAATGTGATGCGGACCTATGCATTACGTCCCGGGCAAACACTTTTCAACGATACCGGCGACTACCTGCTGCAAACGCCCGTAGAAATCGCTGGCGGCGTTTCGCAAGGGAACGACGAAGGGTTTTCCTGGGTTGGGCCGCTGGCCGAGACAGCGGACGCCACCTTTGATTTCGTCAACCCGACTCGGCTCGACTCACTAATTCAGCTCAACGATGCAGACTTTGTCACGATCTCGGGGCTCGATCTGGTGGACGCCGGTCGAGGCATTTGGGCAGGCGGGGGAACGACCAACTTCGTCGGAAGCGATCTGTTGCTGACAGGGCACCGGCACGAAGGACTGCGCTTTGAATCCGGGTCGTCGGCAACGCGACTGGAGGACATTGTGGCGATCGACAACGGAGCGGATGGCATTTTTGTCGGGTCCGGCGTCGGCAGCTTGGAAAATGTGACCGCAAGGGACAATGATGGCAACGGTCTGACTGTTGCTGGGATTGTGTCGGCGACAGATTTGACGGTGTTGGACAATCGCGGCTATGGGATCTATGCGTCGAGCTATATCCGCGATCTGGCCGATTCCGTTATCAGCGGTAATTCATCGGACGGTATTTGGACGCGAGAAATGAGTGGCGTCTTCAGCGATCTGGTCGTCCAAGGCAATGACGGCTACGGGCTCTATGCCCTCCGCGCCGAGACCGCCACGATTCAAGCGTCTGAATTCCGGAACAACACGCGGGACGGAATCCAGATACGATCAACGCTGCAAGGCACGACGACGATTGGCAACGAAGATTTGTCGTCGGGGCTCGGCAACGTGGTCGCTGGCAACGGCGGCAATGGAGTGGTCGCCGGCGGGATGGTGATCGTGGTCGGCAACAAGATCACTGGTCATCGCACGACGGGCACCTACGGATTGAGACTAGGTGACGGTGGCATCGGAAAACAAAATGTAGTGACCGATAATGATCGGGGCGTCTATCTCGACGGCGTTGGTGGTAGCGAGCTTTGGCACAACCGAATCTACAACAACACGACGTACGGCATCGTGGGCTTGGGCGGTAGTCGGATCACTGGAAATATCGTCTATTCCAATCAATACGGCATCGACCTTGACCAAAGTGGATTGGAGATCGAAAACAACTTGGTCTACGACAATCCCGGCGGAGGCCTTCGGATTCACCGAAGCTACAATGCTTTGGCGAAGAACAATACGATCTTTCAACCGGTCGGAAATGCCGTTTCGCTTTACTCAAACAGCAAAGACCTGACGTTCCAAAATAACATCGTCGTCGTGGGTTCAGGAGCGGCGTTGAGCATCGCTAGTAACAGCCAAGAAGGTTTCTCCAGCGACTTTAATCTGTACGAAGTGACCGATGGAGGCCGCGTCGGTAACTGGCAAGGAGTCCGCGAGACGCTGGCTCGATGGCGCAGTGCGACGGGGCAAGACCGCAATTCAATCGAGCAAGATCCGCTGTTTGTGAATCCGACCGGACCGGACGGCTTACTCGGTTATGTCGACGAGTCGAATGACGGACGGGACGATGATTTTCATCTGCAGAGCTTGCACGGGCGGAGTACGGGGAGCGAGACCCCTGTATTAGACTCCCTCACGGGGCTCCCAGTCCTGGTGGATGCGGCGGTCGTTCAGGACACCCAGCAATCGCCGGCAATCGACCGTGGAAACGCGGGTTCCGACTTCACCGGTGAACCTGTTCCCAACGGCGGTTTCATCAACCTGGGAGCCTTCGGCAATACGACATATGCTTCGTTGAGTCCGACCGAATACGTGTTGGTGACACGACCCAACGGCGGCGAAGCCATTCCCGCCGGACGAGAGTTTGCGATCCGATGGAGAAGTCACAATGAACTGGGCAACGTGACGATCGAACTTACTCGTGATGACGACCCTGGGGTGACGGTACTGGCGACGGACCTCGCGAACTCAGGAGAGTTTCTCTGGTCAATTCCCGCAGACATCACTCCGAGCGACCAGTATCGAATTCGTGTGGTGCGCGAGGGGCAAGAGATCGATTCCAGCGACCACGCGTTTGCAATCACCGAACCGATCAGTGCTTATTACGTCAACATTTCCGGTGACGTCGATTTCAGCGACAATCAATACACGTCGGCTGCGGGAGATGACACCAACGATGGACTGACGCCCTCGTCACCGATGGCAACCATCCAAGCGTTATTAAACACCTACGACTTGGGTAGCGGAGACACGATTTTCGTTGATTCCGGCGAGTATACGTTGACGACCAATCTCAAACTTTCTTCGGTGGACTCCGGAATTGTCATCCAAGGCCCCACCGACGCCGACAAGGTCGCGGTACTCGATCGAAACAACATCAATCCAGGGAATTATGCGATCGAGTTTACCGGCGGGGACAACATCACGTTGCGCAACCTGGAGCTGACCGGCGGGCGTCGCGGAATCTATTCAGGATGGTCGAGCAGCTATTCGAATCGCTTGGAGTCGGTGTCTGTCCATGGGAACGCTTCCGAAGGGATTTACTTCGACCGAAACAACTCCTTCGAGATCCATCAGAGTGTGATTTCTGACAATGGTAGGGACGGTGTCTATGTGGCCGGCGGAAGCATCACGCTGGTCGGCAATCAGATTTCCAAGAACGGTCGATACGGGATTTACCTGGTAACCAACGGTGCGGTGGTCCGCGACAACGTTGTCGGTGCGAATTACAGCGCCGGGATGGCGATTGGCAGCTACGGCGGCAGTTCCACTTGGGTGGAGAACTTGGTGGAGGGAAACCGGGTCACGGGGAATCTGGGTGATGGTATCGTCGCGTCTTATCGAACGCTGGTGACCGGGAACTCGATCAGCGGCCATCACCAAAGGGCCAATGGATCTGCCGGGATCAAGTTGGATGACGGCGCGACCGCCCGCAACAACGAGGTCTTCGACAACGAGATCGGCATTCATGCCTCGCACAGCTCCAGTCTGGTCGAGGAGAACCGCATCTATTCCAACGACTACATCGGTATTTATTCCGACGGAAGTCAGGTGCGGTCGAACGTCGTGTACGATTGCTATATCGGCGTCTATCCTCGTGGTTGGTCGACGGTCAGCGGCAATACGATCTACGACTCTTATCTGAGTATTTATGCTTTGCAAGCCAGCAATAGTGTGGTCGACGGCAACACGGTTTATGCTCCGGACGGCTTCGGTTTTTACCAACGGCAGGCTCAAAACATCACGCTGACGAACAACATTTTGGCGAGTTCGCGGGGGATCTACTTCCGTTCTGACGCCCAAGTCGATTTGAACCACGACTACAACCTGTTCTATGGGATCGATGGCGGGCCGATCGCGGGCTGGCAAGGTTATGGCTATTTCGATTCGTTGGTCGATTACTCGTTGGAGATCGGTCAAGACCGCAACAGCAACGAGGGAGACCCACGGTTTGTCGACCCGGACGGTCAAGACGGCATCCTCGGTTGGGATGCGAGTGATGTGGGGGATGCAATCTCGATCGATGACGGCGATGTCGGTTTTTCGACGACCGGCACCTGGGAAGTCTACAACGCTCACACCGGAGGCGACCAATTACGCACCAGCGAAGCGGGCACGGCGACATGGACCTTTACCGATTTGGAACCGGGTTACTACAAGGTTTTGCGGAACTATCGCAACCTCGACGGAAGTTATAGCCCGTTGTCCGTTTACACGATCGGTGATCCAGCCACCGGTTCCTACAGCCTAGCCTACTCAAGCTTTGGTGGCCGCCAGACGATCACCGACGAGTGGCTGGCCAATGTCGAAGTGTTCAGTGGAACGCTGGAGGTGACGCTGGAGTATTCCGAGTACTATGCGATCGCCGATACGATCACGATCCAGCGCATGGTTGGCGACGGTGGCGCGGACGACAACTTCCACGTGTTCCCGGGTTCTCCGGCAATCGATTCGGGGCGTTTGGAATCGTTCTACGGCCAGGAACCGCTGCCCAACGGCGGTCGCCGGAACCTAGGGGCTTACGGCAATACGCCTGAAGCGACCCCAAGTCCGTCGGAAGTGGTTCAAGTCCTCTCTCCCAACGGGCTGGAGAAACTGGAGATCGGCAACACGGTCGAAGTGAGCTGGCGTTATGACGGCGTTCCTTTCGTTGGAAATCGTTCGGATGACTACTCGGCTGCGATTCTTGCGAGCAGTCCGGTGGGTTACTGGCGTCTGTCCGAAGCATCGGATACATCGGTTGCGGCCGATGTGATGGGCGACCATCCGGGCACCTACGTCGGCAGTGTCGCTCGTCAGCAGCCGGACGTTTTCGAGGACAACGCAGCGATCGGTCTGGACGGTAGCGGTTACGTCGAGGTGCCCGACAACGTGGCGTTCGATTCGGATCAGCTGACATTCGAAGCCTGGGTGGAAATTGGCGACCTGGATTCCGGGAATCATACGATTCTTTCCAAGGGTGGTCACCGCATTTATCGTCAAGGCGATCTCTTGCGCGCCTACGTGTCGAACACCGGGTCGAGTTCGGATGTCTACCGTACTCTGCCTGCTTCAGGCGGCTGGATTCACGTGGCAGCGACCTACGACGGTTCGGTGCTGCGGTTGTACATCGACGGTGAGTATGTTCACGGACGCACGCTCAATGGCGACTTGCGTGACAGTACTTATCCGCTTCGTGTGGGTGCCAACCGGAGTGGCAGTGAGCGATGGACCGACGGTGTTGACGAAGTGGCGTTTTACGACCGAGCTTTGTCTGCCGACGAGATCGCGGCGCATTACGCCGCGGGTCTCAGCAAGTCACCGGTTCGTGTGGAGCTGGTGGAAGAATCGACCGGCGCGACGGTGGCGACGCTTGGAGAAGGTCAACTGGGGCGGAGTCTGGACTGGACGATCCCCGATACGGTCGTTGCGGATACGGAATACCGTTTGCGTGTGACAAACGAACTTGGGGCCCAGGCGAGTGACCTTTCGGATCAATCGTTCGTGATCGGCAACGGGGGGACGAGTTTCTATGTGAATCTGGCCGACGACGCGGACTTGACGGACAACCAGTACACGACGGCCGCGGGCGACAACCGTGCAAGCGGTAAACGGCCGGATCAACCGCTTTCGAGCATCAAGGCGGTACTGGATCGCTATGACCTGGAGCCCGGTGACACGATCTATGTTGACACGGGCAGCTACCAACTGGCGACCAATATCGCGATCAGTGGGAACGATTCCGGCGTGACCATCCAAGGCCCCACCGACGCCGACAAGGTCGCGGTACTCGATCGAAACAACATCAATCCAGGGAATTATGCGATCGAGTTTACCGGCGGGGACAACATCACGTTGCGCAACCTGGAGCTGACCGGCGGGCGTCGCGGAATCTATTCAGGATGGTCGAGCAGCTATTCGAATCGCTTGGAGTCGGTGTCTGTCCATGGGAACGCTTCCGAAGGGATTTACTTCGACCGAAACAACTCCTTCGAGATCCATCAGAGTGTGATTTCTGACAATGGTAGGGACGGTGTCTATGTGGCCGGCGGAAGCATCACGCTGGTCGGCAATCAGATTTCCAAGAACGGTCGATACGGGATTTACCTGGTAACCAACGGTGCGGTGGTCCGCGACAACGTTGTCGGTGCGAATTACAGCGCCGGGATGGCGATTGGCAGCTACGGCGGCAGTTCCACTTGGGTGGAGAACTTGGTGGAGGGAAACCGGGTCACGGGGAATCTGGGTGATGGTATCGTCGCGTCTTATCGAACGCTGGTGACCGGGAACTCGATCAGCGGCCATCACCAAAGGGCCAATGGATCTGCCGGGATCAAGTTGGATGACGGCGCGACCGCCCGCAACAACGAGGTCTTCGACAACGAGATCGGCATTCATGCCTCGCACAGCTCCAGTCTGGTCGAGGAGAACCGCATCTATTCCAACGACTACATCGGTATTTATTCCGACGGAAGTCAGGTGCGGTCGAACGTCGTGTACGATTGCTATATCGGCGTCTATCCTCGTGGTTGGTCGACGGTCAGCGGCAATACGATCTACGACTCTTATCTGAGTATTTATGCTTTGCAAGCCAGCAATAGTGTGGTCGACGGCAACACGGTTTATGCTCCGGACGGCTTCGGTTTTTACCAACGGCAGGCTCAAAACATCACGCTGACGAACAACATTTTGGCGAGTTCGCGGGGGATCTACTTCCGTTCTGACGCCCAAGTCGATTTGAACCACGACTACAACCTGTTCTATGGGATCGATGGCGGGCCGATCGCGGGCTGGCAAGGTTATGGCTATTTCGATTCGTTGGTCGATTACTCGTTGGAGATCGGTCAAGACCGCAACAGCAACGAGGGAGACCCACGGTTTGTCGACCCGGACGGTCAAGACGGCATCCTCGGTTGGGATGCGAGTGATGTGGGGGATGCAATCTCGATCGATGACGGCGATGTCGGTTTTTCGACGACCGGCACCTGGGAAGTCTACAACGCTCACACCGGAGGCGACCAATTACGCACCAGCGAAGCGGGCACGGCGACATGGACCTTTACCGATTTGGAACCGGGTTACTACAAGGTTTTGCGGAACTATCGCAACCTCGACGGAAGTTATAGCCCGTTGTCCGTTTACACGATCGGTGATCCAGCCACCGGTTCCTACAGCCTAGCCTACTCAAGCTTTGGTGGCCGCCAGACGATCACCGACGAGTGGCTGGCCAATGTCGAAGTGTTCAGTGGAACGCTGGAGGTGACGCTGGAGTATTCCGAGTACTATGCGATCGCCGATACGATCACGATCCAGCGCATGGTTGGCGACGGTGGCGCGGACGACAACTTCCACGTGTTCCCGGGTTCTCCGGCAATCGATTCGGGGCGTTTGGAATCGTTCTACGGCCAGGAACCGCTGCCCAACGGCGGTCGCCGGAACCTAGGGGCTTACGGCAATACGCCTGAAGCGACCCCAAGTCCGTCGGAAGTGGTTCAAGTCCTCTCTCCCAACGGGCTGGAGAAACTGGAGATCGGCAACACGGTCGAAGTGAGCTGGCGTTATGACGGCGTTCCTTTCGTTGGAAATCGTTCGGATGACTACTCGGCTGCGATTCTTGCGAGCAGTCCGGTGGGTTACTGGCGTCTGTCCGAAGCATCGGATACATCGGTTGCGGCCGATGTGATGGGCGACCATCCGGGCACCTACGTCGGCAGTGTCGCTCGTCAGCAGCCGGACGTTTTCGAGGACAACGCAGCGATCGGTCTGGACGGTAGCGGTTACGTCGAGGTGCCCGACAACGTGGCGTTCGATTCGGATCAGCTGACATTCGAAGCCTGGGTGGAAATTGGCGACCTGGATTCCGGGAATCATACGATTCTTTCCAAGGGTGGTCACCGCATTTATCGTCAAGGCGATCTCTTGCGCGCCTACGTGTCGAACACCGGGTCGAGTTCGGATGTCTACCGTACTCTGCCTGCTTCAGGCGGCTGGATTCACGTGGCAGCGACCTACGACGGTTCGGTGCTGCGGTTGTACATCGACGGTGAGTATGTTCACGGACGCACGCTCAATGGCGACTTGCGTGACAGTACTTATCCGCTTCGTGTGGGTGCCAACCGGAGTGGCAGTGAGCGATGGACCGACGGTGTTGACGAAGTGGCGTTTTACGACCGAGCTTTGTCTGCCGACGAGATCGCGGCGCATTACGCCGCGGGTCTCAGCAAGTCACCGGTTCGTGTGGAGCTGGTGGAAGAATCGACCGGCGCGACGGTGGCGACGCTTGGAGAAGGTCAACTGGGGCGGAGTCTGGACTGGACGATCCCCGATACGGTCGTTGCGGATACGGAATACCGTTTGCGTGTGACAAACGAACTTGGGGCCCAGGCGAGTGACCTTTCGGATCAATCGTTCGTGATCGGCAACGGGGGGACGAGTTTCTATGTGAATCTGGCCGACGACGCGGACTTGACGGACAACCAGTACACGACGGCCGCGGGCGACAACCGTGCAAGCGGTAAACGGCCGGATCAACCGCTTTCGAGCATCAAGGCGGTACTGGATCGCTATGACCTGGAGCCCGGTGACACGATCTACGTTGACACGGGCAGCTACCAACTGGCGACCAATATCGTGATCAGTGGGAACGATTCCGGCGTGACCATCCAAGGCCCCACCGACGCCGACAAGGTCGCGGTACTCGATCGGGCAAACACAGATTCGACGAGTGCCGTTTTTGAACTTCTGGGAGCGGATAGGGTCACGATCAAAAACTTTGGCATTACTGGAGCCTACCATGGCGTATTGATTCCGAATGGGCGATCCAGTGACCAAGTAAGATTGATGAACAATCACATTTTTTCGAACCAGCATGCTGGCGTCTTTCTGGGTAACCGTAGCACCAATAGCATGATTCAAGAAAATCGAATTCATGACACCGGAACTTACGGGATCTTCGGTACCCACCTTGGGCATCAAGTTGTCGAAAATGAAGTCTACGCCAATACGAATGGAATCTATTTCGGACACGGGGGCCGTATCGCAGAGAACGTCGTTTACGGCAATCTGGACACGGGGATTCGAATCAATGGCACAACCGCGTCACCGGGCATTGTCGAGCGAAATATCGTCTACCAGAACACAAAGTACGGAATCGAATCGATCGGCGTTGATAAAATCATCGCGAATGAAGTCTTCGATCACCCGGATTCGTCGTCGGGGATTTCGTTGCAACAAGGCGAGGCCTACGACAATGTCGTCTATGACAATTACTACGGAATCTATCTGGAGCGTGGCCGAGTCGAACACAATCGCGTGTTCAGCAATTACGTCGGGATCAATGCCGTCTCCGGAACGGTTGATCAAACGAAGATTAACGCGAATCAGATCTATTCTAATTCGACGGCCATTTGGGTTCGTGGATCGCTGAGCGTGAATACGGGTGATGCAGACGTCACCAACAACTTGGTCTACGCCAACACCAACACGGGCGTTTACTTCCTTAACGCTCGCAACTCTCGGTTCGTCAACAATACCGTCTACCATCCGGTCGGAACGGCGGTTGCGTTTGCCCGCGAATCCAGCAATTTTGAGGTCGTCAACAACATCATCATCGTCGAGGCCGGGACGGGGCTTTCGTTAAGCTCAGACATTTCCAATTTCACAATCGACTACAACCTCTACCACGTTCAAGCAGGCGCCAACTTGGGTGCATTCAACGGCGCACACGGCACGCTTGCCGATTGGCAAACCGCGACAGGGCAAGAGGGGAACTCCATCATCGGCGATCCGGAGTTTGTTGATATCGACGGAGCCGACAATCTTCTGGGCGTATCTGAAGCCGGCGTTGACGGGGGTGTGGATGACAACTTCTTCCGATTATCGGGGTCACTTGCGATCGACCGGGGCGATAGCTGGGCGGCGCCACGAGAAGACATCACCGGGAACTCACGCTCAAACGACCCCGGTGTGGCGAACGCCGGCTCAAACGACTACGCTCGAATTGATTTGGTCGCGGATCCGCCCGTCGTTTCCGGAGACCCTCAAACCTGGAGGTCCGACCGCGCCAGCTGGACATTGACGCTGCCATTTGTGTTTCCTTTTTACGGCACTTCGTACACGACCGTCCAGGTTTCCAGCGATGGTTTCCTTCATTTCGCCGGCAGCGATCCCCGGTACGGCGCACCGTCGGAAGGGGTGTTGTACCGAAATCGCCGCATCGCGGTGCTCTGGGACGACTTCACGACGGCCACCGAGGGCAAAGACATCTATGTGGACGAATCGCAATCCGGCAAGGTCACGATCCGCTGGGACGCCACGTCGAGAGCAACCGGTGGTGATGTCTCGTTCTCGGTGACGCTGCATGAAACCGGAAACGTTCGCTTCGACTATCTCAGCGGCGATCTCGCTTCCCTGAATTCACTCGTCGGAATCTCCGCTGGAGACGGTCGCAACTATCAGACCTTCGACTCGTCGGAATTTGGCGGAGGCGAACTTCCAGAGCCGATCGAACTCGGATTGTCGCCCGGCTTCGTCGATCTCGGAGCCTACGAATTTCGTGGAGACAGCCGCGATGTGACCGCGCCTCAAATCATCGGTTCCAACCCGCTGGAAGTCGATTCGCAATCGTTGGTTGTGGATCCGATGGGATCGCTGACGCTGCAACTCAGCGAACCCATCAATGAGATTGATGCGAACTCCACGGCCGCTTACGAGCTGGTCTTCTTTGGGGTCGATGGATCGTTTGGCACCGCGGACGACCAAGCGATCCTCGTGATTCCGGACTATGTGTCGGGTGCCTCGGAGTTGACGCTTTCATTTGAAGAAACACTGCAACCGGGAAAGTATCGGCTGAGCGTCCTTGGAAGTGCGACCGTTCATGACTTGGCCGGCAATCGACTCGACGGGGCCGGAGCGGGCCAAGCGGGCACTGACTATGTTCGCGATTTTTCGGTCTTTCAGAACAACAAGCCGATCGCCGACGACATTCAGGTTACCACGAACGAAGACACCTCCGTTCGTTTGACGCTGACCGGAGACGATGGCGACGCACTGGTCGATCAGGACCTTGCGTTCATTCTGGTTTCGCTTCCCGCGAGGGGCGAGTTGTCAATTTCGGAGACGGGCAACGCGATTCTGGCGACGGAACTTCCGCTCACATTGACATCGCCAGTCCTCCATTTTCGGCCCGACGAACATTTCAACGGATCAGTCTCGTTCCAAGTTCAGGTGTTTGACGGCTATGGAAGTGTTCCTGACGCGGGAAATACGAGCCAGCCGGGAGTCGTCACCGTCGATGTCGCAGCCGTACCGGATCCACCGAACGCGGATGACTTGCTGCTGAGCATACCCGAAAATATCGTTGCGTCAGAGATCGCTTCGATCCCGTACAGTGATCCCGATTTGGCCGATCTGATTCCCGACACGCACGTGTTCCGAATTCTCTCCGGAAACGCCGACAACAGTTTTGCCATCGACCAGAACGGGAAGCTTTCAGTCACCGCCGGTCATCAACTCGATTACGAATCAGCCAGTTTCCGACAGTTGACGGTCGAGGTCGCAGACGCCAGCGGTTTGGCGGACATTTCCACGGTGAAGGTCCAAATCCTGAACCGAATGGAACCCGAAGTGGAAGACGTTCTCATCAATGGTGGAAACGCGTTTCGTTCGAACATCGACGAGGTGACCGTTCGATTCAATCAGCTCGTGGAGCTCGATCTTTCCCAAGGCGACGCGTTTCATTTGCGCAACACCGTCACGAACCAGACGGTCGAGACCGTAGCCACGGTGAATAACGTGGACAACAAGACCGTGGTCAACCTCACCTTCCTACCGGGCGATTCAGTCGATGCGGCCGGATCACTCGCTGATGGGAGATACGAACTCATCGTGAGTGCTCAACGAGTGTCATTGGGCAGTTTCTCATTGGACGGCAACGCCGACGGTAGCGTTGGCGACAACTACGTGTTTGGCGCGTCAGAAGCGGACAGCTTTTTCCGCTTCTTCGGCGATAGCGATGGGGACGGCGATGTCGACGGTCAGGATTACGGCCGATTCGGCTTGACCTTTCTAAAATCGGAGGGCGATCCGGATTTCAATCCCGCCATGGATTTTGACGGCGACGGCGATGTCGATGGACAGGACTACGGTCAATTCGGTTTGCGATTCCTCCGAACGATCTAGCCCGACTCGTCACGCGATTTGATGAATGCACGCAATCATGACGCGTCATGGAGGAACTGGCGAACCGGGTTGGTGACACATCAGCCGATGTCATGCCCAGCCGCTTCGGTCCCGCCACCTCCGCAGGTTACGGCTTTCAGCGAAGTTTGCATGCGTTTCGGTCTCGGATTCCACGAAAACTGCGGACAAAAAGATTTCACTCCAGGCAGTCGGCCGATGCAACCGAGGCCCCACGGTGTTGCTTGGAGCTTGCCCGCTCGAGCAACGATCGTGCAATGCGACCAATAAACCAACAGGACGTATGGGTCCCATATGTCCTATTGGTCCCAGCTAATGCGACACCCTTCGCCGCTGCGGCTGGACAAACCGCCGGCCCAAAGCGTATCAAGTTCGGCGCGGTCCGTTACCGGTCACCCCGACCACTGTCTGAGCCATTTCTCCAGGATCAATAGGTTCCACAATCGGTAGCCGTGGTTGTTTTCCATCCGTTCGTGTTGTCCGACCAGTCGCTCGACGACTTCGCGACGGAAGTACGGTGCGATCCGCGCGTCGTCGGCCAACAGCGTGTCGTGGACCATCGGCTTGAGTTCCTTTCGGAACCAGGCGGCGATCGGGATCCCGAATCCCATCTTCTTTCGCGTGAAAATCGACTTGGGGATCATCGACCCGAACGCGTCCTGAAGCAGCAGCTTGCCGCGTCGGCCGCGGAATTTTAAATGCACCGGCAGCGAGGCGGCGAACTCGACCACGCGATGGTCCAGCATCGGTTGTCGCACCTCCAGCGAATGGGCCATCGACGCGATGTCGACTTTCGTGCACAGGTCGCACGGCAGATAGGACAACATGTCGGTAATCGAAGCCCGCGTGACGACGTCGCGGCCCTCGCTGCGATTCCAAATCGCGTCAAGGAACTCGAACGGGTCTTCGCCCGGCAATCGCTCGACAAACTCGTCGGTGTACAACTCCGCCCGCATCCGTTCGGGAAAGATCTGCAGCCAATTCAAATAGCGTCGTGCTTCCGGCTGGTCGATCGCTTCCAAAAAACGTTTGGCACGGCGGGTGATCGAATACTGTTTGTTGTTGTCGGGCAAACGCTGGATCAGCCCGATGCCCGGTAGTTTGTGAATCGGGAACATCCTCCGCAGACGGACGCTCAGCCACAGCGCGCGGTAGCGATCGTAGCCGGCGAACAGTTCGTCACCCCCGTCGCCGGACAACGCCACCGTGACTTCGCGGCGCGTCAGTTCAGAAAGGTACCAGGTCGGCACCGCGGATGAGTCGCCAAACGGTTCGTCGTAATGCCAAACCAGTTTGTCGATAATGTCCACGCCGTTGGGTTGGACTTCGAAGCGTTGGTGGTTGGTCCCCAGGTGCTCGGCAACTTGGGCTGCGTAGCCGGTTTCGTCGAAGTCGGCGATCGGGAATCCGATGCTAAAGGTGCGGATCGGCGTCTCGCCTTGTTGATGCTGAGCGATCGCGGTGATCAAGGACGAATCGATGCCGCCGGACAAGAACGATCCCAAGGGCACATCGCTTTGCAGACGCAGGCGGACCGAATCGGACAGCAGCTCGCGCAGCCGCTCGACCGCTTCGCCCTTGCTGCGGGGCACTTCGACGGTCGGGTCGAAATCCCAATAGGGCTGGACGACCAGTTTGCCTTTTTCGAAGATCGCGACATGGCCCGGCGGCAATTTGCGAACGCCCTTCCAGATCGTTCCCGGGTGCGGGACATATTGATACGTCAAAAATTCATCGATCGCCGCGGGGTCGATTTCGTTACAGACACCGGGGACGGCGGCCAGACTTTTCAGTTCGCTGCCGAAGACCAGTCGATCGCCGACCAGGGCGTAGTAGAGGGGTTTTTGTCCGATCCGATCGCGCGCCAGCACCAGCCGGCTGCGGCGTGTGTCCCAAATCGCGATCGCGAACATGCCGTTGAGTTCGGCAAAGCAATCCGTACCGATGTCTTCGTACAGGTGCAGCACCGATTCGCCGTCACCATGCGTGGCAAATTGATGGCCGCTACCTTCGAGCCGATGGCGGAGTGCTTTGTAGTTGTAGATCTCGCCGTTGAAAACCATTCGCACGCCGCCGTCCTCGTTGGACATCGGCTGTGGGGCACCTTCGACATCGATGATGGACAGGCGACGAAATCCGAGTGCGACGCCGTAGCGACGTCCTTGGCCGTCACGCTGATCGTTGTCAATCCAAACGCGGTCGTCGTCCGGACCGCGATGGGCGATCGCGTCGGTCATCTGCTTGAGCAGCGACCGATCGACACGAAGAGACTCGTTTTGCCATACCGCTCCGGTGATTCCGCACATTGAGTCAGATCAGCCTTGGTCCAACTGGGGCAGCACTGCTTCAATGGCATCGACCATCTCACGCATGGTCTGGAATCGTAGTTGCGGCTTCTTTTGAATCGCTCGCATGACGATTTCGTCGGCCGCCTTGGGGATCTTTCGTTCCGGTGACTTTTCGCTCGGCGGAGGCACTTCGCCGGAGATGATGTTGCGAAACGTTTGATCGATGTTGGCGCCCCGGAACGGTTCGCGGATCGCCAGCAATTCGTACATGCAGACGCCGGCATTGAAAATGTCGCTGCGTTCGTCGATCGTCCGAGTGCCCTGGATTTGTTCCGGCGACATGTATAGCGGTGTGCCGGGTCGTTGCCCGCCGCCGGTCAGCGTCAGCAACTGCTGTTCGTCTTCTTCTTTTTGCAACTTGGACGCGTCGTAGCGGGTGACCGTTTGGTCATCCATCGACCCCCAAACCTTGGCGGTCCCCCAATCCAACAGATAGACTTCGCCGAAATTGCCCAGCCAGATATTTTCGGGTTTGACGTCACGGTGAATCACGCCGCGTGCGTGGGCATAAGCCAAGGCTAGGCAGGCGTCCGAGAGTGCCGAGATCCGCCGCGCTTGGGGGTAACGTTTGGCGATCTCTTCGTCGCCGCGGGCGATTTGCTTGAGGATTTCAAACAGATTGATCCCGGAAATCAGTTTCATCGTGAAATAGATGCCGTGCACCAAGTCGTTCCCGATTTCGTACACCGGGACCGTGTTGGGGTGCTGCAGCTGGGCGGTGACGCGAGCTTCGCGGAGCAGCCGCCGTTTTTCGTTGGGGACATTCCGGTTGTCGCTGTGCAACATCTTGATCGCCACGGTCCGTCCGGTGACGGGGTCGAAGGCCGCGCTGAGAACGCCGTTGCCGCCCCGGGCGATTTCACGGAGCCCGGAGTAACGGCGTATCCCGGACGGCAATTTGCGTGGAAGGTCGGGGTCGGTTCCAGACAGGATGATGGTCGGTTCGTTCTGCATCACGCTCGCCAATGAAGATAATGGACGCCACCATTCTAGCGCACCGGCAGGGACTCGGTTAGCCCAGCAGAAATGCGGCCGGTTTGGCCTGGATGGGCAAGAAGGTTGGTCAAAAAATCGGTTGGTCAAAAAATAAGAAATGAGTCCCGACGAATAAAATCTGCCTCCCCCCGGCGGAACGCTTCATTTTTTGACCACCAAATTTTTTGACCCCTTCCCCGTCGTCCACCGGGGGGATTGAATCAAATGTGGTGGCGCTCAGCGAGCAGTGTCGTCAAACAGCAGTCTCCCGAGCCCCCCGTCACTTTGACGATCTGGCACGCGGTCCCAGACGCCCGAACATGCGATCGAGCTCGTCACGGCTGAAAAACAACGCCGTCGGCCGGCCGTGCGGGCAGTGATGGGTGTCGTTGTACAGGTCACGTTGTTCCAACAGGGCTTGGATTTCTTCAGGCCGCAGCGGGTCGCCGGCTTTCACGGCCGCCTTGCACGCGATCGTCGAAAGCAAATGATTGAGCAATTCGATCGGCTCGGGTTTTTCGCCGCCCCCGAGCACCGATTCCATCAGCGTCCGCAGCATGTCCGCCGGCGGCTTGTTCTTGAGCATCGCCGGGTACGATCGAATCACAATCGTATCCCCGCCGAACTCGGCGATTTCCATCCCGATCTGCGCCAAGGTTTCCTGGTGGTCCAACACCGCCGTTCGTTCCGCTGGCGTCATCGAAACCGGCTCGGGGACCAGCAACCCTTGCGATTCGAGTGATTGACCGCTCTCCAAGACTTTGGTTTTGACCCGCTCGTACAAGACGCGTTCGTGCAGGGCGTGCTGGTCGATCACCACCATGCCTTTTTCGTCTTGCGTGACCAGGTAGCGGTTGTGGACTTGAAATCCGAGATGGCAAACGGCGGGATGGTCGACACCGGATTGTTCCGGCGATGCGGCTTGCGGGCCGTCCCAGGGTGCCACGTTTTCGTCGCTCGATGAGTCGCTCGACGGCGTCGGAGCCGTCTGGTGAGGCAGCGAGGGTGGGCCGCCGCCGGGGAACGGTTGAAAGCTGGGGACCGAACCGAACGAGGGAATCGAACGAGTCGCGGCGTCAGGGGCGGGCGCCATCGCGGAACCGCCGCTGGAATCGTCACCGCGGGCGGGCGAGACGAACACGTCGGACGGGCTGTTTCCAGTGCGCGCCCATTCGATCACCGATTGCCGATGCGCCTGCTCGGCTCGGACCGGCATCCCCAATTCACTGCGGGGCGCCGGCGTCAGGTCCGCGTCTTCGGCAACCGGCGCGGGGCCGACCCGCTGCGTCATGTCGGTGGTCAAGAAATGGTGCCTGAGCGTCTGCAACAACCGGCTGTACACTCGGCCGCCGTCGGTGAAACGGACTTCTAACTTGGTCGGGTGCACGTTGACGTCGATCAATTCCGGCGGCATCGACATCCGCAAGAAACAAACCGGATGCCGTCCGACCATCAACAGCCCACGATAGGCCTCGCCCAAGGCATGCTGCAGTGAACGGTCGCGGATGTGGCGGCTGTTGAGGAACAGATACTGCATCCGCGAATTGCCGCGGCTGACCGACGGATCGCAGACATATCCCTGCACATGGATTTGCGAGTCGTCACTGTTGATCGGGATCAAGGCGTCGGCGATTTCGCCGCCGAAGAACGCCGCAATCCGCTCGTTCCACCGTTCGGTCACCGGCAAGTCATACAGCGGTTTGTCGTTATTGTTGAGCACAAAGTGGATGTGCGAATTGGCCAGCGCGATCCGCGTGAAAGCCTCGACGATGTGCCCTTTTTCGGTTTGCGCGGTTTTCAGAAACCGATGCCGTACCGGCGTGTTGAAAAACAGATTGCGGACTTCCATCACCGTTCCGACCGGGCAACCACAAGGCTGCGGTGGATCGATCACGCCGCCGCGGACTCGAATTTCGCTGCCCGCGGTCTCACCGTCGGTGCGACTGCGGATGGTCAATTGAGACACGCTGCCGATCGATGCCAACGCTTCACCGCGGAACCCGAGCGTGGAAACGTGAAACAAGTCCTCGTCGGTCGGCAGCTTGCTGGTCGCGTGACTGGCCAACGCCAGCGGCAATTGTTCGGCCGTCATCCCGCAACCGTTGTCGCTGATGCGGATCATCTCGGTCCCGCCGCCGACGATCGAAACCTCGATCCGAGTCGCCCCGGCGTCGACGCTGTTTTCCAACAATTCCTTGACCACCGACGCGGGCCGCTCGATCACCTCCCCGGCGGCGATCTGGTTGATCAGATTGGGGGGCAATTGGCGAATCGTCGGCAATGTTTTAGCGGTGGCATCCATGCCCGCAATTTACCCCTCCAAGCCCAATCGACCAACCGGCGAAACCGAAACGCCCTCAGAAAGCCCGCGCGACTGCTAGCAAGACGCCTGCCGCCGGCGATCGCTCGAAAACCTCGCAAGTGCATTGGGCTCCACAAACGTGGTGAGCCGTGACGCGCTGGCTTCCGGGGCATTCCCCGTCGTGGGCCCGTAGGCTCGCGCCAAACGGCTGATACTCGTTTGACATCAGCCGGTTCGCGCCAGCGTCCGGGCCTTTTCTCGCGATGGGCCCGTGGCCTTACGGCCAGCGGCTCAGGTGTTAGATCAACGTCCCTTAGCGTGGGGGGCCTGAATCGGCGTCAGATTCCCCCCGGCAACGTTGATGAACTGGCCGGTGGTGAAACTGGCCGGTGGTGAAACTGGCCGGTGGTGAAACTGGCCGGTGGTGAAACTGGCCGGTGGTGAAACTGGCCGGTGGTGAAACTGGATCGATCTGACACCAGCCAGAGGCTGGTTCATTCGAACTTGAACGTCAGTTGAACCTGTGCCGAGAGCGTTTGTTCGCCGGTTTGAATGGGAACTGACGAACGGGATTCGGCCATCGCCATGAAACGCATCGGTGCGGGCTGGCCGCCGCCGCTATGGTCGCGGATTTCCACGAGTTGGCCGAGCTTGACCCCGGCTTCCTTGGCCATCAAGCCGGCTTTGCGCTTGCCGTCACGGATGGCTTTGTTGCGGGCTTCGTCCATCAACGCTTCTGAATCTGCGATCGAAAAGCTGATGCCATTGATTTGGTTCGCGCCGGCCGTGACGACTTGATCGAGCACGACGCCCAGCGATTCAATTTTACGCACGCGGATATGAACCTGGTTCGACACCCGATAGCCATCGATCTTGGGTGGCTGGCCGTCGGGATTGCGCGTGCGTTGGTAGCGTGGCGCGACGTTGAAACTGCTGGTCTGGATGTCTTTTTCGGCAATGCCAAGCTGTTTCAGTTTGTCCAGCAGTCGCTCCATCCGATCGTTGTTCGCGACCAGCGCCGCTTTGGCGCTGTCTGCCTCGACCACAACGCCGACATTGATTTCGGCCACATCGGGCACGCCGTTCACTTCTCCCGTGCCGCTGACGACGATCACCCGGTTGGCGGTGCCGGTTTCAGAACCAGGCTCCTGAGCAGCGATCCCCAAAGGAAAGAGCAACAGGGCTGCGACAAATGTTAAACGCGTGTTCATAAGTTGAGTTCCATTTCGAATCTGAAGGTGCAGCTGCACCGGCGTGGCGGTCGGTTGCAAGCAGCTGCTCCGAATTCACACTAATGGACCATCGAAGAAGCGTCAAATGAAGGCGTGTGACGGACCAACGGTCGCCGCCTTCGCGAGAAAAATGGTGCAGTTTTCTGTGTCACCCTCGTGGCAGAAGGGTCGAGCGCAGCGAGAGGAGGTCGAAGGCTCGATCGGCCATGGCGGTTATACTTGGCAACGAGCGGAATAGAAGTATCCGATCTCTTCAAGTGGGATAGGCTTCCAGCCTGTCATTACAGCATCGACAGGCTGGAAGCCTATCCCACTCATTTTCCGTTCGTTGCTTCGTTCTTTCCAGAACTCTTCAGTCGACCACGCGGAGCCCTTCTGACATGCCGACCCTGATGCTCTCCCACTGCTGTCGATCCAATCGTTCTTCGGCATGGTTGCTCGTTCTACTTGCCTGCGTTGCCGGGTTGTATGCCATGCCATCGCTCGTTGCACAGGACGATGGCACGCCATCCGAGCCGGTCGACCCGCTCTCGATCAAGCTACTGGAAATGGATTTGACGGCGACCGCCAAACTGTTCGCCCGGCATGACTTGGATGACGATGGGGCGCTGAGCAAATCCGAGTACCAGCGGCTGAAGTGGGCTAGCGACGAGATCCGTTCCTTTGATCTCAATCGCAGCGGTGACCTGCAGTCTGTCGAAGTCACGCTCAAACTGGCGGCCGAACGTGAACGGGCGGGGATCGTGCAGATGGATTCGATTCTGGCCGACCGTTACACCAAGCGATATGACAGCAACCGAGACGGAAAGTTGCAGTTGAAGGAACTGGAGAACAATACATTTTCAGATCAGATCGAAAGCTACGATCGAAATTCCGATGACGAACTCTCTGCCGATGAATTGATTCGTGGATTAGCGTTTGAACGCAAGTTTCGCGACGAGTTGGGTGTCAAGGGTTGTGACCAAGGCGGTGCGATGGCGCTGATCAATCAAGGTGATCTCAATGGCGATCGTCAGTTGGGCGGCGATGAACTCGACGCCGTCGGTTTGGATTCAGCAACGATGAAGTTCGATCGAAACGACAACGAATCGTTATCGGTCTCGGAGCTGGCCGAATACTTGGCCGATCGCCGCATGCGGATGGGCATGACGCCCTCGGATCAGTTGCTCGCCCGCAATGTGATCCGACGCGGCAATCCGGACGGCGACGGATTAGTGCCGGCGAACCTGTTTCGCCAAGCCGACACCGACCCAGACCTCGGTCGCCCCGACGAAAACGGCGACGGACTCCTATCCCTGTTGGAAATCGAATCCTATTTGGCGAAGCAGCGAAAGCTTCTGGGGTTCGACGACGAATCTGCCAACCGGGCATCGATCTTGATCGCGAGAAATGATTCCAACGGAGATCGCAAATTGTCTCAATCAGAATTGACCGCCAGCGGGGCGGACCGCGACAGCCCGCTGTTCCCGCAAAAGCTCAGTCTGATCGACCAAGACGGCGACGCGGCGATCGATCTGAAAGAACTGGCGCGTTTCATCCAGAAGACCCGACGACCCTGACGGCGGGATGTTGCCGCCGGCCTCGTCGCGGCGCATTTCGAAGGAGATCGGGTCAAAAAGTGATGGCTAGTATGTTGGCCTGGCCGCCGTCAACTGCGGCAAGGAACGGGGCGATCAATCCCTCGGAAGGAATCAAAGCGAGCGTCGCTCCTGTAGGTCGCGTTCGCAACCAGTGTCCGTTCGGGACCGACAGCCAGTCCGTGTCGGCTATACTCCAACAGAGGATCTCGAGTGGTTCGCCCCTGTCAGGAGCCGGTACGCATGCGTCGCATTTGCCGAATTGCAATTGTCGTCTCGGGGTTCGCACTCTTCGCGATCGATCATGCCATGGCTCAACCCTTGGTCTACACCGCAGAGAGCCTGGAAAGTTGGGTCATCAACGCGGACCGCGTTTGGATTGCAAGAATTGTCAGGGTCCGTGACGAGCCGATCCCAGGTGGCTCGGAGATGCCGGGCATCACGATCGCAGTAGAGGAAACGCTCAAGTACCCGATCTTCGAGCAGCGTCATGAGAAAATGGGATTGTTCGTCGAACACCCGACGGCACAGTTCAAAGACTTTGAGAAGCATTCCAGTCGTCTGCTGATCGCGCACAGCGATCAGCACCAGTTCGCGCCGAAGTTGATCGAGTTGACGCCGGGCAAGGTCGAAGGCCTTCGGGCTGATTTCACGATCTTGCGCACGCCTGAGGCGGTCGTCCAGGCGGCCAGGGAAATCATCGGCCGCGTGCCACCCAACGTGCGGCAACTGCATACCGTTTGTTTGACGATTCCAGCGGACGTGTCCTTCGATTCCAAACTGGGGCCGCACGGCCAACTGATCGTGCCCGTTGACGAGCAACTGGAGACGCTGGCGATCGGATTGCTGAACTCCGAAAGCTATTCCAAGCGATCGAAGGCCGCCGAGGTGCTGCGGTACTTCAAGTCCGAAGCCAACATCGACCGACTCCGTGCGCTGCTGAAGGACACAGGGTACAGCGAACAGAGGGCCGACGATCGAACCCGCACGAAGTACTACGGCGTCCGCGACCAAGCCTACCAAACGCTCAAAGCCTGGGGGATCAAAGTCGAACGCCCCGAGATCCTTGAGTCCAACCACGGGCCGGATCAGTAGGGGCGGGTTTGGACATCAACGATGCTGTCGCAGGCTGGAATGCTGGGGCTATCGAATGCGGTTGGATGATCGAGATCGCTTGGGAACAGATCGTTCATGTAATCGGGGTGGCAGAATGATCCGGGGCAGAATGATTGGGAAGAGCCGGGATGCTGGTGCCAGCGACCGCCGTCAAGATGATCCGTGGGTTCGCGCTGCTATCGGTGGGTTACCTCTTCCGGTCCACACTTCCGGAACTCGATTCACTGGTCGCACGCGTGCTCTGTCCCCGATGGGGATGGTTGCGGAGGAGATGCTGGTCAAAACATTTGGTGGTCAAAAAATGGGGCATTGGGCCGGTGGAGGCCTGTTTTTGACTCAAACGGTGGTCAGGGATTCCCCGCGCGTTACGGCGCTGCACGGCTTCGAACGGGTGCGGATTTGGGCTAGAATCTGCCCTCGACACCGGGGGTGTAGCTCAGTCGGTTAGAGCAGGGAACTCATAACGGGTGTAGGGGTTTCAAAAAACGCCTGGGACACGTGAGTTAATCCATTAGGCCAGTGCTCACAAGCGGGTGTAAATGACGTAAACCGCCTCCCACGGGTGTAGCGGGTGTAAATTCAGAAAAAGCCCGGAATTTGCAGGGTTTACACCCGCTTCGACCGCTCACCACTGAAAAAAGAGCGCAGGCATTCTCTGCCCTACGAAATTCGCGATTAAAACGCGCGATCTTGGGTCCAGTGGGACTGATGCTCGGTCTGAATCCAACCTCTGCGAAGCCCCGCGGGTGTAGCGGGTGTAACTCCGAAATAGCACGTTATTTGCCGGCTGAACGCCCCCTTGAATTCCCTGTTCGAGCTCCTTCAGCGGCAAAAATGCGTGGCGCTCCCTGCTCTAAGACAACTTCCTATCAAGCGGTCGATACTCGGGTACACTGCGAGACGGATTCACGGTCTGAATGCGACTCTGCGGGGTGGCGGGTGTAGTGTGCCGCTTCTCGTATTCTCCCGCGTCGAAGTGAGGTCATGCACAGGGTGGAGGCCACTTCAAAATGCCGACTGCAGCATGCGAAGCGATTACGTTCACTCGCCGCGAATTCTACGACAAGGTCTGGTCAAAGCCTGTGACGCAGGTTGCCAGAGAGCTTGGCTGTCGAGCTGTCGAGATCAGCCAGGTTTGCACGACGCTCGATATTCCGAAACCCTATTCCGGCTATTGGTCAAAGCTGGCGCATCGGAAGAGTCCCGAGCAAACGCCGCTGCCAGAAAACGATGATCCTGCAAAGCAATCGTTGACGTTTTTCAAACATCCGGAATTTGGAACCAGGGTCGGTGAGCCTCCGCGCGAACTTCAATATGGCGACGACATCTTGAAGATTCTGGCATTGGCTCGGCGGCTTGACCCGGTGAAGGTGCCGAAAACGCTTCGACGGCCGCACAAGCTGGTCGCTTCCGCGCGTGATCAAATCACTGCGGATCAGACGGTGAAGGGAGTGCCATGGGGGCAGCGATCCCGCTTCAATGTTTCCAGGGGAGGGTCAACGCTGTCGATCGATGTCAGCGAGGATTTGACGTCCAGAGCGCTGCGCGTTTACGACGTGCTCATCAAGCGGATCGAGAAACTCGGCGGAAAGGTCGAAGTCCGCAAGAGCGGATACGACGGGCGTTCGTGGGAAACGGTTGTTGTCATCGCGGGCGAGGACGTCACGACGGTTCGGATCCGCGAGAAACGCAAACAAGTCAAAGTTACGAATGAAGACGCCACGTACTCGTGGGAACGCAGTCGTACAGATCTTTTGCCAACCGGACTGCTTTTGATCGATCGAGGCGCTACGAGTTTTGAACAGGTGTATCTCAAGGACACAGAAAAGAAGAAGCTCGACGACGGGCTCAACGACTTCATCATTTCACTCGTGAAGCAAGCTGGAGAAAAGCGTGTTCGCCGGCGAAAGCAGGAAGAGGAGCGTGCTCGCCGGGAAGAAGCGGCGCGAATCGAGCACGAGCGGCAAGCTGAACTCAAACGACGGCAGGATGAGTTGCAGGAGCGACAGGCCCAGGAGCAAGCGAAGGTTGACGAACTGTGGCTTCACGCCAATTCGCGTTCGCGAAGCAAACTGATTCGGGAATACCTATCCGACTTGGCATATCACTTGGCTGATGAAGATTGCTCGCTACCAATCGAAGGCCCGACGGCGGACTACTTGCGTTGGGCTCATCAACAAGCCGATCGGCTGGATCCTCTGTGCCCAACGCCACCTTCCGTACTCGACGAAACGATCGATGCCCCATCTGCCGGACCGAATCGTCCACGATGAATCAGGTCGCATCCAAGATTGATTCAAAACGCCGACGCGGGCGATGGCCCCCAGCGACAACACGCCTGCCGCGCTAAACGTCAGTCGATTCTGTCGCATCGAGTTTCGCGGCGATTGGCTCGATTTCAATGGCTGTCAGATATTCATTGAATGCCGGCAAGATCTCCCAGATCTTGTTCCTGATCTGATGCAACACGGCCAGATGCTGGTCCTCGCTGTGCATTTCTGAAAACGTCAGCTTGTCGAACAGGATTGAAACAAATTCAGTACAGATCACGTATGAAAGCAACAACCACAATCTTCCTTTGAGACCTACTCCAACGCATCAACCAGGTCCCTAATCGTCGGCCACGCCGCGTAGTCACGACAGTGCTTTTGAGTCAGGTAAACCAAAGGTTCGCTCCAAAGGAATGTCCGCTTTGGGTCTGCGCGGAGCAATGCGGCTCGGCGGGAACTAACCGCGTGGCGGTACTGGATGTCTTTGCGCCAGGCATTAACGTTCGGGCTGCTGCGATGCGAATGGCAAGGCGGCGTATAGTATCTGCCAGCCGAATGTCGAGCTTTTCCCTTTGGGTACGGAGTTTTCGGTTTAAACATGTCACCCAGATAGTGGAGATGTGCAGCCTTAGCCGTCCGTGATTTGTCATTCATGTCAATCCACAGTTCGCAGTGCGAATCGTAAGCCCATTGCACCTTGGCCAAATAGACAAGCCAATGACGGTTTTTGTGAATGGTGCGGCTCGTAAATCCGGCGATCCAGACATTACTTTCCCATTCATCTGCCGACTTCCTTGATCGCATTTGATGTTTGCAAGTGCAAAGAGTCAGCACATCACCCTGGAAGTTCGGTGCAGAACCCCGTTGTTTGAATTGATTGCTTTTGCCGTGGTAGCTCACCGACCCGACCACGTACGAATTTGCTGACCCGTGAACGCCATCAAGCTTGCTGGCAAGCTTAGGCAGCGGCATGTTCATATTCTTCAGCAACGGGCCCGACGTAGGAAACGGCTGAACTCGCTCTATCGGGTTTGGGCCGGTGCACACTGAAGATTGTTTCGTTGTTTCGCAACGGGGCATTGTTTCTTGTCCGATTCAGGTTTGACATTCACCACACTCGGTCTTGAGATTTTCAGTTCTCTCGGTCGGGATGCCTAATCGGTGATGATCGACCAGCGTTTGAGTTGGCAGACAATACGGATGACTTCCATTCGATCATAACTCAGGCCTTTGATTACTCCTCGACCCAATGAAATTTTTCCGTTTGCAATACTTGCTCGCCGTCCCAGCGATAGGCGACCAGTTTCCCGCCTTTTGCCACGCTGTAATCGGTGCAGGCAACATTCGACGCCAACGGAGCTGGCTGGCCGGTCAGCCAGTAGTGTCCCACGAAGACCGGCGGCGCGTCCTCGGGATAGCCAGTCATGCCCTCCAATAGTTCGGCTTCGATCGCAACATCGGGAACGTCATCCGACCCGAAGTGAAAACCTCGGGACGTCCGGCCGGCTGGGGCCTCGTACCACTTGTATCGCATTGCTCTTCGTGGCTCACCGCCTTTCCCCGAGAATTCGTGACCGAATGGTAGCTTTAACTCTGGGCCCTTCAGCACGTTTTCGATGGCGAGGAACAGCTCGGTGTCGCTTGATTGAGCTTCAGCAAAAAAACTCTCATTAAAGTTGCCCAGCGATTTCCTGGCCTCACCGATTCTGTTGATCTGATCGCCAAACCATGCCGCATGGACGACGCGCATTCCATCGCGTTCGATTGACACAGGCAAAGTCTTGAACCAAGTAATCGCATCAGCCATTTGCGTCCCCGATTTGAGTTGATCGAGTGAGGCCTGATGCTGCGCCTTGTTCTTCGGTATGCGAGGACGAAACCAGTCTTCATTGCCCGGCATTCTTTCTGTGTGGTACGCGATCGCGTTGTATTCATGGTTTCCCATGGCAGCGAATCCGTCCCCGGCGTCCACCGTTGCCCGAGCAATCGCGATCACCTCGGCAATCGCCGGTCCCCGATCGATGAAGTCACCGACAAAAACCAGCTGCCGATCTGAGCGGCGATAGCCAGCCCCATGGCGGCGATAACCGAGATACTCCAGCAGAGATTTCAGTTCTTCCGCGTGACCGTGGATATCGCCGATGATGTCGTAGGCGGGCATGTTGAATCTCGGCAATGTAGTCCGTGTCAATTCTAGTCTGTGCGAGCTTTTGATCGCGTAAAACGTCAACGTCATCTTCACATCGGCAGCACCCACCGAACGAAGGGACTCGGCCAATATATCGATTCCCTTCAGCCATGGACTCAGCAACTTTGCTTGACAAGAGTCTATTTCGAAGTGTCATCCAGATCCGACGTCAGCTTCGCGATGCGTAGCGCGTCGCTGGCTACGTATCGCTGCCCCATCGTAAACGCTGTCGGTTTGCCCGACTTGGAGCGTTTGTCGTTCGGAATCGCATTTTCGAGCACGATGGTGTTGGTTGAGTCTGGAGCTGACAGCAAAAGAATCTTGAACTGTTCGCCCTTTGGACGACGGTCCTCCTCAACCAGCCGATTGACGAGTTTTCCCAAATCACCCGAATAGGCGTCTTTTGTCATTTCGATGTTGTCATGAGACGCCAGGATCTTCGGGACCAGCGGATAGATCACTCCTTTGGAATAGAATCCAAGTCGCGAGACAATTTGAAATGAACGGTTTACTTGGCAAACATATGCATGAAGGTCCTGATATTCCTTCCACGCGTTTCGGGCTGCCACAATCACCGTGTCGTTAAAGCTAGCTGTCAGCTCTTCCGCTTCAAGCATCGATTGCAGTTCACGCAGCAAGAATGCTTCTCGCTCCGAGACGACTTCTTTGGGATCTTCGAGTAGTTCGTTGATCGCCTGATCCAATGCGGTGAACGATGCCCATGCAATCCGGCTATCGTCGAATTGATCGAGCGTAGCTGGCCGAACGTCATCCGGGGTCAGGACCAACAGAGTGCATGTCGATTCATCCGCCTCGTCCAAACGAGCCAAATGGCGTTCAATTTGATCGCTCCGGACCGTGTTGCGTTGCGTTTTCGTTTCGATCAAGAGACGCACACTGCTCTGGATGATCGCATCAGGCACCCCGGTACCGCCCTTGGACGGCTGATTCTCAAATCGAACGAGTTGAAACTCCGACTGTTCCAGCAATGCGCCCAACAATCGCTCAATCCGATCGAGCGAAAGCGATCGAAGCACAGCCAGGCAGGAGGCCGTAACCCGGTTCTCGCCGGCCGAATACGTGGAAAAGATGCTGCTCATCGTGTCCTGCAAATCATGAAAACTTTTGAGGGGATTGCCACGAGGTCTCTGGCCCTTCGGTGGTTCTCACAGCAATGCTCGTTGAGCTGTGGATTGATGTCATCTCGGATCGTCCATTCAAGTGTCAAGCTTTGCTTGACTGACCTGCCCATCGGCATCAGGCAGGGATGCCTGCGAAGCAATCAGTGGTGGGCGGATTGACCGCCATTCTCACGATCGATCCTGCGTGCACCAGAGGCTGCTTGACGGCAAGTTCTCCGTTCGCTTCACATAAATCCACTTTGCAGGATTCTCAGGCATCTAACCTTGCCGCAGGTTTTTTGCCATCATAGTGTCCTGGCCGTTGTGAGCAGGTGATTCCAAAACACATGTGAAGCTGAACAAAGGCGTTCTTCACCAACAGATTGATTTGGCAGGGAGTCGAGTACAACGCCGAGCCCGCTACCCACAACGTAGATTTTGTGCATTGTAGGCGAAACGCTGGCCTACCTCACGACTCTGGCGAAGATTGGCACAGAAAATTGCCTCACCTCATGCTGCGTCAATTATTGACGACGCCAGAACGTCAATCGTTTGGTCCTCAAGGATTGCAAGTTCTCGCTTTTGCATTGCCCTTGGTGAAGTGAAATTCGATCCGGGGTGACGACTTTGCCAACTCGTAGCAGTAAGTCCTCCTCGTCCGCAACTTATCCGTCGACGAGTTTGCGAGTGCACCGTTTTTGACCGGAAGCCGCCATAGTGGAGTTTCTCCTCTTCGACTTCACAGCTTCGGAAAATCTGGAGAAACACTTTCACTCATCCGGCCAGCAATAGTTTGCTGTACTAGCGCCGTTCAGCGTGATGTTCTCGAAGTCAAGCACAATGCTTCATCGAAAAGCTTGAGAGTTGGCGGATCGCCCACCTGATTGTTTTGGTCCGACTGAAAGCTTAAGCTTTTTGAGGTTTTGGGTCAACGTGCGCGGTTGGCTGTTACGGCGATAAGGGCAATACAGAATGGAAACTTTACTCTCGCGATTCCCCGAGCAGGGGCAACTTGTCGCGGTACGCTCACGGAACTGGATCGTCAACGAAGTAATTCCGAGCAGCCTGCCTACGCGTGGCCTGCAGGCAATCGACAAAGGGCAAACACTTCTAAGCCTTTCTTCCATTGAAGACGACGGCCGCGGCGAAGAGCTTCAGGTTGTTTGGGAGCTCGAGCCTGGTGCGAGGGTCATCGAAAATGTTGCCTTGCCAGAGCCGACTGGATTCGACTCGCCGGAACGGCTGAACGCATTCCTGGATGCCGTTCGCTGGGGAGCATCGTCATCGGCGGATGTGAAGAACATTCAGTCCCCGTTTCGCAGCGGCATTGACATCGAGGACTACCAGCTTGATCCGGTGGTTCGTGCGATCCGGATGCCACGGGTCAATCTGTTGATCGCTGATGATGTCGGCCTTGGGAAAACCATCGAAGCCGGAATGGTGGCGCTAGAACTGATGATTCGTCACCGCGCGAGAAAGATGCTCGTCGTCTGCCCATCGTCGCTCCAGATTCAGTGGCAGGAACAGATGCGGGACAAGTTTGGTCTCGACTTCCGCATCGTCAACAGCCAACTGATGAAGGAGCTTCGTCGCCAGCGTGGAATCCATGTGAACCCGTGGAACCACTTCCCCCGGCTGATCACATCCATCGACTTCCTAAAGCGTGAACGTCCGCTTCGGTTGATGCGAGAGATCCTGCCCGGTCCCGGCGAGCCGATCTATCCACGGAAGTTTGACCTTCTGATCGTGGATGAGTCGCACAACTGTGCCCCATCAGGTCGTGGCAAATACGCCACCGACTCCCTGAGAACCAAAGCACTTCGCACACTCGCACCACACTTTGAACACAAGCTGTTTTTAACTGCGACTCCTCACAACGGCTATCCCGAGAGTTTCTCGGCACTTCTTGAGTTGCTGGACAATCAACGATTCGCACGTAGTACCCCACCCGACCGCAAGCAGCTAGAGACCGTGATGGTGCGGCGGCTCAAGTCTGAGCTTCCACCGCAATGGGATGGCACGCCAAGATTCCCAAAGCGAATTCTGGAGCCATTGGAAGTTCCCTACACGGATGGAGAGCGGGAGATCCATGCGGCTCTGAAAAAGTATGGCAAACTGCGCTCCAAGCGATCACGAGACAACACGGAATCGATGGCAACCGACTTCGTGCTGAAGACATTGAAGAAACGATTGTTCTCCAGTCCCGCCGCATTCCTGACGACGTTGGACAAACACGAAGATTCGATTCGTCACAGCAAGAAAAGGAAGAGTTCCACGAAGCCATCGGTCGGTATCCTGCGACGAGAGCTTGATCGCATCGAGGAAGACTACGGCGACGACGACGAATACGACGAAGCCACCATTGACGCTGTGGATACGGCAAGCCGTTTGTTCTCAGAACCGACAGACGAAGAACTCGATCTGATCAAGCAGATGCGCAAGTGGGCTGACCGAGCCTGCTCGCAGAACGATTCCAAAGCGAAGCAATTGATCGCATGGTTGAACGAACACATCCGGCCTAAGAAGAAGTGGTCCAAGGAACGTGTCATCATCTTCACCGAGTATCGGGCAACACAAAAGTGGTTGGCCGATGTCTTGGCCTCGGAAGGATTCACCGGACAGGATCGTCTGCTGACGATGTACGGCGGCATGGACTCCAAGCTTCGTGAATCGGTGAAGGCGGCTTTCCAAGCCTCACCGGATCAAAGCAATGTGCGAATCCTGCTGGCAACCGATGCCGCCTCAGAAGGTCTCGACCTGCAAAACTACTGCTCGAAGCTGATTCACTACGAGATTCCTTGGAACCCGAATCGCATGGAGCAGCGAAACGGGCGTGTGGATCGTCATGGGCAGAAGGCTGATCAGGTTGGCATCTATCACTTTGTCGCTGAGGGATACCAAGACCGGCAAGGGAGCGGTGATCGAGCGGCGAGCGATCTGGACGCCGACTTGGAATTCCTGATGCGAGTCGCCCAGAAGGTGGAGACGATCCGGGAAGATTTGGGCAGCGTTGGCCAAGTGCTTGCCGATGATGTCGAGCACGCCATGCTCGGGCAGGGGTACAGTCTTGGCAAGACAACTGCCGCGGAGAACAGCAGCGAGCCAGTGCGGAAGATGCTGAAGTTCGAGCGAGATCTGGTCAAGCAGATCGAATCGTTGCTAGAGCAATACCGAGAGACGCAGAAGGAGATGCGTCTTTTACCGGCAAACATTCAGGAGGTTGTCGAGGTCGGTCTCGAAATCGCCAACCAGCCACCCTTGATCGCTGCTGAGGACGATAGCGACGGAAAAGTCTTTCAGATTCCGGCGTTCAAAGGAAGCTGGACGGCGTGCGCTGACGGCTTGGTGCATCCCCACACGCAGGAAGTGAGGCCGATCACATTCGATCCAGACGTATCGAAGGGGCGAGACGATGTGGTGCTCGTACACCTGAATCATCGTTTGGTGCAGATGTGCCTTCGTTTGTTGCGAGCCGAAGTCTGGTCGGTCGAAGGTCGCAAGAAGATGCACCGCATAGAAGCTCGTGTCGTTCCCGATACAGCATTGGCCACTCCCGCCATCATTGCACATGGCCGGTTGGTGGTGATCGGTGGTGACAGTCATCGTCTACACGAAGAGATCATCACAGCAGGCGGCATCATCAAGGAGGGACGTTTCAGCCGAATGAACGTCGGTCAAGTATCGGAGGCTCTAGGAGTCGCCACCGGTGACGAGCCCACGGAGAAGGTAAAGAAGCAACTCCTGAAGCTATGGGACTCGCTGGCTACGCCACTTCAACAATCGCTGGTGGCGAGAACCAAAGACCGAACATCAGGTCTGGAGAAGCGATTGCAGGAGCGAGCCGTCAAGGAAGCGGCGGACATCGAATCGGTACTGACCGAACTAAAGACAGCGATTGAAAAAGAACTCAACGATCCTGAATATAAGCAGTTGGAGTTGTTTAGCGATCCAGAGAAGGAACAACTGGAGCGGAACAAGGATTTCCTGCGTGCCCGTGTTCAACAGATCCCGGATGAAATCGTTCAGGAAACGGAAGCGATCAAGGCTCGGTTTGCTGAGCCCCAGTCACGTATGTTTCCGGTTGCAGTGACGTTCCTCGTACCAAGGAAGATGGCACGCTGATGGGAAGCACACAGCTAGAACGAGTGGACGCTGAGCCGATACGCAAACTGCTCCGATCCGTCTCGCTGAACAGGGCAAAAGATCTTGATGCTTTGTTTGACGAGATCGATCCGGCTTGTGAGTTGGATCGTGGGGCCGAACGCAATTTGTTTCAGGCGGTCTTGGGCAAGCCAAACATCATTCGCATCGGTCTGCAATGTACGGTGCGACTGGAGGCCCATGCTCATGCTGCCGGTGTGTTGTTCACCGCTTTCGGCACTCCCGGATTTCAGACGATGGACCGGGACGAGAGAAACAAGTTGCTTTCACCGGCAGACAAGATTCTGACGTGGGCGGTTGGGCTCGATCTTCAGCGTTGGCTTGGCCAAATGGGGCATGATCTGAATCCCGAAGATGTTTTGCCCGGTGGGTTGAGCGAAATGCCTACCGAGATCATTGGAGCACTTACAGATAACCAGCGACTCTTTGGGCGCAGCTTTTTTCTGTACGCCTCGGCGTTCATCCTGCTACACGAACTCGGCCACCTCAAGCACGGGCACACCCAATCGACGCACGAGAACGAAAAAGTCGCTGACCGGTTTGCCGCCGAGTGGATGTCTGACGCAGCCTCCGAATCGGGCAATGAAGAGTTCGACAGACTTGCTGCCATTTACGGGATCGCCGTCGCACTGCTGTGGCTGACGGTTTTCAACTTCTATTTTGGAAAGCGTGAATCAAAAACGCATCCAGAAGGCTACGACCGACTGTTTCAGGTGCTCGATCAGATTCTCGATGTGCCTGAAAGCGATGAGTACAAGATGGTTTGGTATTTCGTGGCGCAAATGTTGTTCATCCACATGTGGAGCGCCGGGTTCGACTTCGATCCTGAGCAGGATGCAATCCACATGCAGGGAGACCCTCGGGATGAGGTGAATTACTACATCGACCGAATCTCCAAGTGGGACAAAAAGCGGGAGGGGCAGTCGTCATGAAGAATCAATACTTTGGCGATCAACGTGACTTCATGAAGTACGACGTGCTCATGGAGGTTGTTGAAACGACGCCGGGAATTTCCCGCTTGACCAACATCCCGATGCTGACGCCGAACGATCAAACTGGCGAAGGGAACGTAACAGCGTTCGTCGAAGGCAATCGCCGGTCTGATCTTTACCACTTCATGCGATATTGCTTGGCTCGGGGTGATCGAAACATTCGCAATCTCAGAACGTATTTTGCGAACAGGCGCTTCGCCTACTACGGGTACCGAGATGACGTTCACTATGAGGATGGAACTCGACAGGAGTATTTCGATTCTATCCCGGCAAAGGTGCTGCAAGACGCCGTTGTGTTTATTGACCCGGATACTGGGATTGAGACCGGTGCGAACACATATATGCGGGGAAAGGGCATCGACCGCTACCTGTTCTGGAACAACATTGTCACCGTGTTCAATCGCATGAATGCGAACTCTGTGCTGATTATTTACCAGCACCTTCAACGGAATGCTGATCTTGTTGTTCAAAACATGCGAGACAAATCCACGGCACTGGCCGAACACCTCGGTCGTCCATCTGTCGCCTGTGTGGACGATGGTGACATTGCGTTCCTGATTGCGACGAAATCGGACGCTGCCATGACGCATGTCAGTGGCACCATTCCCGAGTACGCCCAGACGCACGAGTTGCGATACCATCTATTCCCGGAAGTCGTCGCTGAAGCAGCGGAGGCCCAAGCCTAATGTCCATAGCCAAATTTCATGCTGAGTGGCTTTCTCTGATTGAGATCTCGGGGCCGTTCTTGAGTTTGCCGGTGCTCAAGAAGATGTTTCCGCAGGGGCTTGATGCGCATGACTCTGATCACTTTCGGGTGCTGCGGCAGGTGCATGAGGAATGGGATGACAATCAACAGGGCTTGAAGCCCGATCCGGCCACTCATACTCAGTGGATCAAATGGGTACTGCGGAACACGCTGGAACTGGAGGAGGTGCTGGTTGAGGGACAGGAGATTCCGCAAACGCTGAAGACGGAAATCGAGGAGCCTCAACACCGGGAGACATTGCGGCCTGACATGGTGGTGATGGGGCCGGACAACAAAGCTCGGATGCTGATCCAGATGTATCCGCTCAATCAGAAGTTGGGCCGCACGGTCGAAGGCAAACCGTGGAAGGCTTCGCCCGATACTCGCATGACGCAGTTGTTGCGTGACAGCGGTGTGCCGTTGGGCCTGATCACCAATGGCGACCAGTGGATGGTGGTCTATGCACCGCAGGGCGAAACATCGGGTTACGCCTCGTGGTATTCGACGTTGTGGCTGGAAGAGCAAAAGACACTGGCGGCATTTCGCACGCTTTTGAGTCTGCATCGATTTTTTGGCGTGCCGGATGACGAAACGCTCGTGCCGATGTTGGCTGAGAGTGCATCGACTCAGCAGGAAGTCACCGATCAACTGGGATCACAGGTTCGCAGTGCGGTCGAGATTCTGATTCAGTCGCTTGATCGAGCCGATCAGGACTACGGTCGTGAGCTACTAGCCGACGTGCCGGAAGAGGTCCTGTACGAAGCGGCGCTCACGGTAATGATGCGGCTGGTTTTCCTGTTCTGTGCGGAAGAACGAGAACTGTTGCTGTTGGGCGATCAGTTGTTTGACCAGCACTATGCGGTCTCGACCTTGGTGGCCCAGTTACAGAACACCGCCGACCAGCATGGCGAAGAGATTCTGGAGCGACGACTCGATGCGTGGTGTCGGCTGCTGTCCACCTTTCGAGCCGTTTATGGTGGCGTGAATCACGACCGAATGCACCTGCCCGCCTACTCGGGCAACCTGTTCGACCCTGATCGCTTTCCGTTTCTCGAAGGCCGCAAGTCCGACACGTCGTGGAAAGACACCGAAGCCAATCCGCTGCCGATCAACAATCGCACGGTGCTGCACCTGCTGCGTTCGCTGCAATATCTGGAGATGCACGACGAAGCCCAGCGACTCAGCTTTCGAGCGTTGGACATCGAGCAGATCGGTCACGTCTACGAAGGTCTGCTCGACCATACCGCCAAGCGGTCAACCGAACCGGTGTTGGGGTTGGTCGGAAAGCATGAGCCGGAAACGCCTTTGGCTCAGTTGGAAGAGCAGCGAGCCAAAGGCAACGATGACTTCTTCGACTTTCTGAAAAAAGAAACGGGTAGCGGTCGCAAGTGGGAAAACTACATCGACCAAGAGTTGGACACCGAGGCATCCAATCGCCTGCGATCCGCCTGCGGCAACGATGAAGATCTGTTCGAGCGAGTCCTACCGTATGCCAAGCTTGTTCGCAACGATACCTTTGATCGCCCTGTCGTCATTCGGAAGAACAGTTTCTATGTCACAGCGGGAACAGATCGCCGCAGCAGTGGCACGCACTACACGCCACGCAGTCTTACCGAGCCTATCGTCAAGCACACGCTGGAACCATTGGTTTACGAAGGCCCAGCCGAAGGCAAACCACGTGAAGAATGGAAGCTCAAGAGCCCGGAGGAGTTACTCGATCTGAAAATATGCGACATGGCCTGTGGGTCAGGAGCCTTCTTGGTTCAAGCCGCTCGTTACATGGCCGAGCGATTGCTGGAATCATGGGAAGCCGTTGTGAAGGAGTCGACCGGTGAATCAAAGATAACCCCGTTCGGTGAGCCATCAACTGGAAACGCAGACGAGCAACTCATTCCTGATGATTCCCACGAACGAGTGATTTATGCCCGTCGCATTGTTGCTCAACGATGTCTGTACGGGGTTGATGTGAACCCGTTAGCAACGGACATGGCCAAGTTAAGTTTATGGCTATTGACGCTCGCAAAAGACAAACCGTTCACTTTTCTCGATCATTCGATTCGCTGCGGAGACTCTCTGGTTGGCATAAGCAGTATTGACCAGCTTGAATGCTTTTCACTCAACGGCGATGGGTCACAAAGAAGCTTTGCTCAAGAGCAGATAAAGCGCCGCATTGAGGCGGCCAAACTCTTGCGTCAGCAGTTGGAGCGAATGCCGACAAACAATGTTGCGGATATTAGCCGCAAGGCGGAGATGCTGAATCGTGCTGAGGAGCAAGCCGGAAGACTGCGCTACGCTGCCGACATGATGTTCTCAGTGTATTGGCGATCATTACCTGACACTGAACGATCAGCGGTACTGCAAGATACGCTGATGGACGTGGAGTTTAGATTTAAAGATCTGCCCGTTAGGCAGCTAGAAAAAGAAGCGTCTACGCAACTGCGATCAGTCAACTGTCCGGACCCATTCCACTGGGCAATTGAGTTCCCGGAGGTGTTTGATGAAGGCGGTATTCACGCTTTCGTATGCAATCCACCCTTTATGGGTGGAACGAAACTTGAGCCAGCATTTGGACGTACCTATCGGGAGTACCTCGTTGGCTCGATTGCGGGTGGAATTCGTGGGGTGAGAGGAACAGCGGACTTATGCTGCTACTTCCTTCGTCGCTCGGCGCAACTCACCGTCGCAAACGGCCACACTGGAATGCTGACAACAAACACTATCGCAGAAGGCGATTCACGTGAGGTCGGGCTGCAAGCGCTTTCGCAACAAGGGCGTTCGATAATCCGAGCGGAGAAGAGTCGAAAGTGGCCCGGTACAGCCAATCTTGAAATCTCATCGGTTTGGCTTAGAAACGGATCTTGGCAAGGCGGATTCGTGCTTGGCGATCAGGTCGTTGATGGCATCACGCCTTTCTTAGACGTTCCCGGAACAGTCACCGGCAAGCCGTATGCATTAGCAGCAAACGAGGGAAAGTGCATCGAAGGGGCAAAAGCGCTGGGGATGGGATTCATACTCGATCCAAGCGAGGCTGAAGCTTTAATCGAGAAAGACGAGCGGAATAGAGATGCACTTTTCCCATTTCTTACAGGGCAAGACCTGAATACCTCTCCGACCCAACACGCTCGACGTTGGACTGTGTTCTTCGCTGACTGGCCGCTTTCTCATGCGACAGCACCATCTAACTACGGTGGGCCAGTTGCTGAAGATTACCCAGATTGTCTTGATGTCGTTGAGGAGAAAGTTAAGCCAGAGCGACTGGCTTACCCGCCCGATAGTTCTTGGAATCGATCAATTCGAGATAAATGGTGGCAGTATGGACTACCAAGACCAGCGTTGCTCGAGGCAACTCGTGGACTCGACCGAGTGCTTGTAAGAAGCGCTGTGAGCAATATCAACTCGTTTGCATTTGCACCAACCAGCTTCGTCTTCTCGCACGCAACGAAGGTATTCATTTTTGATGACTACGGGAGTTTTTCCGTTCTCCAGTCCTGCGTTCATGCTGCATGGCTTGAACGCTATGCGTCGAGCATGAGAACTGATGTCAGGTACACGCCCAAATCTTGTTTTTCGCCGTTCCCATTTCCGAACGACCCTACTCAACTGGTTGAGACTGGCTCGACTTACTATGCGGCAAGGCAGTCGATCATGGCCGACAATCAACAGGGGCTTACCAAAACGTACAATCGAATGTTCGATCCCGACGAATCGTCGGAAGAGATACGGGTGCTCCGAGAACGACAGGTCAACATGGATCAGTCCGTTGCTGCTGCCTATGGCTGGGATGATCTCGATTTGGGCCACGACTTTCACAAGACCAAGCACGGGTTCCGCTACACGATCAGTGATGCCGCTCGCCATGAAATCCTCCAACGCTTACTCAAGCTAAACCACGAGCGATACGAGGAAGAAGTTAAACAAGGCCTTCACAACAAGAGAGGCAAAAAGAAGAAGTCGAAGGTAACCCCCAAACGCAAAAAAAAAGCAGCGGCTCAAGCGGCCACGCTGTTCCCCGACGAGGACTGAAATTCAAGAAGGCCGACACCAAGAAGGAAGCAAAGAAGAAACAGAAACGGAAAGCCAAAAAGAAACAAACACCAAGGACTCCCATCGACCAACTCGAAACGTCCGTTGTCATGGCGGCGTTTCGACAAGCATCTCGTGGTCAGAGCTGGATCGAGCGGGACGGCATGATGAAACAAGTAGCCGAAGAGATCGGTTACAAACGACTGGGATCAAACATCAATAAGACATTGAAAGGACACATGCGAGCAGCAATCCGGCGACAGATCATCGAAGCAGATGGCAACGAAATCCGAGCCCTCACCGGCTCGATCACCGAATACGAACGTGACGAACTGCGTGACGTTCTCAGTAGCGTCATGCGCAAAGGCACTGTCTACGACCGGCAGGAGGTCATCACCACCGCCACCCACTACCTCGGCTTCCGCCGAGTCACGGAATCTGTCCGCAAAGCCTTCAAGTCCGCCATCACCAGCGCCATTCGCCAAGACATCCTCGACTACGACGGCCAAGAGATCTGGAGGATTGCTTGAAGCTAAAAACTTCGCAGTATCCACCGTCATGCGTCATCGATATCAAATGCCCGGAAATGAAGATGAGTTCGAGGAGTTTTGTGTTCGTTACTTCAAAGTGGTCCTCGAGCGACCGGCACTAACTCGCTATGGAAAGAGGGGAGAGCAGCAAGACGGTATCGACATTATTGATGTGACAAATCAAAAACCACTGTTTGCAGTTCAGTGCAAACACCATGAACCTCAAAAAAGTATTCCGCCGAAAGAAATCAAGGACGAAGTTGCAAAGATCGGAGGTTCCGCTCATGAAATAGATCACGTAATCATTGCCACAACTGCAAAGAGAAGCAGGAATGCACAAGACACCGTCCTAGACCTGAACAAGAAGTCGTATCGTTTCAAGATCGAAGTTCAATTTTGGGAAGACATCTGTGCGAATCTTGATCAGCGTCCTGAGCTTGCACAGCAGCTTTGGGGTTCAAGCGAATCTCGGGAAAACTCAGTTGCTGAAGACTGGTTGGGTAAGCTGCCTGCCGATATCAGTAAGTCTCTGGTTAGTCTCGACTTGACGACGGCTCCACCTGTGTCCGAGCACATTGGCAAGTCAACTGACGGAAAGTTTTGGCTTGTCCTATGGGACTGTACACGTTGCCGTTACAAGATTGATCAAGTTAGTGAGGACTATGCGGCAAGGTCTCTGGAGCCTGTTCGCAAGTATCGAAATTTGGACGCTTGGCAGGACCTATTTGAAACTGATTGAAAACGATTGCGACCGCAATTCGATAAAGGGTATAGCGTGACTAGAGAGATTGAAATCGGCAGGAGCAGCGCAACTCCGCACGACCAAGGTCCAAGCGATGCCGATCATGTGGTATCTCAGTGCGGACACTATTTAAGGAGCCTTGAGGACGAAGTGTTGCGATATGTCACCGAAACACTTCCTGACATGCCCAGTCCTCGAGATCGTGAATTCTGCGATAAGGTGTTTGGTTCCTTTACAGGCAATATCCTATATCCCTATGCCGAAAGTGGATTAGTGTCTCGTGCCGCAGACTTCGGCGCAAACACGCTAGTCCCCGAAGTCTTGGCACTTGAAAAATCAACTGGGAATGAATTTCACAAGGGTGCCTTGTTCTACGACACTGCGTTGGCGTTTCTTGCGATTGGTAACGAACCGAAGTTCGAGTATTCCCTTGCTATGGCGAGTGAGGAGGATTTCACGACTAATGGTGTCGAAGGTAAACCGCAGAATCGGGGACTTCACAGCCTGAAAACCGGCCCGCTGAGCAAGCAAACGATTGAAGACGCCGTTCAATTTGCCGCCAAGCTGCTCAATGGAAACCACTCAACATCGACCGTTGATTATGAGTTGGTAATTGGACACAAGGTCACAACGAGCAAGTTGGATACGTGGCGAACGAATCTTGACCCGTTCCACCATGCAGAATTGTTTCGAGTGCTCAACGAAGCGAATGTCTTCCTTGGCACGGGAATGCCTGCTTACAACGCCGTTAAAGACAACCCCTACGTGATGCTTCGGCTGGTCAAAGCCCTCGCACATTTAGCGCAGTGGATCGAAAGCAGGCTCACTGATTATCAAAAGAGTCATCCCGCAGGCACAATTCGTGGCAAAACACTGTCGAAAAAACTTGAGCACGAACCGGGCTTCAGTTCTCTCGTGTCTGCTGCTGGAAGCGCACAGCAGTTCTCAGGAAATAACCCTAACACTGCCAGTGACACTGACAATGAGTTAAAGGCACTGATGTCTGACGCTGCGACTGCAACAACGGATGCCGACAAACATTGGCGAATTCTTCGGGTGCTTTATATCGTTCGGAACAGCACTGCCCACCAAATCGAGGACACGCTTGCGTTCCATACCGACCACGCTTACCTCACCCAGTTGTTGCAGGTCATCTTTGTCGGCAGTTTCGTGATTGAGAAGTTAACCACAGGGAACGCACCGTGACGGACAACAAAGAACACGCATTGAGCGAGAAACTGAGAGAAGAGATTCCACCCCCGCTCAAGCTGCGTGATTTGCTTGAAGAAATGGCGATCAAGGAATTGCTTGGACCTGTCGGTGGACCCGACGAAGAGGTCGATGAGCGCATTCGTGATCGCTACCTCGTGGGCATCCTTGCACCGGGTAAGAAGTCCGAAGAATGGAAGATGGGCAGCGGCGAATGGAGTGTCGTCAACGAAGAACGAGAAGGTTACGACGAAGATGACGAAGAGCTTGCCACCGAACCCGGCGACTTCCCTCCCGGTGACGAGCTAGGAATCGAAGGTGTTGGTCGAGGCAGTGCCAGTGGTGATGACGGACCAACGGAACGGTCGGCTCCGCAATCGAAGGCGATCTTTCCATCATCGATTGGAATGTCGTTCTGCGTCGAACTGGAAGCGAAATCGTTTCAGGTGACTCCAAAGTTTGGATGGTACGACCGGGCACCGAGCGAGCAGGGAGCGCAGACCAAAACTGGTAAGCCGAAGAGAATCTGGAAGCGGTTTCCCGGTGGCGGCGAACCCCATGAAATTGAACTGAAGGAAGGTTCGTTCGGGCCGATCACGGTGGATGCTGCGTTTCAGGATGCAGAAGTCCGAGGTCTGATTCGCCGTCGTACAGATCACTGGAGTGTCACCGTCTTCTTCGTAAACGGAGGAACTGATCCGCCGCCCAAGACTCCGAGCCGTGAACGCTTCTGGATGTTCCAATGCGAAATGGAAGTTCAATCGCCGGATGGATCGGCGAAATTCCACAAGCGGCTCAGCCGAATCGACTTGCCCGGCACCGACGAGGCGTTCAAACGTGAAAACGACATGTTGTCGATGTTGTATCGTCGGCACGTGGAGTTTGCTGTTGGTCATGGAGTGGCCGTGCACGCCGATGTTGATCCGCACGACACCAATCGAGCGATCCGCATTTCATCTCGGGCCGTTCCCAGCTACGAAGTTCCCAAGACCACACCGCCAACCGTAGATGACGCCAACCAGAACCCGGCTTTCGCCAAGTTGGATGGACTTGTGTTGGACATGAAGGAGTTGTTCGAGGCGAATCAAACCGGGCTCCGCAAGATGCTAAAGCCGTTGGTGGTGGCTTACGAGGAATGGATCAAGCTCGAAAAACAGAAAATCAGCGATCCGGCTGAGGGATTGTCGGAATACCAAGACGTTGCCAAGGAGTCAATTGCGTCGTGCGAACGAACGCTCCAGCGGATCAGAGAAGGTATCGATCTGGTCGAATCAGACTCGCAAGTCTGTGAAGCCTTTCAATTCATGAACCATGCCATGTGGTTGCAACGCACTCGGTCGATCTTCTCTGAGAGCGTCCGGCGTGGCAAAGACATCGACTACAACGATGTCGATATCCCGGTGAATCGCTCGTGGTATCCGTTTCAGTTAGCTTTCATTCTGCTGAATCTTTCCGGCGTAGCTCAACTGAATCACTCGGATCGCAGCGACAGCGAAGAAGCACTTGCTGATCTGCTTTGGTTTCCCACCGGTGGTGGAAAGACGGAAGCCTACCTTGGCCTGACTGCATTCACGCTTGGTATTCGCCGTTTGCAGGGGACGGTCGAAGGGCGATGTGGCGAAAACGGTGTTGCCGTTCTGATGCGATATACGCTTCGGCTGCTGACGCTGCAACAGTTTCAACGTGCGACGGCCTTGATCTGCGCCTGCGAGATCATTCGGCGTGAGGCAGAATCGAAGAACGATCTACGATGGGGCAAGACGCCGTTTCGGGTTGGACTCTGGGTAGGTGCTTCCTCAACCCCCAATCGAACGACTCATGCAGAGGAAGTGCTGAAGCTCGCAGTCGGATCCGGTGGCGGACGACGGCAAGGGGGCATTGGAGGCAGTGGTTCTCCACACCAATTGACAAATTGCCCTTGGTGCGGATCCAAGATTGACTTCACGACTCGGTTCTATCAGATCGAAACTGAAAAGAGAGGCCGTGGGCGCACCTTTGTGTACTGCGGCGACAAATTTGGACAATGTGTCTTCAGCCGCAGGCAATCACAGAAACATGATGACGAGGGCATTCCAATCCTCGTTGTCGATGAGGAGATCTACCGCAAGCTGCCCTCGCTGCTGATCGCCACGGTCGATAAGTTTGCCCAGATGCCGTGGAAGGGTGAAACGCAGATGCTGTTCGGCCAGGTCGATGGAATTTGCGAACGACATGGGTACCGTAGCCCGGAGATCGAAGATGCGAGTCGACATCCGGCGACACGTGATGGCAGATTTGGACCGGCAAAGTCAATCCCTGCCAATTCTCTGCGACCACCAGACCTGATCATTCAAGACGAATTGCATTTGATCAGCGGGCCACTGGGAACACTGGTCGGTCTGTATGAGACGGCCATCGACCGACTGTGCTCATGGAATGTGAATGGGAAGGTGGTTCGCCCAAAGCTGATCGCTTCGACGGCGACGATCCGGCAAGCGAAGGAACAGGTTCACGCATTGTTTATGCGGGATACCAATGTGTTTCCGCCCAACGGCCTTGATGTGAAGGACAATTTCTTTTCTTTGCAACGTCCTTCGACAGAGAAAACGCCGGGGCGAAAATACATCGGCATCTGTGCTCCCGGCAGGCGTTTAAAACTGGCGTTAATCCGAACTTACGTTGCCTTTCTCGCGAGCGCTCAGGTTCACTTCGTCAATCACGGTGAAGCCGCAGATCCATGGATGACCCTCGTCGGTTACTTCAACAGCCTGCGCGAACTTGGTGGGATGCGACGATTGGTCGATGACGACGTGCGGACACGGTTGGGCAAGATGGCGGATCGTGGACTGGCTAAGCGAATCATTTATTCTCCTGACTCGGTAAAGGAGTTGACTTCTCGGCTGGGGTCGACCGCAATTCCAGAAACGCTCGACCGACTGGAAAATGTTTTCGACCCGGTAATGGAAGAGAAACGCAAGGAAGCAGGTAGGACCGGCAGGCGACCAAACGATCTCAAACCTCGACCACTGGATGTGTTGTTAGCGACCAATATGATCTCCGTTGGGGTCGATGTCCCTCGCCTTGGACTGATGGTATGTAGTGGCCAGCCCAAAACGACCTCTGAATATATTCAGGCAACCAGTCGCATCGGTCGTCGGCATCCTGGTCTCGTGGTGACGGTGTTCAATTGGGCTCGGCCCCGTGACCTGAGCCACTACGAAACTTTCGAGCAGTATCACGCCACGTTCTATCAGCACGTCGAGGCGTTATCGGTCACTCCATTTTCAGAGGGATCAACCTACCGTGGGTTGTCGGCTTTGCTCGTTTCGTTGCTTCGGCTTCAAGGCTTTGACTTCAACAAGAATGAAACGGCAATGCGAATGGCAACTGAGTCCGGTGATCCGATTGTGCAGGAGGCGGTGAAGTGGATCATCGAAAGAGCAAGAATTGTCGGAGACGATGCTACCGCAGATCGGGTCGAAGCAGACCTGAACGAGAAGGTGAAATACTGGAAGAATCGAGCATTGAACCTGACAGGCGGCAGTCGGCTGGGCTACGAGAGCAAGAAGGACAGCGAAACGATTGGATTGCTTCAGAAGCCCGGAATTGAAACTTGGGACGAATTCACGTGTCTCAATTCACTGCGGGACGTTGAACCGACTTCGTTTCTCGTCATGAATGATCACAACCTCGACGATGTTGAGTTCAACGCCGAAGCGTCGGACGAAGACTCGGGTAACGAGTCCGATGGCGAAGGAAGCGATGACGAATGAACACAAGTCGAGAAAGACCTAGAGTTGGCGAGCTTCGTCCCAGTCAAATCCTGACCACGTTCGGCATTGGATCGATTGTGGATTTGCCTCACTTGTCGGTGATGGTCATGGGGCTCGAAGACTGGCCATCGACTGACTATCAAGAGATCAATGAAGAACGGCTGTTGGCATCGGTACGTGATGCAATGGGCGGTCAGGTGATGTCGCTTCGTTCGCCGCCAGTGGTTCCTGACACGGATCGGTCGAATCCGTTTGAGCAGCAGTCCATTGTTGGCGTGCCGGTTGCTCCGTTTCCACGCTGGATGGTGTGTCCTCGGTGCCGCCGTTTGGCTCCGCTGGCGAGTAACCAGTTCATCCTGAAGACTGATCCGTTCCGTCCAGACCGAACTCGATACGTTCACGAGAACTGTCGGGTACCGGGGCGACTACCGACCGTCATTCCGGCCCGATTCATTACGGCTTGTAAGAACGGGCATCTTGATGATTTTCCGTGGGTCGATTTCGTTCACCGTGGTTCGACAAAGTGCTCTTATAAGCTGCAACTGCTGGAGATGGGGCCGTCCGGCGAGGCTGCGGATATCTATGTCCGATGTGAAACGTGCGAGATATCACGCCCAATGTCGGATGCGTTCCGGCTGCAAACAAACGATCTGCCGGATTGTCGTGGGCGCAGGCCGCACCTTCGCGACTTCGAGGAACGAGGGTGCAAAGATGAGAACCAGCAACCGATTCAAGTTCGCGCGATGTTGCAGGGGGCGTCAAACTCTTGGTTTCCGTTGATTTTGTCTGCACTGTCTGTGCCAGAAAGTGCTGATCTGCTGAAGCAGTTGGTCATCGATCATTGGAGCGAGCTTAATGATGTTGAAGGAATACGTGACATCGTAAGGGACCGACGACGGAATTTGCTTCGTGAATTCATTGAGTACTCGGATCAAGAGTTGTGGGCAGCGATCCAAGACAAGCGTGATGAGGATGAGGCCGAGGAGTCCGAGGAGGCTGAAGAAGAGGTTCGAGATTTGAAGACGCCAGAGTGGAATGTCTTCATTGATCCGGCGAATGCTCAACGGACGAAGGACTTTCGTCTTCGTGAAGTCAAACCGCCCAAGCGATACGCAAAATATTTTGAGCGGATCGTCCTTGCCGAGAGACTGCGAGAGGTGCGATCCCTGATTGGGTTTACCCGGATTGAATCACCCGGCGATTACGAGAATCCGGCTGACTTTCCTGAAGAACAACGCATGGCGATCTCTCGTGGAAAAGCAAAATGGGTGCCAGCGAACGAAATTCGTGGAGAGGGAATCTTCTTTCAGTTCAACGAAGACAAAGTGCTGGATTGGACGGATCGGGTTTCGGCGTTAAACGAGCAATTTCTGGCCGCTCACATTGACTGGCGAAACGCTCGTGGCCTACCCGGTCCACATGAAGAGTTTTATCCACAAATCCGGTTCGTGCTGCTGCATTCGTTTGCGCACGCATTGATTCGGCAACTGTCGTTGGAGTGCGGATACACGGCTGCATCGCTTCGAGAACGCATTTACTCACGGAATCCAGGTAGCAGTAAACCGGAGATGGCAGGCGTACTGATTTACACGGCAGCACCGGACAGCGAGGGAACACTCGGCGGACTCGTGTCACTTGGTGAGCCCGTCGTGTTGGAACGTCATCTAAATCAAGCATTGGATTCGATGCGGCTGTGTTCCAGTGATCCGCTTTGCGCCGAACATCAAGCAGGCAAGGAAGGCACGAGTCTGCACGGAGCAAGTTGCCATGCGTGCCTGTTTGCCCCAGAGACTTCCTGTGAGCGAGGCAACAAGTATCTGGACCGAAGCGTTCTGATGGAGACGGTGGATGTTTCGGGACTGGCATTCTTTGAGTTGTCCGACTCGGACGACGGTGGTCACGACGATCCAACTCTTGAAGAAGAAGCAACATCAGACGACACAGAACCCGAAGGCAATTACATCGAGTTCTTCGACCTGTTGAGCACGAAGGTGGAGGAGCCGACAGCGAGGGTCAAGTTGTCTAAGGAATTGGCGAAAGCGTTTCGCTTGCCGTCGCCGGTGGCGGAGTTTCGTTTTCTTTCTGCCGATGATGATCAACCGAAGAAGAACTCGGTTGTCATCGTCAAGCATGATGCCATGGCCCACGGCAATGAAAACGTGAAGCTGGCCTGCGGAAAGCTGCTTTGGCAGCGACAGGTTGATGTGGCAAGTGGCGAAGCCAGTGTGCTTGTCACCATTCGAGCAAAAGGAACACCGGTGAAATTCAAGTTGTCGGCCGACGAGTGGGAGCAATTCCGACCGCTGGCAGTGCTAAAACAATGAGGGGCACGACGTGGCGAGACTGATTCCGAAAATCGATCCCAAAGACATCTCGAACGTGGGTGAACGAGATGTGGCGATGGCCCTCGTCGCTCAGTTGCCGGACGACTGCATCATTTATCACAGCTACCCGTGGCTGAAAGCAACTAGGAATGACATCGTTCGTGCTGACGGCACAATCAAGAAGGGCAAGCTTGCCTTGCGTGAGGGCGAAGCCGATTTCGTTATCGTGCATCCGAAAGGCGGTATTCTGATTCTCGAAGTCAAAGGTGGTGAGATTCGCTATGACAGCGGGAATCGCGGCTGGTTTCGACAGGAATCTCATCGGGTCGTCGAGATCAAAGATCCTTTCGAGCAAGCTCGTCGGAACACTCATGCACTCGAACAGGCAATCCGCAAAGAGTCGTTTCGAGGCCAGAGTAACATTCCTTGTCCGTATGGGTACGCAGTTGTTTTTCCCCATTGCGACTACACCGGCAGTGCCCCTCCCGGTGCCGACACGAGCGTGATTTTCTCGGCACCCGATCTTGAACACCTTGGCCAACGTGTCACAAAGCTCTTGGGCCTATGGAAGCGAGGCAGTGCACCGGTCAGCTTAAGCAAACAGGAGATGTCGGGGATTCAGTTGGCACTTTCACCCGCTTTCCAGTTGTTGCCAGTATTGTTTCGACAGGTACAGGAGCAGGAAGATCGGCTTCATCGCCTAACCGAAGATCAACTCCGATTGCTGGACTTCTTAGATGCTCATCAGCGAGCGGCGATTCAGGGTGTGGCAGGTTCCGGCAAGACGATGCTAGCGAGTGCGCAGGCGCAGAAGTTTGCTCGCCAAGGAAGGAAAACGTTGCTTGTCTGCTACAACAAGCCGCTGGCCGAATACTTGGAGAGCAGTCTACCAACTGAGTTGGCAGGGTTGATCAAGGTGGACACGTTCCACGGGCTCTGTGCGGAGTGGTGCCGTAAAGCGAGGATCTCGTTCGCCCCAAAATGGGACGATAATGGTGAGTTCTGGAAGGCGACTGCGCCGGACCTATTCCTCAATGCGATAGACATTGTGCCGCAGAAATTTGATGCGGTGGTTGTTGACGAGGGTCAGGATTTCTATCCCGACTGGTGGATCGCCATGGAGATGATCAACAGCGAGGGAGAAAACGGCCCGTTCTACGTATTTTTCGATCCGGCGCAGAATCTGTATGTCGATGAAGATCTGGCGATCCCGGATCTTGGCAAGCCTTTCGACCTGCCAACCAATTGCCGAAACACTCGCAACATCGCATTGACGTGTGGAAAAATTCGAGGCGTCGAAATTGCGGTCAGGTCCGATGCTCCTGAAGGCGTCGAGAGCGTCATTAAAAGGCTTCCGAAAGCTGAGTCCCGCTCTCAGGAGATCAAGAAGATCGTTTCCGATTGGCTTGGTAAGGGAAAGCTTAAGCCATCGCAGATTGCCATCCTCTCGCCATTTGAGAAGAGCAAGACTTGCTTGGCGAACATCGACAAGATCGGTAGGACGCCGATCTGCACAAATCCAAATGAATGGCGAGCCGACAAGGGCGTTTTGCTGTCAACCATCCGGCGATTCAAAGGGCTCGAGGCCGATGCCATCATCATGACAGACGTGCCCAACCCCGAATCAACACCGTACTTCTCAATTTCTGATTTCTATGTCGGCTGTTCACGAGCAAAGCATCTACTAGTGATACTGGCTGCTGAACCAGACGTGCTGTAAGCGAGTGAAATACGGCGAAGAAAAACAATGACGGGCGAAACGGTTTGTCGACTGCATGGACGAGTTAGTAGCCCACATAAAAACCGGGTCTAGGCAAAAAGTGAAGAAGCCATCCTACGATTGGAAGCGTTTCTGGCATCCATCGAACAGCAAAGTCCACCTCGGTGACCGCGGTTTCCTGAGTGATCCAGATACTGAATATGGAAACGTCCTGAATCCTGACGTTCTCACACTCGACGTTTGTGCCGACGCTCATTTCATCGCCATGTTGGGTGAACCCGGGATTGGAAAGTCTCATGAATTTCGCTTGGCCTTGGAAGCAGCAAGATTGGGGGCGAGCGATGAAGATCTTGTCGTTTTCTTTGATTTGAATGGTTGCGATTCGGGAACCGCTCTGATTGAGCAAGTCTTTCGTAGCGAAAAGGTCCAAGCTTGGGAAGCAGGAACGGGGATCTATACACTTTTTCTCGATAGCTTGGACGAGGGCATTCTCGATGTTCCGCAGCTGACCACCATCCTGGCACGAGAAATCCGAGAATGGCAAGCATTGTCAGGTCGCTTTAGGATCAGGATCGCGTGTCGCACACGGGATTGGGGGCAAAGCCTTGAGCAGAGTGCCAAAGATATCTGGGATGACGATGAGAAGATTCGCGTTCTGGATTTAGCGCCGTTGCGTCGGAAGGATGTGGTTACTGCAGCAGAATTTCATGGTTTGGACGGTGAGGACTTTCTAGATCAAATCCGTGAGCGAGATCTTGAAGCTTTCGCCATGGCACCGATCACACTTGGGTTCTTACTTACTCTGTATGGCAGGGAAGCAACGCTTCCCATATCAAAGCGGGACCTTTATGAGGAAGGGTGCAAGCACCTCGTAACGGAGCTAAGCACTTCGCGCCGCGAGGCTCATCGTTTCGGGGTGCACACGCCAAGTCAACGACTTTCTGTTGCCGCACGAATCGCCTCCTACATGGCCTTTTGCGGCAAGTCGATTGTCGACACATCGGCAGTTCCTCGCACCGGTGGCCCGTACTTGTCGTTGGCTGACCTCGCGGGGGAAATCGAGCCAGAGGCCGCAGATGGTCTCTTTGTAACTGAGGATGCAGTTCGCGAGGCTCTCGATACAGGACTGTTTTGTGGGCGGGGTCAAGATCAATTCGCGTTTCGACACGAAACCTATCGTGAGTATCTGGCAGCGCGTCACATCTCACGCCAGCCACTCGACGACTCGCAACGAAAGAGCCTGATATTTCATCCTCTGCGGTCTAGCAGGGTTGTGCCGCAGCTCCGAGAGGTTGCAGCATGGCTGGCAACGACTTCAGACTCGATTCGAAGTGAAATCGTCAAGGGCGACCCTCTCGTGATGCTAGGCGGAGACTCATCAGATTTCGATACCGACGTCAGAGAAACGCTGGTACAAAGGCTAATCGAAGGATATCGAGTAAGCGAATTCGACGATCCCAGCTGGGCCTACCGCTTTGCGTTTAAGAAGCTTAACCATCCGAGCCTCGGCGGGCAGATATTGCCAATTTTCCTGGATCGGTCTGAGCCCGAGCAAGCGCGAACTCTTGTCTGTGAAATCGTTGAGCAATGCAAGGTCGAGCAGCTATCGCACGCAATGCTTAATTCAGCGCTTGATACGTCTGAGCCTATAGACGTGCGAAAGGCCGCTGCGGAAGCCTTTGTGGAGATTGCCCCCCGTCCAAACCAGCTTCTCCTATTGTTGAAATCGTCATCACACGTGACGGCTGATCTTGATGACGATCTTCGTGGCATCGCTCTGAACGCACTTTGGCCATCTCGCGTCATCAGCGCCGACGCACTCTTCACGGAATTCCTGACAGAACCAAAACGCGATGCGTATGGTGGACAATACGCAAACTTTCTTCATGGGACACTGATCAAGCACCTCGAAAAGTGCGATCTACCCGGCGCAATTGAATGGGTGATCAACCATGTCGACCAGATGTTCGACACGCACCCTTTCCGTTACGTGATTAGGGACATCGTAGCAAAGTGCGTAACAGCACTGGATGATGAGGAAGTTCGTGTCGGAATCGCGGGTCTTGCGCGGATCGCTGTAACGAAGTTTCATCGCCAGATCCTCTCGGGCGACCAGCTTGAAACAATCAGTGCTGATGCGCGCCGTGCACTCGCGGAAGCAGCACTTGTCCCACTCGATCCGTTCACGCGAGAAGAAAAGTACATCGTCCAACAGCTCTGCCTTCATCTGTTGCGGCAAGACGATACCGATTGGCTTATCAACAAGGTCACGTTGGCAACTGCTCCGGATGACGAACATCGCTGGGCCGCAATTCTTTATCGGGTCTATCGCCAGAGTGACGAAACGAATCGAGACAAACTTGCAGAGCTGTCTGCTGTCAACGCGGCCGTGGCGGACGTCTTCCGCGGAGACTTCGGATTCGTCGCGATTAAATCGGTAGAGGCCGACCAGATGAGAGCGGAACACCAAGCCGAACTTCGATTTCGTGCTAAAGAGGGAGAAACCACGGTGAGAGCATCACGCAGCACAGGTTCTAACCGCGTTGACCGCATAGAGGAGAATCTTGCGCTTTGCGAAGGTGGAAACTCAAATCGCTTTTTGCAGATCCTGAAAGATCTTCGGCTAGGAAGGGAAATGCTCGCCGATGACGGTATATTCCCAGATGATCCGACAACCTTCCCTGGATGGAGCGTGCTGAGTGAAACGCAACGGGAACGTATCGTGCAAGCGGCCGTTTCGTTTCTTGAAGCCTGGGAAACGGCCAGATACCGCTGGGTTTCAGGTTCGTTGAGCTACTTTCCTGAGAATTTCGCGTACCTAGCCTTGGTGTTAGTGACCAAAGAAGCGGATGCTGATTTTAGAACCCTGTCGGACAGGGTATGGGCCGAGCTGGCCCCAGTAATCTTGTGCTTCGACATTCCGGAAGTCCCAGGGAGTGAAACGCACTCCAGGGCAATCAGGCTGACAGCTCGGTTGTACGAGGTTGCCCCGAACGCCGTTGTCGAAACAATCAAATCGATCATCGATTATAGGAATCGATCCGACTCACGTTTGAGTTTGACGGCGTTGGGGCGTATCCGTAACATCCTGGATGAAAGGCTTGAGCAGACGCTCATCGATATGTTGCCAAGGCAATTTCTTTTTGGGAGCAAGGGCCTTCACGCCGGTCGTCGCCTATCAGCAATCGCGCAGAAACAAGGAATGCGTCGGTCCCGACGAGTGCCCTGTGCGAGCCAGGAACCCCAGCTATTGGCTGACCGTTGCAAACGCAAGTCATGGCACGCAAGAAACAGCGATCGACCAAGACAGAGATACGGCAGTACAAAACTCGTCAGCAGTGCCATAAACTGGCGGAGGCCGCGCAACCGACCACTACGCCCTTGGTTGGTCGGTCAGATCCTTGAGTTTCTGATCTCAGCGGGCAGAGACAGAGCCGTTGAGGTTGCACATCGCATTTCCGGTCTGCATTGGTCAAATCTCGGCCAAGCGTGTGCTGCAAGCGTCGCATTGTGGTTCTGCTCCAACGATAGAGGCGTTGGATCCCTATTACCAAGTTTGAAGGTTAACAAGGTTGCGAGACGCCGAATCGTTCCAACCATCGCAAGCACTTTCAGAGAGCCTCGTGGGTCTGTCGACTCGCTGTCCGAGGAGACTATCGCCGCTTTGTTTCGAATCATTGTGCGTGAATACCCCTACGAGGATAACGACGAAAGCTCCGGCGCAAGAAATTTATCGGACGAGTATGAAGTTCAACAATTTAGAGACCGCCTGCTGAATCGACTCTGCGAGCTCGGTTCATCCGAATCTTGTCAGCAAGTTACGCAGCTTGCACAGGACTTTCCTCAGTACGAGTTTCTTTGGGGAAGTGTACGCCGTGCTCGTCGGGCTCACCTCAACTCGTCTTGGGAACCGATGGATATTGACGCGTTAAAGACATTGCTAGGATCTAAGAACAGTCGATTGGTGCGCAGTGAGTCTGAGCTTCATGACGTCATTGCAGAGTCGCTAAGCCGATTGCAGTCAGAGCTTTCTGGAGAGATCCCTGCTGCGAGGGATCTCTGGGATTACGACAAACGCGACAAGACGTGGCGTCCAGTAAATGAAAATGATCTGTCAGACTACATTGCCCGACACCTCCGGCGTGATCTTGACGCCCTTGGGATCGTCTCGCTTCGTGAAGTACAGGTCCGTCAAAGAGGCGAGGAAGGCGGGGAGTTCACGGATCTCTACGTGACAGTACGCATTCAACTGTCACGTGGCGAGGAGCGACAGATCAAGACAATCGTTGAGGTCAAGGGATGCTGGAACCGCGAGGTTGAGACAGCGATGCAGACGCAACTTCTGGACCGCTACATGAAGAACAACAGCTGCTTTTTTGGCACCTACGTTGTCGGCTGGTTTCTTTGCGGTCAATGGGACCCGGCTGACAATCGCTACAAGGACACGCGAAAGCGTAGCACTACCGACGCCCGCGAATACTTCAGGCAGCAAGCCAACGAATTGACTGGTGATGGTTTTGTCGTAAGGTCAATTGTTTTGGACATCCCGGCTTTCGGATAATCGGATTTAGTCGTTGAATTTGGCGATGGTATAGTAGGACCTACCGCCGGTTTCAACGCACTGCGTGAACAGAACGGCTAATGCTGAATTGTTTCACGCGGCACACGGAAGCGCCGCTAGAATTCAAAGTCGCAGACTCATAATATGCTCCTAGTTCCGAGTGATCTGTGTGCGACTCTGCTCAATGCAGTAAAATATTGGGCGGTAAGCCGAGTGGCTGAACCATTTTTTTCCCAAGTGGACCGGTTGTCTGGTGAAAAGATCCTTCAAGCTGACAGGACAGGATTTGCTAACCGTTGCCGAGGCGGACAAGGCAGTTGCAATCACAGGAAGCTCGAGCCGGGCACCAGTGCTTGCTCGCAAGGCTAGTGACATGTTTTTCGCAACTCAAAGAAAGCCCAAGTGAAAAAAGATTCAACCAGCTTCGGCTTCAGAATTGGCTTCTTCTCTTTTGCGGACATGCTCAAGCAATTGCGCAGCGGCCGCATGCGCTTTGGATTTACACTTGTTGTCGTAGACGAATAGCCTCTCAGGGTAGAGGGCTTTCAAGCGCCCATCACTGGCCCCTTTTCAGCGCCCCTCGACATCAGGCAGTCGGGCACGGAACCAAGCTTCGCAGTCGAATCCAGAAACAACGCCTTGTCTAATAGTAGGTGAACGCTGCCCTTGGCAGTGTTACCGCACGTCACAAGAATCCAATCGATCAGCCGCTCATTGCTGCATGGCAAGATCAACCACGGCAGGATGATATCAAACACGCGGGATGCTGGCATTGGCAACCGCCAATGCCCCCCCCATTCCGGAACCGCAGCGATTGCCAGAGTGCGGGTGACTGGCGTTCTTTAAACCAGTGATCACGCTTTTGGACGGCTCGCTGACCGCAGCTCAACGCGTCAGGGCGCAGGTGCGAAGTTCGCCCCTGTCGATAGAACCGGCGTCAGCGACTGCATTTCCCACGACTATCCGGCGTCGGCCACCAGTGCAGCTTACGCACGTCTATATCTTGCATCGGTCTGAGACACCGAATGCAATTCGACGAGTGGGTTCGCCCCCTCGGTTTGCCCAACCGACTTGACCTGCGGTGAGTTGATCGGCAGCGACGGATTCTTCGGCCAGCGGTTCGTTTGGGTACTCCGCGAAGTAAAGAGAATCGACTAAATTGTGGTCTTGAATGAAGCAAGCCATGCGAACTCCATCTTCGGAGCTGTGTCATTGGTTGTGTCGTCGAACTTGCAGATTAGCAGACTTAGTGGCTAATCTGACACCGGAGTCTTTGGGAAACCTCACCATGGAAGAAACCGTTGATCTCCCAAAGGAATTTTGTTTGACTGAGCCAACTCCGTTGGAGCTACTCGCTGACCTCGGTCTGCAGGGAAAGAACATTCAAAGGTGCTCATGTTTCGATCTGACAGCTAGAGTTTCTTCCTTGTTCTTTGACCCTCAATTGCAGTCTAATACGCTGAGAATTGAGGCCATGGCGCACACCGTCATGGCAATCGCCAATGGTGAAGGTGCATCGGATACGTGCGTTGCCGAGGTGTTTAATGCGTTGCAGAGAACACGTCTCATTCGCCTTGAAGATCCGGCAGAAAATGTGATGACGGCTCCGGTTGTTTTCCAGAATCGTTCGTATCTGCTGTTGAACGGAATCTGGGAAAGCAACATTTCTATCTTGCAGCGGTGCCTCGCGGTGATGGAAGCGACGCCGGACGAGGATGGATTCGACACGCTGAAGAGCTGTATTCGATCGCTCATTGCATTGGTCGATGAGTCTTGTCGACGGAATAGTGTTGGGCGATATGAGGTAGGGAGCCCAACCCCGCTGGATTCGGTAAATGTGAGCGACCTCCCCAGTCCACGAGGCGTCGTGTTTACGCTTGAAGACCTTGACGATTTAGATATCCAGGAACATTTGCTTCGGCCTTTCACGATCCGTGACAAATGGCGGTCAACACAAGAAAATTTGCCAACTTCAAACAGTTTGCTCCACCGATTTCCCTTGATCCGAGAAGCCGATTCGTGGGTAATGGCGATGCCCGCTTCAGTTCCCATTGCGATTCGCGAGTTCCTTGTAGAAGCTGCAGTCGGAAACGGCTTTGTTGCGGAGTTTGCTGATCGGCTAAATGCCTCAACGATAGACCTCATTCAGACAGAGCGCGTATTTGGCATTCCACCCAATTATCCGTTGGCGTTTCGGGACTCTGGGGCAGGCCCAATCGCCGAATGCGCATCAATCTCGGATTCAGGCGAAGTCATCCAGCTTCTTTTCGTTGGGGACGATCTGGACGACATTGCCGAGACGCGAACTGTTGGCCGACGTCCACGGGGAGCAACTGCATCGAGTGAAATCAGGGATCGAATCAGCAGATGTGCGTCACAGTTCCGGAAGCGCGCGAGACTTGATCTTGGTCTGACCCTTATCGTAGATTGCGGTGTTGGCAGAACGATTGATCTTCCGCCGATTGAGTTTGACCAGCAGGACTGGTGCGTTGAACACTGCTCTCTTGAAGATCTGATTCACTTGAATCGTCTTGATAGTTTCGAGACCTTCGACCTTGTGAGAATCTTGCAAGGGAAGCGAAAAGCAGAAGAGCTTGGAGTCACATTTGACAATCACGATGGGATTGCGACTTTAGTAGCCTGGGTACGCGCAAACGAGGGACATGTTGTGCGTTCGCAGGATTTGCCAAGCGAATTCCGAAACAAGAATTTCACTTTGGGCATTGCACCTGGATTCGTTCAACAAATTCGTGCCGAATCGTTGCGTAGCTGCGACATCCGCGACGCGAATCACGTCGATCGTTCAACTCGGCTGGTACGAGTTTTCGCAAAGCATCATTTTGCAGAAGACGCGTTGCGGGAAACGTATGCTCCAGTCGACCTTGACGTTTCGCAGCCAAGTGTCATTTTCGTTGACGGCGACCACTCTTGGTGGTTTACTTTGCCCGATTGTGATCTGAGTCCACTGAACTATGAACGACTTGAGATGCTCCGTACGTGGATCGGACGAATTGTAGAATCAATTGGAGACCGGTGCAGCTTCAAAGACGCGGGAGCGACCGAGGTGAATTTTCGGTTCAGCGACCAATCTCGGTTGGATGGATTCAGGCCACCAAAAACAATTCCGACGGTAGACGAGATACAGCGCGATATCAGCTTTTCAGCCGATCCAGCAACCCGAGTCGTGGTGATTGAAATCGGACCGAAATTTGAGATCGGCACCGCCTCTTCAACCAACGATTCAGAAGTCGCGTTGTTGCGGCAGGTGTTACATGGGATCAGGGAGTTGCCAGGTATTGATATCCCGGAAGATGGAATAAACGACTTAGTCGATACAATCACGGGCGGTCCGGATGGACGCCATCTTCACGGCATCGTCGAGCAATCGTATCGAGATCGCTTTGGCACTTCGATTCGTGGGAAAGTCGTCAAACCAAATCCGATTGACAATTGCAATCTGCGTCTGGGACTCGCTTTCAAAGTCGAGAGCAAATCGGAAGGCCGGAAGAAGCTAAGAGCGAAACGGACTTGTACCCAGCTGCTCAATAGGACGGTTGTCTATCTTGAGGACGAACTGTGCCGACAGCTTCGGCAGTTTGATCGCCAGAATGTGGTCCGTACGACGTTAACAAACTATGAAGCCGCGTTGTTTCAGCGGGAAAGATGGGAGCGTACGGCGCACGCAAACATTGCTCTCCATAGAGACAAAGATGCCGCGATGAGCACAATAATCGAGCATGTTGGGTTGCTCGATGGCGTCATCCAACCGTCTCGTCTGCTGGTAGAGGTTGCGGTTTGTGAGTGTCCAGACGCAGGCGGGATGAAAATTGGAAGAGGCGATCTGTCTCGCCTTCTTACGATCGTGAACGCAATATGCATCCTCGGTGGTTGGTCAGACGCGATCCACATGAACGCGATGCCTCCGGAGTTGGAAATCACACCTCTGGGCGACATTCTGGCCGATACAAAGTTTGAACGGGACATCCTTAGTCCCTTCCACGGGAGGGCGACGGGAGACCGTGTCGATCACTCGGTGAAAAACCGCGAGAAGATTTATGCGTCTGCACCCACTGAGGAAAGACCTGACGCGCCGGAATTTGAGCCGGACTTTCGGAAGGCGATCCGCAGTGAACTTGGACTGGAGATCGAAGATATAGCGTATCTGGCCGACAAAGCCTACGAACTAGGACTTCAGTGCAATGAGCTGATGTTTGAGATTTCTCGGCCTGACTTTGAAAAAGCGCTTGCTGCAGAACGGTCGCCTGAAATCGCGAAGATGCTAGTCGAAGCTTTTGCGTTTCCACTACGCGATGGATGGCGCAACCTGACAGAAGATCAAGACGAACGAAATATCCAGCTTTGGCGAATCCGACGAACTCTGTCGGTATTACGTCGACCGATCATTGAAGTGACGACCGGCAACCTGCTTGTATCCCCTGATATGGTGAACTCGGCTGTCTTCTACGTGCTTCGAGCGTATTACGAGGGAACTTACCGACAGCGTGATCTCCTGTCCAAACCAATGTGTGATTGGTGGTCTACAACTAACAATCGACGGGGAAAGCAATTCGCCGAACGCGTTGCCGAGAAACTCACCGAGTTGGGCTGGGTAACCTCATGTCGAAAGAAAAGGTGGATTGAGGTCCAGATGACTGAAATCCTTATTGAAAAGGCGGGAAAGAAGTTCGGGGACGTCGACGTCATCGCTTTTGACCCGTCTTCGGGGCGCGTCCTTTGCATTGAGTGTAAGGCACTTCATTTCCACAAGACTCATGGTGAAGTTGCAGAGCAACTTAGCGACTACCGTGGAGAATTGAACAGCAAAGGCAAGCCGGACGATCTGCTGAAACACCTGAACCGAATTGAGCTACTACGCGAAAATACCGAAAAGCTCGCGAAATTCGTGCGGTCGAAATCCGACATAGTGATGGAGCCGCTTCTGGTCTTTGAGAATCCGGTGCCGATGCTCTTCGCGTGGAAAGACCAAATGAAGCAGAACGAAATCGCGACTTTTTCGCTGCTGGCGGACCGCTACGACATATCAGAAGAAAACACCAAACTTAATGGCTGCCAAGATCACAACTGATTTGACCGAGTTTAACCTTCGCGATCTCGCCCAAAAGGTTGGTGGTGCGCAACTGCTTCCCGAAAACGCAGACTACTACGTCGAGCTAACGCGTGCCGCCGCAGTCATTGGCTCTCAGAACCACGACTCGGCTTTGTACAAAATGGATGGGAACGCATGGCGATCGTGGATCAATTCCGGTGAGGCAATGTGCGGTGGCCCTGAGATGCCAGGCGATCCACATGAGGGACTGTTTGTCGCCGAAGTGCCTTTTTACGGTGGTGGGTACTACACGATTCCAAGTGCAAATCCAGAAGACCCGTTCGTATTGGAGGTATTGGCGAAAGCATCAGTTGACCCAACGCTCATTCGCGACGCGAGTTTTAGGAAGGAAGCCGTCGAAATTGTGTATTTTGGTCTATATCTAAGCCATCAGTGCATGATCCGCGCGGGACTTACGCGAACGACGACGCCAGGACGATCAGATAACGATGACATTCGTTGGCCAGGCACGAAGCTGGCGATGCGACTTCAAGAAGCTGTCACGTTCAACAAGGCAGAAGTTATCGCCGACCTGGGACATCGGAATATCGGTCCACGCGGACTTGGTCGTTTGACGTTTGAACTCGGGGGCATTTCATCGAAATACGCCAATCCACTAGCGAACCCGACCCTCACGCGACCAGTTGCGGTGACGGAAGAAGAGCTGATCGTTGTCGCACCGACAAACTTTCTACCTGCCATTCGAGACGCTGTTTTTAGATTGGCTGAAGAGCAAGGCGTTCTTTCGGAGTTAACAAAATCCATCGAGGCGCAGGGATGGGTGCGAATCATGCGTTTCTTGGAAATTCAAAAATGGGTGATGGTCGGGCAGCTAAACTCTCATTCAAACAACGGACTTGACGTTGGGATTTTCCAGTTCGATGACGACAAGCTTGCGGTCGTGCATCTCGTTGTCGACGATCTCACCAAAGGAAGTCGTGTGGTTGGTGAAAGCCACTGGGACTTGTCAAGTCAACTTGAACAATTGCAGGCGTCTGCCGCAGACGTAGACAATGACTTACGAGCGCAAACGGATGGCGTCAACGAGGTCATGCACATTGTTGTGATACAGGGAACCGGGCGTTTTCACAGCTACTCACCGCCCGAACTGTCTTCTTCCGGTTGCCCCACGATATGTTTGACTCTCGATGAGTTGCGAGTTGTATCGCAACTGAATTCTGGCGACCCGCTGTCGCTCTGGCAGTTTGGGAAAAGCAAACAGTCAAAACACGGTATGGTTAGCATGCTAGGGGGAGGATTCCTCGATCAGTATGCACAGTACCGCCAGCGCGATTCATTCTACTTCGGGGATGATGGCATACCTGACATGGTTATGCTGTTTGGCCCAGGTGTCAACGTGCGCCTTGATGCTCAGGCAAAGCTCGATCCGCACGTGGTTCGGATGCCAAACCAAAACACTTTTGCGCGAGTCTATCGAGCACAGAGCATTTCGGACTATCCGATTTTTATGACCGATCCTCTACTAGCCGGTCCAGTTCGCTTGTTGGTCGAAGAGCTTCCATTGCCAATTTGGGTGGTGTCGCCAGGAGATGGAGCAGATGTAACGGACGAAAACTCAAGCGTGTGCTTCCACTTGGCCGACGTGATCGCTTTCTGGATTTGGCAGGTTTCTCCAACGATCACTAGATGGTGTGAGGAGACCGATACTCTGCCGGATGAAATTGTGATCAGCGTTCACGTTGAGAGTCCGGACGCATTCTTTGACACCGATTCTGCCGTTGGCTCGACCGGGTTTGATTCAACCGTCGAGCAGAATCGTATTTCGATTCAGTTCGATTCGGCGTTCGCCCTTGGTGCTTCCGAAGCAAACAATCGCGTGGAGCGAGATCTAGTGCGGAGCCTGCTCGTTGACCTCTCGGCTTGCCTCGCCATTCCTATGAACGCAGAAGAAATTGACGAGGCGATCGCAATCCATGCACCACTTGGATTGAAACGCCGAATGAAAACGCTCAGTGAATCGGATGCGTTGATTCTTGACAGCAGTGGGCTCCCTCAAGTTCGTCGCATTCAGTCATTCGAGATGGAGCGGATTCGGGATGAATCCGGAGAGATAGCAAAGGCGCGGGCGACTAACGACCAGCAACTTAGCGCATGCGATTCGCACGCAATCCACAATGACATCGTGGGTGAGATGTTCAAAAAGTTGGAATCCGAAATCGCGAGATTCGACGACAATAAGTTGCTTCCCAACCTGATCTCGCGACACGAATCTCTTATAGCGGAATTACGGCGAACGGAGAGTATCGTCGGTTCGCATCTTTCTGCGATGGGGGACACGGAAGACAATCGACAGTCTTTGCAAAACGATCTTGAAGAATTCAACAAGGCCAGCTTGGCGAGTCGCTTCTTACTGGAATACGTTTCAGCCATCCCGCCATCGGGTTCCGATGCGTTCTCCACTTCCGCATATGACCGCGTGCTTGCAATTGCGAATGAGATTGTCGAGTGTGGCTTTTTGAGCGATGGGTTGAATAACAATCTGTCTGAGATCGAGGTCAATTTGACTGAATCACAACGACTGAAGTTCGGCAATTCTGTCTACGCCAAGGCTGCTGAGAAAATTCGCAACGACTTCTACGAGTCAAAGGCGGATGCGATCCTGAATTGCGAAACCAAGGAGAATGAAGGTGAAGCGCGAAGGCTACGTGAAGATGAGGACAAGATTGAAAAACTGGTCGACGACGCGTCTATCGCGGAGTTTGGCATGCTTCTTGAGGAGGTAGGAACAGTAATCGGCGGGATCGGCCACTCGCAGTTTACCAGTTCAGACGGTCTAGGCTCGGCAACCGAAGTGGAGCTGATAGACTTCCTAGAGGAAGCAACAGATATCAGTCGAGACTTGATTGAGCAGCTATTGGAACAGTTTGTCGCGTCTCCGCGAAAGAAGTTCCTCAAGCCACCGGAGCCATACGCTACGGGCGAGTTATGGCCCTGGAAATTCAATCGTGCCTTGTCGTATCTGCGAAAGCCTTTGATAAGGCGTGGAGACACGCTGACGTGGGGACGACGGTCTCTGGTTCAGTCAATTAGATACTTGTGCGATCTCGTTACATCAGGCCGAATCAAATCGCCGACGAATCAAGCGATGAAGACGCTTCGCGGAACGCTTGCGAATCGGCGTGGAAAACAGTACGACCGGGAACTGGCGGGCAAACTATCAGCACTCTGCGGATATGCGGCTCGGCCATCAATGACGGAGTTCAACGGCCACACAATGGAACGTTCTCCGGGGGAGGGAATCGGAGATATTGATGTTGCGGTTCTACACAAGTCGACTCGAACATTCTTCCCTATCGAAGCGAAATCGTTCACGCTGGCCAAGACTCCGAGCGAAGTGAAGAATCAGTTCGATGAGTTGTTTACAGATACCAACGACGCGATGTGCGCGGTTAGCCATCATCTTGAACGCGTCGAGTGGGTGCGAAGCAACCTTGGCGATGTACTCTCCGAGTTTGGTGTCGATTCCAACGAAGCCGATAGTTGGACGGTCGAACCGATCCTTGTGCTCGATGGTGACCTACTATCTCGATACCTCACCGACCCGCCCTTCGCTGTCATGACTGAAGGTGAATTCGTCCAGTTTCTTATTTCGCGCGACTAGCTGGCTAGCATGCTCCGGCGGCCAACGCCGGAGCGCGCCCAGCGCATCGTGTCACACGTTTTTCGCTGAAGTCCCAGTGGGTTGGCGCGGACGCCGGAAGTTTGACAAAAAGCAGCGGTCATAGTTGTGGCCGACAGATTGGCCCTCTGCGACGCTAAATACAAACGAAAACGCCCGCGACGGATATCTCCGTCGCGGGCGTATCGTAAGTGGCGCAAGCTGCTAGCTTGCGTTCCACGGCAAGCAGGATGCTTGCCTTACGTTACAACTCGACGGATTCCACTTCACGGACGAAGCGGGATGCGTCGTTTTCCAGGAACGATGCGACGACGCGGAAGACGGCGTCGCTGAAGCCTCCGACGTTCAGGATGTCCTGGCAGTCGGGGGCTTGCGTGTTGCCGTAGGGGGCGATGTCGATGCAGACCAGCTTTGGATCGGCGATACCGTGGCGGCGTGTTTTCTTGATCAACACGTTCCACTCGGACATCACACCCGCCGAACCTTGGCGACCGTGTCCGTATGCACGTCCGCCCATGATCCAGCTTTCGATGCTGTGTCACTTGCTCGCATCATGTCCCGAACGACTGGAGTTGTCTTGTGAGTGAGCCGTCTTTTGAATTGGCTTGCGTGATCTGGAAACTCTACTACCAACGAGAGCGATTTGAAACGTCGTATCGGATCCCCTCTAAAACTCTCGTCACTTCACGGTACAAGTTGAACGGTCGGTCACCGCACCGACTCTGCAGTTCTTTGCTGCTCAGTGCGGCCAACTCGTCGGAGTCGGAGATCTGCCCAGCTTCCAATGCCTTCCTTGCCTCTGACGTCAGGTCAAGTTCAAGTAATGGCTTATTCACATGGGTAATTGGACTGTCCATCTCGGGCGATTCAGAGTTTGGTGTCATCGGACAAATTTGCCCGGCGTACCAATGCGCCCATTCCCGCCAACGTTCAAATGCTGTTGGATTCTGCAGCTGGATTTTCTCAGACTTGAGCTTCTCGTCAAACGTAGACAAGAAACGCCGAATCCGTTCAGCTTTCTCCCACGCTTCAACGCTAGTCTCCAACTCTTGACGACGATGAGACTCCGCATTGGCATTTTCTTCACGGACCCGTCGGGCCTCTGCCGCCAACGCTTCTTGACGCGTTACGCATTCCTTGTCTAATCGGCGATCGCGATTTAGTCTTACCCAAGACTCGATACCGGTCGTGACTTTCGCTAAAATGTCTTCTAGCCTCTGGACCTTGCCGTCGGCCCATGTTTTTCTCATCCCGTCACCCCATCCATCAATGCTGAATGAAAGCCGGCCGGTCGGCTTGTACGAATATTCCTTCCAGGACTGTTGCCGATTTGGCTTTTCATGACGAGCAACTTGTTCCGTAAGCGATATGGAAACGGCATCGCCCTCGCGCGAAAACTCAGTGCCCGGATTGCCTGCGCTCACGGAACCACCAGTCGATTCCCAATGCTTCATCAACGCGTCAAGAATCCGCAGTGCCCTCGTCAGCGATTTCTTCGAGACCGAAATATCGAGGCAACATAGATTTCGTGGCGGATTGACAATTCCACTGTCGACCGGATCCCCGCCCCGCAGTCTTGAGCGAGCTTGCTCGATCAGGCGATGTGGTTTGGAAAGGCGATCCGAAACGACGATACTTGCGACCGGGGTTGCAAGAGCTTCCTGCGCTGCATCGAATAGCTTTCGAAGGATTTGAATTTCATTCACATCGTCATCATCCAATTTCGGCAGATCAGCCTTGGGTGATTTCTTTCCGTGAGCGATGCTGGCCCAGTGTCCATCGGGCGGTGTCGGGACTGAGTGCTTTCGGCAGAGATTTTTTATTCCCACATCCGACATGCCGTACCTGGTCGCAAGCTTTGTCATCGGTTCTGACCACACCAAGTCGTAGAGTTCTTTCCGGGAGATGAGAATCGGTGAATCGCTCATGGTTTGCCTCGCTACTGTGAAGGATCGACACAGAACCCAACGTCAATGGAGCATGAAGTGGCTGCTGGACAATGTCTTGTCGACATTTGTCTGTCTGAATGTCACGGATCTCAAGCTTGAGAATCCGACGCCATCCACGCTGCTTGTAACCATTCTGGTCGAGTTTGCAGGAGCGGAATGAATTTCTCACTCCAGAACCAGCCAGCTATGCTCAAGATTCCTCGTTCTTGTTGTAGATCACTGGCATCTGACCTTTCCATTTCTCCCAGGCATCATGGTTCGTGATCAGGTCGGCCATGAAATGTGCGACATTGACGCGACTGGTTCGCCCTGGATTGAAAATCGCGCTTCTGGTCGGCGACGGATGTAACTCGTAGGCGCTCACGTCATCTTCGTCGAACAGACTGTCTGGGCGAACGGCCACCCACTGGATCTCGGTGTCGTTTTGGCCAACCTCCGTTCGCAGGTAGTCCGCGGCTTCCTCGTTGTCCCGATGAGGCGGCACAAGCAGACGAAGTAGTCCGATCACGCAGCTCTGAGCGAGCGAAATCGGCTCCTTTAGATTTCGGTTGCTGTTTCCGGCCGTGTTCATCAGTACGAACTTGGTTGGCTTGCCCGAGCCCCTAGCCCTAATGGCCTGGCAAAATCGCTTAGCACCATCAGTCACGAGTCGGCGCGGCTGGCCAAAGATGCCCTGGAAGGTCAGGTTGTGGCCCAAGCAAGATGCCACCGCCTCACATCCGGTCACCTGCTCCGCCATCTCGATATCGCTGAGATCCAGTACGCTCGCAGTGATGATGGATAGCCCCTCGTGCTGCCGAAGGGAGTCAGGAAGGGTATCGCATGAACGCACGATCGCTTTGACCTTCAGGCCGCGGTCAAGCAATTGCTGCACGAGCAGCCGCCCTGTCGCTCCAGTTGCACCAAGCACGAGAACGGTCATCGTCCCATCCACTTAGTTGTTCCCGAATTCAAAATTGGTTGTTCGCACGCTGCTACGCAAGCCCAAGCGTAAGGAGCACGCCGCCAAGATGCACGCCGCCGTGCGAAGATGATTCCATCGCGTCCAGGGTGTTGGATTCCTTGGAACGACGTAACACAAGCGTCACCGTTTGCTTCGCGGCTCACGCCGCTAGTAATAAAACGAGACGATTCCGCAACCTTTCCTGTCAGCCCGCTGCAGGCATGCCGCGACACTTCTTCGATCTTCCTCGATCAAACGACTCTTTCGGTAGCTCAGGTCCGCGGCCGACAGGCGTTGCCACTCCAAACGCACCTCGTCGGCTTCGATGTAACTGATGTAGGGAAAGTCTTCATAGAATGGCAGCGAAACTGGGCACCGAAATTCCGTAAGGGGTGTTTCTAACCTAAGCGATTTCAGTCTGTTTTTGCCCTCAATGGTCTCGAGCTTGCTTCCCAGGGTGCCGCACAGGTACTCCAGCCCGTAACCGTAATACGGCGCGAACGACTTGCCGAGTCTCGATATCGTTCCTTGGACGAGCTCCATCGCTGCTTGGAAGTCCGTCAACTCGTCCTTGCCTGATTGCATCCATTTCTCTTCGGAACTGCACAAATTCCAGGCAGCATAGCGAGGCCCCTTACCCGCCCAAGATGCCATCGCAGATCGAACTGCAATCCAGAACTCTCCCGAATTGGACCAATCACCGTCCATCTCGAATGACTCGGTGTATTCGTGCAGCTCCGTGCCATCCCACATCGGGTCTCCGAGTTGGCGAATGAATTCGTCCCAGGTCACCAAGACTCCGTTGAAATAGATGTCGCCGTTCTTACAGAGTTTCACTCGCGGACCCGCATCCGGAGCGATTGGGCCTTCATCTGCCATTTTTGATCGCAATCGGTCGATTAGTCGCTGGTCCTGGGATCCCATCGCAGACCGCAATTCATCAATCGGAACAGCGAATAAGGTTGTAGCGTATCCCATGGAATTTGACGTTCACCATTTGAATTGCCATTTAGCCTAGTGCGGAAACTCATTGCGAAGGCATTCCGCTCGCAAATTCTAACATCCGCGAACATCTCAGCTGCACGCAACTTGAATGAAACGTCGCGTTGACGGTTCCCTGGGGTATTGCGAAGACGGACCAATCGATATGGATGTTCACCCAATTGACGCGTGTGAGGCACACTACAGCGTCTGTGGCCACGTGTCTCGTGACACGAACGCTCACAACCTCCCGGATCCTAAAGGGTGGTGGTGGTGGTGGTGATGATTTTTCTCGCGCATGCCGGCGAAAGCGGTTCGAGGCGGAACCCGCGATGGCCACCCCCGCCCCCTCAGAAGGACCCGTCGTTTGCTTGGTGGGAATGGCCGGCATTGCGTGGGATTTGCCGCGTTTTTTGGGGCGTGGGACGTTGTTGACGGGGGCCAGATTCGGCCGATGATGCCCGCGGAAACACGCCGCGCGGCGTGTCAAGAAACGCCACCCGGCAGCGCGCGAACGCTAGCCGGGTGACTTGCCTAGACTTCGTAGGAGTCCAGACCGTGAACGATGATACCCGAAAGCGCCTTTTGAAGCGCCGCTACCGATTCTTTTCTGACCCTTCCCACGCGTGGCTACGCGTCCCGATGGCTGACATTGTGGCGCTGCGATTGGAAGACTCGATCACCCAATTCAGTTACACGCGTGATTCGATTGCGTATCTGGAAGAGGACAACGACGCGACGCTATTTCGCATCGCGTACCAGAATGCAACGGGGGAGCTCCCCACAATCACCGAAGCGCCCCCGGCAAACAACGCGTCACGGATCCGCGGCTATGCCGCATGGAATCGGCGCAACGTCCTATTGAACGTCGAACTACGCAAACGACGCGACAAGCAAACCGGTGCCCTGCCCGTGTTTGAAACGCGTTTGGCCAAAATTCAGGAGGGATCCGGCCGCTATGAAACGCCGATCACGTCAACCCGCATCGCATGCGATACCCTGCCGGCATTGCTGCGCGACTATTTTGCGGACCGTTGCGATTGCGAAGAATTCGCGATTGTCACTCTCGACACGAAACACCGGCCGACCGGATTGGTACGCGTGACGCGTGGCACTCTTGACGCGTCGTTGGTGCACCCGCGGGAAGTGTTCCGCGCGGCCATCGCTGCGAGCGCTTCGGCCATCATCCTGGTTCACAATCACCCCTCCGGCGATACCACGCCTAGCCGGGAAGATCGGGCCGTGACGGACCGTTTGACCGAATGCGGCAAAATGTTGGGTATCAACGTTCTCGATCACATTGTGATCGGTGGCGAAAGCGCAACCAGCATTCGGGAGGCGGCCTAATGTTGTTACGCACCAATGCCAAGCTTGAAAAGCTAACCGGTTTGCCCTACTTGTCAGCCGGGCTCACACTCGCGCCGCACACTCTGTCCGGGCACAACGTTTGCGCCGGCGCGTCGAACGGTTGCGCCGCGTCATGCGTCCTCTGGTTTGCCGGGTTGCGCGTCTCGTCGACGTCGCGTCATGCGGCGCTGCGCGACACGCAATGGTTGTTCGGCCATCGTCGATCTTTCATCGACCAATTGAACCGCGATATCGTCAATCTCGTGCGATTGGCGGAGCGTAAACGCGTCAAACCGGCGGTCCGGTTGAACGTCGCGAGTGATCTAGAATGGTTTGACCTCATCGAGCGATGGCCGACCGTGCAATTCTACGATTACACGAAGATACGCTCCCGGTTTCGCGATTACTTGGCGGGGAAGCTCCCCGCGAACTACGCGTTGACGTTTAGCCGGCATGAAAAGCACCATCCCGCCACCATCGCGAGTTACTTGCGCCGCGGCGGGAATGTGGCCCAAGTGTTCGACGTCGATTATCATCCGCAATCCGGCCGCGTCGGCGATTTGCCCGAATCGGTCCGCATTCACGGCCGACAATGGCCGGTGATCGACGGGGACAAACACGATA
>NZ_NTFY01000064.1 GCF_002289565.1 Rhodopirellula sp. SM50 | reverse complement strand
AGCTGGGGAATTGTGTCGACCCGTTGGGCCTCAGGGACTCTTTGCAATTATCTCCGGTGGCTCACGCCACCGGCATCCACTCTGCCGGCCCTCCGGGCCTGAACGACTTCGCCTATCTGGTAAATTTCGGTACATAGAAAACGTTAGAGTCAGCAAGTTTCAAAGCTAACAGCTAATTGCTAATTGCTCCTCACACTTCGATGACTGAATTGCTGTCACCGAACGTGTCCGTCTCGACTCCCATGCGCTGGGCCATCATCAACAGGAGATTGCTCATGTGCGCGTCGGGGTTCGCGGGTCGGCTGCACAGCGTGTAGTGCTCGCCGGGCTTGTCGAGTTGATAGCCGCTGAAGTGGCCCTGATTGAAGTCGAGATGGCGGCCGTGCTGGAGGCCGAGGTCAGAGCCGCCGGCGAGCACCAGCGGCAGGTTGGCATTGCCGTGGCTGTGCCCGTAAGACATCCCGCTGCCGAACAGCGCCATCGTGGAACCCAGCAGCGGCCGTCCGTTGAGGTCCCTGGTCTCCTGCAGCCGAGAGAGGAAATAGCTGTACTGCTCGATGGCGAAGGTGTCGTAGTTGGTGAGCTTTTCGATGTAGCCGGCATCGCCGCCGTGGTGGCTGAGTTGATGCCGCGACTCCGTGATTCCGATTTCGGGAATCGCGATCGCCTGGCCTTCGCCACCCAGACTGAAAGTGGCCACACGCGTCACATCGGTCTGAAAGGCCAGCACCATGAGGTCGTAGACCGTGCGGAAATAGTCACCCGCCTGGGTGTCGGGGATGTCGCGGTCGGTGCGTTTGCGGTCGGCGTCGGAAATGGGGGGCAGCGGCGTGTCGAGCCAAGCATCGGCGCGCCGCGTGCGAACCTCTGCCTCTCGGACCGAACTGAGGTATTGGTCCAGACGCCCCTTGTCAGCTGCTCCCATCTTCTGCTCCAGCCGCCGCACTTCGGCGAGGTTGTCATCAAGAACACTGGCTTTACGACGCAGAGCCCTTCGCTGAGCTGCAACGCCACCTTTCGGCTCCTCGAACAACGACGCGAAGATCTCACTGCAACGACGCATCGGCGGCAGCTGAACGCCGTCGGCCGTCCAGGCGAGCGACTCCTGCGTGATGGCAATTTCCATCGACGGGTAACGGGTGTGCGGAGCGGTGACCTCAGCCATCTTCTGGTCCACCGAGATGGTGTTGCGGTCCGAGGGGCCGAGCTTTCCACCGGTCAGCCAAATCTTGATGCAGTTGTGGTGGTGGCTGAGGCTTCCCGGGTGATGCAAGCCGCTGATGGGCGTGATGACATCACGATGTTTCTCCAACGGCTTGAGCGACCGGGAAAACTGGTAGTCGGCGCCCGGCGTGGTGATCTGATAGTTCAGCGAATGAACGCCGTTGGCGAGGTAAATGAACGCACTGCGTCGCGGCGATGCGGACGCCTGCTCGGCCGCCCGCAACGGGATCATGCATTCCAGCAATGGCAGTGAAATGCAACTGCCCAAGGCACGCAACGCATGCCGGCGGTCAATGAGCCAGGATTGGGAGAGGTAGTTCATGGAGTTCTTCGTTCTTAAGAGATAGCGGATGAACCCGCCGACTTTGGTGTGCGTCTTGGCCGCTTGTTCATCGATGACATCGAATTCACTTTGGGAAATGTAGGATCGGCGGGGGCATGAGTGTTGGTGTGCAGGCTTTAGCCCAATACCGCTAAGTTAAGCGTGGTTTCCTCAACTCGGGGCCCGTAGGCTCGCGCCAAACGGCTGATAAACGATTGATATCAGCCGGTTCGCGCCAGCGTCCGGGCCCCCCGTCGAGCTTAACTTAGCGGTATTGGGCTTTAGCCGCCCCGTCTTGCTGCTTCGCAACGCTCGGGGATGCGCCTAAAGGCTGGACACCAACGGTTGCTGCATTATCGTTTCCTTATCAGTTGCGACACGGCCACGGCGCGGACGATGTCCTTGACGCGGTAGTGGTTCTTTTTCGCTTCATCTTCAATCCGCTTCAGGTCGTCCTGGTCGTCGACGGTGAGAACGCGGCGGAGGGCGTAGGTGCAGAGGTGTTCGATGAAGGCCCGTGCGACCTTGTCGCGGTCTTGCAGCAGCAGCTGTTTGAACTCGACCGAATCGGTGAACGAGCGACCGTCGGGCATGACGCCCGAGGCATCCACCAATGGATCGTCTCCGGTCCCGGCTGCAACGCGTTCGTGAGTCCTCCATTGGCCGATGGCGTCATACTGGTCGAAGGCGAATCCGAGCGGATCAATGCCTTGGTGACAGGCGGCACAACTCGCGTTGTGAGCATGGGCGGCAAGCTTCTGACGGATGGTCGCCTTGGGACTCTGCGGTGGATTCGGTTCAATCGGATCGACGTTGGCCGGAGGTGGCGGCGGGGTCTTGTTGAAGATCGCTTCGCTGACCCAGACGCCGCGATGCACCGGGCGGTGGCGGGTACCGTCGGACGTCAAGGCGAGCACCGCGCCCATCGTAAGCAGACCGCCGCGATGGTCGTCGGGCGTCAGCGAGACACGTTGGAAGCCGCTGCGGGTCGGTTCCGGCAGCCCGTAGAAATCACAGAGCCGGGCGTTGGCCATCGTCCAGTCGGAACGCAGGAAACCGTCAATGGGCTGGTTTGTCGCGAACATCTCGCGGAAATACTCAACCGGCTCGGCCCGCATGCTCGCCTCGAGCCAGTCGTCGTAGCCGGGGTAAAGTTGCCTGTCGGGCGGGAACATGCCGACTCGGTGAAGCTGCAACCATTGCCGTGAGAAGTCATCGATGAAGCGGTCAATGCGGCCGTCCGTCAGCATGCGGTCCACTTCTTTCCCCAGCCCCGCGCCATTCAATTGGCCGCTTCTGGCGGCGGTGAAGAGGCCGTCGTCGGGCATCGAACTCCAGAGAAAGTACGAAAGCCGCGAGGCGAGTTCCCAGTCCGTCAGGCGTTCACGAGGCTCCGGATCGCCCTCAACGAGATAGACGAAGTTTCGGGATGTCAGCACGCCCTGCATCGCGATCCGAAAGGCCTCGGCCGCCGTTTCGCCCGCCTCGCGTTCGACGCGGAACGATTGCAGATAGTGCTTCAGTTCATCCATCACCACCGGGCGCCGCCAAGCGAGTTCGGCGAATCGCTGCAAATGCTCCGCGACCCCTTCGGCAGTGGCATCGTCCGGCGGCAGCACGCCCTCACGCCGAGAGCGTTCCGCCTCGGTTTGCAGCGGTCCTTCCCACTCGATCCAATCGAGCAGCACGGTGGAGAAGATTCCATTGCCTTTGTCATCGAACATTTGCGGAGCGTTCGGATTCAGCAGAATGGTCTCACTGCTATGCGTAAAAATGTACGACCGGCTGGCGATCGCATTGCGGAAGGCGGCACCGCCCCGGCGGTCCACCCCATCGGTGGCGACCACGCAGAAATGCAGCGTCGTCGGCATTTCGAGAAACACTTCGAACTCATAGACCTGCGGACCGTCCTCCGGTGCCGTGATGTCAAATTCGATCAGACCGTCAACCGTCTCTTCGCCGGTTCGCGTGCCAATGCTGAGGTGAGCCGGTTGGCCGCCGGGCGGACGGATTCCACTGGCTTGCAGACGCATGCGATAAAGCCCGCTGTGTTCCGGACCGGTCTTTCCAAACCAACTGGACGAGAGCGCATGCTGCACCCGACCAGGGAACAACAAAAAACGCAGCGGCCGCTTGAGCCCAAACCGGTCGAGCGTTTCCTGCTGGATCTTCCCGCCGCCGTAACGCAACTCCGCTGCCGTTTTACGGACGATGCGGGCCTCGGCGGATGTTGCAGAGAAAGCTCGATCGAGCACGATGTCCGCCGCACGGTAGTAGCGGTCGACATGCGACGGTGAAAGCGAAAGCTCCGACCCGATACGCTCATAGCCTCGCCACAGCATGTCCTCGTTCAGCTCGCCCGGCTTGAAGGGATCGTAACGCACCCCGAGCAGGTCATAGACCGTGTTCTGGTACTCCTTGCGGCTGAGCCGATAGTGCGCCACCGCGGGCCGGGCCGCCATCCGCGCCGCGCGGCCGTCCTGGAGCCGTGCGTCGAGACTCGTCACGAACGCTGCGATCTCATCCTGAGTCGGCTGCGGCTGGTCCGTCGGAGGCATTTCGCCACTGTTAACCTTGTCGAGCGTTTCGGCCCAATGGTGTGAGTCCAGGCCAGCCTTGAAATCTCGCGACAGCTGGTCGATCCGCAGGTCGCCTTCTTGCTCCTGTGTGCCATGGCAGCGGACGCAGTGTTTTTTCAGAAACGCCTCAAAGGGTTCCGCGGCGGACACCATCGCTGAGACGGAAACGGATGCAATGACAACCAGAAGAAAACGAACCTTCACTGGTTCAGCCGATTCAACAGGGACACCGCCAAAGGCGCGACTCGCAAGTGAGCTGATCCAGCGACCCTTCATGCAATCTCTCTCTAATCGCGTGCCCATCGACGTCGGTCGAGTCGATGCGCAAAACCGTTGTGGTAGGTGGGGCTGTTGTGGTAGGTGGGCAAGTGACGGACGGAAATAAATGTCGTCGCGTGGACGTTCCGCCGTCTGGCGACGGCAGCGACGCGGCAGGGGTCAGTATAGACGGTCATGGACCGCTCGTTGCGAAGTTCCCCTCTGGTGTCCGTTCGACGCCGGCCGCCCAATCCCGCATCGGGAATTCGCGCGGCGGGAAATCCATCGGCGGCGGCGGATTTTCTGCCGCGGCGTCCGCAGTGACTGCGTTTTCACGCACGAAAATCGCTGCATTGGGTTGGTACGTTTTTTGCCTACCCTCGGCGCTCCTTGCCATCACAGGCTCTGCGTGGTGAATACCGACGTGTCAAATGACCTCCTTAACCCAATCCTTTCTCAGCCAGGTGACTTCGTGCGATTTGATCGACTCCTCCGTTTCAGTACCAAACATGCTTCGGCCCGCATCGCCGGTGCGTTCCTTGCCGTCGGTTTGGTCGTCCCTGCGATCGGCCAGGACGGTCTAGCGAAAGCGAACGCGCCACAGTCCCCCGAGCAAACGAATGCGGCGATTGACGAAGCGGTTTCGTTGGGGATCAGCTTTATGAAGAACCGTGGGCAATCCGCCGACGGATCCTTTAGCCCCGAAAGTGGTGTCGCCGTCACCGGATTGTGTGTCCGCGCGATTCTGGAAAACCGTCCGACCGAGGTTAATTCGCCAGCGGTCAAGAAGGCGTTGCAGGTGATCCTGGATAACGTCCAGCCCGATGGCGGAATCTACGTGAAAGGGTCCAGGCACCGGAACTATGAAACGTCGGTCGCCGTTGGGGCACTGGTCGCGGCCAACCGCGACGATCGTTATGACAGTCAGCTCAAACGAGCCGAAGCGTTTTTGAAAGAGATTCAATGGGACGAAGGCGAGGGCCTCACTGCCGCGGACCCGGCCTACGGCGGAGCCGGATACGGCAGCCACTCCCGTCCCGATCTCTCCAACACGTCGTTCATGATCGATGCACTGCGGGACTTGGGCAACGATGCCAACGACGAAGCGATCAAAAAAGCGTTGATCTTCGTCTCCAGATCACAAAACCTGGCCGGCCACGGAAACGATTTGCCGCATGCCACGGCCGAGGGCGATGGCGGGTTCTACTACACCCCTGCCGCCGGCGGTGAAACCAAAGTGGTCGGAGGGGACACGCGCGACAGTGGCGGCGGACTTCGCAGCTACGGATCGATCACCTACGCGGGTTTCAAAAGCCTGATCCATGCCGGGTTAACGGAATCCGATCCGCGTGTGATCGCCGCCATGAACTTCATCCGAGACCACTATTCACTGACCGAAAACCCGGGGATGGGACAAGCCGGACTGTACTATTACTACCACACCTTCGCCAAAGCACTCCACGCCGCCAAGCTCCGCGTCCTAACCGACGCAGACGGCAACAATCATTTGTGGAATCGAGAATTGGTCGCGACGTTGGCCGACGCCCAACAGGAGGACGGGTCATGGGTCAATCGATCCAGCGATCGATGGATGGAAGGAAACCGAAACCTTGTCACGGCATACTCGCTGCTGGCGTTATCCTATTGCCGCGAATGACGCCGCCCAGCTTCCTCGGTCCCTTCGCTGCTGTATCAACTGCTGGGGGACATCGATCGTCGCGGAAGTCGCGAAGCCTTTCGGGGCGCCGGCCCTCTCTGGCGTTTGCTTGCTGCGCAAACGCCGTCTCTCCCAGAGGGAGAGAATCTAAATCGGTTGCCAAATCCTGCAGTAAAAGAATCGACGTCCCAAAGCAGTCAGCGGGTCATCGGTCTAGGTTCCACCATGTGATGGACAGTTGCAATACCGTCGCAATCGAGACCCAGACAAAATACGGCAACTGTGCCACGGCAACCCACCGATAGTGTTTCCACACCGCCGCCATCATCCAGATGATCGTCGCCCAGACGATCAGGATATCGAGTGCGGCCACTGGTAGGTTTCGCAGCCCGAACTGGATGGGCGTGAAGATCAGGTTGGCAACCAGGTTGATGGCAAACGGCAAAGCCACCTTCCATGGAACTTTCTTGCGAAGGGCCTGCACGAACACGAAGCCAAACGTGATTAGGATGATCGGGTAGAGGATTTGCCAGATCAGACCGATGGTTGCTGGTTCAGGCGTCCACGAGGGTTTGGCCAGTGAGTCGTACCAGTCTTTCCAAGTCATCTGCACACCCTGAAATCAGATTAGGGAGGAATCGTTGCGCCGCGATCAGTGGTCGACGTGGGCGAAGAAGTTCACGATTGCCCGTTCATGCCATCGCTGGCCATCCTGATCAAGGAATCCCGTGTGCCCGCCCGACTCGGCAAGCGCGGGGTAGAGCGGACCTTCGGCCGACCAGTCTCGGTCGCGAAACACGTCGTCATCGACGACCGGATCGTCCATCGCATGAAACAACAATGTTGGGATTGAGATTTTATCAAGGACGTAAATCGCAGAATTTTCGCGATAGAACTCTTCGGCGTTTTCATAATCGAACCGCGGTGCGGTAAACCGATCGTCCAAATCCCAAACGGAACGGGCCGATTGAATCACCTGCCGCTCCTGGTCGCAAAGGTCGCTCCCTTCACGAAGAAGTTCTTTTTGCTGACGATGAAGCAGGTAGCGATCGAACAAACGGTTGGCACCACGACGCAAGTTTTGTGACGTCGTGTGCATGTCCAGGGGTGTGGAGATACTGGCGGCGATCGAAAATTGTGAATCGTCGCCGGCTTCCGCTAGATACCGCAGCAACACATTACCACCGAGCGAAAACGCGACCGCCGCTAAACCGTGTTCACACCAAGCCGCCCGTTCGGTCCGCAAATACTGGCACAGGCCACTCAAATCATCGGTGAATCCGGGGTGGTGAAATCGCCGACAGCTTTGTGCCGAATCCCCTGCGCCGCGGTTGTTCCACAGAACGACGGGAAAACCAGCTTCGAGCAATCGCTCCGCCATGCTGAGCATGTAGCCGCTGCGGGCGTGACCTCCCATCCCATGGATGATCACAACCAACGGCCGGTCGGAGCCAGGGACCTGGGACGGCAAGTAATAGCCACTCAGCACGTCCGGTGGTGTCTGATCCCCGACGATATCGAACTGGACGGCACCAGGCCATTGATTCGTATCCAAATCGGTTCGAACCGATTTGATCGACAGCGTCTGAAGCCAACCACCGCGCCACCAACGATGAGGCACAAACGGATCAAGCCATGGAAAGTGTTTCAGGCCGAAGCGTAGATTTGAATCATTGCCGATCGTTTCATTGCTCATCGGCACTATCCTACCTGTAATCTCGCCGGCCTGACTGACTCGAAGGCCCCTTGGTCCCCCCTGTACCCGATCACAGCAAACGCCGTTCCGGCGCTGCGAGTCGCCATGGACGCGTCGTCGGGATCAAGCTGTTGCCTTGATACGGAAAGAAATCGGAAGTCATTGCGGGGGCGAGGCTGTGAAGAACAGACGCAGCCACAGGCGCTCTTGTCCGTTTCACGTCCATCGTGGTCGCGGAACGTCCAGCGCACCGTCTGACAATGACGATTTAGGCCACGAAATTCGCTGCAGATCACTTTGGCACGACAATCGCATTGAGGGGAAAGCCCTCGCAAGGCAGTGACGTTCACGGCCACGAGGCAAATCATTCAATCCCTGGAGAATGCCATGTTAGGCTGGGCTTTAACCTTTTTGATTATCGCTTTGATCGCTGGTGTGCTCGGCTTTGGCGTCGTTGCCGGAACCGCTGCTACGATCGCAAAAATCTTGTTCGTCGTGTTCTTGGTGCTGTTCATCATTGGACTGGTGATGGGACGACGCGGACCCGCCGTTTGAGCACCGTCTCAAGCGGTACCGGGTGAGAACTCTAGCAGACATGACATCGTGAATGGTAAACCGTAAATCCGATCTCGCAACCATTGCGACGGTCGCACAGTTGCTCGCGACGGTCTTGATCGTCGCGGCACTGTACTTTGCCCGCGATGTCTTCATCCCACTCGCACTTGGATTGCTGCTTTCGTTCTTACTCAGTCCCATCGTGAATCGATTGACACGAATGGGCATACCCAACATCACCGCGGTTGTGACAACCGCTGTGCTGGCCTTCATCCTGCTCGCAAGCGGATTTACCTTGATCGCCCGGGAACTGACCACTTTGGTTGGCGATCTTCCCAAACACAAACATGAACTGGTGGCCAAAGCCAGGAGTTTGGGGGGGATGACGACCGGAGTGAGCGGATCGTTGGGAGACCTCGCCGAGGAAGTGACCGAAGCGATTGAGGAGAGCGAAGACGGCGAGGGAGAGCCATCGGAAGAAGGTTCCTTCTGGGGCAAGCTACTGCCCGGTCCGGCCAAGGACGCCGAAGACATCACTCACGACGGCACGTCCGCCAAGGCGGCGCTGTACGTGAAAGAGGTCCAGGCGGACCTCCCGCTTGCTTCATGGGCGACAACGGCCGGCACGGTGCTGAGTCCTCTGGCGACGGCCGGTTTGGTCAGCGTCTTTGCACTGTTCATGCTCATCCATCGCGAGGACTTGAGAGATCGAATCATTTACGTCGTCAGCCAAGGAAACTACGTCACGACGACCGAAGCGTTGAACGAGGCCGCGAACCGCATCAGTCGCTACCTGATCGCCCAGTCCATCATCAACGCCTCCTACGGATTCGTCCTGACGATCGGACTCACCGTCATCGGTGTCACCATGACTGAGTCCGGCAGTTTTCCCAACGCCATCCTGTGGGGCGTCCTAGCGACTTGCCTGCGTTTCGTGCCCTATCTCGGCCCGACCGCCGCCGCGGTCTTCCCGCTCGCACTTGCTCTATCCGTCTTCCCCGGATACGGCGTCGCGTTGGCGGTGCTGGCGCTCATCATCACCATGGAATTGGTCAGCAACAACGTTCTCGAGCCGTGGTTGTACGGAACCAGCACCGGCATTTCTGCCGTGGCGGTGATCGTGGCGGCAGTCTTTTGGGGCTGGCTGTGGGGTCCGGTCGGCCTGCTGCTTTCGACGCCGCTGACCGTTTGCTTGGTCGTGTTGGGCCGCTACGTCCCACGGTTTAAGGTTCTCTCGACATTGCTGAGCGAAGAGGTCGAGATCAAACCCTCGATGCGTCTGTACCAACGCTTGTTGGCCGGCGACGAACACCGAGCCAAGGAGATGCTGAACGAACACACGTGCGAGAACACGCTGGCGTCAACCTGCGATGAGTTCTTGATCCCGATGATCAAACGCATCCGCAGGGACCACGACGACGAACACCTGACCGACGTCGACGCCAACCGTTTGCTGGCCATGGCGGGCGGATTGATTGCGGAACTTGATCAGGGCATCGACCCGAGTGACGAGCCGTCGGACAATGAGATCGATGTCGCAAGTGTGGTCGACGTGCCAAACATCATCGGATGCACGTCGCATCATTTTAGTGAACTGCTTGTCTTAAACCTGCTTCGAATCGGCGGGCTTGGTCACTTTAAACTCGACAGCATCGACGACGACATCCTCCCCCAACAGGTCGGGCAAGAGATTGCGCGACGCGATCCATCCATGGTCGTCATTGTGGTGCTTCCCAAAGGCGGTTTCGTCCAAGCCAGGTACCTATGCCGGTCCATTCGCAACGAAGGCTACACCGGCCCAATCTTGGTTTCATGCCTCGGCAAATTCAAAAACTTTGACAAGCTGTTCATCAAGTTCCGAAAGGCTGGCGCAACCGGCATGGCGACTTCGTATTCCCAGACTCGCTCCAAAATAGACTCCATCCTGAACCGCCGCGACTCCATGACCATCGCCTAGGCGTCCAGAACGGGAGGAGTGGTCAATCGCATCGTTAGCCCTTTACCCCATTGCCCCCAGAAACAGGCCCCGATCATGAAGACAATACTTATCGTCGACGATCAGGAAGACATTCGTGAGATGATGACTCTGAAATTGCAGAAACACGGATATGCGGTTGTCACAGCGACCAACGGGCTGGAAGCCATCCTGGCCACGGCGCAGTCGGACCCTTCACTCATCTTGATGGATGTCAACATGCCCGAGTTGGACGGCTTGGAGGCGACCATGCAGATCCGAGCGGCAGACTCAGTCAATCGAATTCCGGTGATCGCACTGACCGCTTACGCGTTGCCCGGCGATGAATCGCGTGCGATCGCGGCCGGTTGCGACGCGTTTCACCCCAAGCCGGTGGATTTTGAGAAACTATTTCGACAAATCTCCGACTTGATTGAGGACGCCGATCGCAACCGGATCGAAACCGGAACCGAATCGCAAGGAGAAGTCGAAGCGACATAGCCCCGACTCCATGCCAACCCCCCTTGTCCCTGCAAGCCTGCCTCACGTCCTCCTCGCGACACAAAAGAATCGTGCCGCGGCGGTATAGTGTTTGCGTGCACCATCGTGCATCATCTTTTCAATCGCGTCCCTCAGGGAAATTGTCGTGGATTCTGTACTTCTCATCGTTTATCTCCTGATCGCCATCGGGTTCTCGTTTCTCTGTTCGATTGCCGAAGCGGTGCTGCTTTCGATCACGCCCAGCTATATCGCAGAGCGCAAGCAAGATCCGTCGAGGTCTGCTAAACGCATCATCGAGCTAAAAACCAATATCGACCGACCCCTTTCCGCGATCCTCAGCCTGAACACGATTGCCCATACCGTGGGCGCTGCTGGCGTGGGTGCCCAGGCGGCAAAGGTCTATGGCGACGCCTACGTCGGCGTGACCAGTGCCGTACTGACACTGCTGATCCTGGTGCTCAGCGAAATCATCCCCAAAACCATCGGGGCGCTGCATTGGCGACGACTTGCCGGAATCGTCGCGATTTTTGTGCAAGGCCTGATCTGGCTGATGCTGCCCCTGGTTTGGCTATCCGAGTTGCTAACGAAGCTGATCGCGGGAAACGAGGAACAGAAACTGGTGACCCGCGCTGAAATTTCGGCGATCGCGGAGCTTGGTACCAATGAAGGGCTATTGAAGCAGCGCGAATCAAAGATCATGCGCAATTTGCTGAAACTCGATTCGTTCACGGTCGCCGACGTGATGACACCACGGACCGTGGTCATCGCGCTGCAAGAATCCAAAACGCTCGGAGAGGTTTCCGACGAAATCGACCAGCTTCCCGTCTCGCGAATCCCGTTGTTTAGCGACCGTCGCGATCACGTTTCGGGATTTGTGTTGAAGACTGATCTGTTGAGTGCGATCGCGGCAGACGCATTTGATCGCCCCCTCACCGATTTTGTCCGTGAACTTGAAACGGTGAAAGAGGAGACGTCGATCGCCGAGGCCTTTGACCAATTGCTGGACAATCGCGCCCACATCGCCCTGGTGGTAGACGATTATGGCGGAATGCAAGGCGTCGTGACCCTGGAGGATGTCGTCGAAACGTTACTGGGCATGGAAATTGTCGACGAACAGGACGCCGCAGTGGATATGCAGAAGGTTGCACGGGAACGGTGGGCCGAGCGAGCGACCAAACAAGGTCTAAAGCTCTCGGCGGTTCCCACCACGGATTGACCACGGGATGTTGTTGCCTCCGTCGCGAAACTCCTCTGCTGACAGAAAGTCTGGATGTTGGTTTGGCGCAAAACGTGCAGCAACAGCCTGCGTCGCCATCAGGTCCATCTCGACCGGCGGCCTAACCACAAGTGGCGCGTTAACTTTTAAACCCTAGCGTGCCGCGGAAAAGGGGTCAGGTACCAAAAATGCGAAGCACCCAGCGGGCCATTTGGTTTTTGGTAACTGACCCCTTTTCCGCTCGACAAACGCAACCCGAACATTGAACGCTGACCTTGGCAACAAACCGCTCACCGGTTCCCTCGGTCAGCGACGAAATAAAAGGACCACCAATGACTCAAATCCAGATCGGTAGCACGCTCGTTTACGACGTCCGTCAAACCACCATTTTTCTGCTCAAGATTGCGGCGACAACGACACCGCACCAAGTGATCCGCAACGAGAGCTTGCAGCTCGACCCTCCGGTCAACGTCGAGCAATGCCAGATCGGCTCGGAAGGCAACCGGCTCCATCGAGTGGTTGTCGATCCCTGCCGGCTGTCGATTTCTTATCAAGCGACCGCGGATTTGACACCAGAACTTGACCAGCCCCATGACGTCGGCGAATCACCGGCAGCGGCAATGCCGCCGGAAGTCTTGACCTACATGAACCCGAGCCGCTACTGCGAGAGCGACGAATTGGCGAAGTTCGCGTTTGATGAGTTTGGTCAACTCAATCCAGGCTTCAGCCGCGTCCAGGCAATCTGCGATTGGGTCAACAATCATCTGTCGTACACTCCCGGAAGCACAACGGCGACGACCACGGCGTCCGATGTCTTGACGCAACGGGCAGGCGTCTGTCGCGACTACGCGCACCTCGCCATCACGCTGTGCCGTGGCATCGGAATTCCGGCCCGGTATGTTTCCGGGTACGCAGTCGATCTGCAACCCGCCGACTACCATGGGTTCATGGAAGCGTATCTGGGAGGCCAGTGGTACCTGTTCGACCCGACCAGGTTGGCGTCCACGCTTGGATTGGTCCGCATCGGGGTTGGCCGCGATGCCGCGGACGTGGCGTTCAGCACGCTGACGGGCAATTCGACGCTGCTGGAGAAGAACGTTTGGGCAAACGCAGTCGACGGCGGCCTCCCCGCGGACCAGAACCCCGCGGTCTCGACCGCGTGAAGGGCAATATCCTAAGATGACATTCGACATGACCAAGGCATGGCTTACACATCAATGGGTCGCCGCGGGCATCGTTTCCGCCGCGTCACGATTCATTCCCGTTCCCTTCGTCGATGACCTCGTTCGCAGTCGTTGTCGTCGCTTTGTCGTCTCGCGCACACTTGCCGCCTACGAACAAGAGGCGATGCTCGATGACCTGAAGCCGTTCTACGACGCCGACCGCGGTTTGTTCTCAGGAGCGATCTCCCAGGCCGCCAAAGTCCCCCTCAAGCTACTGCTATTTCCTGTTCGAAAAGCCATCTCGATCGCAACGTCGGTTCGCGGCGTGCCCCTGGAAGTCATGCGAACCGTGCTGCTCGGCCGGACCCTCGAGAGATACCTGAAAACCGAGCAATTAAGCGGCCGCGTCGAACAGGCGACCCGAATGAACTCCGCATTCGAGCAATCCTTCAAGCGGATGGATTTCCAGGTGATCAAGGCGACCATCAGCGACACACTGTCCGGCGTCGGTGGATGGCAGGCCGCGGCAATGAAAAGTGCCAAGCGAGTCCTTGAAAGCGAAGACGCAACCGCAAAGGAAATCGAATCCGAACCCGAAGTTGATATCGGAGCGAATGAAGTCCAGGCCGTCCTCGACCGCCCCGAAACGTTGCAACTGTTCGCACAATTCGACCAGCGTTTCGACGAAGCCATGGCTCAGTCATCGAACTAAGGCTTTTCCCTTACAAACCCAAAAACAATGCACGGCAACAGGGGTTGCCGTGCATTGTCTGGGGTTCACTAGTTTCGCGATTGGTCGGCGACCAAGATCACGCGATCACCGATCTTCACCGGCACGCCGGTGACCGTGATTTCACTGCCCTCTTCGGTACCCTTTGCCGAGGCCGGGTCTCCCATGTCGACGGTCAGTTTCTTCCCGTTTTCGGTTTTCATTTTCACGACCAAATGTTCCTCGCCTTTCACCGTCGCTGTTCGGGTTGACTCAACCGTTCCGGTGTAGCGACGACCGGTGCGTTCAATCTTTCGCTGCTTCCCATCCCGCTCCAGAGTCGTTGCGACCAAGACGTTCTTGTCACCTCGCTTGATGACCGGACCAAACGCAGTGAACTTGTCGCCTTTGAACAATTGCAAGCTTGTACCGTTAGATCCAAAATCCACCCAGTTGACGTTTCCCTCGGTGCCTTCGATCTGCACCAACAGGCTGATCGCTCCAAGTCGGTTCACCAGTTTGGTGTCGGCGACGGTGCCCGTGATTTTGTATGATTTACCACTGAGCCCTTGCTGAGTGCTCTGCGCGATCTTGCTGGGGCGCACGGCATTGTCGGGCGTGCTCGACAGTTCAGAAAACTCGTAGTTGTCGTACAAGCCGTCTCCATCGTCATCGCGGTAGGTCGCATAGCTGTCGTTCAGCTTGTCGCCATCGGTGTCATGATAGCGACTGACCGATTCGTAGGTGCCGTCATTGTCGTCGTCTCGCCAAGTCGCGTAGCCGTCGTCATAATCTTCACCATAGAATTCCTCGGCCGGCACGGATTCCCGATCGTTGTCACTGTCCGTACTTGACAGGGAATCAAAGTAGCCGAATTCTTCGTCGTCCCAGCGGCCGATTGCCTCGTCGGTCGGGTTGTAGTCATTGCCATCGAACCATTCCGACACGTCGTACCAGGCATCATCTTCGCGTCGGGGTCCGGCGTTCTCGTCGTCAACGGCGTGCAGCGGCGTCGTCATCAGCGCCAACAAAACGGGTGAGGCAGCGATGCCAATTCGCAGTCGTCTCGTGTTCATTCGTCGTTCCTCGGTCAGGAGTCTCAGGGAAAAGTTTGTTCCAACTCGGCGTTGACTTTCATTCGCCGGTTGAGCTCGACTTCGACGCAAACGACGTGCCAGGGGCGGCCCCGCAGCGAGGCGACGCGCCTGCACGAACGCGCACAGCGTGCCCGCTTTCCCCTTGCGCGTTTCCCACCCAGATTGGTCTCATTGCGTTCAGCGGTGCGATCTGCAGAAACCGCACTCCGCAGAGGGTCGGTCTTTAGTCGAATCGGCGACCATCAGGCTCGACTCTCGCGAGGAAGCCTGCTTCTGCGAATCCCGAGCTTGATGCGTCAACGCTCCTTTTCCACTTTGCGTTTTCACCGGCACGTCAGTTGCTCTACCGCGGAGGGCTGATTTTTTAGGATGAGTGAGTAACGCGAGATGCAACACAACTACGAAGACGTCTCTGATGGCGTGCTGGACGCGATCGGAAACACGCCGTTGATTCGATTGAATCGTTTTCTTGCGAATCCACGGATCGAACTGTACGCTAAATTAGAAGCTGCCAATCCCGGCGGCAGTGCGAAAGACCGACCGGCGCGATTCATGTTAGAAGAAGCGCTTCGTCGAGGTGATCTTCGTAGCGATTCAACAGTGATCGAATCATCTTCGGGCAACATGGGGATCGGCCTTGCCCAGGCATGCCGATTCCACGGATTGAAATTTATCTGCGTGGTCGACCCGCGCGCTCAGCAGCAGAATTTGGATATCATCAAGGCTCTGGGGGCAGAGGTGGTGATGGTCACAGAACCATTGGGCGGCGACTTTCTGGCTGCCCGGATCGCCAAGGTGTGTGAACTGCTTGAGCACAACGTCAACAGTTTTTGGCCCAACCAATACGCCAATGCTGACAACCCGCGTTCGCACCATGAAGGGACCATTCGGGAGATCGACGAAGCGTTGCAGGGCGGCTTCGACGTACTCTTCGTGGCCACCAGCAGCACCGGCACCGCACAAGGTTGCCGCGATTACTTGCGCCAGCGCAGTCGCGACGTTCGCGTGATCGCGGTGGACGCCGAAGGAAGCGTGCTGTTCGGCGGCTCCGCCGGCCCTCGACATATCCCCGGCCTGGGCGCCGGGAAAGAACCAAAACTTGCCGTGGGACAACTGTTTGACGACGTCAACCGTGTCTCCGACCTCGACTGTGTGGTCGGCTGTCGACGTGCGGCCTTACGGGAAGCGATGCTCGTCGGCGGGTCCGCCGGCGGAGTACTGATGACCGTCTCGCGGATGCAGGATGAACTGGTGGGAAAACGTTGTGTTGCAATCCTCCACGATTCCGGCACACGCTATTTACAGACCGTCTTTAACGACCAGTGGGTCCAAGAATCGCTTGGCTGTGACGCCACCACACTTCGTCAGTTGGCCGAAAGCGATGATTACTATGCAGAAAGGAGATGCCAAAAATGAGTTCCGTCCTGGATGTTCGCACGACATCGAACGATAACGTGATTCCCGAGCAGGCAACCGGCACGCTGCGGCTGGCCATCATCGGATGCGGACCGCGGGGGCTGCAATGCCTGGAAGCGCTGAGTCGCAATTTGTCACCGGCAGCGCTCGCGAACATCGAGATCTCCGTCTACGAACCATGCCGGACCCTGGGAGCAGGTTGCGTCTACGATCCGCGACAGCCCCATGTGCTTCGCATGAATTTCGCTTCCCAGCATGTGGATTTTTGGAAGACAGATTCCGGATCCGTCACGCATCCGTCAACATCACTGATCGGCTGGCTCGTCGATCATTACCCTGCGTTTGCTTCGAACGACCAGTACGTGCCACGTGCCATCGTGGGAGAATACTTGAATGAATGTTACGCGGTCGTGGAGGAAAAGCTTCGCGGTGCACGATCGTATGAAGTGATCAGCAGCCGTGTCTCCGGCATCCGAAAGCGGCGGTCCGGCTGGGAAGTGACCTCCGGCGACAAAACGAAGTTGGTTGACGTGGTCGTCCTCACGACCGGTCACGAAGGACTTCGCCGATCGAACACCTTGGAACAAAACGAATCAGCGAGATTCGTCTTTCCGGTGCAGGAGAACCTTTCTGAACAATGTGTCTTGCCAGGGTCGAGGGTCTTGGTCCGAGGATTTGGACTGACCGCGCTCGATGCGGTTCTGGCAATGACCGAGGGGCGCGGAGGCTCGTTGGTGCAAACAGGTCGGACTGTTGAGTACCGTGCCAGTGGCCGCGAGCCGAAAACAATTACCGTCTACAGTCGAACCGGCCGGCCCATGCTCGCCAAACCGACCGCGGCAATCGAACAGTTGTCCGACCACTTCTGGGGCCCGTTCCGAGAGCAGCTAAAAGCGATCACTCCCGATCCTTCGACCGTCAACTTTTACAAAGACGTGTTCTCGATCATCCAGCGGGCCGCCGCGGAATTGCTCGTCCAGCATGGCAACTCGGTCACAGAAAAAGACGTTGCCGATTGGTATCGCGGTTGGTCTCGCTATCGAATGGACGCGCGTTCGGCGTACAAAGCGATGCGACGATCAGTGATGGTGTCAACCGGCCAGCGCCCCCGCAACATCGCCTACGCCCTAGGTGAATCTTGGCGCAAGCTCTATCCGGAGATTGTCACCGTCGTCAGCCACGGCGGCTTGAATTCACTACAATGGCCCAAATACCAACGTGTCGCCGTGGAAATGGAACGGATCGCCTTTGGGCCTCCTGCGGATTCGTTGCGGCGGTTATTATCTCTCATCAAGGCCGGGATCGTCGAACTGACCAACCAGGACGATGACCTGGACGCAACCCCGTTCGACTCACACATCGACGCCGTGATTGCGGCCCCGAACCAAATCTCGCCGAACGGCCCCCTCGCTTCGTTGCTTGCCGACGGCTGGGTGGTACGCGATGAGACAACGGGAGCGATCAAGGTCGATACCGCGGGAGAGGCGATCAACTCTCGATCAGAAGAACGTCCGGGACTCTACCTTTTCGGTCGCGCGACCGAGGGCTGGGTTGTCGGCAATGATTCGCTCTCACGTACACTCCATGGTCACATTGAAAAATGGTCAAAGTCACTCGTGCTCCGCCCGCGTTGAAGTCTTGGGGTGCGAGTGGAAAAGGGGCCAGCGGAAAGGGGTCAGGTACCAAGAACCAAATGGCCCGAAGGGTGCTTCGCTTTTTTGGTACCAGCCCCCTTTTCCACCAGTCCCCTTTTCCGCCCGAAGTTGGCAAAGCACTCCAATCCCGAATCGCAACCGTGAGTAAACATGAGTGATACCGTTAGCGTGATGACAGGCGAGAGGACCCTGCGCAAGAACTGTGTGGGAAACCCACCCCTGTCCGCTCGGCTCGAACCATGGATGTGCGAGTTCCTCACCAGCGAGCATGTCACACAAATCGTGACCAAGCATGACTCGCCGTTGAACGTCATCTGCCCTACACCGATGTCGCGGAACATTGCTGAAATTCAATCCGAGATGGAAGCGAGGGGCGTTCCATCGAAGATCTTCTTCGCCCGCAAAGCGAACAAATGCTTGTCCTTTGTCGACGAGGCGATTCGTTGCGATGCGGGCTTGGATACGGCGAGTGAAAATGAGCTCCGGCAGTGTTTGCAACGCGGGGTCTGTCCTGATGACATCATTTGCACGGCGGCGGTCAAGTCGGACGATCTGATCGATTGCTGCCTCGCCCATCAAGTATGCATTGCCATCGACAACCGTGACGAACTCGACGCGGTCGTCGGTCGCTGTCGGGCTGTTGGTAAACGGGCGCCGATAGCGATACGACTGGGCGGATTCCTGCACGACGATTCGTTGCGCGGGCTTCCAGCATGCGACGAACAACGACCACACGCCGACGGCTCCCGCCAGGCGACGAAATTACCGACAAGGTTCGGTTTCGACGCGGTGGCGGACACCGACATCATCAAACAGTTGTGCGATCTGCCCGTCGAAGTTCGGGGCGTGCACTTTCACCTGGACGGCTACGACGCCGGCCAGCGAGTCTCGGGAATCACCCAGTCACTCCGGTGGATCGACTTGCTTCGATCGGCCGGACACCGCCCATCGTTCATGGACATCGGGGGCGGGTTCCCGATCAGTTACCTCGACGACGAGGAACAATGGGAAACATTTTGGCATCAACATGAACGCGCGTTGCTCGGCCGGCGTGATCCGTTGACCTATCGCAACCACGGACTCGGTCTGCTCGAACATCAGGGCCAAATCCTTGGCCGGCGAGACAGCTACCCTTATCACCAGTCGCCCGTACGCGGCAACTGGATGGCAAGCATTCTCGACAGCGTGATCGAGGGAAACACCATTGCGGAGCTTTTGCGGGAAGCGCGGATCGAACTGCGCTGCGAGCCCGGTCGCAGCTTGTTGGACGGCTGCGGCATGACGATCAGTCGCGTCGAATTTCGCAAACAGAACGCAGACGGCGACTGGCTGATCGGGCTGTCCATGAACCGAACCCAATGCCGGACGTCGAGCGCCGACTTTCTTGTCGATCCGATTCTGATCCGCACCAATCGATCCGCCGACGACCCCAAATCGGGCTTCTTGGTGGGTGCCTATTGCACCGAATCCGAGCTGATTTCGCTACGCAAGCTGACGTTTCCACAGGGTATCGCCCGGGGCGATTTGGTTGTGTTTCCCAATACCGCAGGCTACTTGATGCACTTTTTGGAAAGCCGATCGCATCAATTTCCGCTGGCAAAAAACCTGGTCGTTTCCGAGACCCTGTCTGTGATGGAGCTGGACGAGATTGATCGGCGAGTTGAATAAAACACCCCCTGTTTCCTGTGTTCAAGTCGAGTCGATCCGCCGCTCAAGACGAAGCTGAACTCGCGTTGGTAGCCACCTGATCTGACTGCAGGTAGTCTTCGACATACAACATCTCAACCATTGTTTTGCCGACGGCGAGCAAGGGCGATGCGACAGCGGCTCCGGTGAATCCGAACAACACGCCCATGATCGCCTGGAACGCGATCAGCAACGCCGGTGGCAGCGATGCGGCTTTCTGTTGGATCAGCGGCGTCACGACATAGCTTTCGATCAGTTGCAAGACGAAGTATCCGCCGACGACGGCTCCGACAATCCCAACGCCTTGTGGCAGCGCGAACAGAATGGCAAGGGCCAACGCGATCGCCGCTCCAATGTTAGGAATGAAGGTCAGTAAAGCGGTGAGAATGCCGAGCGTACCCGCCATCGGAACTCCTAACACAAGCAGCAGCAGGAACGCCCCCAACCCGGTTGCCAACATCGAACCGAATCGCCCGATCAGCCACCGCCAGAGCGTCTCGCCGGTCGAATTCAGTACCTCCGCAATCCGCTTTCGCTTCGGTTTGGCAACCAAAGAAACGATGCCGTCGCGATAGGATCCCGGCGAGACGGCCAGGAACAACCCGACGAAAAAGATCAGCAGACTGTTGACGACCAATCCGAACGTCGTTCTGAACATCGCCCCGATCGAACCGGCAGCCTGCTGAACGGGCTCTGGAATGCTGTCGAGTTGGACTCCCGTTAGCTTTGACGATCTCTTTTTCTGATTCCGACCCTGGTCGCCATCCTCCGTGTTTTCCTCTGGCTGGCTCTTGTCTTTCTCAACTCCGAGCGCCGTGGAGACAATCGGTGTCGACGCGAGCGTCGCTTCCAAAGCCGGATACTCTTCGACCAAATCGCGTAGTTCATTCATCCCCTCGTCGATTTTTTCATTCGCCGCTTCGATTTGTTCGTTGATCTGGACGAAGAAGAACGCCACCGTTGCGGAAAAGATCAGCAGCAAGGAGACAACGACGATCGCCAGCGCCCCCCGAAAGCCGACGGGCGAGTGAGCCGAAAGCCATCCGGCCAACTTGGTGAGGAACACGCCGAACACGACGCCGAGAAACAGGATCAAAATGATTTCGCTGGCGAGAACGAAAGCCGCTGCCAAGGCCACGATGATCGTCAGTACGGTAATCGCACGTATCAGGTTGACGGGGATTCGGTTGGTTGATTCGCTATCCAATGTTGTCACTCAAGGAGGTGGATGGGATCGGTTAGGACTTAACTGACATCGCGGATCGCATCGATCAATTCCGCTTTTTTCATTTTACTGCGTCCTTTGATATGAAGTTCAGCGGCACGATTGCGCAGTTCATCGGCCGTCCGATCCTCCAGTTTGGTGTTGGGGTTTCCGGTACCTTGAGTCGTGGTATCCGGCGTGCGGCCTTCGGTGCGACGTTGCTTGTTGACGGTACGAGCGGCGACCTCTTTGGCGTTTTCGGTGGACTTGCCGCGCTCAAGTTGGCTTTCTTTGACGTGCTCATACTGTCGTTCATCTTTTTCCGTCCATCCAGGCATTGAACTCTCCCCGGTTTGAATGGTTGGTCATGCGTCCATGATTGGTCTGGTCATGTCGTCTGGTCATGTCGACCGACGCGGGGGAGATGCGAATCGTGTGCCAACGAAGGTGTTCGCGAATCGGCGCGCGGCCCGGTTTCGGCGCAGGTTTTGCACCCGCGGAATCTGAAGCGATGTCCAGCCCGATCACCGATGGGGCTGGCTAGCCGAAGCACTAACGAACCGAAAATTTATCTCATTAAGGAGTGTCTCATGTCACGAATCGCAACAGTCGGATTCGTCATGATTGACGGATTTCTAAGCCTTGCGACGATCCTTCAGTCGTCGCTGACATTGGCAGTCGTCTTGCTATCACTTCTCGGCTCGCTCGGAATCACGATGTTATCCGGGGCCGTGCGTTCCGCCCTCCAGCCGAGCTACTTTTGGGAAGGTGCCGAAGAGGCGCGCAACCTCATCGAACGATAGGCGACGACGAACGCCGATCTCCCCCAATCGATTCCGGATGCGGGAGAAACTCCCGCTTCCGCTGTAGTAACTGTGCAGATGTCGCTGGCCAATCCGCTGACAGATCTCGACAATCGCTTGATGCGATCGCTTCCGATCCAGTCCGGTGTAGAGCACGGGCTGACGGTTACCAAGAGTAAAGCGGATAACGCCACCACTACCCCTTGCAAGCCTCCGTGTTCGGTCTGCCGAAACGGGTTGCCCGGCGAAGGGAAAGCACTGCAAGCGGCGCGCCCGATCGGCATGTGCTTTGCGACCGTGGTTTTGCGTCCGTGATTTGGAACGGCCGGCCACTCTTGGACGCGTGTGACACCGATGAAAAGGAGCTGGGTTTCCCACCACGATGAGCAGCCAGGCCTCCCATCCCACCGTTTTGGAGAGAACAATGAAGATTGCACAATGGTCGATGGCGACTGCTCTGTGTTCTGTCATGCTGGTCGGTTATCTGCCGCTGACCATGGCGCAGCAGCCAGATTCGAAGAATGAAACTTCATCGCGTAACGCAGCGTCACAGAGAGAAGGTGGAATCCCGCGCAGCGAAATGCGGCAGGAGCAGGGCGGAGAAGAACAGGGGACCGAAGAAGGCATGCCGAGAACTCGTGCGGTTCCCGACAACCGATCGGTTCCCCAAACGCAACTTGCCCCCGACGATCAACGCCTCTCGCCTCAGTGGCAACCGCCGGATCGCCACCGCTGGAAACTGGGCGTGTATGCGTATAACACCGATACCGGTGTGGTCGTCACACAGGTCTCCCCCGGCAGCCCGGCCCGCGACGTGGGGCTGGAGCGTGGCGACCGCATCGTCGCGGTCGGAGGGTTTCAGGTCGGCTGGGTGGATGACCGTTTGTACCCGTTAGGTGCCGAATTGCAACGCCAAGCGGGGCATGACGGGCGCGTCAAACTGTTGGTGCAGAACGTTCGCAACCGCAACCTGTTGACCCTGGATGTTCACCTGGAGAGCCGCCACGGCAGACGTGCCAGAATCCAGGACGCCGGATTGGCACAACCTTTGCCATAAAGGGGCAGAAGCTTGCAACCGAAATGCTTCGGTCGCTTTGAGGGGGAGTTCGTTCACTCCTTCCGCGACCCAAGATTAAAAAACGTAGTCGAAGGAAAATCAAAATGGTCACGAGACAACAAGCCAGTGGGCAGTGGAACCAGATTCACGGTGCCGTCCAAAAGAAATACGGACAGGTCACCGACGATGAATTGCGAGAAGTCGAAGGCGACAGCGAGCGATTGATCGGGTTGATCCAAAAGAAGGCCGGTGTGGCACGCGAAGAGGTCGAGTCGTTCGTCCGCAAGGTCTACCAGGACTGTGGAGAAACGTGCTCGAACCTGACCGAACGTGCCGGTGAATATGCCCAGGCGACTCGCGACCAACTGCGTCAAGGGTACGAGGGGACAAGCAATGCCGTCGCCAAGCACCCGATGGAATCGGTCGTCACCGCCCTTGGTGTCGGCCTGCTTGCGGGGATTGCCATCGGCTACTCACTCGCAGCCGATCGCTATCGACAACCCACGTGGCGTGAACGCTTCTCCGGACGTTGAACGCGTTGACACCGGTTTCCCATTATTCCCGGCAGCAGGACGCTCTGAATCCCCAACCCATTTCCCGCCAGAAGAAGCGATACCCATGAGTACATCGACCACCCAACAAAAAAACTCCACCGACAACAGCCGCAGCCCGGGTGATTTCACGCAGGCCGCGACGGAAGGTCTTCAAGAGTACGGCAGTCACTATGTTGCGGCCCCGGCCAAAGACGTCGTCAAACTGTTGAAAAGCTACGCAGAAGAGAAACCCGACGTCGCAGCCATGTGGTGCTTCGCCTTCGGCGTCATCGTCGGCTGGAAGCTCCGCGGGTAGGCCTCGACGATGAATCCGCACGAGACTTCGATGCAGGCGGTCGTTTACGACGACTACGGAGACGCGAGTGTGCTTCGGCGCACTCAAGTCCCTGTCCCCGAGCGGGGACGAGATGAGTTGCTGATCGAAGTCCGTGCGTCCAGCGTGAATCCGATTGACTATCGGATCCGAAGCGGCGAGATGAAGGGGTTGCTGCCAGGGGGCTTTCCCCGCATCCCCGGTTACGATGTCGCCGGAGTGATCATCGAATCGGACGAGCGTGGTCCGTTGCACGTCGGTGATCGGGTGATGGCGTTTTTGGATTCCGTGGTTGGCGGAGCGTGCGCGGATTTCGCCGTCTGCAGTTCGGACGTCGCTGCGAAGCTGCCCGATACCCTGTCGTTTGAACACGCCGCCGCGATCCCGCTGGCGGGAACAACGGCACTGCAGTCGCTGCGGGATCACGGAAGAATACGAGCCGGGCACCGTGTGCTGATCAATGGTGCCAGCGGCGGTGTGGGAGCCTTCGCGATCCAGATCGCCAAGTCCTATGATTGTCACGTCGATGCCGTCGCCAGCGGTGAGAATCGGGAATTTTGTCTCTCACTCGGGGCGGATCATTTCTACGATTACGAAACCACCGACTTCGTGCAATCGGACGAATGCTGGAATATCGTTTTCGATGCCGCCGGCAAATCGGGTTACTGGGATTCGCGGTCCGTGCTGCTCGACGGAGGTCGATACGTTTCCACCGAACCGAGCGTCAAAGGAATGCTGATGACGATCCTGACGTATCCGCTCGCGAAATCCGGCATGGTGATGCTCGCCAAGCCATGCGGAGACGATTTGCGAGCACTGACCGACCTTTACGAGCGCGGCAAATTGACCGTCACGCTCGACAGCACGTTTCCGATGTCCGACGCGGCGTCAGCGCACCGCCGGGTCGAGACGGGAGTCGACCACGGAAAAGTGGTGCTATTGAACTGATCGACCGTTACAACGTGCGGCACGGCTTTTGCGTCTGAGCGGCTCCCTGTTTGAGTCGATTGACGACGGCCGAGAACTCTCTCAACTCTCGGATCAAGGCCACCGCTGCCGCCGCAGAACGATTCGTGCTGGACACTCGCTGGTCAGCCTGATCGATTTTGCTTCACCTTCGACCGAAGGTTGTGTCGTCAGAGACCAAGTTTGAATTCGTGAACATCATAAGACATCAGATAAGGTCGAACATGGCAAAAAAAGGCAATCCAGCTTCCAGCTCGAAAACCGGCAACGGGGGTGAACTACACCAGACCGTTTCCCGCGACGGCCAGCCGCTGACCACCAACCAGGGCGTTGTGGTTTCTGATGATCAGAACACACTCACCGTTGGACCTCGCGGCCCTCAATTGCTGGAAGATTTTATTTTGCGTGAGAAGATCACGCATTTCGACCACGAAAGAATCCCGGAACGTGTCGTCCATGCCCGCGGGTACGCCGCCCACGGATACTTCCAAGCGTACAAGGGCAACGGCAAGCTGACCAAGGCCGCATTCTTGCAAGACCCCGAGGCGCAGACACCAGTCTTCTGCCGTTTTTCGACTGTCGCCGGCAGCGCCGGATCGCCCGACCTGGCACGCGACGTCCGTGGGTTTTCGGTAAAGTTCTACACGTCGGAGGGAAACTACGATCTGGTCGGCAACAACATTCCGGTATTTTTCATCCAGGACGCCATCAAGTTCCCCGATCTGATTCATAGCGTAAAACCGGAACCCGATCGTGATTTCCCACAAGCTCAGTCGGCGCACAACACATTTTGGGACTTCGTGTCGCTGAATCCCGAAAGCATGCATATGCTGATGTGGATCATGTCGGATCGTGCCATCCCGCGATCCTTCCGGATGATGGAAGGCTTTAGCGTCCACACCTTTCGCATGATCAACCGCAAGGGCGATTCAAAGTTTGTGAAGTTCCACTGGCGGCCGAAGCTCGGCACGTTTTCGGTGATTTGGCCCGAAGCGGTGAAAATCAACGGCGCCGACCCCGACTTCCATCGCCGTGATCTGTGGAATGCGATCGAAGCCGGCGATTTCCCGGAATGGGAATTGTCTGTGCAGGTGTTTAGCGAAGACGAAGCAAACGGTTTTGATTTCGACGTGCTGGATCCGACGAAGCTGATTCCCGAGGAATTGGTACCGCTGACACCGCTTGGAAAAATGGTGCTCAACCGCAACGTCGACAACTTCTTTGCCGAGACCGAACAGGTCGCGTTCTGCCCATCGCACGTCGTTCCAGGAATTGACTTTTCCAACGACCCGCTGCTGCAAGGTCGCCTGTTCTCGTATCTCGACACCCAACTCTCACGTCTGGGAAGCCCCAACTTCCATCAGATCCCGGTCAACAAACCGAAGTGTCCGTTTGCGAACTTCCAACGCGATGGCCACATGCAAATGGAAGTGTCAACGGGCAACGTCGCGAACGAACCAAACTCGCTGGACGACGGTTCGCCGCGTGAAGACCCTAAAAACGGATTCACCTCTTTTCCATCTCAGGAGAGCGGCCAAAAGCTTCGCATTCGTCCGGAAAGCTTTGCTGATCACTACACCCAGGCGAGATTGTTCTGGGTGTCGATGACAGCAGCCGAACAGCGGCAGATCGTCGGCGGCTTTGCGTTCGAACTTGGCAAATGCGACCAGGTGAAGATCCGCACCCGAATGTTAGGGCATTTACAACAGATCGACCGGGATCTGGCCGAACAGGTTGCCGACGCGTTGGGAATGAAAGGCAGCGCCGACAAAATCAAACCCAAGGTTCCCGTCGGTGACCCCCAGCCGTCTCCCCCGCTTTCTCAGTACAGCGTTGCGCCGCAGTCGTTGGCAGGGAAAAAAATCGGGCTACTGACCACTGACGGGGTTGATGCTTCTTTCCATCAATCACTGGTCAAGTTAGCCGAACAGGAACAGGCGACACTGGAAATCGTCACTCCCAAGGCTGGCCCCATCAAAACCAGCAAAGGCAAGACGGTGATGCCCGATCACTTCTTGGCCGGCGGCCCCTCGGTTCTGTTCGACTGCGTGGTGGTTGCCCCCACCGCAAGCCAATCGGAAACGTTGATCGCCGATGCCGATGCGATCGACTGGATCCGCGACGCATTCGGCCACATGAAGGTGATCGGATTCAACGACGCAGCAAAACCGATGTTCGAAAAAGCATCCGTTGCGATCGACGCCGATGAGGGCGTCGTCGACGTCAGTGATGGAAACTTCGATGCGTTCACCACGGCTGCAAAAAAACATCGCATTTGGGATCGAGAGTGCTAGGCTCTGTCCCTAAACGACGTTCACCGCCAGAACCGCGAAAACGGGGTCAGGAGTCAATAGTGCGAAGCACCCGTAGGGCCGTTCCGGCTATTGACTCCTGACCCCCTTTTCGCTCAATCCATTTCACCGAAACGACATCGGGATAGCCCGGGGATAAACCCGGGACCGCCCCACTTCCTAGGAAACTCTGATGGCTACGCAAACCTCACGATCGACCAAGTCAAAGCAAATCGAACTCGCCTCGCGACCCGACGGCGAACCGACGGAAGCGAATTTCAAGCAAACCGTGGTCGAGATCCCGCCGATTGCAGATGGCGAATTCTTGGTCAAGAACGAATGGATGTCGGTCGATCCCTACATGCGAGGCCGAATGAAAGCGGGCGACAGTTATGTACCAGCCTTTTCCATCGACCAACCCTTAGAAGGCGGTTGCATCGGCAAGGTGGTCGAGTCTCGGCACGCTAGCTTCAAGGAAGGCGACTACGTACTGGGCCATCTCGGATGGCGAGAGTATTGGACGTCGACCGGTGAAGGGGTGACCCCCATTGCCACCGACCTGGTCCCGGTCCAGGCATATCTGAGCGTTCTCGGAATGACGGGCATGACGGCCTGGGTCGGCTTGAACCGAATCGCAAACCTGTCCAACAACAGCACCGTCTTCGTCTCCGCCGCCTCGGGCGCGGTCGGTTCGGTCGCCTGCCAGATCGCCAAAGCGAAAGACTGTCGCGTCATCGGTAGTGCCGGGCAACAATCCAAGATCGAGTGGTTGAGCGGAAAAATTGGCATCGATGCCGTCATCAATTACAAGGAAACAGACGATCTAATCGCGGCACTGAGAGAGCATGCACCCGACGGCATTGACGTCTACTTCGATAACGTCGGCGGCGACCATCTGGAAGCGGCCATCGAAGTGATGAATGATTTCGGATGCTGCGTCGAATGTGGCATGATCTCCACGTACAACGCAACCGAACCGCCCGCCGCCCCTCGAAACCTGTTCAAAGTCATCAGCAAACGCATTCGCATGCAAGGCTTCATCGTTCGCGACCACATGAGCGATCAAGATGAATTCACCCGCGAGATGGTCTCGCTGATCAAGTCCGACAAAATCGTTTGGGAGGAGTCCGTCGTCTCCGGGCTGGAGAATGCGCCGGCCGCCTTTATCGGCTTGTTCAGTGGCGATAACCTCGGCAAGCAACTCGTCCGCATCGACTGAACTGGGGTCACGCCACTAGTTCCATCGGAGACTCGTACCCTCGCTTCGCATGCGAGGGCAGAATCTCCATCCTGTCCCGCCGCTACCGGACCGGATCGCTGATTTGGCGCGTCTACCTGCGTGGTCCGATCAGTGTCGGTGATCCGAAGAAGATTTGTCGCATCGGTCGAACGGGTTCGGCTGAAACGCGAGACGTTTTGATCAATCGAACCGTATTGCCGTAGACGTGCAGCGGACGCCCCGGTCGCTGATGGATCGGCATGGATTTAATTCGTTCACGGTACTCACCGGTTGCAATGATGACGGGGCTCCAACCGGTAGGGGAGGCAGCTCGCGCATCAGCGACAACGAGCGAGGTGAAACCGAGAACGAGAATCAACAAGATGGAACGAGGCATGGCCTGTGGGTCTCCGTGGGTTGAACATCAGGAAGCGAATCAGACCATCGGCGATGCGGGCAAGCCGACACCGCCCTAACGATGGTGACTCCAGGGCAATCGGCAACTGTCGTGCCAATCGAACACGCCTCGCGAGCGGCCTTTCAATCGAAGTTCGCATGCGTCAGTAACGAGCCACGTTGGAACGGACGGGCCACTGGAGGTGCAGGCAGACCGACGTTCACCTCTATCGGAACACCCGCCCACCCGAGGGAGTCTGCGATCGGTGAATGACTCACGATCGATTGACGAAGACAGTCATTGTCGGTCCAATTCGGCTACACTTTAGGACAACGCTGTGAAGCATTTTTCCCATGTGTTTCTTGAGGTTTTAGCGGCAGGGCGCGAGCCCTCCGGTTCGTCATCTCTGCCACAACACCGGAGGGCTCGCGCCCTACCGCTATAAAATGCTTCACAGCGTTGACTTGAGGGGTTTCGAATTGGTTCGATTGTCTCGTGAAAGAATGGCGAAACGAAGGCGAGGAAACGGAACGCGCAATGCCTAGTCGGTCTGGCGCAGATCGCCGAAGCCGCAGCGTTTTGTGGCGTTACTTCGGAAACGTGAAGGAGATTGAGATCGCAGTGAGCGACGGGCGGCTAAGCGGGATTCGGTTGATGGCTTCCGATGTGAGCCTCGAGAGGATCCGGAATCGATTCTCGAAGCTGCGATGGCGACACGGGGAGCCCGATCGTCTTCTGTCAAACATTGACCTTCGCTTGTCGCCTCTCTTTTCTTTCCGAGCGTTGCAATGAATGATCGATCACAACAGGAACGATCGCCCCCTCCACTGATTCGCTCCGACTCTGATCAGACGGATCTTCTCGACAGCTTGAACATCGCCACGCTGTTTCTGGATAACCAGCTGAAGATTCAACGCTTCACTCAAGGGGTGGCTGCACTTTATCAACTGAGCTCAACCGACATCGGCCGCCCGCTGCAGAGCGTGACCCACTTTGCAGTCGAGATGCCTCCGTATCCGGGCGACGTCACGCTGGTCGCGAATGCACCAGTTGAAGATGAAGTCGAAACGCAAGACGGTCGCTGGTTCCTAAGACGCGTTCAACCGTATGCGGACGACACCACTGGCCGTGACGGACTGGTCGTGACGTTTTATGAGGTCACCGAGCAACACCAACTCCGCATGCGATTGGCTGCAGCGCATGCGGTCACAAAACTGTTGGCAGACGCGGATTCCTTTGAAACGGTGATCCCAAAAGTCTTGAAGGCTCTCCGCAGTTCCTTATCGGCAGAAGCCTGCTTGCTGTGGAGAGTGGACGCTCAAGCAGAATTCATGACCTGTGTCGAGGCTGACGCGATCGACAGTTCCCTGCGCCCCTTCGTGGATTTCAGTCGCGACATTCGAATTGCCATCGGTGAAGGATTACCCGGACAAGCTTGGAAGGAACGCGAGCCGGTTTGGTTTGAAGATGTCCAGAACAAAAAAGGGTTTGTCCGAGCTGCCGCTGCCAAGCAGAGCAGCCTGACCAGCGGTGTCGGGTTTCCGATCGTCGTGGGCCGCAGGTTTAAGGGTGTGATTGAGATCTACACCGCTCGAACGCTCAAGCGGGAACCCGAACTGCTCCAATTACTTGGCGCGGTTGGAAACGAAATCGGACAGTTTATTCGGCAACGTCGACTCACCGACACGATCCGCGACGAAGAAGCTCGCAAGACGGCGATCCTTCGGTCGGCACTCGACTGCGTCATCACGATGGACACGACCGGTCGAATCGTCGACTTCAATCCGGCAGCTGAGCGGACCTTCGGACATGCAGCCTCCGACGTTGTCGGCAGACTTCTGTCCGACGTGATCGTCCCCGAGGAATTTCGTGAATCCCATCGCAACGGATTGACCCGATACCTCCATACCGGGACGTCCGATTTATTGGGCCGACGCGTCGAGCTGACCGCGCAACGAGCCGACGGCAGTTTGTTTCCTGTCGAGGTGGCGATCAGCGTTTCCCACGGTCGCGATGGCTCGCCATTTTTCACCGGCTACCTACGCGATATCACCGAACGCAAGCACGCCGATGCGATTCTTTTGGAGCGAGCCGAAATGGCGGCGTTGCACGCATCATTGGCGGTCTCGTTGGCCGGCGAGGCTCCGCTGGGCGAAATACTCAACACGTGTTGTCAGAGAATCGTCGACGGACTCGATGCCGCCCACTCGCATGTTTGGTTACTGGACGAACAAGACCAGATGCTGGAGCTGACAGCCAACGCCGGCATCGACGCACACTTAGACGGTCCACCACGAAGGGTCCCTCTGGGGAAATCAAAAATCGGGCAAATCGCGGCGACTCAACAACCGCTGCTGACCAATGATGCGCCAGATGATCCCGAGATCAGTGTTTTACAGGCGTCCGGCCGGGCAGACATGGTGGGATTCGCCGGATTTCCGCTGATCGTTGAACATCGCGTCGTCGGCGTGTTTGCATTGTTCAGCAGACATCCGCTGGCCCAGGCGGTCTTCGAGCAATTGATCCCGATGGCCGATGCGATCGCGCAGTGCATCGCCAGAAAGGAGTCCGAGCAAAGGCTGCTTGATCGCGAGCAACGATTGAACTTGGCCTTGGACGCCGGTCGCCTGGGGACCTGGCACTGGGACATCGGGAATGATCGCGTGACTTGGTCCGATCAGATGTTCGAGATCTTCGGATTTACGAACGACCAATTCGACGAAACGCGTGCTGGGTTTCTGGACATCATCCATCCCGACGATCAAGGATACGTTCGCAAGCGACTCGGGGACGTCTTCACGGGAACCTGCGGATCCTACGAGATGGATTTCAGGATCATTCGAGGTGACGACGGGCGGACCATCTGGACATCGGGACGAGGAGTCATCGACCGCGACGAGCTCAATCGACCATTGGGCATCACCGCGGTGGCGAGTGACATCACCGAACGCAAAATCGACGAACTGAATCTCGCCTTTCTATCCGATTTGCAAACACGGCTCGTGCCGTTGACGTCGGTCAACGAGTTGATGGCGGTAGCAACTCGGCTGACCACGGACTACCTTGGGCTCGCTCGCTGCCTGTTCGTTGAGTTCGACCAACACGGCGAGGCTGCCGATATCCTGTGTGACTATCACACCGGCGACGGTCCCAGCATGGTGGGGATACATTCGGTACGCGACTTCCATGACGACGCCGAACGGTCGGATCTGATCGCCGGAAACCAGGTGCTCTCTGACGACGCCCAGAGTTCCCGCCGTGAAGATCGGCTGGCCAAAAGTTTCCGCGCGTTCAACATCGGCGCGTTCTGCAATTCTGCCTATGTGACCGATCGCGGCACGAAGTTTGTCGTCTCCGCCCTGCATGCCGAAAAACACGTGTGGCAACTTGATGAACGCAGGCTTTTGCAGGAAGTTGCCGATCGCGTCGGCATTCGAATCGAACGGGCCAGATCAGAGGAGGAATTGGCCAACCGCGAAGCGCACCTGCGGCGTGTGATCAACAATCAACTCGGGCTCGTCGGAGTCATCGACCGCAACGGAATTCTTTTGGAGGTTGACGATCGGTCACTCAAAATCGCCCGCACCCGCCGTGAAGACGTTGTCGGAAAACACTTTGCCGATGCGCCGTGGTGGAGTTATGACCCGGCGGTTGCCGCCAGGATGCGTGACGCCATGCGGCGAGCGATGGCGGGCGAGGTCGTTCGTTACGACGTGTCACTGTTCGCACACGGCGACGAAGGCGTGATGATTGACTTCATGATCGCGCCGGTGACCGATGACAACGGCGAGGTGGAATTCTTGATCCCGTCGGGAGTTGACATTCGCGACCGCTATCGGGCGCAGCAACAACTGGTGGAAAACGAGCGCCGAGTCTCGATGGCGTTGCGAGCTGGACGAATGGCCGCCTGGGAATGGACGCCTGAAAAAAGCCACTGGGATCCCAAACTGTTCGAATTGCTGGGAAAGCCATCCATCGCTGATCCGTCACCGGAATATCTGTTCGAGTGTGTCCACCCTGACGATCTATGGATGCTGCGTTCAAGTTGGCAACGAGCCATCGACGGCGAAGACGATTATGACGTGGAGTTTCGGGTGAGATTGCCGGACGGCCGCATCCGCTGGCTGGCGGCGGTCGGCACCGTGATTCACAGCCCGGACGGTAGCGTCGCCGCAATGCATGGCTTGAGCTGGGACATCACCGAACAAAAAGAGTCCCAGCAACGAATCCGTGATAGCGAACAACGGTTCCGCAATATGGCCAACGCCGCTCCCGCGATGATCTGGGTCAGCGACCAAAACCATCTGTGCACCTTCCTGTCGCAACGCTGGTGTGACTTTACGGGACAGACCGAACGGGAAGGCCTGGCAATGGGTTGGCTCGAAGCAGTCCATCCGGACGACCGACCCTCCACAAGGCAGGCTTTTCTGGCTGCGGTCGATCGCCACGAACCATTCGAGCTGGATTTCCGTTTACGGACCGCCGGCAACAACTACCGCTGGGCGATCGACGCCGGGCAACCGCGGTTTGATGAGTCGGGTGAGTTTGTCGGCTATGTCGGATCGGTGATTGATGCCCATGACCGACACGAGGCCCAATCCGCATTGCAGGAAGCCCGCGCCGTCGCTGTCGCCGCCAACGAATCCAAAAGTGCCTTCCTGGCCAACATGTCGCATGAAATCCGCACGCCCATGACGGCGATCCTGGGCTATGCCGATCTGCTGGGCGACGTGATCGAAAACGAAGAAGCGAAGCAACATTTACAAACGATCCGACACAACGGTGACTACCTGCTGGAAATCATCAACGACATCCTGGACCTGTCCAAAATCGAGGCGGGGAAATTGGACGTCCAATATGAAAACTTCAATCCCCATCTGTTGATTGAAGATGTGCGCAGCATCATGGAAGTGCGCGCCAGTGAAGGAAACTTGACATTGGACGTTGAATATCAGAGCAGGATTCCCAAACTGATCAATTCCGACATCAAACGGCTGAAGCAGATTCTGATCAATCTTGTCGGCAATGCGATCAAGTTCACGCGACAAGGGGGTGTCAAGATTCGCGTTCGGTATGAAGCCTCCGTGCAACAATTGCAACTCGATGTCGTCGACACGGGGATCGGCATTGCAGAGGAACAGATGGAAAAACTGTTCAAGCCGTTTTCGCAGGGCGATGCGAGCGTGACCCGCAATTTCGGCGGAACGGGGCTGGGACTGGCGATCAGCCAGCGACTTGCCGAGACACTTGGAGGAAGCATCACGGTGCGCAGCGTCGTCGGTGTCGGCAGTACGTTTACGGTCGGCATCGACACCGGAAACGTCGCGGAGTCCGATCTGGTTGACTACGGCGAGTTCGAAACCGATCACGCGGCCAAAACGACGCCGGAAACGAATGTCCCCACGCATCTGCCGTGGCGTGTGCTGATCGTGGACGACCGCCGTGACATCCGGTTTTTGAGCAAACGCATTCTTACCCAATCGGGTGCGACGGTGGACGAATGCGAAGACGGACTGCTTGCCGTGAAATACATGTCGGGGTGCTTGGCCGGCGGCGACTGCCCGGACTTGGTCTTGCTGGACATGCAGATGCCGAACTTGGACGGTTACTCAACCGCGGCAGAACTGCGGACGCTCGGCTATACCGGTCCGATCATCGCCCTGACCGCTGATGCCATGCAGGGTGATATGAACAAGTGCCTGGAAGCAGGCTGCAACGACTACTTGTCCAAACCGATCGACAAGGCTGCGTTGCTTCAAAAGGTTTCAGAAATGCTAACATAGCTACAGTGGCCGTCTTGCCGGGACCACTGCCTATGCGACGCCCGCCTACGGAAAAATCGAAAATGCCCCAACCCCAACCACCAATCAGCACGGGCATCGACACACTCGATGACATCATGCACGGCGGCTTTACCGCAGATCGTCTCTATCTGATCGAAGGCTACCCGGGCACTGGCAAAACGACGCTCGCCATCCAATTTTTGCTGGCCGGCGCCGCTAAAGGCGAACGCGGTCTCTACGTCAGCCTCTCCGAAACACGCGAGGAACTCGAAGGCGTCGCCGCGTCGCACGGCTGGTCGCTCGAGGGGATCGAAATCCATGAACTTGTCGATCAAGCGAAACTGACCCGAGAACAATCTCAATACACCATGTTCGACCCGTCAGAAATCGAACTCGGCGTGACCATCGACGGCGTCCTAGAGAAGGTCCAAGCGATCCAACCCCGACGGGTCGTCTTTGACTCGCTTTCGGAAATGAGACTGTTGGCGCAAAGCCCACTCCGTTACAGACGTCAGATCCTAGCACTGAAACAGTTCTTCGTCGGTCGCGGATGCACCACCATCATGCTCGACGACAAATCGGGCGGGGACATGGCGGTCGACCTCAACGACCAGCAATTGCAGAGCATTGCCCACGGCGTGATCCGTCTGGAACAATCCCTCAACCACTACGGCGACGAACGACGTTATTTACGCGTCATCAAACACCGTGGCCGTGATTTCATCGGTGGCACCCATGACGTCCTGCTCAAACGCGGTGGGATGCAGGTCTATCCCCGCAAGACCGCTGAAACGGGCCAGTGGCAGCCAACCGGGAACCTCATCAGCAGTGGCAACACGGAATTGGATGCCTTGCTCGGCGGCGGATTGATGGAAGGCACCAGCACGCTACTGCTCGGTCCAGCCGGTGTCGGCAAGTCGTCGACGGCAACACAGTTTGCCATCGCAGCGGCCGAGCGAGGGGAAAGAGCGGTGTTTTTCGAATTCGAGGAAAGCGAGCATGCGTTCCTTCAACGCAGTCGCGGCCTGGGATTTGAAATTGACCAATACATCGAATCGGGTTTGATCGAACTGCACCAATTTTCCGCCGGCGAAACCACCCCCGCCGGATTTGCGTCGCAAGTCCGCCAGGCCATCAAACCGGATGCGCAGCAGCGCAAGCCCACGATCGTCACGATCGACAGCCTCAACGGCTTTTTGAATTCGATGCCCCATGAGCAATTCCTGCTCATACAGCTCAACGACATTTTGCAAATGCTCGGTCGTCACGGTATCGTGTCGTTTCTGATCACCGCCCAACACGGGATGTTGGGGACGGCGATGAAAACACCCTTGGACGCCAGCTACATGGCGGACAATGTCTTACTGTTCCGATACTTCGAATCAGCCGGAGCGATTCGCCAGGCCATTTCGATGGTAAAAAAACGGACAGGGAAACATGAACGCACCATTCGTGAATTTTTATTGACCGACCGGGGATTGTCGATCGGTAATCCGCTGGCGGACTTCCACGGGGTGCTTAGCGGAACACCATCCTATCGGGGCAGCCGCGAGGACTTGATCAATCGCGGTGGAAAAGATGCATGAGCGAGCAACCCAGAATCAGGCCGCCGTCGCGACCGAGCGACAGCCAGACGGTGACGGTGCTGGCGCCCACACCCCAGGACGCGAGGTATTGCGACCAGGTCCTTCGCGACCACGGCGTGCCGGTTGAATTCGCGGCGTCGGTTTACGAAGTCACCGCGCGAATACGCGAAGGGGCGGGCGTTGTACTGATCGCCCAGGAGTACCTGACCGGAGACGCCACCGACCACCTTCGACAAGCCGTCCGCGAACAGCCGTCATGGTCCGACGTGCCGATTCTTGTGCTGCTCGCGCAATGCGGTTCGTCCCCGCGCGTCATTGCCGATTTATTGTCCATCGGTCACGTGACGTTGATCGAGCGGCCGCTGCGGATCGCCCTTCTGGTAAGCACCCTGCAGGCAAAACTGCGTGATCGCCTCAGACAATACGAGGTTCGAGATCTCCTGCACACCGCGCAACTGGCCAACGAATCCAAGAGCGAATTCCTGGCGAACATGTCCCACGAAATTCGCACGCCGATGACCTCGATCCTCGGCTACGCGGAGTTACTGACCGACCTGGTGGAGGATGAAAAAGCGGCCGGATACTTGGCCACGATCCGTCGAAACGGCCACTTTCTGTTGGGCATCATCAACGACATCTTGGACCTCTCGAAAATCGAAGCCGGCAAGTTTGAAATCGACAGCGAACGCTTTGATCCGGCACGCGTGATCGAGGATGTCCGCAGCATCATGGAAGTTCGCGCCTATGAAAAAGGACTAAAACTGGACGTGGACTACTGCGGCCCCATTCCTCAGTACATCGAAAGTGATGCCAAGCGGTTGAAGCAAATCCTCATCAATCTTGTCGGCAACGCGATCAAGTTCACCAAACGGGGCAGCGTCGCAATCGTCGTCGAGTCCGCCAATCTTTCCGACACCGGAAAGCCTTTGACAACGTCAACCGAAAGCCAGTTGCGGATACGGATCAAAGATTCCGGCATCGGCATGACGCCCGAACAACAAACGCGTCTGTTTAAACCGTTCTCTCAAGGCGACTCGATCATTACGCAACAGTTCGGTGGCACCGGACTCGGACTCGCCATCAGCCAACGGCTCGCAACCATGTTGGGTGGTAAAATCAGTGTGCAAAGCAAGATCAACGGCGGCAGCACGTTCACACTTTCGATCAAGACCGGTGACGTGGTCGAGGCGACGGAGGTCCGACCGACCGGCGAACGTCAACTGGACACAGACACGACGTCAAGTTCCTCGGTTAGACTCAACGCCCATGTCTTGATCGTCGATGACCGCCGCGACATCCGCTTCCTCAGCAAACACATCATCGACAAGGCAGGCGGACGAGTCACCGAAGCCGAAGACGGCGTCCTGGCCATTGAATCGGTCAAGCAAGCGACCGAACGTGGCGAGACCTTTGATTTGATCTTGCTGGACATGCAGATGCCCAACATGAACGGCTACGAAACCGCGCGGCAACTCCGCCAACTCGGCTACGCCGGACCGATCATTGCCCTAACGGCCGATGCCATGCAAGGGGACATGAATAAATGCCTGGAAGCAGGATGCAACGACTACCTCTCCAAACCCATCAACAAATCGATGATGTTGGAAAAGATCGCCGCGTTCGTGAACACTTCCCAAAACAGGTCGGTCGATTAAGCGTCAAGCCGATCTGAGCATTCCGCCCGATCAAAGCGGCTTACGACGCGGCTGGGCAGTGTATCATCTAGAGACTCACGCCTTTCCGTCGGCGCCTTCGCGTTTTCCCTGTCTCATGATGGCCCTGCATGCTGATCCGGGTAAAGGCCATCGTGCGTCGAACGAAGGTGCGTCCGCTGGAGTCAATCGAACACGACTCGGGGCCGGCGAACTGACCCGCGATCCACTTTCGTCATTGGAGCAAAACGCATGACAGATTCTTCAGCACCGATTGTGGTCGAGCAATCGTTTGACGTGCCCGCGTCAACGGTCTGGAAGGCCATCACCGAACGGGAACAAATGGTCAATTGGTTTTTTGAAAACATCCCCGAATTCCGGGCGGAACCCGGATTTGAAACCCAGTTTGACATCGACTCCGGCCGGCGGGTCTTCCGACACCTCTGGAAGATCACCGAAGTCATCCCGGGACAAATGATCGTTTACGATTGGCGCTACGAAGGACTTCCTGGGACCGGTAAAGTGACCTTCGAAGTCTTTGAGCAGGGCGAAGGATCCCGGCTGCGAGTGACCAACGAAGGCATCGAGTCGTTTCCCAATGACATGCCAGAATTCACGCGTGAAAGCTGTGAAGACGGATGGACCTACCTGCTGCAAACCAGTCTGAAGCAATACCTGGACGGCTGAAACTCCTCACCACCGGTGGAACGATGATTCGCAAAGTGATGGCCGTCGTTGATACGATCTTGTACGTGCCCGTCGCCCTGCTGGGCGTCATGCTCGGCGGAATGCTGACCGGTCCCCCCTCGCAACCGCCCACGGATGAAGCTTAGTGCTGCGTCCCGGTTCAATCGTGGGTAAGCATCTTGCTTGCCATCTCGAATCGCAGGGGAATCACTGGGGATTCGCAAGCTAGAAGCTTACGCCACTTTGGCTCTGACCGACAAACTCAATTAGAATCATGCGTGAGTGCTCCGTTTCCCCCACACCACGACATAGGATTCCCCGATGAAACCGGTTCTCCACGCCGCCTTGTTTGCGTCGCTGCTGTTCTGGACGCATGCTTGGCAGGCGACGCCTTGTGATGCCGCCGACCCACCCAACTTCATTGTCTTCCTGGCGGACGATCTCGGCTGGGGCGACCTGGGTTGCTACGGACACCCGAAGATCCAGACTCCGAATCTGGACCAATTCGCGTCCGAAGGGGTTCGCTTCACTCAGGCCTATGCCGCTTGTGGTGTCTGCTCGCCGAGTCGTTCATCGATCCTGACCGGCCGCACCCCCTACCGAAACGGCGTTTGGCGTTGGCTGCCGGTGGGGAATCCGGCTCACTTGCGTGAGAGCGAAGTCACGATTCCTGAATCGCTGCAGCCGCTCGGTTACCAGACGATGCACAGCGGCAAGTGGCATTTGAACGGCTATTTCAATAGCGACGAACAACCGCAGCCGGATGACCACGGATACGATTGGTGGTTCGCAACACAGAACAACGCGTCACCGTCTCACAAGGACCCGATCAACTTCGTTCGCAACCGAAAGGAGGTCGGCCCGCTGAAAGGATTCTCGGCTCCATTGGTCGCGGAGGAAGCGTCGACATGGTTGAAGCAGCAGCGCGACCCGGAGCGACCGTTCTTCATCACCGTCTGGACCCACGAGCCGCACCTGCCGATCGAAAGCGACCCCAAGTTCCAGCAGCTGTACAGCGAGATCGAGAATCCGGGCGTGCGGCAACACCACGGCAATGTCACCCAGCTGGACCATGCCTTCGGAAATTTGATGAAGACGGTTGATGAGCTGGGATTGCGAGACAACACGTTTGTCATCTTCACCAGCGACAACGGTCCCGAAGGCTCTGGCAAAGGCAATCTGAGAAAACCGGAATCACAACAGAATCGAACCTGGGGATCCACCGGCGGCTTGCGGGGCCGCAAACGCGACAGCCACGAGGGTGGAATCCGGGTTCCGGGAATCGTCCGTTGGCCCGGCAAGATCCAACCGGGAACAGTCAGCGAGGTGCCCATCATCGGTTCGGACATTTTCACGACGGTGCTGCAGATCGCCGGCGCGCCGGTGCCGACCGACCGCACGATCGATGGCGTCAACCTGTTGCCGGCTTGCGAAGGCAAATCGCTGGAGCGCCCCGTGCCGTTGTTTTGGCGCACCCACATCGCTCCGCCGGCCAGCCACGCGGCGATGAGAATCGGCCAATGGAAGATCGTTGCCGATCAAAAGCTGGAAAAGTTTCAGCTGTATCAGATCGCAAAGGACTGGAAAGAAGAACATGATCTGGCCGACGAGATGCCCGAAAAATTGGCGGAGATGAAAGCGAAGTTTCTGGAGGTTTGGGAAGGCGTCGAAAACGAAGGTCCGAAGCAGTGGTGGATCAACCAGCCGGACGGCGGCAAACGCAAGCGAGCCCCAAAACTGTCCGATGGCACCGACGCGACCGGAGACTTTGACGTGGTCAAAGGGGCGACGGTGACAGCGAGCGATCTCGGGTACTTGTTGGATACCGACCAAAGCGAAGGGTTTGCGTTACAAAAGCTGGACACTCCGATTCAGGAATCAGCCACTTTTCGAATTCAATATCGCTCGGCCAGCGACAACGTGACGAAAAACGCGTGCTTCTGCTTCGGAGCGGTTCCGCTGAACGACCGCTTGCACAAAGCCGGCACGTTGATCGGGATGGGCCGCCACGGAGCCTTTGACGGCAGTTGGGCCAACGTCGGAATCGGCGCCGGCAAACAAGACGATTTTGACCCCAACGCGACGTTTGACGCCACCGTCACGATCGATTTGGATCACGGCAAGTTGATCTTGAGTGTCAACGACACGCGGATCGAACATCAATTGCCGAGCAATCTGGAAAGCGTCCAGTACGTCGGCATCTATGCCAAAAAGACGAAGTCGGAGTTCTCCAAGATCACGCGGGTGAAGTGACCACCTGGGCGCTCGCTAAAAGTGGCGTAAGCTTCCAGCTTGCGAATCGTGGCGTAAGCTTCCAACTTGCGAATCGTGGCGTAAGCTTCCAGCTTGCGAATCGTGGCGTAAGCTTCCAGCTTGCGAATCGTGGCGTAAGCTTCCAGCTTGCGAATCGTGGCGTAAGCTTCCAGCTTGCGAACGTGGCGTAAGCTTCCAGCTTGCGACTCCCCTGCAATCCGAGCAGGCAAGCAAGATGCTCACCCCACGTTTGAGCCTAATTCATCGATCGTCCACATGAGAAAGACACGGGTGATGCCTAGTCGCATCAGTAGCAAGCAGAGCGCGAGTGGTGGACGCAGCTTTGAATCGGAGACAAACAAGCGTATCTCCTGGAGGCGAGGGAGCGGAACGCTGGAGGCCAAACGAAGCGGTTGAGCGACCACGCGTGGCGTCATCGGAAACAGATGGCCATCCGCTGCGATCGACCACCAGCCAAAACCGTGCTGCCCCCATCATTCTGCCCCTCCCATCATTCTGCCCCTCCCATCGTTCTGCCCCTCCCATCGTTCCGCCCCCATCGTTTTGCCCCCATCGTTTTGCCCCCATCGTTTTGCCCCCATCGTTTTGCCCCCATCGTTCTGCCCCCATCGTTCTGCCCCCACCATTCTGCCCCCATCGTTCTGCCCCCATCGTTTTGCCACTCCGGCTGCCAAACCGCGCTCGCAAACGCGCCCACCGATGGTTACTCCGTTCACCTTGTCTAGGTACGGTTGAACCGCGGATGGCTGAGCAGCTCTCGGAGCTGATCGATACTGGGCGGTTTGACCAGATGCTCATCGAACCCGGCGACCTTTGATTTCAGCCGATCTTCCTGTTGTCCGTATCCGGTCAGCGCGACCAGCAAGAAAGAGTGGTCGGTCGTGGATTGTCGTATTCGGCGGGCGAGTTCGTATCCGTCCATTCCGGGCAAACCGATATCCAACAGCACCAGGTTGGGCCCAAAACTTGAAAATTTCTTCAACGCCGACGGACCGTCTTCGGCGGTGGCAACCGCTTGGGCACCGAGCTTTTCAAATATTTTTTCCATCATCAACCGGGCGGCGCGATTGTCATCAACTGCGAGCACCCGCAAGGGAATCGGCGTGGTGCGCGACGCTGGGCGAACCGCCAGCGCTTCGGAATCGGAGGGGGCACTGCAGCACGGCAATCGGACCGTGAAGGTGCTTCCGGTCCCCAGCCCGTCACTTGCGACCGACACCGTACCGCCATGCATCTCCACCATGTTCTTGACGAGGGTCAAGCCGATCCCGAGGCCGCCCTGGGATCGCTCCAGCGTTCTATTGGACTGAGTGAACAGATCAAACACTTGCGGCAACAGGTCTTGGTCGATGCCGACGCCGTTGTCTTCCACGCTGATTGACACCCAATCGCCGTCTTCTTTCGTCACCGTGACCGAGATTTCCCCACCAAAATCGGTGTACTTGCAAGCGTTCTTGAGCAGGTTTTCAATGACCTGGGTCAGCCGAACGGGATCGGCGTCCACCCAAACCGATTGCTCGGGAAGCCGAACGGTCACTTGATGGCCGGTCTGGTCAACCGTGTGACGCAACATGTCGCGCGCATGCTCGACGAGTTGAGCGACCGGCACGCGTTGGCGGCGCAATTCGACTTTGCCGCGCATGATTCGTGACACATCGAGCAAATCGTCGATCAGCCGAACCAGATGCTCAACCTGTCGCTGCATCATGCGGATGGCGTCTTGATGCTCGGTCTCGCTGAGGACCAGTAGATCCAAGCCGGAGCGGACGGGCACCAACGGGTTTCGCAATTCGTGTGAAAGCATGGCGAGAAACTCGTCCTTTCGCCGGTCTGCTTCACGCAACGCCTCGGTCTGGCGTGCCAGCCCGTCTTCGATCGATTGCTTGCGGATTCGCAATGCAATTCCATTGGCAACGGATTCGAGTAACGAGGCGACCGATTCGCTGACGGGATGACGGGAAAACATTGCCATCACACCGACGGCCTTCCCCTCGTCAATCAACGGGTACCCGGCGAAGGCGATCATGCCCTCACGCTTGGCCCATTGCTGATCATGAATTTCCCCGTCCCCGAGCACACGGTTGGTCACGTGTGCCTGTTGCGCAGCCGCAATTCGTCCGATCTTGTAATCGCCAAAGCGAATCCGACTGTGCTGGCCGTCAAGATGCGTGTACAGCCCACTGCTGACGGTCAACTTTAATTCGGTTTGCTCTTCATTGGCCAACCAGATTCGTGCAAAGGCAGCACCCAAACGATCGACCATCAGATCCGTACACTTTGCCAACGCCTCCTCCAGTCCGCGGGACTGGACCAATGCAATGCCGATATCGCGGCCGAACTCGGCAACATCACGCTCGGTCCGCAGTTGCATTTCTGCCGACCTGCGACGGGCGATTTCTCGATTGAGTTGATCGAACTTGTCGTTCAACGCCGCAAACTGCCGGGTCGCGATGTGTTGCGGTTCGATGCGGAGCAACAGGAAAACGCGTCCGTCGGCGTTCATCGTCCGGCGAGCGATCACCCGGTACGCTTGAGCGGGTTCACCGAGATCAATCGAACCAATGGTCTCGTCCGACGTCCGCCGCGCCAACTTCAACAGATCCTTCACGCGTGAAGCTGATTGAAGTGCAATGCAATTCAAGTCGCGATGCCGTAATTGAGCCTGGTCGTCGACGCCGATGATCGCGGCAGCCTGTTGATTGCCCGCTCGGATGGTGCCGTCGGGTAAGACCAGCAGCAACGCTTCCTTGAATGCGTTGGCGAACATCTCGAATGATTCAGGTGTCAACGTTCGCACCCTGGCCGAGTTCGTCCGAAAAGTATTCACGCCCGTCGGCCGATCGACTCTCTGGCGATTGTTTCAAATAGACCACCACCCGACACCCCGCGTCGCCGCGGGCGATCGCCTCTTGGATCTCTACTTTCGCATAGCCAAGATTCTCGGCGGTGATCATACCAAACACGTTGGACGTCATCATGCACAACGCGGGGCGGTCCAACACGTTGTCGCCGAAGGGACAGCGGCGGTTTCCGAGCACGATCTTCTCGTCGTCTTCGGAGATGATGAAAAAATCTCCGTCGATTCGGCGCTTCAGATCCACCAGAACCTCGCCGACTTGCTGAGCATTGAATTTGTCACCGCCGGCCGCTGTCCGGTACATCTCGTTGATCCGCTCTCCCATCCGCTGACCGACCACGGCCACGAATCCAGACGCCTGATCCAATCCGACGACGTCCTGCAGCGTCCCCGACAGTTCGCGAAGCAGCGTTCGCATGAAGTTGCCGCGAGCCAGGTCGATGGGCAATTGATTGATCACCGGAAGTTCGGGCTGATGACTCATTTCGGTTCCCCTTGGCAGCAGCAGTTGGTTTCCCCATTGATTGCCCGAGCGCTGTGTCAGCGTTCAATGTTCGGGTTGCGTTTGTCGAGCGGAAAAGGGGTTAGGTACCAAAAACCAAATGGCCCGAAGGGTGCTTCGCATTTTTGGTCCCTGACCCCTCTTCCGCGGCCCCCCAAGTTTAAGAATTGACGCAGCACTAGATAATGCTACCACATCGAGATCAACCTCGTGCTCCGCCCTCTGTCAATCTTCCTGTGGACGTCGGAACGGACTGCGACAATGGAGCATCGACTTCATCAGCCGATTAACACGAGCCCAATGCGGTGAAGTGAAGCGCAGATTCTTCAGGTTGGTGCCCGTGAGCTTGCAATCAGACGGGTGTTCCCACGTGGGATCCGACAGCCCCCACCGAATCGGGGCGATCAGATTCGATCGCGGTCATTGTCCCGCAAGGCTGCGATCCGCGGCGACTTCCGCAGGCACACTCAGTTTGGACGTGCAGTTGGGACAACGGGTCGCCCGATAGGCGATCGCGGTCCGGCAGAAGTCGCATTTCTTTTCGCTCGGTTCGCCTTCAGGCGGTTTTTCGCCAAACGCTTCATCGAGCTGCTCATCGAGTCGATTGACCAGGCGGATGATGATGAACATCGCAACCGCAACGATGCACAGCGTTAGACAGCTATTGAAGAACTCGCCGTAGTTCAGCGTCACCGCACCGGCATCCTGAGCGGATTGCAGCGTTTGAAACCCGCCCTCGGGAACGCTTACGGCCTCGGGGACGTCGAGCACCCAGAACAAATCAGAAAAGTCGGCATTGCCGGCCAGCAGTCCGATCGGCGGCATGATGATGTCGTTGACAAGCGACTTGACCACGGTCGTGAACGCCGCCCCCACGGTGAACCCGATCGCCAAATCGACCATGTTCCCGCGCAGGGCGAACTTTTTGAAATCTTCGATCAAACTCATTCTCGACGGTGCTCTGGTCGGAGTGTCAGAAAAGGGTGCACGTAGTGGCGGAAGCCGACAAGACTTCCGGCGATTAGCTTACTCTTGTGCCTGCAGCATCCAAAGATGCTTTTCCATCGGCCCGGCAATCGCGATCAGCAGGTCTTCGCTAACGGGATCCAAGTCGCCGAGTTTTTCGATCGCGGCGCGCAACGAATCGATCGTGGTCTTGGTCGCGTCGGCGACAAGTCCGATCGTTTGTTTCACGTCGACAAATTCACGCGGGTAATCTGCCAGGTCGCTGTTGGCCGCAACGGTGCCCGATCGCCCGTCCGCCGCGACGCCCAACGCGGCAATCCGCTCGGCAACCTCGTCGCTGGAATCACGCACCGTCGCGATGATCTCGTCAAGCTGCAAATGAATGCTGCGAAAATTGGGACCAAAGACGTTCCAGTGCGCTTGCTTCATGAGCAACGCGAGGTCGACCAAATTGACCAAGTTGTGCTGCAAAAGTGAAGTCACCTGTTCGTTCGTGTCGCCCTCGAGAATGTCGCGTTTGAATTGAGTTTGGGTGGTCGTCGCCATCGGGATCTCCGTGGAAGGATCGTTACTGAAAGACTCGAGACGGTCTGCGGTTGCACAAACACAATCACGGACCGTGCGAGTCAACGAACGCAAACCTTGGGCCAAAGCGAGACACGCTCATGCGGAAGATGCACAAGAACGTCGAAAAGGTGCAAAGGGTTGGCAAGACCGCGAGATTGAAGCCCTGCCGGGATCGCGTTGAACGCGATTCGACCGCGTTGACCGATTAACAGCCAGCTCGGCAATCAGCGAAAAAGGGATTTAGCAACCGTTGGTGTTTAGCCTTTAGGCGGAATCGAAGTGTCGGATCTCTTGAAGTGGGATAGGCTTCCAGCCTGTCATTTCAGCATCGACAGGCTGGAAGCCTATCCCACTTTTTCTGCTGGATCCTTATCGGGACTCGGCCAGCATCCCGGGTTCGCTGCGCGTGCGAAACAGAAAGGCGTCCGACGTCAGCAGCGAGGTGATCAGCGCGTTCATGCTGCCGCCGCTCTCCTTGTAGGCGCGGTGGGCGTCTTGCAGCACGGGTGCGTCGTGCAGTGTTTCGTTGCGACCCATCCAGAAACGGAAGGCGTGTCGCACGAACACCTGTTCGGCACGTTCACTTTCGGCGAGTTTCTGGATCATCTCAATCGCATCGGCCACCTCGCCGTCGAGTTCAGGGTCCCCCGAATCGATGATCTCGCCCGTGGTATCGACGGGCTTGTCGAGTTCCAGCGTGCGATACAGCCCCGCGTGGTTGTACATCTCGAACGGCAACCCGAGTGGATCCATTTTCTCATGGCAGGTCCAGCAATACGTTTCCCGCGTGACCCGCATTCGTTCGCGCAGGGTGCTGTGGGGTTCATCGGGCAGCATCGCATCGACGGTGATTGGCACATCGGGAATGCCGCCGCCGAGCAGTCGTTCGCGGATCCATCGACCGCGCAAGATGGCGTGATTGTCCATCGCATCGGAGTGTGAAACGAGCCAACTGGGATGGGTCAGGATGCCCAACCGTTGGCCTTGGGGTGCGGTGGCGAGGACTCGTTCGGGTTTCATCGATCCGTTGCCAAAGCTGCGGCGACTGACGCGGGCAAAGATCGTCGGTCCGGACAGGTCTGCCTGGGATACGCTGTGACTCTCGTTACCGCGCCGCTTCTTCTTGATCGCGGCCAGTTTCTTTTCGGCAGCCGTGACCGCCCTCTCTTTCGCCGTCAGTTCCCTCTGTTTCTTCGCCGTGTCTTCGTCGGGATTCGCCTTCATCCACTGTTGCAGCTCGGCCAATTCCTGCTTCGCCGATTCAAACGCCGCGGTCGCCTCCTTCGTTTCTTCGTCTGCTGCCCGTTTTGCCTCCGCCACCGCCGCAGCGGTTTCTTCTTTGGTTCGCCTTCTACCGAAGTAAACCTCGTCGGTCTTGGTGGCGACCACCTTGTCGGTCGTCAGCAACTGCTTCAACACATCCTTGTCTTCTTGCAGGATCAGTTCGACCAGGCGATCCGTGCTGGCTGTTGCGTCGAACATCGCGCGGTAGTGCGACACTCCCCGCGCGCTGACGCCGGTTTCCGCCAGCGCCTTGCTGTCCTTGCAGATGTAGCCGCCCAGGTCGTAATCGAAGTAATCTCGAAAGAATCGCAGGACGCGAGGCTTTCGGATCGTGTCGTCGGCGAGCATCCGTTGGACTTCGCGGCGAACATCGTCCCGGGTCCGCATGCGTCCTTCCAGGACCGCCGTCCGCAGTGCTTCGTCCGGCTTGATGTACCGCAGTGCGTGATTGACGGCCAGACCGAGTTCCCAGTCTTGCAGCATGACACGTCCGTGCGGATCCGGCGAACCGTACTCGACAAGTTCCGGCCGAAACAGCGCGTCACGATCCAGGAAGATCGACGACAGCCCCAGAACGGCACCGTCTTCTTTGCCGAGCTTCTGAATCGATTCATTGACAATTTGCAGATACTGATTCGACTCTCGCTCGGTCGGCGGCCGGTACGTCAACGCCTCGAACAGAAAGTCGACCGCGCGGCGCACACGTTGATCCGTGACACCGTCTTCTTCCATCAGGTCATAGACCGGCGTCAGTGGGCGAACCACCTTGGTGCTGTAGACCAGACTGGTCGGCAAGCCGCGAAGATCACCCACCATCTTGTCGGCGATCGATTCGGGATCGTCCGTGATCTGATAGGGTTGAGCGATACTCAGTGGCCCTTCGGCCATGTACCGGATGATGTCGTCGGCGACGTCCAAGATCTGCGTCGCTTCGGCGCTATTGACCGTGTAAAAATCGGGGTAGTTCTCCAGCCCGTGTTTGCGCGCCGAGGACAGGATCGCAGGAACGCTTTTGACCGACGTGGCGTAGGCCACCGTGCCGCCTTGCCACTTGATGATGCGATCGACGCCGAAGTACAGCTTCAGTTCGCCGCCGTGGTTGGTCGGGACGACATCGCCATGTGTCCGCAGCCCCGGCTTGCCGGGATCGTATTCCGGTTCCGTGTTGATCAGTTCATTCAGCCGCGTGATGTGTTCTTGGGGCGTCACCCGCCAGATCCGGGCCGGCGACGACGTCGGCACCAATCGAATCTCTTCGGGCAACGAGCCAAACAGCAGCTCATGATCGACGAAGTTCCCCTTGTTCGGGTCGCGGTGATCATGGAACCCACCCTTGTCTTGCATGACACGTGACAATTCGCCAACGATCCAGTCGGAGAACTGCAGCCGGTCGACGACTTCAAGCTCCGATGCATCCGGCGGCGGCATCTCCTTCAACGAGACCTGAGCCCACACGCTTCTCCAGGTGCCGGCATTGATCTCGTCGACCGGCCCGAGGTCGTGCAGCGACAGATCGCCCTCCGGCGCCGTCTCGCCATGACAGTCGATGCAGTGGTCGGCAAGAAACGCCCCGGCAAAGCTTTCAAAGTCCTTTTCCAGCGGTTGCCCCGGCGTGTACGTTTCGGCATCCGCCGACGACATCATGCCGAGTGAAAACATGCCGAACGAGAAACAGAACAGGGCGCCCCACACGCACCGATGCACGTCAAACGCCAACGAGCTCGTTTGTCGGACTTGTTTGCCAGCCGTCATACGAAAACCTTCAAAAACGTTGTCCAACTATAAAGTGCCGTAAGCTTCCAGCTTGCGTCCCCCCTGGATACTTCCAGCTTGCGAGACCCTCCGGATTCAAACGTCATACCGGGGTCCGTTCGTTGCTTACGCGAGCACTTCTTTGAGCGGTCCATTGCCGGCGTCAAACTTCTTGGCCTGTTTGTCGTCCATGTTGAAGCGATCGACGTTCTGACCGGCGGCACGCAACAGACTCGCATACAGCGCGTTGATCGGACGTTTGCCATCCAGCTGGGTGAAGCAGCCGGACTTGAAGGCGCCGTCGAGGTTGCCCAGCAGCATCACCGGCCAGTTCGCACCGTTGGTGTGCTGCTTGTCCGCGTTGTTGCTGGTGTACACGATCAGCGTGTGGTCCATCATCGTGCCGCTGCCTTCGGGAACGCTTTCCAGCGCTTCCATGATTCGGACCAGCATGCGGCTGTTGTACTGACGGATCTTGATCCAGATCGGATTGTCCGGCTGGTCCATGTGCCCCAGGTTGTGACCCTGTTGCTCGACGCCCAATCCTTTCCATGCGCCGAAGATCTCGCCGCGTCCCGAACCGATCGTGAGCGTGTTGGTGATGCCAGAGGTCAGTGCCGAAATCCCCAGGTCCAGCAAACGATCATGCCAATCGGTTTCGAATTCGGGATTGGTGTAGCGCTCGTCCACTTCGGGTGCAAACTTGCGCAAGTGGTCGCTGACCGCGCCGAGTCGATCGCGCAAGCCATTGGCTTCTTTGAATCCCTGGACGTATTGACCATAACGCTGGCTGTCGGCCGCCGGAAGCGCTCGCCCCTTGGCCGCGGCGAACTGTTCGATTTGCAACATCAAGCTCGTTCGCGCTTCGTGCTGCGTTCGAATGTCACCGGTCGAGATCCCACCGTACAGCATCTGGTACAGATGGTTCGGGTTGGAGTGCATGAAGATCGGCTGGCCGGCCCCGCTGGCGGACAGCGTCGCGAGCGTGGGCTTGGTCGTCATGTTCTCGATCGAATCCATGCCAATGCACAAGTGCGGCAACAGCGTCTGCGGCAAGACCTTGCTCAATTCGTAGTCGATCGTCGCGGCACTCGGTGGCACACCGTCGCTGCCGCGATAGCCGCCCAGGGCGCCGAAAAAGGCGCTGTGCGAGGGACTGGTGTGGAGACCGTGCAGCCCGTTGATGATGTGCAGTCGATCCTTGTAGGGTTCCAGCGGGCTGATCGGTTCGGGCAGTTTGGCCTTGGCCAGCGAACCGCTATTCTTCATCCCGCTCGGAATGCAGGTCTTGGGGTCAAACCCCTGGTTCTGCATGAAGAACACGATTCGTTTGGGAGTCGAATTACCGAGTAGCGGAACGTTCGTCGCGGGTGACGCCAGCAAACGCTCGGCGAGGATCGAAGGGCCAAAAGCAGCGCCGACGCCAGCTGCGATTCCATGCAGCATGTTTCTACGGTTGATCATTTTGAATCTTTATGCGAGATCGAAGAATTGCGTGTCAATTGTCCGGCTGAGTCGACGGGGAAGTCGATTTGGCGATCGCCTGAAACCGCTACACGCCGGCCGAGGGGTGGGAAAACAGCTGGCTGGGGTAGGACTGGGGATGTGGCGGGTAGACCGATTATATAGCTAGATGCCCTAAGGGGTCCAATTATTTCAAAATCGAAAAAATTAGGCGTCCGCCCAGGTCCAACCATCGGTCGAAGGAGGCTGGGAAACCCCGTAATTCCAGTGTTCTGGCGGGTTACCGCGTTCACACCGTTTCGATTGACGCGACGAAGAACTGCCCAAGTTGAGGGAGTGGCAAAGCACCAACCCGTCGCACGAGTGCCGCTGCGATCGGTATCGGTTCGCCAAGAGACGTCAATTGTATGACTGAGCGTTTGTGTCTCTAGCGAAGCGCCACACCCCAGGGGACGTCGATTCTTTTACTGCAGGATTTGGCAGCCGATTTAGATTCTCTCCCTCTGGGAGAGACGGCGTTTGCGCAGCAAGCAAACGCCAGAGAGGGCCGGCGTTGCAAAAGTCTCGGCGCCTTCTCCTACGGTCAAATCCGTCACTTATACAATTGACGTCCCGAGGCGATCAACAACATCACCTGGGGTGAGACCGGACGAGCCCCAGCGAATCCGGGCGTAACCCCAGGTCCACGATCTACCGAAAAGCTCTCCTAGCCTCCAGTCTCGCTGCGGGTGCGATACAGGAAGGCGTCCGACGTCAGTAGCGAGGTGATCAACGCATTCATACTGCCGCCGCTTTCCTTGTAGGCGCGGTGGGCGTCTTGCAACACGGGCGCATCGTGCAGCGTTTCGTTGCGGCCCATCCAGAAGCGGAAGGCGTGACGCACGAAAACCTGCTCGACGCGTTCGCTCTGGGCGAGTTTCCGGATCATCTCAATCGCATTGGCGACCTCGCCGTCGAGTGCGGGGTCCCCCGAATCGATGATCTCGCCAGTGGTGTCGACGGGTTTCCCGAGTTCCAACATCCGGTACAACCCCGCGTGGTTGTACATCTCGATCGGCGTCCTACTGCATTGATAGACTCGCCAGCGTCGCCAACTCCTCGGCACTCAATGCCCGGTCAAACACCGCGACGCCACCGATCCATCCCGTGAATCCGACGCTGCGAGCGCTGTGGATGACGCGGCCGATGGTGAAGGGGCCGCCGCTGCCGTCGTCGCCGGGCGTGTAAAGGCCGTGCGGGTACCACCACGGATTGAGCCGCAGCGCCACCAGATCGCGTGCGGTTTCGGTGAAGGTTCCGTCGGCGTTCGCCTCGAGTGTGACGTTGACTTTGGTGAACCGATACTCGCGTTGTTCCGTCCGCTGGTCAGCTGTTTCATTGAGGACGTTGACCGAAAGCGGATCGTCCTCCGGCGGATTGTAGAACTGGTCTTTTGGGAAACTCGGGTCTTCGCCGGGTTGTATGCCGGGCGTGCGGTGCCAATGGCCTTGCATGTAGGCGTTGTAGGCGGATAGGAGCAGTCCGCCGCGACTGGGGTTTTCCAGCCAGCGATCACCCGATTGTCCATCGAGCCAACCGGTCAGTTCATCGCGCTGGTGATCGAACGTCATGGCGAAGCATTGCCAGGAGCGATCCAAGACATCGAGCGACGAATCGGCGGGGACTTCGGGTGATTGTCCAAGCGAATTGCATTTGTGCAGAGCGTACTTGTTCAAGAACGAACTGGCTCCGTTTTCAGAAACGTGACCACAGGCGCTGCCGGGTTTGTTCAGTCCGGCAAACAGTGCGTACTGACGCTGTCCACGTTCCACCTTGCGAATGCCGGCCGTCTCTTTCTGGTGCAGGTCGGTGCCTTCGTGCCAGATTCCCGCCAGGGCATGATTGCCGCTCTCGCGGATCGCCCACACGACCACGGAAACCGACCGGTCGTCGCCCTTGATATCCAGTGGTGTGTCGTGCAGTCGCGAACGGGGCACAAACAAAAACGGTCGGAAATTCGGATCGGTCTCTTTGCGAATTCGAATCGCCTGTCCGAACGGCCCCCGACCGAGCAACGGAAAATCGGCATACGACGCCGCGCGTCCCTGCCCCCAGTAATCCTTCACGTAATTCGCCACATCGAGCGGATACTCGGTCGACGAACCGCTGGGGACGTGCGCCAGAAAGCGATGCTCCCCGTCCGGCTCTCGTTTGACGAAGTCCCAGAACGCGACCAACCCCGGCGTGCCCACCACCGTTTGTCGTCTGGAATCAAGATCCTCGGCATGAATCACGGCGGGAACGACGAATAACCAAAAGACCGGAAGAAATGTTTTCATGGAGATCAGAAACTCGCTTGATTCATTGGCCGCGTTTGGCACCGAGTGAAGACGTCGTTCAGACGTGAAGCAGGCACCCGGGTGGCGCGATTGTACTCGAACGCACCGCAACACGGGACCATTCCCGCGTGTGTCGCAACCGCGGGTTAATCCCGCGGGGCTGCTGCGCGGCGATCTTCGACGGCGATGACAATCGTTGCGATCAAGGCGTGAACCAGAATCACCAATCCGGCTCCCCCGACTGCCGAGTTCTGAATCAAGAAACCGAGCAATGCAGCCACCAGGCCAATCGCCAAGGCAATCTTTTGAAACAATCGATACCAACCCGGGCCGGGAGTGTCATTCATGGTTAACCTTCTACGTTCTTGATAGTGAACTGTCGGTGGTGAAACGTGGTTAAAAAAACCACGTGTATTGCTCGTTCCTGTCTCAGATCCGCCTCAGAAATCGCAGGCCGAATCGTCCGTAGTCCTGTCCGTCGACGTCTCCGTCGCCATCGCTATCCAGGTCGGAGTTGAACCCCGGAGTTCCTGCCGACTTCAAGAACGTCAATCCGAATCGTCCGTAGTCCTGTCCGTCAACATCACGGTCACCGTCACTGTCACCGTAGAGGGCAAAAAACTGATCGGTCGCCGTGGTGCCAAATGCGTAGTTGCCGCCTTGAAGTCCATCGTCGTTACCGTCGAGCGAGACGGATGTTCCTGCTCGACGAACTTTCGTTGAATCAATTGTCAGTCGATAATCCCCATCAGCCAACGCACCATTCGCACCGCGAGTAAGCGGACCGCTGAACGTGAGTGTCGCGACCGAGTTGTCTTCCGCGTCCGCTGCGAGCGTGAACGCGGTGGTGACCGGACCGCCGTCGGCACCTTGCTTTCGCAATTCGAATGCATCCGCATCGACGTCGACCAAGCCATCAAAGGTGACATCAACGCGGGTGACGTTCGACCGCTGCGTCGTGCCGGTTTCACTTCCCAGCGTCAAGACGCCGACCTCCGCCAGATCCACCAAGGTCAATCGAACTTCGGTCGCGCCGACGTTCAAATCCCAGTCGGCTCCCAGCGGCGGCGTGGGAAGGTCCAGGCTTGTGAACTCACCGTCCAGTGTTGTCGCAGTCACCAGCACAACGGAGTCTCCGACGCCCTGAGTCAGGCCCGCCGGAGGTCGATACTTCAACACACCATCAACCGTGACGGGGCCAGTTGCTTCGATTCGGCCACCGGCGAATTCCGTCACCGTGCCGAGCGTGATGGAGGTCGTCGCCGCAAGTGACAACACTTGATCTGCGACGTTGAGCGAACCGTCGATCTCGATCGATTGCATCGCATGCACACTGGTCGGACCGACGCCTGCGAGTCGGACTTCGTTGACTTTCGATGCATCGTTCACCTGCACGATGGCGCCGGCAAGTGTCCCGTCAGGTGATCGCAGGGTCGCGGTGGACGTTCCCGCACCCCGGATGACGACCGAGTCGGATCCGCCCGCCGCATCGATCTCGATTCCATCGGGCAACGCAAAGAAACCACCCTCGCCGTAGTCGATCACAAACGTGTCGTCACCCGTCGTGCCGCTCAGTTGAACCGACTGCGTTGTCGCGATCTGTTTTGTCAACAGCGCTGCGCCGCTGTCGTTGTCAATCAACTCGACATTCGCCCCAGCGAGCCTGACTGTGATGTCGTTCTCCGATGGTTGGGCGACATACACCACGTCTTCGCGGATCGTGATCGAGTAATCTTCGACTTCACCGTCTTCGGCGAACCCGGCGGGACCCAGGCCGCCGGCGGTACTGACGCGGACCCGCGCGTAGGTTTCACCGAGCGCCATCGTCGCCGGAACGGTGAAGTTGAGTGTCTGAAGGCCGGAAATAACGCTTGCACTGTCAAGAATTTTTTCGCTCGCGTCCCACACTCCATCCGCGTCAAAGTCGATCCAGGCGTCGATTCTGGCATTGTCGCTGGCCTGCAAATCGATGTTCACACCCGCCATCGTTTGGCCAAGCTTAAGCACACCAAACATCACTCCGTCTTCGTCGTCGGGCGATCCGTCGACATCGTCCCCGTCGGCATCGGTCGATGGAAAGCCATCGTCTTCGCTGTCGCGCTGCGCTCCCAACTGCGGTCCCGTAGCGACGTGCGCTGCGCCGTCGTCGTCAATCAACGTCCCATAGGTCACCGGGGCATCGCCAAAGTCAAGTGGAGCGTGGTTGACCTGGAATGTCCGCTGATAGTTGCCGCCCGGAGTGTTGTCAGCGTCGCCATCAAGCTTCAAGCCGGCAAGATCGTGCAGCGTCGTGTCGCCAAAGAGGGTCAGTCGGTAGTAGCCTTCTTCGAGCCGATTCGCTGTCTCCAACACGATTGCACTGCTGCCGGAAGCATGAATCGGATCCAGTTCAATCAATTCGTCATCGAGATTGCCGAACTGCCCGTCGGGTCCGGAATAGAGCAAACTGTACGCGGCCGTTGCATTGGCGTCGATGGTGTTGATCGGCTCGCTCAACTGCAGAACGATCTTGTTGAACGCATAATTCGCGATTGTCGCGGCATGGACTGCCGCAGGTGTCGAGCCTACGACGAAGGGTGGATTGTTGTCGTTACTGTTCCCGGTGAATTCATAGGCTCCGATGTCGGTGAAGCCGAGTGTGGTCATTGAGATCGGATGAACGGAGTTCAGTACCGATTGCCCGTTGTAGCTGGACCATGCATAAGACTCACCATCGCCGCGTGAAACTCCGACGGTTGGGGTCAAATTCTGGTTGCCATCTCCGTAGGCAAAGCGAATGTTCCCATCGCTGAAGAGCGTCACCGAGAAATTGACGTCGGATCCATCGGCAACCGTCGCCGCCTCCCAGCGGATTGTGACTTGATCCGTGACCGACGTGTCGACGAAGACGTCTTTCCCTTCCGGGATTGTCGTTAAATTGTCCCACAGCGGCGCGATGACTGCATCGCTGTAGAACCTGGACTCACTGTTGTCGCCGTACGCAAGATTGACATAGGGACCAGCAAGATGCAGAAAGCCGTCCGTCGACACACGCAAGGAGCTGTACGCTGTGCCGTAGAAGTCGAACTCAAACGGAAGATCAATGGTTGTCGACGCGTCGTTCGCTTTCAGATTGAGTGCCACGCCGGTGCTCTGGTACGTTTCGGCCGAAAGAGTGGACTCAACGTAGCTTGCAGATCCGGCATTGGTCGTTCCCGCGTCATCCAGTCGCGGCGACCCGCTGATGTCGTACGTCGGTGCATGCCATGTATCGCCACGGTCGATCGCGATCGAGTTCAGCGTTCGGTAGAAATTGTCGTCGAAACCGCCATCGATCCCGCCACCGTCGGAAACATAACCCAGCAGATTGTCAGCACCATTGATGTCCAAGAATCCAGGGTCGCCGGTCAAGCTGTTTGCATCCATCGATGTCGTCGTTTGCCAGTCGGAGAGGGAGTCGAGAATGGTGTTCCCCCAACGTCCGATGTGAGCATTGGGGTCGGTCCCTTGTTGCAACAGATTCCAGTCCATCTGGAAACTGGCTTGATTGTCGGCGACGTTAACGGCGTACCCCGATTCGACCATCAGGATGTTATTTCGAATCAGCATCCCGCTTGGGCCACTTTCGATTCGTAACGCATTACCAACGGTCTGCAGGATGGTATTGTTGACGATTTTGGTCTCCGCCGTTCCGTTGTTGACGATGAATCCATGGTCCGTATTGGCATACACAAGATTGTTCGACACTTCACCCCGAAATGCATACCCGACCGTGGCTGCTCGAATTCCGACCTGGTTGGAATAAACGTAGTTACCAATGGCGCGACCAAGGTTGTAGAGCGTGATGCCGGCTTGGTTGTTCGCGTAAACTCGGTTCTCATAAGCCGTTCCGCTAGACCCGTAATTTGACCGTGCGACTTCGATCCCGATGTCGTTGGCGTAAACCGTGTTGTGATGCGCCACAGCCTCATCAATGATGATTCCCGTCCCGTTGTCAAAGACTTCGTTTTGTTCTGCCGAGCCAAGTTCCCAGACTTGAATCCCAGCCGCTGTGTTGCTGTAAACCTTGTTGTCGCGAATCACGGTATCGGATCGATAGGCACGCACTCCGACCCAGTTGCCGAAAACGTGATTGTTGCTAATCTCAATCGGCATTTGAAAGACGGCGATGCCATAATTAGCGTTGTCGTGAATTCGGTTGTTGGTGATCAGCCAATCTGTCGGAGCACCATTCCCCTCGATGTCAATTCCCGAAAACGCATGCCCAAAGATATTGTTGCCTTCGATTCGAATTCGATCGGAATTGGAGTCATCACGACTGATACCGGTATCGGCATCGGTGATTGACAGGCCCATGATCGAGACATCATCGGCGCCGCTCAGTTTAAAGACGCTTCCGTTGCCGTTTCGACGTAGGATTGTTTCGCCTCCGGATGACGCAGCCCCTTGAATCGTGAGGCCGCTCAGAGCTTCTCCAAGCTGAATATCCTTGAACAAGAAATAGTCTCCGCTGTCGACATAGACGACGTCACCGAGTCCGAGTTCGTAGCTGGCCAGCAGTGCGGCCAGACTGGCCATCGGGAAATCGGGACTCTTGCCGGAATTCGTGTTGTTGCCGGCCGCCGTCGTATAGACATCACCGACCTGCGAACCATCGTTGACGAAGTATTCATTGCCACCGTTGGCGATGGTGAATGGCTTGTCCGAGAGGCCGCTGGGCATCAGGCCACCGGCGGCGGTGATTTCAATCAGGTAGTCCGTGTCAAGCGGCACCGTACCGTCGTCGGGAATCGTCCAGTCATACTGCCCCGTCGCGACCAGATCATCCGCGATCAGCAGCACTGGAGCCGAAACACCGGGGACGAACGTATCCGCGTCATAAAGCGCAATGTCAAACGGGCCGTCGGCCTGTGATTGCCAGCGAATCGGAAGCGTCTTGCCGGCGCTGTATTTGTTCCATCCGTTGGGCTCGAGCACCTGCACGATCTCCGCCGCCGCACTGACGGTTGCCACGCCCGTTCCGCCGTAGGCACCCAGGTTGACTCTGCCACCGTTCGGGAGCGGTTCGGCCGACGCGTCCAGTTGCGGATCAGCACCGTCGACGCCGGGTGCGCCGAATTGCAGATGAAAGTTGTCGTCGGGGCTACGAAGTCCTTCGATCCGTTGGATTCGGATCGCATCGGCCCGGGCAGGGTAGGCCGCGTCAGATGATCCACTCAACTCGGCACTCAGGACGCCGTCGCTGCCGACAACCACTTCGCTGACCCACTCCCAACTGACGTTGTCTTGATCGACGAAGTCATTCGCGGCGGCGCGATAGAAGGTTTGTCCCGAAACCAGTGTGTTGTCTGTGAACACTCGGAAACGGTTGAATGAGGAACTGGACTTCCACGTCGCCGCGACCGCGTACGTGTCACCCGGCGTGAGACCGTCAAAGGCCCACACGGCCTGATTCTCGTTTCCAACGGCGGTTCGATAGTCATTGCCGTAGCCGCCGGTCGTGACGTCTGACCAATCACCGACGGTCGTGAATCCGACGTCGCCATCGTCCATGATGATCGCGTCACCGAGCGATTGGTCGCTGTAGCCCAAGACGCCATCTCCCCCATCGGGATCGACGAACTGGGGGTCGCCGTCACGTCCGTTGGGATCATTGCCGAAGTCAAAGAACCATTCTTGGAACGTTGTGATTTCGGCGAAACCCAGATTGGCAAGTTTGCCCGAGGGGCCGAGATCGAACTGGTTGTAGTCGCTGGTGTGACCGCTTTGACTATCGGCGGCAAAGTTGAAAACGAAACCGTCGTCGACGGAGAAGATGTTGTTGCGGAAATCGATGTCACTCGACGACGAATAGAACTCCACGGCATCCCCGCTTGCCTGGTCAATCGTATTGCCGGCGACTAAACTTCCGGCCTTTGCGTTACCGATCGACAGGGCATGAAGCGAATTGTCGTAGAGGAGGTTGCTTCTTATTTCCGTGACGGAATCATATCGGTTTTTGTATCCGTTGGCTTGTATTCCGTGGACGTTGCTGTAGACGCGATTGCCTACGGCGCTGGTACTGCCTTCACTGAATGATTCCAGATGGATGCCGGTCTCGTTTGCAAAAATGTCGTTCGCTTGGACTTTTGATGGGGTAGTGGAAGAAAACGCATAGATCCCCGTTTCGTTGCCATAGACAGTATTGTTGACCGCTTCGGATTGACCCACCTGAATACCAACGGTGTTGTGATGGACGATGTTTTCAGACGTTACCAATGATCCTCGACTCGCTGAAATTCCGGTCGCATTTTCAAACACACGGTTCGCTCGAATCTCACCACCAACACTGTATGCGCGAATCCCCTTGCCAAAACTGTTGTTGATGTTGGGATGTCCGAAAACGGCATTGTCGACGATCAGCCAATCATTCAATGTCGCTCCAGCGGCGTTAATTCCGGCATGTTGATTGTCGTGTATTTCATTACCGACAATCCGAATTCGATCGCTGTCAACGTTCCCAGCATAGATGCTGTCGTAGGCGCCGGTGATGTCAAAGTTTTCGACGGTGACATCGTCCGCACCAGCCAATTCGAACACGTAGCTGCCCGCTGCACGGTTGTTTCGGTCCAGCACGGCGCGGCCGCCCGCCGACAGAGGCCCACGAATGGTGATTCCGCTCTTCGATGAATCAAGGACGATGTTGTTTCGAATGGTGTATCGTCCGCTGTCAACAAAGACGACGTCGCCGAGCCCGAGTTCATAGGTACCCAACAGTGCGGCCAGACTGGCCATCGGGAAATCGGGACTCTTGCCGGAATTCGTGTTGTTGCCGACTGCCGTCGTGTACACATCACCGACCTGCGAGCCATCGTTGACGAAGTATTCATTGCCACTGTTGGCAATCGTGAACGGCTTGTCCGACAGGTCGCTGGGCATCAGACCGCCTGCGGCAGTGACTTCGATCAGGTAGTCTTTGTCCAGCGGCACCGAACCGTCGGCGGGGATCGTCCAGTCATACCCACCCATCGCGACCAGATCGTCCGCGATCAGCAGAACGGGGGTTGAAACACCCGAGACGTACGTTGCCGCATCGTAAAGCGCGATGTCAAACGGGCCGACGGCCTGTGATTGCCAGCGAATCGGAAGCGTCTTTCCGGCGCTGTATTTGTTCCATCCGTTGGGCGTGAGGACTTGTACGATTTCCGCCGCCACACTGACGGTGGCTTCGCCGGTTCCGCCGTACGCGCCCAGGTTGACCCTGCCACCGTTGGGAAGCGGTTCGGCCGACGCATCCAATAGCGGATCAGCCCCGTCGACTCCGGGGGCGCCAAACTGCAAATGGAAATTATCATCGGTGCTACGCAGTCCTTCGATTCGTTGGATCCGAACCGCATCGGCCTGAGCGGGGTAAGTCGCGTCAGAGGACCCACTCAGTTCGACACGCAGTACGCCGTCGCTGCCGACAACCACTTCGCTGATCCACTCCCAACTGACGTTGTCTTGATCGACGAAGTCATTCGCGGCGGCGCGATAGAAGGTTTGTCCCGAAACCAGTGTGTTGTCTGTGAACACTCGGAAACGGTTGAATGAGGAACTGGACTCCCACGTCGCCGCGACCGCGTACGTGTCACCCGGCGTGAGACCGTCAAAGGTCCACACGGCCTGATTCTCGTTTCCAACGGCGGTTCGATAGTCATTGCCGAACCCTCCGGTCGTGACGACCGTCCAATCACCGACGGTCGCGAATCCCGTCTCGCCATCGTCAATGATGGTCGGGTCGCCGAGCGTCTGTTCGCTATAGCCCAAGATGCCATCTTCCCCATCGGGATCGACGAACTGGGGTTCACCGTCACGTCCGTTGGGATCGTTGCCGAATTCAAAGAGCCATTCTTGGAACGTCGCGATTTCGGCGAAACCCAGATTGGCAATTTTTCCCGCGTCGCCAAGATGAAACTGGTTGTAATCGCTGCTGTGACCGTTTTGACTATCGCCGGCAAAGTTGAAAACGAAACCGTCGTCAACGGAGAAGATGTTGTTGCGGAAATCGATGTCACTCGACGACGAATAGAACTCCACGGCATCCCCGCTTGCCTGGTCAATCGTGTTGCCGGCGACTGCACTTCCGGCCTTTGTGTTACCGATCGACAGGGCATGAAGCGAATTGTCGTAGAGGAGGTTAGCTCTTACTTCCGTCACGGAATCATATCGGTTGTTGTATCCGTTGGCTTGTATTCCGGTGACGTTGCTGTAGACGCGATTGCCTATGGCGCTGGTACTGCCTTCACCGAATGATTCCAGATGGATGCCGATCTCGTTTGCAAAAACGTCGTTCCCTTGGACGGTTGACGGAACGGTTGAATCGTATGCATAGATCCCGGTCGCGTTGCTGTAGACCGTGTTATTACTTGCTTCGGATCGACCAATCTTAATGCCGGTCGTGTTGTGATGGACGATGTTTTCAGACACCACCAATGATCCCCGACTCGCAAAGATCCCGGTTGCGTTATCAAACACACGGTTCGCTCGAATCTCACCACCAATACTGTATGCGCGAATCCCCGTGCCAAAACCGTTATTGAGATGTCCGAAAACCGCATTATCGACGATCAGCCAATCATTCAATGTCGCTCCATCGGCGTTAATTCCGGCATGTTGATTGTCGTGTATTTCATTACCGACAATCCGAATTCGATCGCTGTCAACGTTCCCAGCATAGATGCTGTAGTAGGCGCCGGTGATGTCAAGGTTCTCGATCGTGACATCGTCCGCACCGGCAAATTCGAACACGTAGCTGCCCGCTGCACGATTGTTTCGATCCAAAACGGCGCTTCCGTCTGATGGCCCGCGAATCGCCAACCCGCTGAACGCATCATTCAGGGTGATGTTGACATCGATTGTATAGCGTCCGTGATCGACCAGGATCGTGTCACCTGCACCAAGGTCATAGGTTTCCAGCACCGAACGAATCGATGCTTTGGGACGATCGGGCGATAGCCCGTCGTTGGCGTCGTCACCGATGGCTGTTGTGAACACATCGCTTTGGTCGAGCGAATCGTTGACGTAATACAAGCTAATTGGCGCGGTGATTTCGAAAGGCGTGTCGCTCGTGTCGGCAATACTGCTCCCGCCATCACTCCGTCGGATCCGAATGCGATAGTCTTCTGCCGGGCCCGTGCTCGTCGGAATCAGCCATTGGTATTGGCCGAGGTTCGCTGCCGCGGTCAGCAGTGGAGAAACAAAACTGGGATCCGAGTCACGCACGAGTTCGATATCGATGGTTCCCGACCCGGGGCTGATATCGGGTGACGATCGCCAAGTGATCGAAAAGGAGCGATCAGCCGACCAGACTTCATCGCCGTTGGGAGTCGAGACGAACAGGAAATCGGCGGGGCTCTTTGATGCTTGTACGGTGCCCCCATAGGCACCCAAATTGACGTAGCCACCATTGTTTTCCGGTTCGCCGGCGAATGACGTGAGCAGATCTCCACGATCGATCGCCGGTGACTGGGCAGGGTCAACCGACTCGCCGACCGAGAGCAAGACCGGCAGTCCCGTCGCCAGATCGAGGACCGGGGCCAGGGATCCGGTGAACCGCCCGACGTTACTTTGAACATGGAAATCATCGTCGCGGCCGTCGCGGGCGGTGTCGACATAGCCGAGTTGGCCGTCAGCGCCGAGAGTGTCGACAAACAGTGGATCAGCTGTGAGGCTGCTGCGGTCGCCAAATGAAGCGACTTGCCAAGCCGCCAGTCCGTCGCGATCGATGCCTCCCCAACGCCCGGCGGAGCCGCTGCCGAGAATCTGAAACAAATTATAATCAGAGTCAAAACCTGGCTGATTGGCTGATCCGACATGAATCCCCACGCCGTCATTCACCGTGATCAGATTGTTCCGAAGGATCACATCGGTTGAGGAATCGGGGATCGCGATCGCGTCGCCCAGCGGTTGAAAGATCGTGTTGTTCTCCAGATGCGTTCCCGCACCATTGGCGACGACGATCCCTGCCTCCGTGTTTCCGTACACAACGTTATTCTCGATCATCGCCGAGTTGACGGACGAGAAATACGCATCACTGTGAATGCCCCTGCGGTTCGAATAGATCGTGTTATACAGAATCGTCGAACCGCCACGTGAGGTAATTCCATCGGCGGACGAATAATAGATACGGTTTCCGGTAACCGTCGCTTCTCTGACAAAGACGCCTCCATCGTTATCGTAAATGATGTTATTGCGAGCTTCACCGATACCGATACTGACGCCAAAGCTTCCGATATTTCGATGGCCTGAGATCGTGTTTCCGACGACCAACGCGTGCCTTGCCCCAATACCGGTCGTCCCGTTGTTGATCACGATATTGCCGCGTCCTAGCGACAGATCGGCGTTTCCAACGATGGACCCGGCACCGTCGATTCGTATGCCGTACTCAGCGTTCCCTGAAACCCGGTTGGCTTCGACCAAATTTCCTGATCCGTTCACCACGAGACCGCTGCCCAGGTTATCGCTCACTCGGTTTGCTTCGATCAGCGCATCAGCCGCGTAGAGGACGACACCGACCTTCCGGTTTTGCTCCGCCTCGGAATCGCTTAGCCGAATGAGCCCTCCATCCAGGATGAGTCCCGAATCGTGATTGTTGCTTGCCGAGACACGTTCGACGACACCCACCGCTCCGCTGCTTTGCAGTCCCGCACCGAGATTGCCGACGACTTCGATGTCGCGGATGTCGCCGATCGACCCACCGATGACGACTCCAGAACCGCCATTCCCACTCGCTTCAATGTCGACCAAACTGCTGACCGTCTCGGTCGTGTAGATTCCGTTTCCGCCATTATTGCTGGCGGTGATCTCCGTCACCGTCGCGAGTGAGGAACCGGCTTCTGCGCGAAGACCGTCCGAAGCATGTCCCGTCAACTGAAGCGACTCGACAGACAACTCCGTGCTGCCGTTGTAGGCGTGGATCCCGTGCAACGCATCGGGAAGAACCAAGTGCCTGATGTTCACGAAGTCCGCGTTATCGAGTTTGATCAACGCTTCGCTCGTGCTATTCAAAACATGCGAGAACACCGCATCGTTTCCTGCAACGTCCGGTCCCGTCAACACAAACCCTTCGTCGTCACCAACACCCAATTCATTTGAGATAAGAAGGGGACTTAGTAACTCGTAGTTGCCTGCGTCGACAAACAGCGTGTGAGTAGGCCCGAGCGAGTAAATCCGGAGGACGTTGTTTGGGTTCGGCTTGGGGGCGTCGGCCGTCCGGCCCGTCTGTCGATTGCTACCCGCCGCACTGGTGTACTGGTCGCCTGTCTGGTCGGAATCGTTGACAAAGAAGGTGGTCGTGTTCTCGGGAACGGAGAACGCTTCGGTGCTCCGGTCGAAGAGCATTTGGCTGTCGGTTCGTGAAACCTGAATTCTTAACCCATGCGTGCCGAAGTCGATGCCACTGTTGGCGGGCGTCCAGATGTATTGGCCATCATCGGGCGTGACATCAACGATGTTGGTCAAGAACGCGGGGCCGTCGGGGCCATCTTGGTACAGATCGATGCGGACGGGAACGTCGGTGGAGTTGTTGTACGAGTCCCATTGGATCGTGCGTGGCTTGTCGCGTTCCCAGTCCGTGTACAGATCAGGGAATCTTAGCGCCAGATGAGGCCGCTCACTCTCGCTTTGTTCCGCCGGTGAAATCGCGAGCGCCCCCGCGTCCACGGCATAAGCGATGTGGATCAGTCGCACGAACGCGGCATCAAGCACGACATCGCTTGTCAAGCCGCTTACACGCGTGGCCGTGAATGTGTAGCGGAGCGAGCGTGTGCCGGGGATGATTGCCTGGGCACCCCCGACGAGCTCCCAGCGGTCGGTCGTACTAGACGGCAACGCGGTGAGTGTACCGAGCGATGTCCCTGCCCCGCTTAGCATCTCAAGATCAATTCGCCCACGGTCGGTCACGTCGTCGTTGGCAGCTCGCACGCGGCCACCAAAATGAACTCGCGTCCTACCGGCATCGATCTCGGCGAGACTCACGCCGGCAGTCGCTAAATCAATCGTTTGGGAAGCCGACCCGACGGCCACCTCACCTGCGGCGAAATAGGCGGTCCCTTCGTAGGGACCTGGGTTGGATTGTTGTGCCGTGCCCGAAGCGTTCGTGGTCCAAGCCGTCAGCCCCGCTTCGAAGCCTGGGTTGCCAAGAAGATTGACTGCGTCGTGTCCCGAGTTCAGATTATTTTGCCGCGAATCGGTGGTGGAGCGACCCGCATCGATGATCGGATTGGCGGCAGCGATCGAAGAACTGCTCCATCGCTGGCCGGCGACAAGGTCGAAGACGCGGTAGTCATCTCGGGATCGATTCAAAAAGCGTGGCTCGGACCAAGTCGGATTGACCACGGTCGTGCCGATCGAATGCAGGTCGAACTGATGAATGTCTTCCTGCCAATCGAGGACGTCGTCGAAATCCCTGAGATAGTGAACGAGGACGCCACTGTCGCTGCTGTGCAACACGTTGTGATCGCTGAAGAACCCCTCGCGGCTATCCTCGCTGACGAAGATGTTGTACCCCGCTTCGGCCCACAGCACATTGTTCTGCACTTCGACTCGCTTGCTTTCGCCGCGGATCGGAAGGTTGTCGCCCGTGGTGGCGTACATTGTGTTTCCGATGATCCGCACATCTTCAACCGATGTGATGTCGATTCCCGTGGTGACGTTGCGGTACAGGACGTTATGCGCAATCAGCTGGCTGGACTGAGCGACAATCCCGACGTCGTTGTAGCCGATTCGGTTGTAGCGGATCTCTCCGTCAAAACGGACGCCGATCGGATGGTCTTCAATCTCGTTGGCGTGAGCAAGATCGTCGCCGCCCAGAATCCCCGAACCGATGACACCGATCGCATTGTTCGTGATTCGTTGGCCGCGCATTCGTCCGAGCAGTTCGACGCCGACTTGATTATCAAAGATCTTGTTCGATTCCGTCTGGCCGACAAATCCGAACGCGTCGATCAAATCGGTGACGCTGACTTTGACACCCGTCTGATTGTCATGGATTCGGTTATTGCTCAGTGCCGCTGCCGCGTTGTACAGGATGCCGGTCTCTGAACCGTGGATCTCATTGTCGGCGATCATTCCGCCGAAGGCCGCGCCGATGTCCAGCCCCACCACATCGCCGATCAGTACGTTGTTCAGAACTTGACCGGATGACGGGGAAAGCACCTCCACACCGCGATCAACACCTACAACCCGGTTGTGACGAACCACCGAACCGGTGGCGCCATCAAAGCTTAGTCTGCCGAAGTTGTTGTATTCCAACGCACTGTCGGCAACGCCAGTTCCCAATACAACATGCTGAGCTTCAGCGTGTACGATCTGTCCATCGGCGGAGTCGCTGACGGTCACGCTGTGGGCACTGAATTCACGGAGCGTGAATCGATCGGCATTGGAAAGATTGACGTCACCATCAACGCCCAAGCCTTGAATCACGATGTCGGCGGCCGAAACCGTAAGGTTTCCTTGGATCTGCCCACCACCGAGAATCGTCAGACCGGCATCGTCGGCATCGATCACCACATTCTGCACGTGAACACCAGTGACCAAAAGGGTGTCTCCTGGTTCAAAGTCGTTGGCGGCTAACATTTCAACGATCGACTTGCCGGGTGATCCATCGGCAATGAACAACCTATTCTCCAGATCCAGAGTCGATCGATCTCCGAGCAGATAGATTTGCGATGGTTTTCCGGGAGTGGCCTGCTCTTGCCAGGCGAGGTGGGGCTGTCCCAAACCGTTGACCGCTATCGAAAGGTTGGCCAGATCACTCGCCTGTCGAATATCCGTACTTCTACCGTCACCAGAAATCTCCGTGGAAAACTCGGTACCGTCCCAACGGGCGACAGGAATCCGGTTGGTAAGATCGGGCGTCCATGCGAGGTAAAGCCGATGACCGCCCGATGCCAGTCTTGGCTGGCGATGCAGGGAGGTCGATGGCAGCAGTGCCGTCGGCGTGACATTCGACCATGCGCTGCCCGCAAACGTGGCGACTTCCACTCGAGTTCCAACTCTCGCCGGCGGTCCGTCCGCTTCGCTCCAAGCGGAAAACAGCTGACCGGCCAGATAGCTGATTGTCGAATCGGATGCCGATGTCACTGCCTGACTGACGCCGTCGCCGGTCGCCGAGCCATCGAGTTGCTGCCACTGCGCTGCGGCAAATTCCCTGATGTAGATCTGCGTCGATTGCCCAACAACCTGTGTCCAGGACAAAGCGATTTTTCCAACGTCAACGGCAAGCCGTAACTCGTCGATATCGCTGTCGGTTGAGCCGGTGACTCCCGTCCCGGCGCCGCTGCCGGCCAGCTCTGTCCACACGTTGCCATCGAATCGACGCAGGTAACCGTTCGCAAACCCTGAGCTTCGATCGACCCATGCCAGGACGAGGCCATCGCTCGAATCAACAATGATCGGCTGGTCAGCGGCTCCCGTTGCGCTCACGTTTCGCGACGATCCGACGTTCAACCATGCGTTTCCGACCGAGTCGAAACGGGCCACCTGGACATCGCTGCCGGTCGATGTGATCTCGGTCCAAGCGACGATCAGGCTTCCCGATTGATCGAGAGTCAAACTGGGCCGTCGAGAGGCCCCCGGCGAATTCGAAAGTCCGCCGGCATTCGCGGCACCGCCTACCGACTGCCAGCCATCGGCATCGGTGTGTTTTGCGACGTAGATCTCTTCATTGCCGCTACGGCCGTCAACCCAGGCGACAAAACGGGTGCCATCCTCCGTGACGACGACGCTCGGTTCGATCCCACCGGCGGCGTGATTGCTGATCCCGTCACCGGATGCCGAACCGGAAAACTCGGTCCAACGTCCGCGGTCGGTCAGGCCGGTGGGAAAAACGGCATCCGCGTCAAACACATCGTCGGCAGGGGCAACGCTCGGATCGGGCGTCGGGGCCGGGGGGACAAAGTCATCTGCAACCGCCGACTCGCCGCTGCCGTAGTCAACCGTGTTACTGCTGCCGCCCCCGGCGAGAATCAAATCGTCGTCGCCTTCGCCGAAGAGTAGGTCGTTACCGCCACCGCCATCGAGTTGGTCGCGTCCTGAACCGGGTTCTTGGCCGCCCGTCCCGAAATCGCCTCCGAAATCCCCGTAGACATAATCCACTGCGTTGTCATCGTTCAAGTTGCCCGTGTTGTGGCCGAACAGAAGATCATGGTCGGCACCGCCGGTGATCAGATCGCTGCCGCTTCCGCCCTCGATCAAATCGTCTCCCGGCCCGCCGCGAAGAATGTCGTCGTTTTCCTCTCCGAAGACTTGGTCGTTTCCGCCGCCGGCCAAGACCGTGTCGCGTCCGACGCCGGCGTGAATGATGTCCCCGCCGTCATCGCTGCCGCGAATGATGTCGTTACCGGAACCGCCATCGAGCCGGTCGCCCGCACCGCCGCCGCCCAATAATTCATCGTCACCCTCGTCGCCATGGACGAGATCGGTTCCGGCGCCGGCGTCGATCAAGTCCTCGCCGAGGCCGCCGCCGAGCGTGTCGTTGCCGCCTTGGCCGAACAGATCGTCGTTACCGCTTTCGCCAAATAGCTCATCATCACCGGCATGTGAACCGAAGACCGTGTCGTCGCCTTCACCCGCATAGACGGTTTCGCCGAGATCATAGCCGACAAAAACCCAATCGTGACCGCCGCCCGCGAGCACGTAATCGCTGCCCGTTCCCGATTCGATGTGATCATCGTCGTCACCGCCGCGGATCAGATCGGCGCCGCCAAGCCCAAACACCGTGTCATTGCCGGGACCGGCATCGATCACGTCGCCAAAGAACACGTTGTCAAAGAAATCGGGGTCGGTCAGTCCGCCATCGCTCGACCCGGTAATGTGATCGTTCCCTTCACCGCCAAACAGCTGTTCACCCCATCCACCGCCGGCAATGATCAAGTCGTTGTCATCACCACCATGGATCACATCGGTTGCGGGCCCGCCGCGCAATTCATCGTCGCCGCCTTCTCCGCGGATGTCGTCTTCACCCGGACCTCCGTCGATCACGTCGTTTCCGGCACCGCCGCGGATCGTGTCATTGCCACGATGACCTTCGATCACGTCATCGCCGCTTCCACCGTCGACCGTGTCGTCGCCTTCACCTGCAAAGATGCGGTCGGCATCGTCGCCGCCACTGATGTTGTCGTTCCCCTCGTTTCCTTCGATGGAGTCGATGCCGGCACCGCCATCGATGGTGTCGTGACCGATGTCACCGATGATCAGATCCGATCCATCGTCGCCACGCAGCGTGTCATCGCCGTCATGACCGCGGATTTCATCGTCCTCGGATCCGCCTGCGATGTCATCGTTGCCGGAATTGCCTTCCAGATAGTCGGGGCCGGCGCCACCGCTGATCGTGTCGTCACCGAGCCCGCCGATGATCCTGTCCTCATCGCCGGCACCGGCCAGGACATCATTGCCATCGTTGCCTTCGATGTCGTCGTTACCCGCGCCGCCATCAATGTCGTCATTGTCTTCGTTGCCACGAATCGTATCGACGCCCTTGCCACCGAGGATGACGTCGTCGCCAATTCCTCCCGTGATGACATCATCGCCGTCGTTCCCATCGATGGTATCGTTGCCGGCGTGGCCATCGATGATGTCGTTGTCGGGCCCGCCGTCGATATTGTCGCTGTCTTCGTTACCTTCAATCGTGTCGCTGCCTAGTCCGCCGGTGATTGTGTCGTCTCCGAGACCGCCCGTGATCGTATCGCCACCGTCTTCACCATTGATCGTGTCATTACCACCGTGACCGTCGATCGTATCGTTGTCTGGTCCACCGTCGATCACGTCAGAGTCTTCGTTGCCTTGGATCGTGTCGTTGCCGGCGCCGCCGTCGATGGTATCGGCACCGAGTCCACCGACGATCAGGTCAAGGCCGCCGTCGCCGCGCAGCGTGTCATCGCCGTCATGGCCGCGCATCTGATCGTCGCCGGTCCCTCCCGAAATTTCGTCGTCCTGCTCATTGCCTTCAAGGATGTCGTTGCCGCTACCGCCGGTGATCGTATCACTACCGAGACCTCCAACGATGGTGTCGACCCCCGAGCCGCCGTCAAGGATGTCGTCACCGTCGTGACCTTGGATGTGATCGTCGTCGTCACCGCCAAAGATCGTGTCGGCTTCGGCGTTGCCTTCAATGATGTCGTTTCCACTGCCACCGTCGATCCAATCCAGGCCTGGACCTCCGATCAACGTGTCGACACCGCCGGTACCGCGGATGACATCGTTGCCGAGGTTTCCTTGGATATGGTCGTTCCCGTCGTCGCCGTCGATCTCGTCGTTGTCTTCGTTCCCCTCGATGATGTCGGCGCCGTCACCTCCGATAATGCGATCTTCGCCGGGACCACCAAAAATCGTATCATCGCCGGCACGTCCATACAGATAATCGTCACCGCCTTGGCCTCGGATGAGGTCTTTGTCAGGACCACCGATGATCGAGTCACCATCGGCGCCGCCATCGAGGTCGTCGTCACCCGGACCGCCATCGATATTGTCGACGCCGTCGCCGCCGGTGATGGTGTCGTTGCCTTCGCCGCCGTCGATGTCATCGTGTCCATCGCTGCCGTCGATGTCGTCATCGCCTTTGCCACCGGTGATGACGTCTTTGCTGCCCCAGCCGCGGATGCGGTCGCCACCATCCCCGCCGCTGATGATGTCGATCCCGTTGCCAAAGCCACCCGAGAGAATGTCGTCGCCACCCTGTCCAAAGATCTGGTCGTCGCCCGCTCCGCCATCGATGTCGTCGGCTCCACCGTCTTCGGAATCAAAGTCCGCCGGGTTGGTCGAGCGACTGTCCCAGAAACCGAACAGGAGATCGTTGCCCGCTCCGCCTTCGATGAGATCGGCGTTCCAAAAGCCGCTGATGATGTCATCGCCGCCATTGCCGTACAGGAAGTCATCGCCGAAACCGCCGAACAACGTGTCGTTGGCGTTATCATCGTCGAGTTCAAACGGATCGTGACCGTAGATGTAGTCGACGCCCGGTCCTCCGATCAGGTTGTCCGCGCCCGGACCGCCTTCGATCAAATCTGTTCCGCCCTGGCCCAGGATCTCGTCATCGCCGGCACCGCCGTAGAGCCCGCCGCCGAGACCGCTGTGCCTGTCATCGCCCATCCCACCTTTCAGAATATCTGGACCGTCACCACCTTCGAGCAGGTCAGTACCTGTGCCACCGATCAGAACATCGCGTTGCCGCGCGTCCGGTGCATCGGGGAGGGGCGTGTAGCGCGTCACGATGCCCGGATGGAACGCCAAACCCGGTCCGCTTGGTCCACCCCGGAGCGTATCAAACCCATCGCCGCCCTCGAGATAATCATTTGCGTCCCGCGCATCGCTCTCCCCTGGCAAGCCCGCGCCGACGAGCAGATCGTTACCTGCCTCTCCCTGGAGCAGATCCGCTCCATCACCACCATAAAGCTCATCGTTGCGTGGACCACCGATCAAGTGATCGGCCCCGTCGCCGCCATGTAGATAGTCGTAACCGGCGGGGCCGCTCGCGCCATCCTCCGTACCGTCGCTCGACTTCAATTCGTCTCCATAGAGGGTGTCGTTGCCGCTTCCTCCTTCGAGGTGATCGTCATCCGCACCGCCGATGAGGATATCGCTTCCCCCTTGCCCATACAATTCGTCTCGGCCGGAGTAACCATTGAGAACATCGGCATGAAGTCCGCCTTCAAGACGATCGTTACCCTCCCCGCCGAAGATTTTGTCTTCCCCATCGTTTCCGTAGAGGAAGTCGTCTTCGTCGCCACCGTCGATCTCATCGTCGCCGGGTCCACCCCAGATGTAGTCGACGCCTTGTTCACCGTAGAGTTGATCGTTGCCGCCCTGGCCGTAGATATAGTCGGTGTTGAAACCGCCGTAGATGATGTCGTCCTCCGGCGTTGGTGCTGAACCAAACTGCCCGAAGCCGTATAGCGTATCGATGCCCTGACCACCGAAAATCGTGTCCACCCCTGTCCCACCCTCGACCCAGTCATCGCCCGATCCCGCAACCAGATAGTCATTACCACCCTTGCCGTAGATCTTCGTCTTGATTGGAATCCCCACGAGTCCAGGGATCACGAAGTCACGATCGATCACGATGCTGTCGTCCAGATCAGTGCCTTCGATGCGAACCTCCGTCACTCCGGCAAGGTCAATGGTTCGCGTGTTGAAGTAAGTAAAGGTCTCGTCATTGGTCGTACCGGTGTTTTCCCATTCGTATTTCCCTTTAGTTCGTTTCCAAACAGCTTTCTGTTCATACTCCAGTGATTCCCTGACACAAAAATTCTTCCCATCGATGACGATCTGACCGTTGACGACACTGATCACGAGATCCAGTGCTTCGGAGTAGTCGCTGCAGAGTTCGAAACGATTCTGCTCATCCACGTCGACACGTCGATCCTCCGGCACGTAACCGGTACGCGCCGTCACCGTCAGAACACCGTTTTCATCGGGAGCGGTGACATCGAAGGAATGTCGTGGGTTGATATTACCGGGGACCCGTCGGCGTCTGCCGCTGGCAGCCGCGCCAACCAATTCTGCAGTGTCTTGAATGGACTGACGGAGGTCCGTCCAGGATTTCCCCGCGCCTTCACGGAGACCATTGATGTAGGGGCCCGCAAAGTCTGCTATGACATTGATTCCGGGAAGCGTGAGAATCGGGTCGATCACGTTGGTTTGGAATTTATTGCCGTATTTCTGGGCTTCCTTCTCCGCCTTGCCAGCCGCCTCAGCAACAAACCCCACAGGGTCGTCGGCGATCTTGTCGCCCTGACGCTTTGCTTCAGCGTATTGATCTTCCGCCCACTTCTTCACCTCGTTTCCGAGCGCTTCCAAGTCGTCCCACAAGAGAGCCCCGCACGCTGAATAAAACAACGGGTTATATGTCGTGAGAGCTGCGAGACACACATAAGCCTCTGCCTTCTCCTCCATCTTTTCCTTGGTCTTTCGAATCTCCTCCTTCGCTTCTTCGTGTGCGTCGACAAGCTTCTGCAGTGAGCCGCCTGTTCCCTGATACAGATTCCACGTTTTGGTGTACTCAGGGACAACGGGGATCGTACTCAGGTCGTTCAGAGTGAGTTCAGCACTGATGGCAAGTTCGAAGTCGGCAGTGAAGGTCGTTTGCCAGAGACTAAAATCAACTCCCTCGTTGATATCGATGATTTCGTCAATCCGTACATGCTCGTCAGGGATGTCATCGTCATCTGAAAGGTAAAGGCCACCCGCAAGCAAGAGCCGAGGTGTCAGCGGGATACTTGCGACCTTGACCGCGGTGATCAGGATTTGAGAGTCAAACTTGATGCCAAATCCCCCCCCGATCTCAAATGTTGGGTTCGTGTCCGAACCTTCCTGAACGTAGAATCCCTGTGCGTCAATTCCCAACACTGTGTTCACCGAGAAACCAATGTCGATCACGACAGACCCCACTTCGACGCAGTTGATGATGCCAAAGTATGTACAAAATGGGATCGTGGCGAATGGAATCGGAGGAATCTCAGACGCGATCTCCTGCTCAATCTCCAAACTAATGAGTGGGGCAGTTTCATCTCCCATTAACAGGAGCGCAATGTTCTCCGGCTGAATAAAGTCCAGCACCAATTCGACGCGATTTCCTTCCTCATCATGGTTGATTTCGCTTTCTGACTTAGTAGCGAATCGATCCGGATAAAACAGAAACTGAACCGCCGGATCGAGTTGCATCAACTCCAGCATCGACTTCTTGACGAACGGAAGTTCGGAACCGAGCATCTGCCGAATCGGTTTCGGAATCGGGTTGTACTCGTCAACCAATCCGATGAACTCCTTGAGGATCTCTTCTTTGGGATCCTCGAACAGCGCCTTCAAGACGTTGAATTTATCATCGTCCCGAATGATGTCGTAGTTATTGTGCTGGGGGTTCTTCAAATCCAGGTGCGCTGACGCGTTCCACGACAGCGTATCGGGCAGCAACGAATCCGGAAACAGATCGTTGACTGCCTGGAACTTTGCGGCAGGATTGTCTGTCGACACCAAAAGCGTCGCATCGACTATGACAGCGGTATCAAAGGCCCGCGGATCCTCCACCGCTTCGGCAAAACTGAAATCCCCGAGCAAGTGAAACTGATCGTTCGCGGGAGTTTCGAAATCACTCAACTGGAACGACGCCGTCACGTCAAACGATGAGTCCATTTCGGCATCCAGCCCGAACAACGTTCCGACTTCCAAACTGCCGTCTTCCAGGTCAATTCCCGTATCAAGTCCCGTCGTCACAGTGCCGCCTTCGACGACGAATGGTCCCCCCGCATCGACTCCGAACTGAAGATCGAATTGGACCGATGGACGAACGGAGGCGTTGCCGCTGAACAATACTTTCGCCAAACCGAAATCAATTTGTTCGTTGCCAATGCTCAGAGAAAGGTCGGCCGCCGGTGTGTAAGTATCGTTGAAACGCACGACGGCCAGGTCGTCCGTCGCCGCCTTGCCGGCGAAGAAGTCTTCTCCGCTCATCACGGTGGTGGATTGAAAACCGTTGTCTTTCAGGTAAGCCCACCCGCCTCCCTCAGGCAGTTCGACCGCCATGCCGTCCCTCAGCGTGCCGACCAGTTCGTGCGACAAATCCTCTCCAATGACCGGAATGGGTTTGGCGAGTTCTGCGATGAACACCGCCTGGTTCGCGGCGATGCCAACACCAGCCACCACCAACTCCGCCACCGCATCGAGCACTGCATCGGGCGCCAGTTGCAAATTTCCGGTGGTGTTTCCCGGAACCGTGTCAAAATCCCACTCGCCGGTTGCCGCCAACGAAATCGATGGTATCTCGCCAATCCCAAACGCCGCCAACTCGCCGGTCACGATCATCTCGTTCAGATCAATGCCGCCCGAGAAACTCGCTGCGTCCGCGTTGCTAAACACCGGCGTCAGCTCGCCGTCAAGCAGGTACAACCGTTCGTTTGCCGTGTCATCACCGTCATCGATCAACAGATTCAGTTGTGAATCGACGTCCGCATCCGTGGTCACCGACACGTTTGCCAATCCGCCAATCGAGGCGCTGCCGGAGAGACCTTCTCCGGTGAGATCGAGGGCTGCACTGAAACTCGAGGCCTCTTCCAGAAAGATCCCGCCGATCGTATCAATCCCAAAGATCAAGCTGTTGGTTAGCGTGGTGCTGCCATCCAATTGACCGGTCGCGCTGAAGTCCAAAGACGCCACACCGATCGAGAGAGTCTCGCTTGCGGTGAGCGTCTCCGAAAACGTCGTCGTCGACGATCTGTTGGCATGAACGCGGAACAGTGGATTCGGCAGCGCCGTCCCATCGATCAGGTAATCAAGCAGTGATTCCGGTGTGACAACGTCGAGGATTTCGATTCCCCGATCGGCCAGATACTGCCGCACGCCCATCAATTCGTTGTCGTAGCGCACCGCGTCCCGCAAAATCGCTTCGACCGGACCTAGGATACTATCGCCGATCAATGGCAGACTGGCTCCAAACCCAACCAGTTCCGCTGCCGCATTCGAGACGACGTTCAGACCTTCGCCGATGAACGCGCCGAATTCATCGACCAGGAACTCGGTATCCAAGCCTGAGTTCACCTCGTCCAATGTGATCCCGGATTCATTGATTGCCCAAATCCAACGGCCATCGATTCCAACGTCGCCATTCAATGCCGGAATCGTCACCGACGCTGAAACACCCAGCCCCGCGTCGCCTCCGTAGTGATGCGAGATCTGCGGAAGTAGTGATTGTGTTAACACGTCGGCGCGCAATCGGCCATCGACCGTTGGTGCAGAAAGAACGACCGTTGAAGACAGATCCAACTCCGCGAAACCGGTCACGCCTGCGGCGCCAGACACCTCGCCGACGATGGGGAAATCAGCGCGGACGATGTCACCGGCCTGCACATAGAAACCGTTGGAGTCGACTCCGACCGTGAGATCGATCTTCAAGACTCCGTTGGCATTTAAATTGCCGCCAAAACCGATCGACGCCAACGCATCGATCACCCCGGTGGCACCGCCGACGAATCCCGCGGCGACGTCATCGACCTGGATGATAATCTCTTTATTCGCGCGGAACAGATCGGCGTACGCGTCCACGGCGAGAGCATCAAACGTTGCTTGGTCGATGAGATATGGGATCGTGAACCCAGCGCCGGTAAGCGCCGTCGATAACTCACCAAGCGTTGTCACGGCCCCAAGGTTCACATCACCCAGCACCGCATCAAACTCCGCGGTCAATCCCAACAGCGTCGCCAGGTTCGAATCGACAAACGGCAATGCCGTGGCAAAATCAAATTGCGACACCAGATCAGCGACCAACTGATCATTCGCCGCATTGAACTGCGTCACGAATTCGCTGGTGAGTTGCGTCACCGTCGGAACCGCATTGCCCCAAGGTCCAAACGGTGTTGGTGCATCGTCACCGAGGGGATCGCCCAATGCAAACGGAATCGAGTTGAAGCCGAACGGGCCTTGATTCGAGTCGAGCGACTCAAATAACTCGCCTTGCAGTTCGAATGCGACACCCGGGTTGTTTGAGTAGTCCAGAATCGATTCAAAACCGGCCGTCGCCGCAGTGAGGGAGCTCTGGTAGCCGATCGAGTTGAGAAGCTCGTCCCACGGGTTCTGGGCTGCGATCAGACTTCGGAAGGAAGCATCACCTCCCTCCAGCCCGTTCCAGCGTACAAGGCGCGTGTGGAGGAACGTGTCATTCGCTGGTCCGCTCAGGACTGTCATTCGAGGACGAAAAACGGAACTCGCGTACTGACTCCTCATCAGATTTAATTGAGATTCGGACTTGACCTTCGATTGGACCGTCTTTGTCACATCACCGAGCCCGAGCAGATGTCCGACTTCATGCGAGATCACCGTTCCGACGGCCGCAGCAAAGTCTTTGGGTTGCCACTCATGTTTCGTAGCGTTGCTTGGATCCGCCATCCACTGGGCGATTTCGTTGCTGAACGCGTACGCGAAATGCTCGAGGTTGAAACCAGTGGGCGCCTGGTGAGATCGCCCAAATGCATCGTTCCCATCCGTGAAATCATTGCCGCCGACGTGAATCACAACCGCCTGATTACGCCCCTCATTTTCGCCCGAATGCTTTTGTTGCTCGTCGAATCCGTTGAACGCGTCAACTTCGGCGAGTTGATTCGGCGTCCTGACTTTGATGCGAGGATTCGCCTTGAATCGGCGCTCGACCGCCTGACGAATCCAATTCATCGCGACCGTGATATCTGCGCCATCAATGTCGCTGTTATCGAAGCCGCCGTTCTCATTGGCCGTCGAGAAGTTGAGAAACTCGGGGAACTGTCCCCCGTATTGACTTGGATCCAAGAACGACGATGCAAAGTCGGTCGGCTGCTTATTGGCCGCAATGTCCGCAACTTCCTCCGGTGAGAAGTCGAGCACGACCCACACGTCGCGATCCTGCAGCTTTCTGATCGGCTTATAGATATCTCCCAACACCCCGTCAAACTTGCGAACCTCACTAAGCCCGCTATCTACGAATGGTATCCAGCTTCCTCCCGAAACCAGCAACGTGTATTCCTGACTCTGGCCTGCATTCAGCTTCGAAGCATCGATGGTGATTCGATAGGTGAATGACGAACCGTGTTCGTTGGTGTCAATCCAAACCTGTTCGACGTTGTCAACGTCATTGACGCCGCGTGTTGCCGCCGCATTAGGATTGTACGGGTCAAGAATCCATGGACTGAACAATTTCACCGGATCGATTGGAGTCGAACGGGACTCAATCTTGAGATCCAAATCATTCACCAACGCCTTCGTAGTCGACGTGAGCGCCAGATCTGCCGCCGGCAACGCCGGATCATTCCAGACGATCGTGACTTTGACTGGCTGATCCGGTTCGGCAGCAATCGCGTACCGTTGCTGTTCACCCGAACCGATCGTTGAGACTTCAAACCATTGATCAGAGGTTTCACGCACGTCGTCGGGGTTGTTCGACAGCGGCCGACGGCTGCCATTGGCCGAGTCGCTCAAAAAGGTCGTCGAGGCAGCCGCGTCAACCACGCCCCATCCCGAGTCATATTCCGGTCCCAAGTTCCCAATATCATTTGCCGTATGAATCAAGACGCCCTTGGTGGTAGCACTCTTGGGCAATTCCAAGAACAGATTTTCGTAGTGCTCGGTTAGCAGTGCGACGGCGCCCGAAACCGCCGGCGCGGCGAATGAGGTCCCCTCGGCAGTTTTGCCATACGAAGGCGTATAGACGTTGTGGCCATTGGCGACGAGGTCGGGTTTGATGCGACCATCTGAAGGCTTGTAGTTGCCACCGGGTAAGAGACCGTCCACGCGTGTCGGGCCCCGATTGGAGAACGCATTGACCGAGACATCGAAAGTTCCAACGTCGTCGATCAGTTCAAACACGGATCCGACCGTGATCGCGTTCTTCGCCGTTTGCTCCGGCAGAACGCCAAAACCCAAATCGGCAGGCGGTACGGTCAACCCATGAAGGTCCTGGTATGCCTTCGTCACTCGGTAATAGCCCGGAGAGGTTTCCACGAGCCCTGTGGGTGGAGTTTGGAACCTCGCGATAAACGAGTCATCGTTCGGTTTTGGAACGTAGTGATGACCGCCGTCGTTACCCGCTGCCCAAACGCTCACCAAGTGAGGTCGTTGATGAAGAACTTCGTCAAGGCCGAGGCTCGTTTCGTCGTATCGGCCGAACGTTGGGTCGAAGTCCGAATCAACATCCAGAAATCCATGCCAGATGTTGTCGTCGCCTTTTTCCCAACCTGCTTTCTCGCCGTACGAGTGGTTGGAAATCAGCACCCGTCTGTTCGGATCGGAAGATCCCTCCATGTGTGCATACTGGTCCAACTCGCTGATCGCTTGGAGACTGCTGAAACTCCAAAGCTCAACCCGAGGAGCGATGCCGGGCTCGGTAAGTCCGCCAGCCAAGGGTTGTGCCCCGATCACCTCTGCAACAGCAGTGGCGTGTGTACTGAAAGGTTCGTTATTGTTTTCGATCACCGCTACTCGACCCGCGAGTGTTTTGTGATCCTTGTCGATTGCAGTGGCAGTAGTTTTTTTTTCAAGCGTTTTCCGTCCTTCCCATGCTTCCCATACGCCGATCACGTAGCCCGTGACATTGCCGCTCCCGTCGTCAAGGACCTTAAAATTCTCACCGCTCAAGTCGAAGTTGAGCGTCTCGTCACTACCATCTCGCCATTTTCGAATTTGATTTGAATTAATCGTGTCCGCTGACTGCTTGAGCAACGGCTCCGCGCGGTCCGCGTGCAACGGGACCGCAATTTCAGAACCCAGGTCCGCCAAACAAACATCCCCGGCCAGCATCCGCCGAGTTTCAAGCAACTCCAGCTGAAGCCGTGAGCGCCTCGAGTTTCGTCTTCGTGGATGCCGGTCTCCGGCAGAATTCCGACCCAAAACCTGACGCGGTCCGCGTCGTCTGGCGAAGTTTCTCATGATGAGCCACAGCTTGCTTGATTGGTAATGCGCAGATGTCGTGCTCGACGAGATGATCGCAAAGCGATTAGCGGTTGATCGCTGATCAAGCCTCTATCGTGATTAGCTGCGCGCAGACGAGAGGGGCCGAGGAGCTCTTGTCTGGTCCAGGAGTGCTTTCGACGGGCGCGCGGCGGACGTTTGCGTGACATGTTTTGATCGCTAATCGGATGAGCGGACTTTCCTAAGGCGTATCCCATGAAACGAATCGAAAAGGTCACCCAGAAAATGTCAAACTTTTCGTTTATGCCAGAAAAGTCGGTGGAGAAGCACCGATGGCATAGAGAGGGGCATTGGACGCAACGACTGTGATGCGCAGCAGCTTGGACATCACGCACAGCATGACCTGACATCTACTCAGGATGCTTTGCGCACCCGAGTAGATTGATCTGCGACCGCAGCACCCAGTGTAGCCCGATTCGCCGCGAGAATCCAGTTTCGGCCGACGTTCGCGACGCTGATGCGAAGGTTGGATATGCTCCGTAGGCCGAGAACGTCGCCTGAAAAAGATCATAGCCCGAAACGACAGGCTGGAAGCCTATCCCACTGCCGCGTTATGGCCGCGAAGCCGCGTCGAAGACGTGGACGTGGCCGTCGGCAGAGAGGGCGATCAGGACGCGGCCGCTGGCATCGAAGGAGAGTTGGTCGATCCCGTAATCAAGCTCGGCAAGCGTGTAGAGTTCCTGGCCCGTCGCCAAATGCCACAGCTTGATCACGCCGTCGGAATCACCGGACACAAGGGTTGCCCCGTCGGGCGAGAAGGTGACTCGACCGATCGACGCGGCGTGCCCACGGAGCGTCTGCAGCAATTTACCCGTTTCCGGATTCCAGATCCGTAACTTGCGATCTTCACAGGCCGTCACCAACATCCGGTCGTCGGGTGAAAACGCCAATCCTTTCACCGTCAGCGAATGGTCGCTGAATCGCCTGACTTCGCGGAAAGGCTCCGTCGCGACCAGGACCGCCTCTCGGCCGTCGCAATACGCCAGCCATTGCCCATCGGACGAGAACGCGAAGTCATCGCAATCATCCGCCGGCGCGGACCACACCGATTGCCACGTTGACGTTTCAAAGACTTTCAATCCATTCCCGCGCCGACTGCAGGCGGCCAACCATCGTCCGTCCGGCGAGTGGGTGATCGCCGTCACGCCGGCATCAATTTCCATCGCCTGGATGACGTGAATCGGCGGGCCCGGTGATCGATACCAGAAGCGGATGGAACCGTCGCGGTGCCCGGTCACAAGCCGACCGCCGTTGGGCGCCATCGCAACCGACTCGAACGCAAATCCCATCACATTGGGCCCTGATTTCCCCCACCATCGATAATGGTGTCGCAGGTTCCCTTCTGGCCATTGATAAATCAGACCGCGTCCGATCTCGGCGATCCCCAGCGTCTTCGGATCGTCTGACCAAGCGAAGTCATCGACGCGAAAGTCGAGGTGACGACGGCGCGAAAGCCATTGCCAGCGGTCGACCGGTCGGGCCCAGCGGCGGAGCGTTCCGTCGCGACTGGCGGTCATCATTTGCGCTGCGTCGCCCGTGACCGACAACGCCCAAATCCGATCGGTGTGGCCTTGCAGCAGTGCATGCTTCTCGGAAGTGACTTCGAGTCGGCCGAGGTCCAAGACTTCGACTCGCACCCCTCGAACGTTACTGAGGAATAGACGATGTCGCCGGGAAATCTCGGTTTGAGTCTCGCCCTGATTGTCCGCGAGCGTTTCGATGAATCCGTCTGGTCCCAACCGGTAAAGGAAATCCTGCAACCCCGGTGCGGTCAACGCGAGCGTGGTTCCCCGATCGTACCAACTGACGCTGCTGCAGCGACGCTCGCCAAGATCCAGCTCCCGCCACCGCAAGGTCTGCTCGTCTCGAACGGCGACAACACCGTCCGTACCGCACGTCACGATCGTGTTTCCGTCGGGCGAGGGTTCCAGGTCGATGATTTGATCGTGGGGATGGTCGATCGTTTCGGCGACATCCCCGCTCGGCCAATCCCAACGGACGATCGGCCCCTTGGTTGCCCAGCCGAACAACTGATTGCCGTCATCGGAGAATCGTAGACCCGTGATCGTTTTGATCGGAGATTCGAATTCGCGCAATCGTTCCCCCGTTTCTGTATCAAACGACTGGATCGATCCGTCCCTGCCCACGGCGATGCTCTTTCCCTCCGGCGCGAAACAGCCGGGGGCGCCCACGGGTATCTCCAGCTTGAGCGGCGGTTGCAATTTATCGCCCCAATTGGACGGGAGCGTCACGATTCGATCCACACAGAACAGTCGGGATCCGTCGGGAGAAAACGCCAACTGTTCTCGTTCGGCGAGCGGGATCTGTACCGCGAGGTTGCTCAGTAAGACACGGATTCGTTGGGATGCCAGATCACGTAAGATTAAATTGCCATCCTCGGTCAGCCCTGCCCATGATTTTCCGTCGGGCGACAATTGAACCGACAAGAATCTCCAGAAGCCATCATTGCGAAATCGATCCACGGGTTTTCTGCCACGAATCCGCCAAATGCGTAGATTCCCACCCCGATCACCCGCAACGATGCCTCCGTCAGCGAGGATCGCGAGCGTTTGAACGCCGTCGCGGTGTTCGCGGACGACGCAAACTTCCTCGCCGGTGGCATGATTCCAGAACCGAATCGTGTGGTCGTTGCTCCCGCTGATCAGATAACGCCCGTCAGCGGTGAACGCGGTGCAAAGGACCATCCCGGTGTGGCCGCGCAGCGATCGAATCGATTCGCCGGTCGCGACACGCCAGATTCGAACGTCGCGGTCGTTGCTTCCCGACGCGATCGTCGCATCATCGGGAGCGAACGCGACCGTGCGGACATCGCGACGGTGCCCGACCAGCGCCACCTGCTGCTTCATGGTGATCGGATCCCAAAGGCGAACGTTTCCATCGCCACCACCGCTCGCCAAGGATTTTCCGTCGTGCGAATAGCGAACGGCAAACACGGGTTTCCCTTCATGCCCCGATTCGATCACGCCGACCTCTTGACCGCTTGCCACGTCCCAAATGCGGAGGGTGCCGTCTTCACCGCAACTCGCCAAACGCTGGTCTTTAACGTCCAGATCCAACGACTGAACCGGGCCGTGGTGGGCATCGAGAATCAAGGGTTTCCCGGATTCTCGCATCACGCGAATGGTTCCCTCGGCGTCACCGATCGCGATCAGCTTGCCGTCGCGAGAAACTGCCGCGGCGGTCAGTTCTTGATCGGACCGGAAAACAACATTGTCGGGCGGCAACAACAATGAATCCAGGAAGTGCCACTCGAACCCTCGCAATCCCGGCTGCGATCGATAAGCCGGGTTGGAACGCATCAGCGCCGCCGCACCCGCGCCGTCACCTTCGCGCCAGGCTTTGGCGGCCAGGCCTAAACCGCGGACATACAGCAGTCGCTCGAGGCGGCCGATTGCCGTTTCCGCTTTCGCGCGATTCAACTCGGACTGTTTGTAGTTGTCTGTGGCCTGAGACAGAGCGACCTGCGTCTTGGCCGTCTGCCGAACGAGCAGCACGCTGCCGATCAGCCATGCCAGTGCGATCACGGCAAGCATCGCAAACGATGACCGGACGATTGCCGGATGGCGTCGCCCCCATTTGCGAATGCGAGCAACGCTTGAAGGGCGACGCGCCGAGATCGGAAGATCTTCCAAATAACAACGCAAGTCGTCTGCCATCGACTGCGCGTCTGAATATCGCGCCTCACGATCTTTCTCCATCGCCTTCATCACGATCGTTTCAAGATCGGCGGGAATGCGAGGGTTCCATTTGGACGGCGCGACGGGATCCACACCGATGATCTTGCGAAGCAGTTGTTGCCGGTCGTCGCCGTCGAAGGCAGGTCGCCGCGTCAGCAATTCATAAAGCGTCGCGCCCAACGAATACACATCACAGCGATGATCGACTGTGGAGCTTTTTGATGTCGCCTGTTCCGGGCTCATGTAACGCAGTGTTCCGATCAGGTCGCCCGTCATCGTCAACTCGGAATCCTGCTCGACGCGAGCCAGCCCGAAATCGGTGATCCACAACTTGCCTTCGCGGTCCAAGAGCAAGTTACCCGGTTTGATGTCCCGATGAATCACGCCGCTTTGATGGGCATGCTCGAGCGCCTCGGCGGCCTGGATCCCCAGATTCGCCATCGAACGAAAATGTTGCCGTGCGTCAGTCGCAGATTCAGAACCACTTGTGGCCTCGCTGCGGGCTCCACTCGATGAATCAGGTGTTTGGCCGTCGGACGAATGACGCAGCGTTTCGGCTTCTCCGGCGGCCCCCGAGTCACCGATCGAAACGGATTGTCTGGTCGACGCGAGCCGAAACTCTCTCAGCACCAGGGCCAGACTGGTGCCATCGATGTACTGCATCGCGTAGTAGTGCACGCCACGATCACAGCCGACCGAATAGACGGGGACGATTCCCGTGTGGTGCAAGCCGGCGGCCGCCTGCGCTTCGACCTTGAATCGGGCCAACTGACGTTCACTCGAAATTGCCGCAAACGGAAGCACCTTGAGTGCGACCCGTCGATCCAATGAGATCTCGTTCGCTTCGTAAACGATCCCCATCCCGCCGCGGCCGATTTCACGAACGATCTGGAAGTCGCCCAATTGCTTGAACAGCAGCGTGTCGTCCGAGCCGGCAAGATTCGCGCTGAGATCGGCATCGTTCGTCAACGGGTCATCGGTCGTGACGTCTTTCACTTCACCGAGATATCGCAACGTCGGGATCAATTGTTCGATCCGGTCGGCATGCTCGGGAAAGCGGCGGATACAATCAACCGTGTCAATGTCACCCCCGGAGCGCAATTGATCGAGGATTTCGTCGACAAGATCCGCGAGATCAGATTCGGAGTCAGATGCGTCGGCTGATGAACCCATGGATGAATCTGACACTCCCTTAGGGACCTCGAAACGACGAGGCAGATCCTGAATCGTCACGGTGAAGGATACTTCGCAAACGCTCGACGCCGCGCAATTGGCGCATTTTCACCGCGCTTTCGCTCAACCCGCAGGCGACCGCAATTTCCGCCACTTTCATTTGTTCGAGGTGCCGCATGACCAAGATCTCACGTTGCTGATCGGGCAATTGATCGAGGGCTTGATGGAGACGCTGCAACATTTCCCTTTTGATCGCGCCCTCGATCAAGCCGCCGGTTGCCCCGCCAAGCTGGATCGCCATGCGTGCCATCGAGTCCTGGGAAAGCCCCCAAACCTGCTCACGCAAGACCGAACGTTTCTTTGTGCTGACATGCCGCTCGTAGAGTTCCGACAGACGATCTCTGGCGATCTGTCGAAGCCAAACGTAAAACGGAACGCTCGCTTTTTCGAATTCCGTTAATCGCTGTGCGGCGCGCAAGAGTGTGTCTTGAACCACGTCCGAGGCGTCGAGCCGTCCCGCCAATCGGCTATCCAAATGCACCTTCACCATCAAATTCAGCCGATCTCGGTACCGCGCCAGAAGCCGATCTGCCGCTATGCGTTCTCCACCGGTCGCTCTGCGCAGGAGACTGGTGACACTTGAATCAGACACGACCGAGTCACTCCCAGGTTCGACGCGTGTGAAGAACAGCGAGCAAATTGCGTTTCGCTGCATTCAATATAGACACCGTTGACACCCAAAGGGCCATCTGATTGCTGTGATCTTGGTATTCTAGTTGAAATCTGAAAATGCTCTCGTGCTCGCAGGCCGGCGGTCCAATCTGGCAATCCTTTGGTGTGCGTTCTGCACGCCTTTCACAATGCTGATCAAGTCATTCTATGCTCCGTTATGCTCTGACGATCTTCACCAGTGCATTTCTACTGTTTCAGGTACAGCCGATCATCGGACGCTTTATTCTGCCTTGGTTCGGCGGAGGGCCGTCGATCTGGACGAGCTGCATGCTGTTTTTTCAAGCGGCTCTGTTGGGCGGCTATCTGTACTCGCACCTGCTTTGCGCCAAGCTCCCGGTTCGTTCCCAAGCCTGGGTCCATCTGGCGTTTCTGGCGGTGTCCGTGTTGCTGCTGCCGATCGCTCCGGATGAAACCTGGAAACCGCTGCCCGATCAATCGCCCCTGGCCCGCATTCTGTTGGTCTTGATCGCGACGGTCGGCGGTCCGTACTTCGTGCTCGCCTCGACGGGACCCTTGATGCAGAAGTGGTTCAGTCAGACTTCGCCGGACCGCTCGCCCTATCGCTTATACGCGTTGTCCAACATCGGTTCGCTGCTGGCACTTCTCAGCTACCCGTTCGTGATTGAACCCCGGTTCACGCTGCAACAGCAAAGCGTCTCCTGGACGTCCCTGTACGTTGTTTTCGCCTGCTTTGCCGCTTGGTGCGCGGCCGGTTTGTTGAAACACGATGCGGTGCCGATCCCAGAGGACGATGCTGCCCGACAGGCGACACTCGAATCGTCGATGCCGCAAAAGCCTGGCTGGTTCGGCGTCTTTTTGTGGCTGATCCTATCGGCATGCGGATCGGCCATGCTGCTTGCGACCACGAACCAGCTGTGCATCGATGTCGCGACGGTTCCGTTCCTTTGGATCCTGCCGCTGAGTCTGTATCTGATGACCTTCATCATCTGTTTCGATCGTCCGCAGTGGTATGATCGACGCGCCTTTGGAATGCTGTTGATGGCCTGCGGACCGCTGGCGGGTTGGGCAATTTCGTCGGGTCCCGACTTGGAATTGGCAAAGCAAGTCGTCATTTTCTCCGCCGCGCTGTTCGCTTGCTGCATGGCGGTCCATGGTGAACTTGTCCACTCCCGTCCGGACCCACGCTATCTCACGCTTTTCTACCTGGTGATTTCTGCCGGCGGTGTCCTCGGCGGGCTGTTTGTCGCCATCCTGGCCACGAATTTGTTCACGGGTTATTGGGAGTTTCAAATTAGTCTTGTGGCGTGTTGTGTGTTTGCGTTGATCGCGGCGTGCCGACAACGCGTCTGGGACGTGGCACCGTCAAGCGATTTTTGGACCTGGACGGGCGGAGCGTTGGCGACGCTCATTGCGGCGATTGCGTTCCTCTGGATGCCTCATCACGAGTCCCTGGATGCGATCGACGAAATCGCGTTGTTCGGCGGATTCGGCAGCTTGATTTTCTTGGGACTGATCGCAGTCGGCACGCGCAGCGAGCGTTCGGTGTCGGCTTGGACCTGGTGCGGCTCGGCGGCCCTGCCCATCGGCTGGATGGTGGCCTGGGGATCGTGGCGCACGCCCGACGTGATGACCGCTGGCCTGGGCATGCAATTCGCAGCGATTTCGATCACCGCGTGGGGCGTCGCCCGGTTCGTCCTGTGGGGGCTGCGACGTTTCAGTGAACCACGCCAGAGCGGGTTGATCCGCGTCGCCATCGTGATGTACGCCATGATCTTGCTCGCCCTGGCGCACCAGCAACACGTCGTCACCGCGGCTCAGGCCTGGACGATGCTGCTGGTCGGACTCGGAAGCGTCTTGGCCGAATGGGTGATCACAAAACGACGCTCGCCTGATCGCTCGTCGCTGGGCATTTGGTACTGGGCACCGCTTCTTTCGTTGGTGGCGATCATGGGATACGGCTTCTGGGACACCCTTGATTCGAATTCATACGGCGCTGTCCATCGTTCTCGCAACTTCTACGGCGTCTTGAATGTGGATTACGTGCCCGCTCGGGACGACGACGAATCCCCGACACCGGCAAAGTTCAGGCTGGAACACGGTCAGATCCAGCATGGCTTTCAGTACGACGATGAAGACTGGAAAAGGGAGCCGACGACCTACTATGGCAGAGCGAGCGGCTTGGGTCTTGCGATCGAAACGGTCCGCGAGCGCAAGCAGACGGACCAGTCGATTCATGTCGGGGTCGTGGGACTGGGCACGGGCACGATCGCCGCCTACGGAAAAGCGAACGACGATTTCCGGTTCTACGAAATCAATCCCGCCGTCCAAGAACTGTCGGGCCGATTCTTCACTTACCTGCAGGATTCCGCCGCGCGAACGAATGTCTGCATCGGCGATGCGAGAATCGTGATGGAGCGGGAGCTGCGTGAAAACCAGTCGCAACAATTTGATGTGCTGGCGATCGACGCGTTCAGCAGCGACGCCATTCCGGTCCACCTGCTGACGACCGAATGTGCCGAGATTTATCGCCAACATCTCGCCGAGGATGGCATCCTGGCGATCCACATCTCAAATCGTTTCCTCGACCTCGGCCCCGTCGTCCGCGGCTTGGCCGACAGTCTTGGTTGGCAGTCGATCCGCGTGAGCAATGACAAAGACGAATCGTCAGGCGTTTACAGCTCAACCTGGGTGCTATTGACACAAAACGCTGAGGTCGCCGACCAACTTCAACGCAACGAGTCGTTTGAGGCGTGGGAGCAAGACGAAACGATTCTGCATTGGAGCGATGACTACTCCGGGCTTTGGAACCTGCTCTCGCTCTGAAACTTGCTTCCCTGTCGTGTGTTTGACAAGGTTTTCGCGGCAGGACGCAAGGCCTCGGGACGTCAATTGTATTGCTGATGCATTTCTCGTTCCACCGCGGCAGTGGTTTCACGCCAGCGGCGTACCACATCAAAGCTTGGTGTCGCGCAAGCGTGCCCCAAGCCCCGGCTGCCGTGGCCATGGATCTGTGTCGCAGATCACCTTCCCTGTGTCGCAATGCATCCTCGCTCCGATGCAGGCCTCAATGACAATCATGGTCTGGCAAATCAGCAAGCTTTGACGTCGAGCACGGATGCCGACGACGACGAATGCGTTGCGGTTTCCACCCGTAAAACTCCATCGCCTCCCGCCGCCCCACGGAACTTTCCCACGCGAATCTCACGCGGGCGGAACGAGACGTTTTAAACCCCACGGTGACAGATGAAATACTTGACGGTCATGTTCGGAATGATGTTTTTGTCTTCAGTGCCTCTCGTGGCATCAGGCGAAGAGATCGAGCCGACATGGGAATCGATGGCGGCCCATTACGAAGTCCCTGAGTGGTTTGTCGACGGAAAGATCGGCGTCTGGTTTCATTGGGGAATCTCTTCGGCCGCCGATGAAAACCGTCCCAACGACGGATCGCATTACGGTCGCCGCATGTATTCACCGCCGCCGGAAGGTAAAGCGGACAAAGACTTGGGTATGAGCGAAACGCTGACGAAGTGGCACATCGAGCACTACGGCCCCATCGAAGAATTCGGCTATGAGGATTTGATTCCATTCTTTAAAGCCGAGAAGTGGGATCCCGACGCGTTGGTGAAATTTGTCAAAGACAACGGCGCTCGTTTCATCATGCCGGTGGCCTGCCATCACGATAATTTCGACATGTATGATTCGTTCCACCCCTGGAACTCGGTGACGATGGGGCCGAAACGCGACACGTTGAAAGAATGGAAACAAGCCGCCACCAAACACGGACTCAAATTCGGTGTCTCCACGCACCTCTACTGGTCGCCGCGTTTTTTTGCCAATGCCCGCAAGTACCAGAAGCCCGGCACGCCCGAGTGGCAGCTGTTCAACATGGACTATGACCCCAGGAGCTACGCGACACAGGACAGTTGGAACGAGCACTGGTATGCCCGCTGCTGGGAGATCATCGAGAAGTATGACCCCGACCTGTTCAACAACGATTCGCCCTATCCAAAAATCGAAGGCGGCAAGGGGCTCGGCATCAAACTGTTCACGAACTACCTCAACCGCGACTTGAAGGAAAACAACGGCAAGCAAACCGTCGTGTTGTCCTTTAAAGATGCGAACGCGGACCGGTCGGCCTTCACCTACAATCTCGAACGGGGAGGTGCGGGAGACATCAAACCCGAACCCTGGATGTGGGCGACCGATCTTTCCGGAGGCTGGTTCTATCGCAAAACCGCTGTCAACAGGATGAGCATCCCGGTGATGGTTGCCAACGGCGTCGATGCGATCAGCAAAAATGGGGTCGTCATGCTGAATGTCGCCTTGCGCGGTGACGGGACATTGCCTGAGAACCAGGCCGCCTACCTCACCGCCTTCGGTGATTTCCTGAAGATCAACGGCGAGGGCATTTACGGCACCCGCCCCTGGAAGACCTTTGGCGAAGGGCCATTGAAAGTCAAAGATGGCCGACAGGGTGAAAACCGTGCGACTTTCTCTCCGCAGGACATCCGCTTCACCACCAAAGACGACGTGCTCTATGCCCTCGTGCTTGCTCCGCCGACCGAGGACATTGTCATCAAAACGCTCGCGACCGGCGGATTGCTCGACCGCGAGATCACCGGCATCGAGCTGATGGGCAGCTCCGAGCAAATGAAATGGAATCGTGCTGCGGACGCGTTGACGATCAGGTTGCCCAAGAGTTTGCCGGGAAAAATCGTCAACGGCTTCCGCATCCACACCCAATAGGGCTGAACGAGAGACCGACCGCGGAAAAGGGGTCAGGTGCGAATGGCACGGGCTTAAGTGTTGGTGTGCAGGCTTTAGCCCAATACCGCTAAGTTAAGCGTCGTTTCTTCAGATGAGGGCCCGTAGGCTCGCGCCAAACGGCTGATATTCGTTTGATATCAGCCGGTTCGCGCCAGCGTCCGGGCCCCCTCATTCATGTTAACTTAGCGGAATTGGGCTTTAGCCGCCCAATGTCGCTGCGTAGCAGCGACCGGAAGTCGCCTAAAGGCTAGACACCAACGGTTGCTGAATCCCTTGTTACTTATGCCCGTGCCACTCGGGTCAGGCACGAAGCATCAGCCTGTCGCTGAAGACGACACGGTCGTGAAGGTCACATTCTACAGTCAAACGAAGAGGAACTAGCGAGATGGATTCGACCAAACCGGAAAACCCAACGCATCCGTGCTGCTCCTCCTCCTGCGAATGCACACCGAACGTCAACCGCCGGAATGCGCTCAAAGTTTTAGGCGCTGGTGCGACGGGCTCGACCCTGCCGATCGGCGAGCATGCCATGGCGGGCCCGTTCGCGGCTGATGACGTCGCCGGTCATCTGATTCCCGCCGATAAGAAGCTGGCGCCCGAGTGGGTCGCCTCGCTGACCCAACGCGGCCGACCCGAGCTGTTCTCCGGTGAGCAGCTCAAGTATATCGGCATGCCGGTGGGCGGCATCGGTTGCGGGCAGCTTTACCTGGCCGGTGATGGCCGGCTGTGGCTGTGGGATATCTTCAAGTGCAACTACACTCGCGAAACCGGTCACGGCCAACGGATCGCGGCCTTTACACTCGGCGGACACTACGCGCATCCGGTCGCGACTGGCGAAGAGTACACCAAACGCAACGGCGCCGACGTGGCGCAGGGATTCCTGATTCGTGTCAAGGCATCCGGCAAGGAAACGACCCGCACGCTCGATCGACAGGGCTTCCCCGGCGTGACGTTCCGCGGGGAATACCCGATCGGCAAAGTGACTTACGCCGAGCAAGGACTTCCTGTTGAGATCAAGCTTGAAGCGTTCAGCCCGTTCATTCCGCTGCGCACCAAAGACTCTGCACTGCCGGCGACGGTGATGGCCTACACCGTGACGAACACTTCAGAGTCCAGCGTGCAGGTCGACCTCGGCAGTTGGATGCAGAACGCGACCTGTCCCTACACGACGGATGCCGCCCTCGGTCAGCGAAGGAATCGGGTCGTGCAAGCCGATGGCCGAGTCGGTGTGCTGAGCACGGTGGAACCGACTACCGTCGCGGAGGGAAAACGTACCGGTACCGGTGCCGGAATCAAAAACAGACACGGATACGGATCCACCACGCTGACGTTGTTGCATGACGCAAACGAAGCGGGACTGGCAGTCTCGGCCGCTGCTTCGCTGACCGATCCGGACAGCCCCGCCGGGCTGTTTGACCAGGCCGGAGACCTCGCGCAGCAACAGGACGCCGTCCAACCGCTCGATGAATGGCTCGTCGGCGGGTTGTTTGCCGGATTCCGGTTGGCTCCCGGAGAATCGAGGACGGTGGAGTTTGCCGTCACCTGGTATTTCCCCGACTACAACGAACAGGGTGCCCGCCGCAAGCAGATGTTGGGGATCAGAGATTTCGCCAAGCTGCGCAGGCACTATGCGTCGTGGTTTGAATCGGCCGACGACGTTGCCGATTATCTGTGCACGAACAAACCGCGATTGCTGGATGGTACACGCCAGTGGAACGAGACCTGGTATGACAGCACGTTGCCGTATTGGTTGCTCGACCGCAGTTTCATTCCGCTCAATTGCATCGCCAGTCAAGTGTTTCATTGGTTCGACAACGGCCGGCCTTATGCGTGGGAGGGCGTGGACTGCTGCCCGGGAACCTGCACGCACGTCTGGCACTACGCCCAAGCGTTGGGACGGGTGTTCCCTGAACTGGAGCGTGCCTTTCGCGAGAAGGTGGACTTCAACGCCGGCGTCGGGTTTCATCCCCAATCCGGCATCATCGGGCATCGTGGCGAAATTCATGCCAACCCAGCCACCGACGGACAGGCCGGCTCGATCCTGCGAGCCTATCGCGAACACCAGATGTCGGCCGACAGTGCTTTTCTGAAACGAATCTGGTCCAACGTCAAGAAAGCGGTCGAGTACTTGATCGGCGAAGATGGCGACGGCAACGGGCTGCTGGAAGGCAAACAGCCGCACACGCTCGATGCCTCCTGGTATGGGCCGATGGGCTGGCTGAGTGGCATGTACCTGGCAGCGTTGGCGGCCGGCGAAGCGATGGCGATCGAGATGGGCGAAACGGAGTTTGCCACGCAGTGCCGCACGATGATCGATCGGGGCTCCGAGAGGATCGTCGCGGAATTATTCGACGGCGAGTACTTCATTCACAAACCCGACCCGACCGTCCGCGCCCTCAATTCCAACAAGGGTTGTCACATCGATCAAGTGCTCGGCCAGGCTTGGATGAAGCAGGTGGGCTTGGGGCGGGTGATTCCAAAACAAGAAACGGTTTCTGCACTTCACAGCCTGTGGAAGTACAACTTCGCCCCCGACGCCGGCCAGTATGCGCTCGATCACGTTCAAATCGAACAGGCGTTCCGATGGTACGCGATGCCGGGAGAGGCCGGTTTGGTGATGTGCACTTGGCCCAAGGGCGGCGCAACCGAGGCCATCCCCGGAGACCGACTGCGCACGAAAGAAAACCCGCCGGTTTACACCGGACCGGGTGGTTATTTCAACGAATGCATGAACGGCTTTGAGTACCAGGTGGCCGCCCACATGGTCTACGAAGCAGAGCCGGGAGACCCGCTGGTCGAAAAGGGACTGGCCATCGCCAAGGCGGTGCATGAACGCTATGGAGCAGTCAAGCGGAATCCTTACAACGAGATCGAATGCAGTGATCACTACGCCCGATCGATGGCCAGCTATGGCGTGTTCCTGGCCGCTTGCGGGTTTGAGTACCACGGCCCCAAGGGGCGCATCAGGTTTGCACCACGCGTGTCGCCGGACAACTTCAAGGCTCCCTTCACCGCGGCCGAGGGCTGGGGCAGCTTTACCCAGAAGGTGACGGACGGCCAACAATCCGCTTCGATCGAAATGCGCCACGGTAAGCTCGCTTTGAACGAATTCGTCGTCGATCAAGTCGACGGTACGACGGCCAGTCGTGCGGTCGTCGTTGTGAATGGGAACGAGATTCCGTCGCAATTGCAAATCCGGCAAGGCCGCTATGTTGTCCGATTCCCGCAAGGCCTGGATCTGACGACGGGACAGACATTGCAATTGCGTTTTGTTTCGTGATGTGAGATTGAAACAAGACGTTTCAGCAAGCGTTGGTGTTTAGCCTTGAGGCGATTCCCCGTCGCTGTGACGCAGCGACAGTAGGCGGCTAAAGCCTGCACACCAACGCTGATGCGCACGCCATTCGAATCAGACACTTTATTCCGCGTGATCCTATGATCGCAAACCCAAACATGTCGATCCAACCCAGGCAAATCATGAACAAGAAATCCGACTCTCTCAGGCACACCTGTTGCGGTGGCACCGATTCCTGCGGTCCGGCCGCGGCGGGGCGGCGTGATTTCATCAAAGCGTCCGGGCTCGCAACCGCGATGCTGATGGCCGGGCGGATGAACGTCATGGCGGGGCCTTTTGCCAACGAGGACTTTGAGCAGATCATTCCCTCGGACAAAAAGCTCAGCAAAGAGTGGATCGAAAGTCTGTACGCCCGGGGCGAACCGCTCCGCGCAACCGGCGCGGACTTGAAATTCATCGGCATGCCCATCAACGGCATCTGCACCGGTCAAGTCTATCTGGGAGGAGACGGCCGGTTATGGTACTGGAATCTGGACGGGAACCGAGACGCCAAACAGATCGGCAGCGGTCCGCGGTTCACCGATCCGGACACAATGCATTCCCCGATGGATCAAGGATTTGCGTTGGAGGTCAACTCCGGCGACGAAAGGCGAGTCTTTACCCTGGATTCCAGGGGCTTTGGGGACGTCGTCTTCACCAACCGGTATCCGATGGCGCAGGTGACGTATGCCGATGCGGCGTGTCCGGTGCGCGTCGAATTGGAATCCTACACGCCCTTCATCCCACTCAACCGCGACGATTCCAGTTACCCGGTGATCGTGATGCGATACACGATCAAGAACACTTCGGATCAGGTCCAAGAGACGGCGATCGCGGGTTGGGTTGAAAACGTTTCTAACTTCAGAAGCGGACGGGGAAAGAACGCAATCCGGTTGAGCCGGTATCGCCAACAGGATGGACTGTCCGCCGTGGAATGCTGGGTAAAATCGGCCGCCGAAGAGCGTCGTCCCGAACAAACCGTCGTGTACGCGGATTTCGAGGGTGGCGATTATGGCGACTGGAAAGTGGAAGGAGAAGCTTTTGGTGATGCGCCGGCGTCGGGCGGGCGTACGATTCAGAAACTGTCAGGATTCAAGGGCAAGGGCTTGGTGAATTCCTGGACCGGGAGCGACGAACTCCAGGGCAAACTGATCTCGCCCGAATTCAAAATCGAAAAACCCTATCTCAATTTCTTGATTGGCGGCGGCCGCGACGAGAAGAAGCTGAACATCAGCTTGTGGGTTGATGGGAAAAAGGTTCGGTCCGCGGCGGGCAAACAATCCGACGCCATGGCCTGGGCCGGCTGGAACGTGACCGGGCTGGTCGGCAAACAGGCCCACATCGAAATCTTGGATGCGTCGTCTCGCGGATGGGGGCATCTCGACATCGATCACATCGTGTTCTCGACCCATCCTCCCAGCACACAAACCGAACCGTCCTTGGAGCGGGCGACGGATTTCGGCTCGATCGCGTTGGGATTGCTGGGGAATGAAGCACCGGACCTCGTGGATCTGGTGCGGTCGCAACCGGGCAGTTCGGGCCTTTTCTCCTCCGAGCGCCCAAACGCCGAACACGACGAGGTCTACCAAAGACCTTTTGATGAGCGTGGATTCGCCTCCATCGGGCGTCATCTGACACTCCAACCCGGCGAGGAGAAGACCGTTTCGTTTGCACTGTCTTGGCGTTTCCCGAATGCGAACTACGTCACGGCGTTCGGACGCAAGCCTGGCGCTCGCGACATCAACTTCTATTCCACCTTGTGGCCGACCGCGGTCGATGCCGCGGGCGCCGTGGCGGTCCGGGAAACGGAACTGCATGAGACGACGCGCACCTGGGCCGAAACCTGGTACGATTCCACGCTGCCCTACTGGTTCCTGGAGCGAACGTTTGTCACGTTGAATTGCATGCAGACCCAAGTGGCCGAACGTTTGGCCCTGCAGGATGGCATGTACAACTTGGACGAAGGAGTGAACTGCTGTCCGGGAAACTGCACGCACGTCTGGCAATACGCCCAAGGGTTGGCGCGGGTCTTTCCCGTCATCGAACGCGAATGCCGCGATAAGGTGGAATACGGCAAGGGATTCAGGCCGAACGACGGATCAATCAACTTCCGTCATTCCATCACCCCGTTCAACGATGCCATCGATGGTCAATGCGGCACGATTCTTCGCGTGCTGCGTGAGAGTCAGATGACCACCGACTATCGCTTCCTGGAAAGCATCTGGGATCGCACGCGGCTTTCCATGGATCACGTGATTCGAAAATGGGACCCCGATGGTGATGGGCTGTTGGCGGGCGCCCAGCACAACACGCTGGACGAGCCCTGGTTCGGACAGGTGCATTGGCTGATCAACCTGTACCACGCGGCGCTCAAGGCATCCGCAGTGATGGCACGACAAATGAAACAGCCCGCGGTCGCCGAGCGCTATGAGAGAATTGTCGCCAACGGCACTCCGAAAATGGTCGACATGCTCTGGAACGAGCAGTACGGCCACTTCATCCACAAGCCGGGCCCGGGCAAAGATGAACAGCACGGTTCCACCAATGGTTGCCACATCGACCAAGTCCTCGGCGAGTTTTGGCTCTGGAATCTGGGCCTGGACCGAGTGCTGCCGCAAGACAAGATCCGTCGAACGTTGGAATCGCTCTGGACCTTTAACTTTTCACCCGACGTGGGCGATTTCCGAAAAGTCATGACCGATGGGCGTTGGTACGCGGTCGAAGGCAACGCGGGACTGATCATGTGTTCGTTTCCGCATGGAAAGATCGAACCCAAGAGCGGCAAGAAAAACTACGCCGGTTATTTGAATGAATGCATGACCGGATTCGAGTGGCAGGTCGCCGCCCACATGATCTGGGAAGGCTTGGTCGAAAAGGGGCTGGCGATCGGCAAGGCGATTTACGATCGGTATCTGCCGAAAGACCGCAACCCGTACAACGAAATCGAATGCAGCGACCATTATGCCCGCGCGATGGCGAGTTACAGCGCGTTCATGGCAGTCTGTGGATTCCGCTATGACGGACCGGAAGGCAAACTCGCTTTCGGACCACGCATGCAGCAGGACAACTTCCGCGCCGCATTTATTACCGCGGAAGGCTGGGGCCGCTTTCGGCAAACCGTCGTTCGCGGCCTTCAAACGGGATCGATCGAACTGCGATACGGCCAGCTTGAACTGCAGGAATTGGCGTTCGATCAGGTCGACCGAACCAGTGCCAGACGAGCGGAGGTCACGCTCGACGAACAACCAACGGTCGCTCGCTATCACGCCGAGTCGGGACGGCACGTGGTGCGTTTCCCTGAAGGTCTCAGCATGAAAGCAGGCCAACACCTACGTGTCCGTTTTCTCTAGAAGCCGACGGCCTCGACACAGGACAAACCGCCTATTCTCCCAAAAAGGTGTCGGACACCTTTTCCCCTCCTACCATGCCAAAACAGACGCAGAATTGTTGGCGCTCGATCCGTTCAACCAGACGATCGCACTTACGCACAAGAGAACCGCCGAGGCGAGAGCGATGTACGAATCGCATACACGCATGATCGATGGTCTCCGCCAAGCCTCCCTACCGGTCGTCCGAGCGGCGAACGCTGTCCGATCAACGGTCAACTTGACCGCCTCTCCATCACGATTGTCGCCAAACGACGTTTGCCAACGGCTGCGCATCGAACAGCCCTCGGGTGCGTCTTAGACTGGCATGACCCCGCAAAACGCGGCGTTTTTGAAACCACTCCGGCGTGATGCAGCCCGTTTTGGCATTCACTTTGCATCGTCTCCTGCTACCGGAATGGCAGCGGGCGATTCCATTTCCATCCTCGAAAAGGAGACCAAAATGAATACCACCAAAAAACGAATGCTCTTTTCTGCCGCACTCGCCGCCGCCTTCGCGATCCCTGTCGCAGGTGCCCGAGCCGATGAATTCGGCAGCAATACACCGTACTACGAAGATGACGCCTGGTACGACGTCAGCGAGTGGTTCGACGGCAACGACTACAACCCCACCGATGAAGCGATCGGCCGCTGGGATGATGAAGTCTTCGACTTCGCCGACAACGCAACCAGCACTGACTCGGACAACGACGGCGGTCTGTTCTACGGTGACTACGGTTACAACGACGACACCGAATCCGATTGGTTCTACGACTACTACGACGACGGCTACAGCTACTGGGGCAACCGGTACTTCTCCAACTATTACGACACCAACGATGATGGACTGTACGACGCGTACGCCTCGTACGTGGACACCGATGGTGACGGGTTCTACGAGGAGTTCAACTACTACGCATTTGAATCACAGTCCGCTGGCCAAGACAACTCGAAAGAGCAGGCCAAGAATCAACAAAAGGAAATGAAATCGCAGAAGTTGAGCGTTTCGGGCAACGTCGACGAAACGAAGACGGTCCAAGTGCGAGACCGCGAACACTTGGTTGCGATGGTCAATACCAAGCAGGGAAATTCAGTTGCCGTCGATCTGGGACCGGCGAAGAAAGAAACCTCCGTCCAGAAAGGCGACCAATTGACCGCGTCCGGTCATCGATTGAAGGTCGGCGACAAGTCGATCCTGGTGGCCAGTGATGCGTCGACGAAAAATGGCAGCGTGCAGATCGATCGCCACGGTAAAAAATATGAGGGGACGATCGAAAAGACGAAGACCATCGACATTCGCGGTGTCGAGCACACGTTGGCCAAGGTCAAAACGGCTGACGGAAAATCGATGATGGTTGACTTGGGCCCCGCCCAAAACCGCCAGGCGAAACTAACCGAGGGTGCAGAGATCACGGTTCAAGGCGTCCCCCTGAAGGTGAACGATCGAGTCGTCTTGATGGCCCGAAAGATCACGCAGGATGGCCAATCGACCGAGATCGATCGCCAAACGTCCGACTCCAGTGCCAGCACCAGCTGATCTGGAACCCATTGACGAGCGTCCGCTTCGGCTCACTTGCGGTGACACCCGTCACTCCAACTGAAGGCACTTTGATGTAGGACGTGAACTCGAGGAGTGTCGTCGTTTGCTCCCGTGAAAGTAGTTTTCTTTCGCAATGCTTGTGGAGCAAAAGACGACGACACAATAGAACTGGATCGCGCCCACAAGACGGTGCGATCCAGTTCGTTGTTTCAACTTTAACGAATCGATTTCTTCTCTACCGAATTCCACCTACCGAACCGGGCCGATGGCAACTGATCTCTTCGTCGCGATTGTGGTGATGTCCGTTGTCTCACTCGGCAGCGGCTTGCTGGCGGGTCTGTACGCCTACTCAGACAAAGGACAACGGACGACCGCAACTCTCGCGATCGCAGTCCTGGCGACGGTGATCTTTCTTTTCTACGCTTCCGGGCAACTGTTCTGGGCACGGTTTGTTCCCTCGTCGGCAGCCATCATTTACACGAACCTGGCCGCGATTTTTGCGGCCTTGGCAGCCGGATGGGCTTGGCGATTACCGAACGTGACCGCTTGGCGGCGGTTGATCATGTCGGTCCTACTCGCCGCCGGCTCGCTGGCTGCGATCACCTGGCCGCTTCTGTCGATCGCGCTGCGGCCGCCACCGGTTGGCGCCGATCGATGGAATCACGGAGTCGCGATGCAAACCTCTTGGGCGACTTGCAGCCCCGCTGCCGCGGCAACGTTGTTTCGGGCGGAGAGGATCGATGTGAGCGAGTCCGAGATGATTCCGCTGTGTTTGACCGATTCCAGTGGTACACCGACGCTGGGTTTGTATCGAGGCGTGAAACTGATCGCCGAGAAGAACGGTCGTGAACTGGAAATCGTCGATGGCACGATCGATGACTTGCTGAGCGACGATGACTGGCCGGTCTTGCTGGCCGTCGAGTTGCCCTACGGCGTCGAGGACCGTCGCTACGTCGAACAATGGGGCTGGATTCCCGGGATGGGTCATTCGGTTGTGGCATTCGGCCGAGCGCCGACCGGCGGACTGTTGATCGGCGACCCCTCGGTGGGACTTGAGCGATGGTCCACGGCCGACCTGGATGTGCTCTGGCACGGTGCCGGGCTACGGGTCAAGTGACCGGTGTGGATGGTTTCGCCCCGAACACCGATGCCGCCGAACGCGGGTGACGTGATTTTTTGGAAATGATGCAGATCACCTTTCGCGATGACGGTGCTTGAAAGAAAGTGGTTTGTACGACAAACTCTATGCCGAGGTGCAGAATCGCATGGGCGTCTCTCCCGCCTCACTTTTCTGGTTCGACGAATCAAGGCGGGCAAATGGAACACGCGAGCACGGATGACGGGGACGCGCCAGAACCCGTCGCCCACCAACCAAGGAAAACACGAAAGCGGTGGCTCTCCTACGGCTTGATCTTATTGAGTGTGTTGGTGGGCATCTTGATCGGTGTCGGCAGCTTTACGTTTGGGTATGGCAAGGGCGCAAGCTACCTGAGCAACGACCCGCAGACCTGTGTCAATTGTCACGTGATGCAGGACCACTTTGATTCTTGGCAACACTCCAGCCACCACCATGTTGCTGTCTGCAACGATTGCCATTTACCCCACGATGCGATCGGTAAATGGGTGACCAAAGCGGACAACGGGTTCTTTCACTCGCTGGCGTTCACCGTCGGGGACTACAAGAACCCGATCCAAATCAAGCCCCGCAACAAACGAGTCACCCAAAGCACGTGCATTTCGTGCCATCGAGATTTCGTGCACTCGATGCTTCCGGTGGCTGCCGAAGCAGAGACTCAGTCTTGCGTTCACTGCCATGCCGACGTCGGGCACGTCCTTCGCTAACGTTCACCATCCACCTTTCACTTCCCGATCCTTTCCCCCGGTCTTGTTGAGATGACGAAGAATCAATCGCGCGGCGTCGTCTGGCTCGTGACCCTCACCGTGTTGGTTGCATTGGCAACCGTGGGCGTCGTCTCCCTGTTGGTCAATATCTTTGAACGCAAGCAGGAGGCACGTCAGCCATTCGTCCGTTTAGTCGAAGTCAACGAGATCAGCACCGATCCCAAGCCATGGGGCGTCAATTTCCCCCAGCAATACGATGCGTACCTGAAAACCGCCGATAGCGAGCGAACGGAATACGGCGGCAGCAACGCGTTGCCACCCAGCAAGCTCGAACAAGACCCGTGGCTGAAACGGTTGTTCGCCGGTTACGCATTCAGCATCGACTATCGTGAAGCTCGGGGTCACGCCTTCATGCTGAGCGATCAGGAGGTCACCAGACGTGTGACGGATGTTCAACAGGCAGGCGCGTGTTTGCATTGCCACGCGTCGATTGTGCCGACGTACCGGCGTATCGGGATGGAAAAATTGGGAGAACCAGTCTCCGCGGAAACGCTGGGCGAGTCGTTTCACCAAGAAGCGGTGATGGAGGGCTTTCGTGCGGTCAGCCGAATGAAGTACGAAGCCGTGCATGCCGAAATCGAGCAGACGCCGGATGCGATCGCCGATCCAGCATCGTCAGATCCACACTTGGGCGGCGCCCACCCGGTTTCCTGTGTCGACTGCCACGATCCGGAAACGATGGCGATCCGCGTGACGCGTCCAGGTTTTATCCTCGGCATCGACAAGCTTGCCAAGAGCGACGATCCGGTACCGCACTTGCCCAGCATCCAAGCGTGGCGTGATGCCGGATCGCGGGGCAGCTACGACCCCAACGTCCATGCCAGCCGCCAAGAACTGCGGTCATTCGTTTGCGGCCAATGCCACGTCGAATATTACTGCGCCAACAAAATGACGCTGACGTTTCCGTGGAGCAATGGACTGAAGATGGAAGATCTCGAGCAGGAATGGGAACAGACCGTGTTCCCCGACGCCGAAGACGGAAGCGAGGGAGGCGAGTTCTACGATTACGTTCACAAAGAAACCGGCACCAAGGTGTTCAAGGCTCAACATCCCGAATTCGAATTGTGGAGCCAAGGGATTCACGCCCGCGCGGGTGTCAGCTGCAGTGATTGCCACATGCCCTATGAACGACAGGGTGCAACCAAGGTCAGCAGCCACTGGGTCCGCAGCCCGATGCTGAACATCAATCGGGCCTGCCAAACATGCCACAATGTTCCCGAGCAAGAACTGCAGGCGCGGGTTGACATCATCCAGGGCCGCACGCGGTCGCTGATGGATCGTGCGGCGGCGGCGATGACGGACATGCTTGACGCCATCATCGAAGCCCAGACGGCCGGTGCCAGCGAAGAGGAACTCGCACCGATCCGCAAATTGCAACGCAAAGCGATGTGGCGTCTGGATTACATCAGTAGCGAGAACAGCAAGGGATTTCACGCCGATCAAGAAGCGGCCCGGATCCTGGCCGAATCCGCCGACTACAGCCGCCAAGCTCAAGCGGCTTGCTACAGGTTGACGGGAAATTCAAAACCCGTCAAGGAATCCGTCGCCGACACGACGGAATGAACACGTGCCGGTAAACGGGCTCAATCAACGAGCCCGCGAATCCCTTCACGAATGCTCCGCTTAGAACCGAACGAAAAATAAGTGTCGGATCTAGCGAGTGGGATAGGCTTCCAGCCTGTTATTCCAGCGTCGACAGGCTGGAAGCCTATCCCACTTATTTTCCGTGCATTGCTTACTGCTCCTGCTCCTGCCCCTTTTTTCCGTCGTCGCCAAGCAACTCGCTGATCTTGGCGTGGATTGCGTCGGCGGTTGCTTGTCCGGCACCGGTCTTGACCAGTTGCACGATTCCTTGTCGGTCGACCAAAACGACGTGCGGAATGCCGCGGACGCCAAATTCACCGGCCATCTCGCTGCCTTCGGGCGTCACCAGGACGGGATGCTCGAGATCGTGATGTTCTAAGAAACGGGCGAGCGTGCGGCGTTCTTCTTCGGGCGTGACGTCTTCGGTGGCGTGGGAGGCGCGTTTGGCTTCTTCGTCCCAGCGGAAATTGTAGTACTGCGTGACACCGACAATTTCGAAACCGCGATCGGCGAATTCCTCGCGCCACTCACGCAGATGCGGAAATGTCGCGATGCACGGCCCACACCACATGGCCCAGAAGTCGAGCAACACGACCTTGCCCTTGAGTGTTTCCTGATCCAACTCGATGACGTTGACCCAGGCATCCACCTCCCAATCGGGCGCGGGTTTTCCGACCAGTGACGCAACCGGTTTGGCAGCCGCCATCCGTTCGCGGTGAAGCTCGATCCGCCGAAGGGCTGCCTGCACCGATCGATTCTTGATCGCAAAACGGGCCAAGCTCTTCGACACTTTCTCAATTCGATCTTGGGTCGCGGCGGGATCTTCTTGTTTCCAGGTGCTGATCATCATCAGCTGCACATCGGCGAAGTCGTTTTGCAGAGCGATCGATTCGGGATAGTTTTCAAGGGCCATGCCGACCGCCTCGTCCAGTTGCTCGATGTACCCGTCACGCCAAGGATCATTGCCTCGTTCGTCACCGGTTAGCTCGCGGAGTATGCCGACGTACGTGGTCATCGACACTTCATTCGCGTCATCGGACTCATTGATGTCGCGCAAACGTTTGACTTGCATCTCGACCAACTCTTTCGCGGCGGTCGCCTCACCCGCCTCCACCATCATCTGGGCTTTGAGGACCCTCAACTGCGACAGCGGCAGCAGCAAATCGAAATTTGATTCGGCCGGTGCATCGCTGAAAGCCTTCAACGAGTCTTCGACGGCCAACCGCAAGACTTCATCGTTGCCGGATTGACCGGCGACTTCCCTGAGACTTTGGATCGTCATCCAGGCACCGAACAGGTTCCTGCTCTGGTCGGCGTGTTTCAGGTAGTAGTCGAGCAGCTTACGAAACTGTGCGGTCGCTTCCTGATAATCTTGCTGGCCTGAAAACCGAGACGCCAGACTGTGGCGAAGCACATGATGGTCCTCGGAATCGGGATTCTCCGCGATCTTCGCATCCAGAAACTCCACGGCGTCCTGCAAGTCGGCATCCATCCGCTCCCGCAGTTCAGCATGCAGCTTTCGAAAGGCTTCGAGCCCCGAATCCTGAGCTCGGAGCAGTGCGATGCCCGGAAGCGTGACGCACAGACAAATCGCAAAGCCGACCAAGGCCGCCGGCAGCATCAAACGAGTGCGAAAGCGAAGCATGACCATCCTCTCCTACCAGGGCATCATTGGGCGAAGGAGTCATCTTAGGCCTGTGGTGCTGCTGAGAGCAAGCAGATTCCTGGCACGTCAACTATGCTAAACTGCCAAGCTTTATCTCGCCGAGCTACCGCATTCTGTGTTCGATTCTTATCGCATGAACAACAAACAGCACTTTCTCCGCGTCAATCGAGATGCTCGGGCCCCGGAACGTTATCATCAAAACCCACTGTCGCTTGAATCGCTAGAACCACGACGTCTACTTGCTCAATTGTTGTTGTCCACGCCGGATGCAACGGAAAGCGACGACCAAGTGACCATCAATGTCTCGTTGGCGGAAGCTCAGATTCAACCCGTGGAGGTTCTCTTTGATACGATCGACTCCGACGCGATCGGGGGGCGGGACTTTGTCCCGGTGACGGGTCAGCGACTGACGTTTTCACCAGGCCAGACGGTCAAATCGGTCGACGTCGATTTACTGGACAATGCACTGCGCGACGGGGATCGCAGCTTCGGTGTGCGAGTCTCGATCGTCGATGACGACGGGGGTCGCGTGGTCGCCGACCAGCAAGGGTTTTCGCCACCCGGGGATCTGTTTGTCGACTGGTTGGAAACTAGCCCGGACGGATCCATGATCGCATATGGTGCCCGACGTTCGACATCCAACGTGATCCTCTCGGTACCGACCGACGCTTCGAGGGCTCCCATCGAGCTGGCACGCTACGATGACGATTTTTTCAAAACCGTTCAGACCCACCGATTTTCCGCTGACGGCCAGTGGCTGATCTATTCGGGTGATCTTGAGACCGACGGAAAAACGGACATCTACATCGTCCCCGCCGACGGATCGATGAATCCGATGCGAGTGCCGAGCGAACTCAGTACGGGCGTCTTGTCGAGCTTCACCTTGGCTCCCGATGGCGAACGCATCGTGTACACCTGGACGCCCGAAGGTGAAGATGCATCGATGATGTACTCCGCCCGGCTGGACGATTCCTCACCGGCAATCCCGATCAGCAACTTGCCCCCTTTCTATGGCACGATCGATTTCACGCCCGATGGTAACTCGATCGTGTTCCAGAACCGCAACGGTGACGACGTGCAGCATTATGTCGCTGCGATGGATGGTTCGTTCGAGCCGAGGCTGGTCGCAGCCGATGTACCAGGAAGCACCTGGGGTCTCGGCGGGACCATCAGTCCCGATGGCCAGACATTGGCTTTCACAAAACGAGACCCGAATTCCTCGAGGATCACTAATCTTTTCACATCACGACTGGATGGCCAAGGCGAATCGAAACGAGTCGCGTTTGACATCGGAAGCTCGTCCTATCAGTTTTCGTCCGATGGAAAACACCTCGTCTACCGAATGGACAAGGGGATCGTGGCCCCGCACGAGATGTTCACCGTTCCCGTCGACGGTTCCGCCGAGCCCAAGATTCTGCATCCGGAATTGACCGGTTCGCAGTGGGTGGAACACGGGTTCCGGGTGATCGGCGAGGACGTGCTGTTTCGTTCCGATTTTGAAAATGAGTCGGGCGGGTATTCGACCTACTTGGTGCCAAGCGACGGCTCCCAGCCTCCACGCAAATTGCTCGACCCCATCGAAGGCAGGGTGATCGACAAGATCACTCCGTCACCCGACGGAAAGCACATCGTGTTCCAGGCCATCGACTTCCGCGATCCGGAAGACGACCTTGTGGAGATCTTCAGTGTCCCACTGGATGGCTCCCAGCCGCCGGAAAAGCTCAACGGCGACTTCGTCGACGGCGGGACGATTTATCGCTTTGCACCGATCCTATTCAGCACGGACGGACAAGACCTGTACTATTTCGCGGATCAATTGGTCGACGATAAGCTGGAGTTGTTTGTCGTCCCGGTCGACGGTCGTTCGAAAGCTTCGCGAGTCAATTCGTCGCTACCGAGCGACTTTGATGTCAGCTGGACAGCCGTCGGAGCCACCGATACGGGCATTGCCTACGGCGTCCGGCAGGGCTCGTTCGCTCCTTATGCCATTTTCAGCAGTCAGCTCCATCAATCCGGCGAGGTTCGGATTCTCGACGACGAAGGCGACGTGGCAGATTTCGGCGATGCCCCAGAACGATTGCCCGATGGGCTCGGTCAGTCTTACCCGGTGACACTTTCGCAAAATGGTGCCCGGCACAACGTCACCGAGCTTTTCCTCGGTGCGGGCGTCGACGTCGATTCCGATGGGCATCCCACCGCAACCGCCGACCATGATGACCAGGACGAGCCGGACGAAAACCAGGGCGTGCGGTGGTTGAGCAATTTGCTCGTCACACAGACTGACACTCTGACGACCATGCAAGTGACGGCATCACAAGCAGGAAAAATCAGCATCTGGATCGACTTTGATCGCGACGGCGACTGGGGTGATCGGATCGATGAAGTCGTGATCGCACAAGATGTCCAAGCCGGCGACAACTTCATTCCTCTGACGATTCCAGCCGCAGCCATCGCGGGTCCGACCGCGGCCCGAGTTCGGCTCAGCACCGCTGGGGAGACTTCGCCAACGGGAGCAGCAGCGGATGGCGAAGTCGAAGATTTCTGGCTGGATTTGGTCGATGCCAAATCCGATCCGGTCCCGCTGCTCGTCAAACTGTTTCATCCAGACGGTTACCTGAGACTGATCGCCGACTACGTCATCGTCGGAAACGGCCAGGAACCGGCCATGCTTCAGACCGAAGGCGATTTCTCACAAGTCGACGTCTCGCTGTCCCCCGCCGGCCACTCCTTGGCAATCGAACTTGGACAAACACCCAACAATAGGATTTCGATTCTGGGTAATGACGAAATCAATCGACTGGCCTTCCACGATCTTGATCGAGCCAATCTTCAACCATTGGTCTTGGACTTTGGCGCGTCGGGTGATTTCCAAACCGACAACATTGAAATGGTGGACATTACCGACTCCGAGAGATTCGGTCTCCCCGTCGATGACTTGACGTCCATCTCAACGGCACAGAGCGTTACCGTTGTCGCTGCCTCCCGGGAACAACTGCAGTTCAACGACCGGTCGGCTTGGCGGATGGGAGACGCTTTTGAGCAGGAAGGCAAGTTCTATCGCCAACTCGTTTCCCCCGGGACGCTTTCGCCGCCCATCGTGATCGACATGCCCAACCCGTGGCAGAATGTCGTGACGACGACAGATGTAAATAACGATGGCTCGACCTCGGTGATTGATGCACTGATCGTGATCAACCAGATTGCCACGCAAATTGACGCCTCCGGAACCACATTGCCCGATCCGCCGAGCCTGCCCGAATGGCCCGGCAACTACTATGATTCCAACGGAGACCGGGAAATCTCGCCTCGCGACGCGTTGGTCGTGATCAACACCGTGGCAAGACAAGCCGAGGGGGAGCGCGTTGCAGAATCTGAACAAGTGAGACCGGCCCTCAGCCTGAACTCCAATCTGATCACCGATCACAGTTTCCTCCCCGCGGGTCCATCGGAAAAAGTGAGAGACGCGAGCCCGGAGACAACTTGGTGGCAATACCTTCAAGCAGACAAGCGAACTGGGTTAGCCTCTCCAACGCCCGATGCGGGTCGCGATCACCAGGTTCAACCGCTTGATGACCAACCGATCTGCGATGGGCCCGACACCACATCCGAGACGGAGCATCTGGCCCGAGAGCGATTGACCGCTACCTGGGCACAGTCCGTCGATCGCGCGCTCGCGACAGGTCTGCTGCACTAAACATACCCGCCAAACTGCCCCGCCTGCCAAAAAGGTGTCGGACAGCTTTTTCGGCGTCAGTTATGCTGTTGCATTGGATTTTGAAGTTTGACTTGATGCACAGTGAGGACTGGAGATGCGTGATTGGATGCTGTTCCGGCGACTCGGCGTGATCGCCGTTTTATTGGCCGCTGCGACTGTGGCCATGGGAAATGATCGGCCGAACGTCTTGTTGATCACGGCGGACGACTTGGGGCTGCAGCTTTCGTGCTACGGCGACTCGATCGCTCGCACGTCGAACATCGACCGTCTGGCCGAGCAGTCCGTTCGCTTTCGCACCGCGTACGTCAGCCAGGCGTCGTGCAGCCCCTCGCGTTCGTCGATGTTCACCGGACTCTATCCGCACGGGAACGGACAGTACGGTTTACTGAACGCCAACGTCGGCTTCCGCGTTCACGAACCACTCGTCGACTCATTGTTGCCCAACGTCCTCAAGCGCCATGGCTATCGGACCGGCATCATCGGCAAACTGCACGTCGGCCCTGAAAAAGCATTCGCCTTTGACATGCGACACGGCGAAGGTTTCGGCAGTCGAGACGTTCGACTGCAAATCGATTTCGCACGCGAGTTTCTGACACAGTCCGATGACGAACCCTGGTTCTTGATGTTCAACCTGTTCGATCCGCATGTAGCTCGAAAGCCCCTACCGGGAGGTCGCCGCGGACCGCAGTTCTTTCCCGACTCGGTCAAGGGCTTGCCGAAGAATCTCCTCGCACCCGAGGATATCGTTCCCTGGCCGTGGCAACAGATCGACACGCCGGAACAGCGGCAAAAGATCGCCGGCTATTACAACTGTGTCCATCGCATCGATGCCGCGATCGGGATGCTGGAATCCGTGCTGCAACAAACAGACAACTGGGACAACACGCTGATCGTCTTTCTCGGCGATCACGGGCCACCATTCACGCGAGGAAAAACCAGTTGCTACGAATCCGGACTCCGCGTCCCGTTCCTCGTCCGCTGGCCCGGCGTTTCCGAGCCCCACGAGTCCGATCGCTTGGTCAGCAGCGTAGACATCTATCCGACGATCCTTGACGCAGCCGGCATTGAATTGCCGTCGCAACGGCACGGCCGCTCGCTCCGCACGGTCGTCAAACAGCAGATTGAACCGGCCGATTGGCGGAGCACGTTGGTCGGCGAGTTTCACTACCACGGCGCGACACCGTTCTTTCCACGGCGAGCGATCACCGATGGACGGTACAAGTTGATTCACAATTTGCGTGCGGGCGAAACGACCGCATCAGATTCGGTCGACGGAGATCGCGCCTACGCCGAAGCACAAAAACTGCCGGCAGGTCACCCCGCACGTGTGGCCATGGAAAGGCTCAAGAACCCGCCGCCGTGGGAACTGTACGATTTGAAAAACGATCCGGTTGAATTTCTGAACCTGTCCGGGGACGCCGAGCTCACTGAGGTCCAATCGCGACTTCAGCGTGCATTGCAGCAGTGGCAAGAGCAAACCGAAGACCCCTTCGTTGACGCTGAGTTCCGGAAATCGATTGAAGAACGTTACAAGCCGAGCCCATAGAGAGAAGCCGGCTTGTACACGCAGCAGATGGAGAGACGCCAGAAAAATGGTGGGCAGGAAAATGAAGGGACGGCTGCCGGGGATCCGCTTTCGACCTACCCGTCGATGAAACCGGGACTGTGATCTCAGAGAATTACCCACCGATGGCAAGGCGTACCCACGGATGTCATCCAGCACAGAATCGACCACTTTGACATCCGCGGGTACGCGCTGCCATCCGTGGGTTCGACCTTTATGATCGATCGGATCAGTCGTATTGGACCGATCGGGACACTTCACTGGCGAGCACCGGTAGCCGACGTCGGGGCAGGGTCTGCAGTTCGTGTTGCGTGTTTTTCATTGATCCTGAATTTGGGGTGTTGCGGAAGCCGAAGGACGGATCATCCAGAAGTGGGAGCACGTTCGCGTTAGACGTTTCGGCGTCCCGGACCACTGCCAGCTTGAACACAGCTTCACACAGGTGCGCCGGCTGATTTTATGCGAACGTGCAGGACGACCAAAGCGAGGAAGGCGGCCAATGCGGCGTACCGGATCACGCCTGCTTCGAAGACGACGGTTGCGAACCCGAAAATAATCGCCAAGAAAACGTACACTGATCGATCGATGACTTTGTCTCGACGGCGCGTCGCGACGAGTGCGATGCTATAGCCGAGCCAGACCAGCGCGAATAAGAAATTAACATACACGCCCCAACCGGCGCTGATCCCAGTCACGCGGAATGACTCTCTGGCAGTCACCTCGACCGCATCGCGATGGCTCCAGTGATGGACGAATCCGTAGCTTGCAGCAATATGAATGCACAACAACAAGGAGCCCACCAACCACAGCCATCCGTAGGCCGCTTCGACGCTTTGTTGCTCCCTCCGCAAGTCCGCCGGGGTCTGGCCCTGCTGTGCGGACAGCAATCGACAAAACGCTCCCGCAAACCAAGCGACGCAAGCCAACCAAACGGAAACCCGAACCAGCAGAAACTCGAACATCACAGCGACGGATTGCCAAATTCGAGGGATCGATCAACCTGGATTGTACACCACGATTTGGCACCACCTACGTTTCCAGACGCGTGCGTCCTTCGCTCGACGTCGAGTATGAAGCATCGATTCTCGCAATGATGATCGTGAAGCGGACCAGTCAGTCTATCAGACTCATTAGAACAACTCAGGTTCGGCCGGCTTCTTCGCATGCGAAAACTCGTTCGGCCGCACCGGCGTCGGCCGCCGGTGCGCGCCAACCTCGCCTAGAATCCGCTTCGGTGCTCAGCACCTCCGCGCCGAAACGGAAGTGCCTCGAGCGAGCGGTTGGTCCAACCGATGCGCACTTACGAGAACGCGATTGGAATAAACCTAGGGCAGCCTTGATACCCGTAAGCTGAAGCAGATTTTGTGTCTATTCCTGCACGTCGGCTCAGTCATTGCTAGATCACGTCGTTGATGCGGACTGCTGTTTACCGACATGACCGACTCACGACCCAACTCGACCGAAGTTTCCCGACCAAGGGGCTAGGAAACTACAGACCTGTCTTGCAATGAATATTGTGCAGCAAATGGGAACCAACGGGCCATTGCAGGTAGAGCTCGGCATGTTCCGCGATTCAAGGACAGCGCAGCTGCTTCTGCGTGGATTGGAGTTGCAATCCGAAGCAACTTGCAGATCCTAGGATGGATCGTTCCAATGAGTTGGTAAACGTCGCTGAAGCAAGCGACAGACTTCAACGCTCGATTGATCCCGGCACATTCACTGCCCGGACAGATCGTATTTCGTTCGCCGATGTTTTATTCTTCTAAAATCCAGTTATGCGAACTACAACAAAGTGCCCGTACTGCAACCATCATGTTCAACCAGCATTGGACGGGACATGTCCAAAATGCACTCGGCAACTCATCGAAACCGGTTCAGCCCCAGATCAAGAGATACAGTTCTACTGCCGAGAATGCAATGAGTTCTTCTTTTCCCGACGCGATGAGAACGGGATCGAACAAGCACTATGCCCGACATGCGGGGACTGGTGTTTTACGCCGGAATTTGAAGCAGGGGAAATTCAGCGTTCAGACGCGGAGAGTGCGATTGGCATGGGGATTGTCCTGAAGTTGATATTCATTCTAGCTGCATCGGGCATTGGATGGGCAATCTTAAAGAGCCTTTAATCAGATGCAGCCATGGTATTGTTTATGTCACGACGAACCTTACGTGCACAGAAGGACGCGAGCCGAGCAGTTTGACATGGTGAATCTTTGCCCGCCCTTGGCGATGCCCGACCTTTGCCAACCATGATAGGACATGATTTCTGGATGAACCATAACAGTGATTATTCAGTTTTGCGCTGCCCTCATTGTTTCCGGCGAGTGATGCTCAAACGCGGCCACATTTGCCCGTCGTGTTCGCGGACCGCGTTTCGCAGCGGCACGGAAAAAGAAGCAGAGGAATTTGAGAAGACTCGTGAAAACGACGCCAGACGGTCTCGCGCTGGTCGGCGGCTGCGGGTTGTCGTCTTTGCAACTGTGTTTTTGGTTGGCTGCCTATCGCACCTAATGCAAAACGCGTTTCTATTCCTGCCAACATTCTTGGCAGTACGCCCACTATGGGTGAAGAGCCGGAAGATGATTGCCGCTGACGCACGGAACATGATGTCAAGCGACCCACTCTGCCACACCGAACTTGGCGGGCACCTGAAGTCCTACCGCGCCGCTGCTTGATCAGATTGGTCGCGACACGATGTGACAGCACATCGGTTGCTGCTGCGCTGAGCTCGAAACATGGATGTCGTCCTGACAATTGCATCAGGACGCTCGCGGAGACATGGCGAGGTCGGCCACGTCATGGGGCGAAACTGGCGGCAGATTTGCTTCTGTTTAGTGCGGCGACGTATTTTATAGAGGCGAATTTGCCATTCGTTCTTCCGCTTCCTGCTGGAGTGCTGTCAGCTTCGCCCACTTTTGCCAGCTAGACCGTCCCTCGGCAAGCTCGGATTGATATCGTTCCATCCAGCTGACTGGCGAGCGTCGATGCCTCTCGGCGATTTCAGCGTTGCCAGCGTCATGGTGTGCCATCGCGGCAATGAATCCCAGTTCAACACCCGGCCCACTTTCTTCACCAAACAGACGAATTGACTCACCAATGTGGCCCAGGCGAAATTCAATCGCCGCCCGAAGGCGCCTTCCAAGCTCTGCGTCGGACTCTTCCACTCGTTCGGCAGCCGCGATTAATTGCCTGCGGTTCTTCGGAGTCACCAGGTTCGGCGCACATACATGAATGTAAACCACTTTTTCTGATTCCTGCTTCAGTAAATTGGGGTCCAGGTTTTCCAGGTACCGAGTCACAAAATGTGCTGCCAGGTCATGCAGTTGAGCAGCGGTGTGAGCTTGCACAACATCTCCCAGGAACACTGGATTGCCTGCTCGGTCTGAATCTCGCTCCGCGACGATCCGCATATGAGCCGCTGCTGCTTCCCAATCACCCTGTTGCATGAGAAACCTGGCAAAATCCAGGCGGCGGTCATGGTTATCGACATCGAGCTCTACAGCCACTGAGAGATCCGCCTTTGCCTCCTCCCATCGCTTAAGTTGCATGAATACGTCGGCCCTGTCGGAAAGTACATCGGGATTGTCAGGTGTTTCTTCTAACACCGCATCGTATGCGCTTAGGGCAGTGTCCCAATCCTTCCGGACTGCGGCGATCGCGGCGAGTCCGGCTTGGGAAGTTGGACGTTCATCAACAAGTTTCTCAAGCGACCTGTGGTCATCGGCAATGTAGTATGCTGCAGCCAACCTCGCCCACGGATCAATGATTTGCTTAGCGGCAAGACGCTGCCTTTCATCGTGAAAAGAATCTGCGGTTTCACTTGCAAAAAGTCGGAAACAGCCAAGGTTCTTGCATCGCCAATGAGAGCCTTTGTCTGAAAATCGCATTCGACAGTAAATGCGAAACCCAGAATTATTTCTGACAGGCTTTGCCAATCGATAGATTGCAAAAGCCGGGGCTCCCGAGCGATGAACAATCCACCGTTGAGGATTGATGGGATAAGGTTCGTAGTACGTGTCAGCATTCGCCTCGGCAAGGATTACCGGCTGTGGCGCGTCGTCCTCTGAAAGCGAGGCAACTTCGATCTCAGGGCCCAGCAAAGTAAATCGCCCCCTCGCGTCGCGACCCGGCCCTGAATTGGGAAGACTTAAGTCAGTTAACGCTATCAGCTTGATTGCGCCTATGGACGTGATGGAAGTTTTTAGCTCCAGCTCGTATTCGTCATTCCGCGGATTCTCACCACCAGCAAGAATAGCCCCGTCCTCGCGTATAGACATCGTTGCACCACCGACTGACCGGCAATCTACCGGAGTGACCGATGCCCAGTCCGGACTTTGGTGAAGCAGGAATTCCGATAGAAGACTGGCAATTTGAACGTTGCCAGGGGCTTCCGCGAGTGCTCTCCGAAGACCTTTTTCAATGTAAGGTTCAACTTCGGGATCGTGAACGGGAAGCTGTTTGATAACAAGCTTAAGCTGGGTCAAAGCCAATTGATTTCCTGGGTTCAGTTCGACCAATTTTAACAGTGCGGTACAGGCTTCCCTCAGATGACTGTGTTTAGATACGCGACCTTCACCGTCAATTTTCTCCGCAAGTTCTGCAAGCACCAAATGCGATTGAGCCAAGTCGTCCAATACCTCTTCGTTGTTTGGTTGTTTTTCTAGTTCGATCCGTAAACTTTGCAGGAGTTTTCTCGCCAACCAGCTTTTTTGCCGCAGGGTGAGATCATTGCCCAACGATTCCATCATTGCCCTTGCAAACTGGCGTTGGCTTTTGGCTGGCTGTTCCTCTTGCAAGACCGATCGATGGGCGATTGACCATGCTTCGCCAACCACTTCGGCATCGCCGCCTTCCTGAAGGTCGTTCAACATGGATTGCAGGGGATCGTAAAACCGCTTCCAGCTCTGCTTATAAATAAATGCCGCGAGTTGAGGAGCGTCTAGATGCTCGTTGACGATGAACTCGAGCCTGCGAAAGGCAACCTGGTCATCGGGATCGCGTTTGATCACTTCCATTGAAGCGTTTGCGGCTTTTTGCCAGTGCTCTTCGGTATCGGCATTTGCGCCTTTTAAATGAGCAAGGTGAATGTGTGTCTCCGCGAGCTGGCGGAAACCATTAGCGGGTGTTGGTGAAGTTGCGATGTCCGATTCAATCTTTTGGATTAAATGAGTAGCTAGCCAGTCGACTGCTTCTGGAGACACATCTGCATTCAGAAGATGGATCATCGCAGTGGTCAGGTCATCCTGTCGATTCTCTTCTGTCTCTTCTGAATTAGCAATCGCTTCGTTTTTGAGTCGATTGAAGTTCTCGTTGATGCGATCAACTGAAAAACCCTTTTCATGCCACTGAAGCATACGGGTAATCTGATCCACATACCGCTTCCACCCGAAACGTGGGATGTCATTTGCGGCCACGCGTTGAGCGTCAAGTCGTTGACCTGCGGCCACGCGGATCATCCCTGTTTCAACCTCAGTGGCGGTGGTCGGTGTCGGTTGCATGGAATGCGACCCCCAAACCACGACCTGTCCCGTTTCGGTACCTGCTGCGAGTTGAAGACCATCGGGGCTCCACCTGACGGAATAAAATTTGTCGACGTTTGGTACTTCGAGTGAGAAAAGCGCTTGTCCAGTTGCAAAGTCCCAGATCTTGACAGTTCCATCGCTGCTGGCCGAGGCGATGCGGCGACCGTTTGGAGACAAGTCGACACCCCAAACAGGACCGCGATGCCCTTCAAGCCTCGCAATTTCATCCAGATTCGTTGCGTCCTGAATCGTTAGGTCCCCGTTCCGTAGAGCAGATATCATGACGTCTGACTCGGGATGCCAGTCGACGTCAAATACACTTAAGTCTCCTTTTCCAATGAGATCGCCTACTTGCGAGAGAGTTCTCGTGTGCCCCCAACCAAACGTTACAAAATAGTCTGCTGAGGGCGTCCACCGGACCTTACCCAGCCTTCCAGAGTTGAACGTTTGTGAGACCGCAACAGGCCTTGAAAAGAAAATATCGTTGATAAGTACGTGTTCGGCGTGCACGGCCAAGCCCAGTCCCCTGCTCATGTCCCAGTCAAAATGCGGTTCGGCATTTGTCCGTTGGATCACATGCTGCATTTTAAATTGACGAGTGATTGGGTCGTAGGCGATAAAATGTCCGCCAATTGTTCCGACGAACAGTAATTCTTCTGGCGGGCACCATTGTCTGCCGCGTGAGAGATAGCCGGCAAAGTTCATCACGGGTTCTTGGCCAAATCCGTTCCAGAAACTTGCAAACCCTCGGGCCGTTTTTGTGCCGTTCTTGTGTTTGTAGATTTCGGTGGAACCGGTTGAGAGAACATGACGACCGTCGTTAAGCCATGTCAAAGATTCAACTCCCGCGATAGCCGAGAGGTCTGCCTCGTTGATCGGAGGCAGGGCACGCCGTGTTTCGGAAGTGTTGACGGTTGTGATTTGCTGAGCGCTGTCAGCCTGCACATCGGCCAGTATGATTTCATCGTCAGTCTGTAACAGCACCCGTGACCCAATCGGTTCGACCGCGAAGTTCCAGATAGGACTTGTTGCGATTTTGAGATGCGATGCGCAGTGTCCTGTGTCCCGATTCCAGACGCGAACGGTGTGATCTATTGATGCCGAAAGTACGGTGTCGTCATCCAGCCATGCAACAGCCTGAACCTCACCTTCATGGAGATCCATCCGGCGATGAATACTCATTCTTTCATCGGCGATAAGAATCTGTGTCCCATCAGACAAGGCAAGCCACTTTCCAGATGGGCTCCAGGCTGTCCCCCAGCCTTGCGATAACGATTGTGGATTCATTTCAATCGTGGCGTTGTCGGCGACGTCGAACAGTGTTCGGCGACCGTAGCGAAGGCCCGCTGCAACCAGTGGCTTGTGCGGATGCCAATCTAAACTTCTGCACGCTGACTTCGACTGAGGTTCATGGATTATCTTTACGGTGTGGTCGTCCATGTCGACCACCGCAATGTCGCTGTAATTGTTGGAGACAGCGAGTTGTCGTTCGTCAGGGCTCCACGAGAGCCCGCTAATAAGTGCCTCATCCCAAGAATGTTTTCGTTTTGGCAGGGGGGCTAGAGACTGATGCGGTGAGTTCCCTTTGTAATCAACGATGCAGACCTTTCCCGTTTGATCTCCGACGGCAAGTAGATTCCCCGAAGGCGAGAATTCTGCAATTTTTGGGACCATCCCTACGTCAATCAGACCCACTCGATCAAAATTATTCGCGTCCCAAACTTCCATTTGCGATCCGTTTCCTGTCACAAATTGATCCTGTTTCGGATGCCAGGCAACGGGGCCTTGAATTGCAGGATCGTTCGCTGAAAGACGATTTGCGGATAAATCAACTTCATTCTGGAGGTAGTACCATTCCCAACCGCGGAAGTCAGGCTCTCCTTCCAATGGAGTTGTCTGTTCAAGGAGTTGTTGCAGTCTGCCGAAATTTTTTTCCTTCCATGCTTGCTGCATGGGGAATAGGCGAGCGACGTATGTGTTCCATTTCGCCCTTCGTTCGCTCAGTTCTGCCTTTTCTCTAAGCTTTGCTTCGCGTTTGGCTTGTTTTTTTTCGCGGATCGCCGCAGCTTCGGCTCCAGCTCGTAATTTTTTCTCTCTTTCGGCTGCGGCTTGTTCTCGCTTTGCTGCCTTCTCGGCTTTCTCCCGCAATTGCCGCTGGTTCAACTCCGCCGCTTCGGCCTTCTGCAGTGCTGTCTCGGTCTTGTCTTGCTCGATTCGCAAACGGATGGCTCTCTTTGCGGCCACCGCTTCGGCGGTTGTCGCTCTGATTGCCTGGACGGTGCTGACCAGGGTCGTCAGCACCAAGATGCAGGCAACGGCAACTGTGGTGACCACTGCGGTCCGGTTTCGCTGATAGAGTTTCTTCAGCCGATAAGCAGTCGATGTAGGACGAGCAATGATCGCTTCGTTATTGACAAAACGTTGTACGTCATCGGCAAACTCACTGGGAGTCGCATATCGGCGTGAGCGGTCCTTGTCCAACGATTTGCCGACGATCACATCAAGGTCGCCGCGGAAGAATTGTGACAAGCGTTTCGGATCACTTCCACGCTTGCTGGCGATTACTGTCGAGGAACCGCCAAGGGAGCTAAGCCTCGTGCTCATTGGCGGAGCTTCTTGCTGTTGAATCATTCGCTGGATTTCTGCAAAGCCGGCCTTGCGAAGACTCCTGGCATCGATCGGTGTTGTGCCGGTCATTAATTCATAGAGCAACACGCCGAGCGAATAGACATCGGTTCTTGTGTCGACATCCAGTCCGCTCATCTCGGCCTGCTCGGGACTCATGTAGGTTGGCGTGCCAACCATTTGCCCATAGGCCGTGAACAGCGTTCGCTCGGTTAACTTTTGCGAGGTAGCCTTGGCCAGGCCGAAGTCGATGACCTTCACGACAGGGACGCCATCGTGAAGCGTCACCATCACGTTGGATGGTTTAATATCTCGGTGGATGACACCCTTTTGGTGCGCATGCTGGACGGCGCGACAAACGTCGATGAACAGTTCGAGTCGCTGCTGGACGGTGTACTTGTTCTTGTCGCAAAATTCGGTGATCGGAACGCCTTTTACCAACTCCATCACGAAGTAGGGTCGACCGCTCTCGGTCGTCCCGGCATCGAGCACCTTGGCGATATTAGGGTGGCTCATGATCGCAAGTGCCTGTCGCTCAGCTTCGAACCGGGCGATCACCTGCTTGCTGTCCATGCCAGCCTTGATGATTTTTAGGGCAACCATCCGGCGGACAGGTTTCTCCTGTTCGGCCATCCACACCGAGCCCATGCCGCCTTCGCCGATCTGCTGAAGCAGCTTGTAGGGACCGATCTGCGCCCCCGCATTGTTCTCCTTCTGGCCAGTTGCGACGGTCTCACCCATGGTGCCTTCGTTTCCGTCGGTGAAGAAGGAACCGGCGTCTCGATGGGCCTGGATCAGCCCCTCGATCTCCGCGCGGAGAGCGGCGTCTCCGCCGCAGGCTTTGTCCAGATATTTGGTGCGATCTTCATCGGATGCGATCTCAATCGCGGCGGCGAAGATTTCGCGAATGTTCGGCGGCTCTTCCATTGGGCATTGGATATCAGCAGGCGGAAATAAGAACGTCTATCGTACAATGCTCCGTCAGGCATCGGTTTGGCTCGGGATTTTTGACTGCGTCGGAAAAGAATTCAGTCTTCTCCTGTCTCCTCGCCCAGATGCCGGTGCAGCCAAGCCCTGGCGAAGGCCCAGCATCGTTTCGCCGTCGACGGAGAAATCCCCATCAACGCCGCTGCTTCGTCACGTGTTTGCCCGGCAAAACAACGCAGTTTGACGAGTTCGGCCGCCTGCGGATCGACCTGCTCAAGCTGATCGAGGGCTTCGTTCAAATCCAGAATGTCGCCGTATTTGGGATTCCAGAAAACGTCGACCGAATCCAAGGATTGACGTTGAGCATCACCACCACGTTTGAGACGCGCACGATTTCGGGCGTGGTCCACTAGAATCCGCCGCATCGCTTCGGCGGCGGCAGCGAAAAAATGGCCTCGGCCGTCCCACTGGCCGTTGCCATTGGGGCTATCGTCGCCCGAGCCGATCAGTCGCAAATACGCCTCGTGAACCAATGCGGTCGGCGGCAATGTGTGGTCGAGCCTCTCGCTGGCCATCTTGGCCGCCGCCAACTTTCGAAGTTCGTCGTAAACCAGCGGCAAAAGCTCTTCAGAAGCCGCCCGGTCCCCGTCTTGGACCTGATGGATGAGCTGTGTCACATCGTTCATGCCAACAGGATAGCTACCCGACAGACGGCTTTCATCCCTCCCCCGACAGGACTTCCCCGAGGCGGGAAAAAACGGGATTTCTCAATCTGCAGGCCAAAGTCCCCCCGAATATACTCCACAAGCCACGCGAATGTTTGCCGATTGCATGCGGGAGCATCTGACCGACGTCCAACTGCAGGAACTGATGCACCAGTTGGGGCGTCAGCAAGTCAACCGCGTGCTCGGATGATTTCTTCGCGTAGTCGATCTCGATCGCGCGCGGACTTGGCGGAGTCGTACGTTGCTGCGTCGCAATACTCGCTCAAGATAAACGACCGATCGCCGTCGTCGCCGGACTGACACGGGACTTCTTGCGCTCCGAAGGGAGCCGGTCGTCGTCTCGATAATGTCCATTTGTCGCTGGCGATGCCAGCTCCGCGGAGAATCCGCTTCAACCCCGGAAAACCAATGGTCGCTAGACACTATTACTCTACGACTTGGGATCACGGACAACGGTCAAGGTCAACGGGACGGCGATTGATCACGCGTGGCGTTTGACCGATGGCGATGTGACTCAAATCTCGCGCGTATCGCGTACGGTTAAATCGATCCGCGAATTGAATTGAAAGACAATGCAATGCTGTTTCGAGGAGTCGCAATTTACTAGGCACCTCGTACAACGTTTTTATGTGTGCGCAATCGGGTCCGAAACTCCCGTCCTACGCAAAAGCGTTCAATGGAAGCTGCAGCGTGGTTTGTCTAGCTTTGGAACCATCGCGAAAACCGCTTCCAAATTGGCATCGGTGGATAACCGATTCCCGTTCCACCGAAATGTAGCTGCTGAAGCTCGGAGGGCGGCTCTGGAATGGGTGGTCCCTCGATCGCAACTGGTACGATGAATCCATCCCCATTGGTTTCTAATCCGTACCGCCATTCTTTCTCAACCCATGACGAGGCTCTGGCAGCGCGAGACCAGAAGAGGAGCAGGACATCGCTATCGTCGATCGCTTTGTAGATCCGCGGCAGCCATTGTTCACCAGGCTTGAGACTGAAGACGTCTTGGAAATACCGAATACCTACGGCTTCAAGCAATTTCACACGCTTCGTAACATCCGGCGTATCGCTTCGCGCATACGATACGAACGCTTGGGAGAAGCGAGTCGCTTTACCGGTGGCGTGATTTCCGCTCGGTGTGGGACACGCGGTCTCTACAACGAGAATGAAGGTAATCTGGCCAATCGGAATGGAATCCTGGGCAACATAAATCGTCCCATGCGCGTCGCCCGCTTTTGCGCCGCAGGGGATCTCGACGCTGAACTGCACCGATGCCGTCCTGCCACGCCAGACAATAGATTGTTCCGGAGCTTCGTACTGAAAGCGGGGGATGGTTAATTGGAAGGAAAGCTGCGATCCACGTGCCAACTCCGTCCCGAGCGAGGTGGAGCCTCTCCAACAGGCACGAGAGTCGACCTTCGTTGCCGTCTTCAACACGTCTCCCTCGTGCAAGGGTGAGTGAATGAACACCTGAACTAAGGCCGCTTCCCCCGTTCCAGCTGAAGGAGGTGCGAAAATTGTGCAATCTACTTCCTCTCGCTGCTCATCGCTCTGTTCATCAAACATTCCCCGGAATGATGCGGGCGTTAGTCCCCGCAGATTCTCGTTAATGCCGCTAGTGCTTGGAGCTGCATCAGATCGGAAGGACTCTTCACGCCTACTCGTAGACAGACGCTCGCTGTGCGAGGACCTGAAAGATGCTGGAGAATCCTCCGGGTGCGGCGGAATCGACTCATCTGAGGTTCTCTGGGAACCGACTCCGTCAACACCTTCGTCCAACGCGTCAATACCGAAGCCAAAGTCGGCACAAACTTCGTCGAATGCGGCGTCGAAGGAAATAGTACTGGGCGAGAAGTCAAGCTTCCGAGTGAATTCCAAAGCTTCCCTCGCGCCAATGCTCCGTTTCATGCCGCTATCTTCGCATTCAACTGACAGTGGGCCGTTGTAGCCGATGTCGTTGAGGGCACGAATGATTTCTTCGAAATTGACCCCGCCACGACCGGGCCCCCGGAAACTCCATCCTCTCCGCACGTCGCTAAAATTCAAGTGGCTGCAATTGATCCCGCTTTCGCCGTCGAGCGTCACGATCGCGTCGTTTATTTGCACGTGGTAGATCCGGTCTGGGAAACGGCGCAGAAACTTGACCGGATCGATACCTTGCCAAATCAGGTGGCTTGGATCGAAGCTGAACCCAAATTCCGGCCGCCGATTGAGAACATGCAACGCTCGCTCGGCGGTGTGAATGTCGAACGCAATTTCCGTCGGATGGACCTCAAGGGCAAAGCGGACGCGACATTCGCCGAAAACATCCAGGATCGGATTGAATCGCTCGGCCAACAGATCGAAACCAGCAATGGTCATACTTTGGGGAACCGGCGGAAACGAATAGAGCAAATGCCAAATGCTGCTGCCGGTGAATCCGTTGACGATTTCTACGCCGAACTTCTGGGCCGCCCGTGCCGTGTTCTTCAATTCCTCGATGGCACGGGCATTGACCCCATCCGTGTTGCCATCACCCCACACATATTCCGGAAGAATCGCCTGGTGCCGCTCGTCGATGCGATCGAGCACGGCTTGGCCGACCCGGTGTGCACTAATCGCATGACATTGCAGCCCGGCATCGTCGAGTGCCTTGCGTTTGTTGTCGCAGTAGTCGTCCTCGGCCAAAGCCTTGTCTACTTCGAAATGATCGGTCCAGCAAGCCAATTCGATTCCGTCGTAGCCAAATTCTCTCGTCTTCTCGACCAAGTCGGTAGACGGAAGGTCTACCCACTGCCCGGAAAAAAGGGTGACCGGTCGTGTCATAGAGGTTTCCATGCGTAACGCCAATGCTGTACGGGCAGTCGGCAATACTTTAGAAAAGAACCTAGGAGAAAGATAGAACCTGTATCGTCGTGGATCGGCACGGCGTACTAATAAAAGTCGCGGGTCAACTTGCCGATCGCGCGACCCCGATTCCGGGCTGCAGTGTACATCATTTTTTGATCAGCGATTGCTCTGCATTGCCTTCCAGAAGTGGTGTATGTTGACAGTTGTACGAAGTCGAAATTCGACTTTGTCAACCAAAGCTGCTCGTGAATCCACGAACCATTGGAGCGAGTGGATTTAATCGGCTATTAGGCATGCTGCCGGGAACAATGAAACACGATACGATAGAGAGTCAGCTGACACGTATCGACACATCGTCTCAATTGACCTCACCGGGAATCGAATCCACATGAGCGATCAAAAACTATTTCAAGTCACGCAGCATGATGACGTGACCGTTATTCACCCTCCCACTTCGCTTGGTGATCGAGAGCAGATTTTTGAGTTCTCGGATGAGTTGACGAAGTTCGTTGATGAGCACAAACCCAAGAAGCTCCAGTTCAATTTCGAATATGTCAATTTCTTCGGAACGGAAGCAATCTCGTCACTGATTCGAGTGCAAAAACGGGTCGCCGCATACGGTGGTCGATTGAATCTTTGCGGGATGACGAAGGACTTGCGGGAAATCTTTAAAATCCTAAGACTCGATGGCCCGGTCTTCCATATCTATAGTTCCTGTCGTGATGCGACCGCGGCCTTAGAAGACTAGCGTATTTCGCATTGACGTTTCGGTTAGAGAAGGCCGCTGGGACTTGTGCCGAGCTGCCGACAAATCGTGGATAGACGGCATCTCCGGCAGATCGTTGGAGTCGCTAGGGATTATGCGGGCGTCCTTCTCAAGCAAACCATGCACATATCATCGAATTGTGGACTGTCTTCGGTAAAACGATCTACCTTTGCCACAATGGTTTCGATGATTTGAGACGCCGGACCATTCACATTGCCCAGAATTTGCGAAATCGCATCGCTGCCAAAGCGTTGCTCGCTCCCTCTTTGCTCCGCGTCCGGAAAACCATCGCTGAAGACGAGCAAACTTTCGCCTGGTGCCAGAACGAGCTGGGTATTTTGATAGTCCCCATCTTCAAGAACGCCGATTGGGCATCCGGATAGATCGAATCCGATCGGCTTCACTGTCCCATCGACTGACCTTAACATCGGCGGTTCGTGTCCCGCGTTGCTGAGTGTGATCTTCGAGGTTGCAGGATCCAAGAACATTGCCACCAGAGTAATGAAATCGTCCTGCAGTCGAAGATTGAGACGAGCCAGCAACTCACTAGGAGACTTGCACACTTCGAGCCCAGCCCGAGTCTCTGTAGCAATCCGCACCATCGTGAGCGCCGCAGGGACACCTTTGCCGACTACATCTCCGAGCACGATGGCAAGGCGTCCATCTGGAAGCCGGGCGTAGTCGTAATAGTCACCACCCACGTCGTAAGCTGCTCGGTAGAATCCTGCAAGTTCAAAGCCATCAACCGCGGGTGGCGCGGTCGGTAGGTAGCGGTGTTGAACGTCTCGAGCCCGCTGAATGTCCTTGCGAAGTAATTCATCAGCCAGGGCGATCGAATGCAATCTAGAACAATTGATTGCCAGCCCGATCTGCAACGCGACGGCCGCAAGCACTTCCAAATCAATTTGATTGAACATGTTCGGGACGTTGGAATCGACGTGGATCATCCCGAAGACCTCATCTCCGGGGTCGACCAGGGGGCAACACATGACGGAGCGCATCGAAGCCGCATAGACGCTTTGGGCGTCACCGAAGTCCTCCATCGCATCGGAAGTGATCACCGCCTCCGCTGTCTCCGCCACGTGTCGTCCGATATTTTGACTCACACGGATCGTTTCGTCTGACCGCCGCTCGCGTACGCCCCACCACTTGGGCTGTAAGACTTTGTCTTCATTGATAAAACATATCGCCGCACGATCAATGCCTGGCAGAATCTCAAACAGAATTGAGACGGCGCGTTCCAAGACGTCTTCGGTTTTCAGAACATCTCGCAATGTATTCGCCATCGCAAGCAACGCACGCAGTTGAGTGAACTGCCGTGATTCAGTTAGCCCGATTTGTGAAAGCGAAATCGATCTCGAACGACTGCTCAGTGCGGAATCACTGCCACCGTTTTCAACAATGCAAGATCCGGAAACACCAGAAGGCTCGTCCTCCATCAGCAGTCGAAAGTCGAAACCGCAAATGTCGATGAGATCGTGATGCTTCAGGGCGACCCAGCCGAGTCCATCGATCGCCTTCTGGTTGATCTTCGTCGGGTTCCGACCAAGATCCTTGACCTCAACCAGGTCGTCGGTGCATCGAATTTGCAGATGCTGCTTGCTGACTTCCTGGGGTTCCAAAATGATTTGGCAGTCTGGAGATCGACCGACCGTGATATGTCCCTTGGGAAGGTGGAAATTTTGATTCAATCGATTCGATCGCAAAAACATTTGTCGACTCACAACTTCATTTTGATGGTGGAAAATGCGTCGCACAGGCGTAGGTGATCGGTCGCGAAGATTGCACTCGTCGCCTATCAGTGATTCGTTACTCTCCGCGAAATCAACGGTAGGCTGGGAACAAATAGATTCCAACCCAATCCGAGACCCAAGTTGCTGCCGACTAGTGGTTTCGTTGACATTGCACTCAATCGACTGGAAGAGTTCGAGACTCAGAACGATGTTGACGCAAATGCTGTCGAAGGCGCGGCAGCAATTCATCTCGCAGTTTTTTCAAACCCTTGGGCGTATTTCGATACCGAATCACCGGCAAATTTCGCCAATCGAAGGGCAGCTTCTCGGCTCGATCAGTCGTCAAGACAATCAGTGGGCGATTGAGGGCTCGTGCATGGGCCGCTTCGGTTAGCACATTGGCATTGGGTGACGCGCGCCAGCGTTCTCGAGTGAAGACTGCGATGGTGACCGTAGCAAGTTGGATTTCTTGGTCAATTTGGTTCCAGATGTCGGTCATGCTCGGTGCGCGGTCGACGCGTCGCGCTGCCAAATGCGCCTCGCCACAAACGTCTTGAAGAAACTCATACATGGTGTCGAACGAGGCGTGAAATGGGATCGCGATGAACGCAGAACCCTTCGTTGCGCCATATGGCCGCCGCCGCCCGTAACGATATTGCTCCAGGTCTCGGACGAATTGCTCAGCGTTCGCGTAGCGATCTTCAACGTCAGTTTCCGTCAGCGACTCCAAGATTTTGGAAAGCTCCTCGGTCACTTCCGGTCGATATTCGCGAACGGACGGCAAGTTGTTCTCTTTTGCCTGCTCGAGAACGCTGCGAAGACCATTGTTCAAGTGTCTTGGACGCGTTCCGGTTAGACACTCCCAAGCCGTAATGCCTAACCCGAAAAGGTCGGCGCGATGATCCACAAGCTCGGGGTGAAATGCCTGTTCCGGTGCCATGTACACTGGCGTCCCTAGAATTTCGCCTGCTACCGTGCAGGCGTCGCCACCGAGCGAGTGAGACTCTCCGGTTTCGGAGAACCCGACCAGTCCATAGTCGATCAAGCAGAAGCTACCGTCTTCACGAAGAAAAATGTTGGACGGCTTGATGTCTCGATGCAGGATTCCCGCCTTTTCTTGTCGGACGAGAAGGTCGCCGATCTGCTCCAACAGATCCATTGCCTGATTGATTGTGAGCGTTCCATACTCGGCGAGATGCAACTTTAGACTGCTCCCGGTCAAAAGCTCTGTCACGAAGTAAGGCGTGCCCTCAAACACCGACGCGTCGAGCACTGGCAGCACATTCGGGCCGCTCAATACTGCGAGTGCTTGCGCCTCTCGAAGAAACCTTTCCGCCGCAATTTGTGACGTCGTAGCTTCTGGAGGGAGAGTTTTCAGCGCGACTTGCTGCTTCAGATACACATGCTCGGCGACGTAGACCGACCCCATCCCTCCGCGTCCCAGTTCTCTCAGAATGCGATAGTGATGAATCCGGAATCCGGCCTCAAATTCGCGTCTCGCATAGCCGCCTTCCTGGATGGCATGAGCCATGGTTTCAAACAGGACCGATGAACCTTCAGGATCGACAGTGCGAAAACTGTCGTCGGAGGGATTGGAGTCATCGTCATCTGTACTGGAAATCATCGTGGCGCGTTCTCCAACTCCTGCAGACTGACGCAGGTTCGGCACAAACACCGATATCGCTCCGCTGCAGAGTTTTCAGGGTTTTCTGCTACGAAAGGTTACTCCGCTGAATCCGAAGGTGGCGGCTCGATGCGGCTGCCGAGTGCGATTGCGGCCTTCAGCACCGACTCCACCACCTCGCGATCGTAATCTTGCTCAGTCTTTGACAACTGCTCGAAGGGTACGAGGTCGGGGTGCGTTTTCTTGCTGTCGCTGCGTGCTGGACCGACGACCCAGCCTTCGGAAATGCGCTTGCTCGCCCAGACTTCGTGGACATTGATCGCAAGTCGCTCAACGAGGTCTGCGATCGCGTTTGGAATCTCGATATGCGAAACGTCAATCGGTTGAGGCTGATAGGTGCCAACTTCTTCGAGCGCAAGTCCGAGATCTTCAGCGGTAGAATATCGTTCCTTCGGATCACGGCGAAGGGCTTTCAGGCATACTTCCTCTAACTCCGGAGGAATCCGATCGTTGCACTGCCTGGGCGGTTTCACATCGGCTTCGGTGATTCGTTTCCAGACGCCTTTGTCTGTGTTTGCTTCGAAGGGATGCTCGCGGGTAAGCATGACGTACATCACAATCCCGAGAGCAAAGATGTCGCTTCTGCCGTCAATCAAGTGGCCTTTGCCCAATGCCTGTTCCGGACTCCAGAACATCAGCGTGCCGGAGTGATCGTGGTCCAAATGAACTTTTGGAGATTCAAGTCCTAAACCAAAGTCGGTCAGCCACGGATGACCATCACTCTCAAGAAGAATGTTGGCCGGCTTGACGTCTCGGTGAACGACGCCCGATTGATGCGCGTGATGCAACGCGCCGGCGACTGCCGAACAGATCTTGACGGTCTCGGCAAAACTGATCGGCCCCGTGGCAATTCGTTCGGCCAGGGTTTCGGACTCGATCAGCTTGCACACCAGGAATGGTCGTCCGAAATCGGACATCCCGTAGTCGTAGACCGGCAGGATGTTAGCATGTTCCAATCGGCAAATTAATTTGGCCTCATTCTCGAAGTCTTGCCTGGTCGACTCGTTCACGGCGCGGTCGACCCGCGGCGTCTTGATTGCGACCTTTCGATCTAACTTGGGATCCAGCGCGCTGTAGACTTCCCCGAACCCACCCTTTGAGATCAAGCCTCGCACCTCGTATCGACCAAAATGTGACGGCAGTGACTCAGCGGAACGCGAGTCGATTTCTCCCTTGAATCGCTGACTCCGCAAGTCGGACTCACGCGAGATGATCCGTTCAAAAGTATTCGAGTCGCTGTCGGGGCAACGGAGGCGAACAAAACTCTCTGCGTTCAATGAGCTTTCCTTGCGCCAAATGGTTTCGAATTCGTCGACCAGCGATTCATCCGTCGATTCTCCTGTATCAAAAGACAAATCATCACTCGCCTGCCTGCAAAGGGTGTCTGGCAAAGCGGGTTGATCCCTTGTCATGTCGCCGTCGTTTCCCATCTGCATTTCCCGTTCAATTCTCTTTAATTCAGCTTCCAACGGGACCCGAATATCATCTCGGGCGATCAGCCATTCCTCGACCTGAGGATGCTGCCCTTGTCGCCATGCGTCCTCGAACTGATCCGCGATCCGGTCGATCTCTCGCAATTGCGTCAATCCGAATTCGTCTCTTGGATTCATCATGCATCATCTACCCTAATCCTGGCGGGATTATACAACGATTTGTGTCTCCAATCGGTCGTTCAATCGCTCGACCGCTCCCATTGCATTCGAATGAGACTGAGCTTTCGTTCCACGGCACGCAGGGAAATATCAATCTTTTCCGCGATTTCCTTGTTGGTGAACCCCTGCAGCTTTAGCATCGCAATTTGTTGTTCGGTCTCGTCCGACAGTGTTTCGATCATCTCTCGAACTCCATCTGTGAATTCATCGATGACTTGGGGTGAGGGATCAGCGACGCCTTGGAGGCCATTCGCACCGGTCGATTCAGCGATGAGGTTTTCGAAGACGGACTCTCCCCGATTGATTGCGCCGCCTCGTTTTTCGGCAAGCTCACGACGCATCACACCGATGGCCTTGCGCTCGGTCAGCATCGCCAGCACTTGCCATAGGTCGTCACGATCTTCGAGTTGCTGGAATCGTTCTTCTTCGACGCCCTGGAAAAATGCATTGAACGCCGAAACGGCAACGTCTTCCTCGTCAAATGCTCGTCGGGGAATTTTTTGAAGCCGATTGCGTGCCAATCCGATGATGCGATACAGGAATCGGTCCCAGATCTCTTTCGCTGCGGCAGAGTCTCCTGCTTCAAGCTGCTCAATGAGTCGGCTGACACTGTGGGATTCGTTCAAGGCAATGACTCCTGTGTGTTGCATCGCATCTGGGCTCGTCTTTCGGTATCCATCAATCATCGAAAACATTCGGTTGCAAGACAAGTAAGCGGATCCGATCCCGGAGGACCGAATCCACCTGCTAGGTCTAACGCGACCTTCGACGTGGTTCGACGGTCTTCATCTCCGCCGTCGTTCGAAGTTGACGATACAGCGTGCGGATTTCCCAGGCCGATGCGCCCGACTCGTTTGCAGATGAATAGCGGAAAGCGTTTGCCAGCCGAGTTCGAGCCAATCCAAATTCGTCAGCAGCCAGGGGCAGGCATTCAAACAAACGGGTGGCTTTCCGTATCGATCCATTGGCGAAGCCACTCAATCGACATTCGTAAGAACACTGGCGTGGACGACAGTTCCGCCCAGAGCGAGGGCGGAGGCGTGGTCGCCTGCGTTGGATTCGGCACGAAATTCATCGCCTTCTCCCACCGCGACGCTCGGTTGCCAATCCAGTTCGCCCACTGTCGAGATCAATCGCTCGACTGGGGGTGGTGCCGCTGTTTCCGCTGGCTCTTCGGCGGCAAGCGCATCCATCACGACGCCCGAGAGCATCCGCTTCCACAGCTTTTCACACGTCGAAGACTTATCGAACAAATCCACCGAGACGACTTGGCCGGCAATCGCGATTGCGATTCCGCTGGCATGGTCGACATATTGGAGCTTGTCATGATATTCCTTGACCTTGTCTTCGTATGTTCCAAAGGCGTCTGCCATCGCTTGCGTCGAAGAGTCAACTCCGTGAACGCAATTGAAAGCCGCTACCTCACTCCAAACTTCGCCTTGATCGGACTTGTGACCGCGAGCTTCCTTGACCGACTTCGAAACCGAACGTTTGAGTGCCCGACGAAGTTTCGACGGCGTACTTGATCCGCTCGCCCCAAAGAAACGAGATTTGAACCGCCAGCGTCCCTGCTCAACGCAGGAGACAGGGATTTTTACTTTGGAATGCGCCGCGACGAGGACGGATGTGTTGAGCACACGATTCTGTTTGGCTCCGACCAGTTCTTCTCCCTCAAGAAAAAGAACTCGGAGTTCGCCTTTGTTTTCGACCAACAGATCGGCAACGGATCCTTGCTCGGAAACTTCCGTCACGACGATCGATTCATCCGCGAGGGCTTCATCCGATAGCCGATATGGAACCTCGCTGGAGGTTTCAATGAACAGCGGAAAAACTGACAGTACTCCATGACGGATCGGTTCACCCATTTTGATTGATGGTAAAGAAACAGACATGACTTAGCTCCTTAAAAAACGTTGGAATCTGAAGAGTTAGGAAGTGAGACTGCAATGGAGCTTGCGGCCTCAGCCGGTCCACTGGAGGGCTTTCAACTGGCGGTGGCCGTCGACGACATTTGCGCGCAAGGCAAGCATGACTGTTCGGATTTCCCACGCCGCGGCTCCGTGCTCGTTCGCGGTCAGGTAGTTCTTGGCGTTGGTCAATCGCAGTCTCGCGACCCCGTATTCACTGCTAGATAGCGGCAGCGTCTCAAGCAAGGAAAACGCATGCTCCAACGCGACACGGCCCACGCTTTCGGACCTGACACTCACAAGAAGGTTTTCGAGTGCCTGCAAAACAGGTTCATAAACCGACTCAATGGTCGTTGCCGAGGCGGTCGCGGTGATCATGGCTAGTTCCGTTTGACTCAGAGAATTTTGGGGGTCTGAGCTTGAACTAGCATTGGAGGAGTCCAGCCCGCCAAAATTCTGGAAAGATATACCCGAGAGTCAACGACCGCAGAGGCGCGCAGATCTCGATCATCAAGGTGAGCGATTGGATCCAGGCTGGCCGGGAAACCTGAATTCGAGGACTAAAGCCGTTTGGCAGGCAGCTACGACGACCATTCCGAGTATTTCGCCGTCACAAGCGGAAAACGCAATCAACGAGTGCGTTTTAATCCCAAGCGCTGAGCATCTTCGTCAGCATCTCAAAGAGTTCCTGTGGGTCGTTGGTTGATCCCTGTGCACCACGTTTAGACGCTTCTTCTTTGTGCTCCGGCTTATTGGAACCCGCGTAAATAAAGAAGGGTGTTTGGTCACCTCGACTGCGAATCTCACGGAGCAAAACGTACCCTTCTTGGGCCCCCTCTTTTCGTCCCATGTCGGAAATGATTGCTGCGAATTGTTCATTAGCAACAAACTTTAGGGCCTCGTCAGTCGAAAGTGCCAATGAGAACCGAAAACCGACTGCTTCAAATGCATTTCGCTCCCAAGAGTTATTGTCCGGCCGGTCGTCGACCCAAAGAATATGGCGCCCTAAGTGCTTGTTTTGTGAAGACTCATTTGAGTGTTGGAGGGCGTCGACCGCAGTCTTCGTAAATTTTGAGACATCACGATCGCTAGAATGAGGCGAATCGGATTTTGCTGTTGCTGCGGCCATCGAAACCGCGCCGTCGATGAGTCGGTTCAGCTGCTCGACCGTCAAGTCTCGCACGTACGTCGTCGACTGGTCACCAGCGTTTTGACGGGCGCCAGCGGCTTCCTGAATAAGCGATTTCCATGGGAATGCGTTTCTGTCGCGGAAATCCAGATACTGCAAAACGTCAAGTCGGGGATGTAAAACAGCGTCCTCTAGAAGAAGCGGAATGACACGTTTCCCATTTCCAAGTGCGAATGCCCATTCATAAGTGACGTAGGGAGAGTCACAAGACTTGGGCGAAATCACTACCAAGAAGACATCACACGACGAGATACCATCATCGATCGCTCGTCGCCATTCGTCTCCAACCCGTAGCGCGCCCTGATCGAGCCAGACCTCCATTCCGGCTTCTTGCAATTTCATTCTCGCCAAGTCCGCAAAGATGGCGTCTTCCGAAGCGTAGCTGATGAAAGCGTTTGTCATTTACAACCAGTAGTATTCATTGATTTTGATTCTACGAGTGTCCCTCTGTGCCAACAGGCTGACCGCAGATCCAATGGTAGCAATCATAAAATACGTCGCTACAACGGCGTATGATGCTTGTGGATGTAAGACTTATGATTCCTCCGAGCCCTCTAGCCTAAGCGCGATCAATCGATGCCCGGAACTTCCAGCCAGCAATGTCGTTGTTGTCCCTAGCCCCGTGCAGTCAAATCGAAGTGGCCACCAGGCCACAGGCTGTAGTGAGTCTGAATCGATGATACGTGCTTCGGATCGCTCCTGTTTGACCACAAACTTACCACTTGGAAAATACCAATCGTTTTCGGATTGCATCTCACTATCCACGACGATTTGTTCCGCCGGTATGCCGGGATACGAAGGGCCGTATTCTTCCGATTGGAACTGCGATTTGGCGAGGTTCCAGGTCGCAGCCCAGCCATCTGTGAATTTGACATGCATCTTGTTCGGCGGGCTCAGGAATCCGATCCGCTCGACCCAAGATGGGCGCATCGGCGTACGGTCGAGTTCTAGCCCGGTCTTAGCATCCCAAATCCGACAAATTCCATCTGCGGCGCCAGTAGCGATGAGGCTTTCGTCATGGGCGACCGCGACACAAACGATTCGGCCAAAGTGATCGTTGATCGACCGATGACCATGTCGCGTGTCGACTCTCTGGATTCGAATATGTCGTGAGCCAGTTGCAACGCGACTCCCATCCGGCGACCACGCAAGGCACTCAACCCACTGCTCGTGCTCGGGAAAACTTGCGATTTCGCTGCCCGTGCTCACTTCCCAAACTCTTGCCGTGCGGTCGAAGGAGACGCTCGCCAATTTCGAGCCGTCTGGCGAGTAGGCGACCTCTCGAGCGAAGTTTTCGTGTCCAAAGAAGCCCGCAGTTTCTTGTCCTGTGCGGACTTTCCATTGACGGATACTCGGACTCTGCGATGCCGCGGAAACCAACTCTCCATCTGGCGAGAACGCCACGCTCCAAACGCTTGTCGATTTGCTGTCGAATGTCCGGATCACTCGTCCGGAATCCAAATCACACAAGACCACTCGTCCGCTTTCCGTGCCACTCGCAACGACATTTCCGCTCGGATGAACCGCGACAGACCATGCCCAATCTTCGTCGATTTTCGCCAGGAGCCGATTTTCGTCGCCTATGAGGCTCCATCGCCGAATGCAACCGTCCGCCGCGGACGCAACCAATTGCTCGGAATTCGGGGTCCACGCGAGATCGGTAACGCCTTCGCAGCAAGCGCGGAAACAGATCACTTCGCTCCAGTCACTTGTATTAAAAACACGAATGGTCGAATCTAGAGAAGCGGAAGCTAGCAGCTTTCCATTTGGACTGAATTCAACACTCGTAATGTTGGCGGTGTGACATTCAAAACTGATCAGCAACGTTCCTGTTGAGGGATTCCACACACTGATTGTGCCTTTCGGACTTCCGCCTCCCGCCACCAAGGAACCGTCAGGCGACCATGCGACATTTTTCAAGGCTCCCTCCGCGATCAGCACTGATTCAAGAGGAGAATCTAACGAAAGCGTGGGCGGACGAAGTGACCTTAGCCAGACGAATTTGCCGCGTCTCGTTTCGCGTTCTTTTCGCCACTCTTCCAATAGCTTTGACAGCGGCGAAACTCTAACCCGTTGTACAGCCTGGTCGGTTGAGTCTCGAGTGGGCGAAAGGTGCGGGCGACTCGCCCCATAGCATTTCTCAGATTCAGGGTTTCCGTACCACCAACCAGTATTCCAAACGCACTGAAAAAGCGCTTGCGGATAGTCCTTCGCGTGCCTCTCAATAAAGTGCATGTCGCGACGAATAGCCCGATGAAGAAGTGAGAGTGTCTCCCACGCAGGATGATCATCTTGAATTGAAGCGACGGCAGTGGCAAATTCCGAAACAAGCTCGATCAGCTCTCCTTGCAAAACGCGACTCTCGAGGTAGGCCAAATTGGTGAGGACACGCGACAGTTCGCCCCAGCGTTCCAGCTGCAACAGGTGCACGACAACAAAACGCCTGCAATAATCGGGCATTTCACCACTGTTTTTCTTGAACTGACCCATGCACCAATCGGCCAAGCAAGACTGTCCATCTTCGGGGAGGACACTGAACTCCGACCCCAACAGGGATGGGGCGGTCAACCAGTCCGCAAATGACTTGTGAAAGATTGCGTAGTGATTCTTTTGATCTTCTTTTCTCCGCGTGGTCAAATATTGTGACAGCTTACGCAAGACCGCTGGCACGATGCGTTTGGAATCGAATCCTGTTGCTTCGGAAATTTCGTCCGACGTCAAAGGCGTTTGCGCCGCGATGATTACCGACAAGACTCGGTAAGCATCGTTGAAGTCACTCCCGTCTGGGAAAAGGCGTTCGAAGGCTTCAGCGTAGAGTCCGTAAAGCCCGGGCGGAAGATCACCAAGTTTATCAATGTCGTATCTTCCCGACTCGATTCCCGCGACCGCGAAACGTACATACCGAAAGTTCCCATCGCTTCGTTCGAGGAGCACTTCGACGGCATTGGGAGAGTCAAAACTCGCCATTTTTACTTCGAGAAACGCTCGAACATCATCGACATTGCGAGAATCTCGTGCGTCGAGCTCTCTTGCCCGTAGCCCACTTAATTTCGTGAGCACTTCTGCGTCGTTTCGTGTCGTCGCTACGATGCGAACCCATCCAGGCAAACGGCCCAACCGACTTGCGATCAGCTGAACGATATTCTGGCGTGACCCGAGTTCCAATGCTTCATCAAGGGAATCGATCAGTAGGTATCGTGGGCCATTCGCAGGGACGTGTAGCGTCTCAAGCGGTGCAAGAACTCCCTGTTCGAATGCACTCGCTGGATCGTGCCGGCAGCTTGCCTCCGTAAGAGCCTCACGCACGGAAGGTTGGTTGAGCTGTTCAGCATACTCAGGCAATCGACTTGCAAGCATCGAAGCAACACTGCTCACGAATCGCCAAGGGGCAAGTGTCTCTGGCGTGTCCCACTGACAGCAGTGAAAGGCAAGCACCTGACTGTCCGGATTACGATGAACCAACTCCGCGACAATTGAAGATTTTCCTGTTCCCGGATCACCAGTGATGAGTAGAGCTCGCTCATCGTGGTTGTTCACTCGCCACTGATCGATTTCATCGAACAACCATTCTCGGCCGACAAAGTCGCGTCGTTTCTCATAAAGAAATGCCGCGAAGTCCCAAGGTCTCAGAAATGATGCCCAATCACGGTATCGAGTCTCATTGCGTTCGGCTGAGTGAATTCCGTTCAATAGACGTTGGAATCCCTCTTTGTAATGGTCCTCCGATTCCTGCCAACGCGTCAGATCGACGTAATCAAGCCGGAAGATGGAGAACGGCGTTTCACAAGGAATCGCCATCACAGGGACGATCGGCTTTGGCGGCCGACCAAATCGTGCGAAACTGATCTCGTCGAGACAAACCCCATCGATCTCGTCAGGATGATCAGAATCCGATGCAAGGCGTACAGCGTGCGGTGTCAATACGGCAATCATTATCTGTGTGCTATGAAGTCCATCGCGAATCGCCTTCTCCCAAGCAGCGCCGGTTCGAATCTGCTCCTCGTCCCGCCACACGTCAAATCCCGCCTCCGTCAGATCGTTCGTTAAACGATCAGCCAATGCCGCGGCATCGTGCCTCCCATAGCTCAGGAAAAGCCGCGTGCGTCGGGGATTCAGTTCATTTGGCGGCGGCCCTTGCCAGCGGTGGTCGCAGTCGTCGCAGAACCAATCGTTTCGCTTCTTCCGAAACCGAATATCGGCTGAGCCACAATTGGGGCAAAGAATTGCATTTTCTGTCATGGGTCAATTGACGATGCGAAAAATGTGCCCGAGGGCCTGCTAAACTTTCTTCCAGAGCCAACGATTGAGATTTGGCGATACCCGTCGCCTTTTCTCGATGCGTGTAGTCACCGTTTTCGAACTCTCGCTTTAGCTTATCAAGCAATTCCATCGAACAGGGCGACACACGTCACGTGTGACCACTAACAAATCTAGATTTCCAGCGACATGACTGAAAACGTATTTGTCAATTATCGACGGGACGATTCAGGAGCGGAGGCAAGATTGATCGCAAGTGCACTGTCGGATTCGCTATCGCCAGAGTCTGTTTTTATCGACACTCGCACGATCTCCTATGGCGACGACTGGCCGGTTCGGATTCGATCTGCATTGGAAGGTGCCCAGTACGTCATCGTGATCATCGGCCCCAAATGGCTTCACGCAGGAACGGACCGCTGGGGGAGGAGGAGGATCGACGATGAATCCGATTGGGTGCGACGGGAAATCCAATTTGCCCTTAGTGATCGAAGAAAGACAGTCATTCCCGTCTTGGTGAATCACGCAGAACTGCCACCCCCAGACGTGTTGCCAAACGAAATCGCAGATGTAACCGCGAAGCAGGGAATCACCATCCGAAACGATTGTTGGGAGCATGACCTCAGATTGTTGGTTGATAAGATCGCAACCGTGGAGGGTATGGACCAAGCCGCGAACAGCAACAAGACGCTGAAGCCGATCTGGCAATACTTGGATGAAGATCTGCGAAAGGTAATGACCATCGCCGCCACCCTTGCGAATTTAGAATCAAAGAACTACATCTCAACAACCAACTTCGTGAAAGCATTGATGGTGCTTAGCCCTGGACAGATCTCCGAGTTTTTTGGAAAGTTGCCCGATGGGGCATTGCCTGAGCAGGTTCCGGAAACCGTTCCCACGCAACTCGCGGCGCTGAAAATGTTTGATTCCTTTTCGCCTTGCATTAACTCGGCGATGGACCATTTGACACCAGTGGTTGGAAAGAAGGAACAGCTGTCGAGCGAAGATGTCTATATCGATATTGCACGCTACGCCTCGGGTAAGTCGACCCAACGGCTCAGAACACACGGAGTGGGCAAAGCGGATGTGGAGAACATCGTCGCGCAGCTAGGCTGGAAGCTGGTAGAGAGAGAACCCGAGCGTGCTGGGTAATCATGTTTGCAGTAAGGGCTGCGTCAGTGTCTCGATACGAGTCCGCTTCGATCCCAAAAGCGTTTTGCCCCCTCGCGAAGTTTTAAACACCAGCAGTCTTTCGATGATCGCAAAAGGTTGAGAATGGAAGTCACTTGTCGAGTTGTCAGCTCAGAAACACTGGGTCGGCGGGTTACGATCTGCCAAAGTGGATCGTCTGATCGAAAACAGCGACCTGTCGTTTTTTGCGCTGATGGCCAGAGCACTTTTTTATTCGCAAAGGAGTTTTTCTGCGTCTACCCCATCAGTCCGGTTTTCTTCATCGGATCGGAAATCCTGACTTATTCGGGACTGTATTTGCGTTTTCAATCCCTGGGCGACCAGTGATTGATTTTTCAGCGTCGCCGGAAAAAGACCTGGGAGAAACATTCTTCTATCTATGTGCAGGATCCGGGGAACCGAGAGGGATGCGCAGCTGTTTCTTCCAGCTGTAATCCTGCGTCGGACTGATCCCTTCAACGCGGCACAGCTCCGAGACCTCCGTGCCGGCTTCCATACCAGCCAGGACGATCCGCATCTTGTCTGCAGCGGACCATTGGCGACGTTTCTTCGATTGACTCATGCAAGCACTCCAGGTTGGGTGAGCCTGTCAATCGTAACTTATCAAATGTCTCGTTTCCGCTGAAGCATTACACAACCCAATTGTCGGCCAATTCGCGATAGCGCAACCAGAAGTTCTTGATGCTACGAACATATCGGCGCCGTATGTCTGATTCCGGCACGCCATGTCCACCCTTGCGGACGCGTTCTGCGACGCGTGCAATACAAACATCGACCGAATCAACGAAGACCAACTGTTCGGCCCGCGCACCATCGGACACGGCTCCTTTTCCGGCTGCGTGTTCGTCATCGATCCCGACGCCCAGCTGATCATCACGCAGGTGCGTAAGCGGAGCGGCCCCCGCAGCGGTGAGTGGTCACCTAAGTTCTTCCGTACCATCACCGCGGTGATGAAGAAATAGGCGTATCGCCCCGATGCCGGCGAGAATTCAAGCTCGAAGCCGCCGAGTGCGGCATGCGACTCTCTTGCCACGGGTTCGAAGCACTCGGATCTGAAAACCGCCTGCGGACCCAGGACACGCCCTCCTGGGCAACTCGGTACCGGCGTGTCATCGCGCCAGCGGCTGGGAAATTGGCGTCGTCAAATTGACACCTCTGCTGCGGAGGTCTCCGACACCGACGCGCCGAAGCCTGTTGGGGAACCTGCATCGGTTGGTCCAACCGCCGCGCGCAAGGCTGGAACGGGCGAGCTTGGTCAATGGCTGGGATTCCGACCGAAGTGTTGCGACGACTTTCGTAAATATCGTCCTGCCTGCAAAGCGAAGGTCAGGCACAAGCGTGCGTACCACGCCAAGCAACTGATGTAAGCATCGTTGATGTGGCGTTAGCCCCCCTCGGTCACAACCTACTACGGGTTGATTGGAACAAGTTCTCGATCGAGTCTCAGACTTAGCGGTCTGTCCGATCCCAGTCGGCCGAGTCAGATCCAATCCCATCGAAAATTTAGTCAACTTCTCGAGCCCGCGAGCGTTTTGATCCCCCCAAATTCGATGATCGCCATCTTGGCGGTAGATGCGGTACTTCCCATGGGATGGACAGAACCTGTCCCCGAGATTCCGCTGGCGGTATTTGGAGTTTGGCCGAGTCGCAACACACTGAGTTCAAATCAAGAGATCGATCGTTGCGTAACGATGTCACCCTGTGCGGTTTAAGTGGTGCACGGCCGCACAGTTGCGATGTTCCTCAGTACCGTTGGGGTATCGCCCCTAATCACCGATTAATGGCATTGAATCGTAAATTTCCTGAATTTGGAGTGCCGCACATGAATGCGGCTAATCGCCGCACCGCTTTGAGTGCGTTGCGGCATCTTGTTTGCGTCCACGCTACGAACCGTCGTTAAAGCGGTGAAGGTGATCTGCTGTCAGATGCACCCGAACACACGTGCTGGAGTTGTTGTCCGCATAAGTTTTTAGGTGGCGTGAGAGAAAGTATCTGTTTGGTTGATATGCAGGTGTTTGCTGCTCCGCTTTAACTTCGAAGCACTCGGGTTAAAGGGGAAGCATGATGATTCAGTTGCTCAAGGGTCGGCATCGCCGCAACCAACGACGCCAGAAGAAACGCAACGCATGCCGTCGAAATCTTCAAGCGTGTCTTGAAAAACTCGAGCCTCGGCGTGTGCTGGCGTCCGTGTCGCTTGACCAGATCTTTGCCGACTCGATCTCCGTCTCTGGCGAGACGGATCTCTTCACGCTCGAGATCAGTGATCCTCGATCCGCTTCCTTCACCGTCAATGCGACGCCTTTGCAAAGTCAGGATCTCGGCGGGGGCCGTTTGGTGCTGCGTGCACCTGACAATACGGTGATCGTGACGTCGGATGTGGAGATCGGAAATCCACAGATTCGAGATCTGGAATTAGCGGCGTCGGGCGTCTACACGATCGAGGTCAGCGCGCCGGTCGCCGACCCCAATCGCGTGGGTGACTACGAGCTTCACCTCGCTGACCGTAACCCGAGCCCGCAAACGATCGATTTTGGCCAGTCGATGACGGGCACGATCGGTCTGTTGGACGGCGTACAGTCCTATTCAATCGACATTTCCACCGAGCAACTCGACTCGCCGTTTTCGGTGGCGCTGGATGGCGACGGTGTGCTGCGACCCAAAATCGACATCTTTGCACCCAATGGTGACTTGTTCAGCGAGAGTGATTCGGGGCGGTACGTTTATGACACCAGAATCGCCGATTTTACACCGCTCGTGATTGGTGACGCCGCGAATGCAAACGCCCGTTATCAATCGGCTTTGGGTGACAACGCATTTGGAGCCAACGATGTCGATTTGTATCGTGTCGATCTCAGTCAGGGTGATCTGCTGGTCGCTGGAATTGGCGCTCAATCCGTGGGGCTCAGTGGTCTTGACGGTGTGCTTCGAATCTTTGACGCCCAAGGCAACCAGCAATCGATCAACGACGACACCGCGATGGGTGCCGACCCCGCCATCGTGTTTTCGGCACCCGAATCTGGCGTCTACTTCATCGGTGTCAGTAGCGATGCCAACGATGGCTACGACCCGCACGCGGTGGGAAGTGGCTCGTCGGGGCTTTCGACGGGTGCTTACCAGTTGTTGCTGTCCCGAAGCGCGGTTGATGAGAACCCCGGCGTGGATGTCGGCGATACGTTGGCAACGGCCAACGTGCTGAACGTTGCGGCGGGCAGCACGCGGCACCTGCAGGCGACAGTAGGGGATGGCACTCAAGACACCAGCGATGTGGACCTGTTCCGAGTCGATCTCGAGCCGGGCGAGATTCTATCTGCCGGCGTGGTCGCCGATCAGATCGGTCTGAGCAACCTGAATGCATACCTTCGTCTGTTCGACGCCGGCGGCAATCCGATTTTGGCGAACGATGATCTGATTGGAACGGATTCCAGTATCATCTTTCCGGTCACGGTGGCTGGAACCTACTACCTTGGCGTCAGTAGCAGCGGCAACACGCAATATGACGTTAGTCTTTCCGGTAGCGGAACTGCCGGCACAAGTGAAGGCGATTACCAGCTGATCGTATCACGCAGCACGTATTCGGGAACGCTAGCGGAAGATGTCTCGGAGACGCTTGTGGGGGCGAAATCCGTGAACCTTTCCGATGACAGTGGTCGCCAGGCGGATTCAGGTACTTACACGATTCGCGTCACGGGTGTGACCGATGACCTTGGCTCCTTCGAACTCGGTGTTTCCGATCGCCCCATTGAGACGCCACAGGCTGCCGAATTCAGTGCATTCGGTGCCGGCTACCTCGATCGTCTCGGCGATGAAGATGCATTCACGCTGACGGGGCAAGCGGGCGATCAGATCACCGTTAGTGTTACCGGAACTGGCTTCACCCCGGACTTGCAGTTGATCGGTCCTGATGGTCAGAACGCCGCAAGCGGGGACTACGACACCAATGTGACCGTTACGCTTCCGGAAGATGGAACCTACACGGCGCTCGTACGTGGCGGCGGACCAGCCAGCATCGGCAACGGCCCCTACCTGATCAGCGTCAGCGATCCCCAGCCCGCCCCCATTCCGATCGGCTTTGGCGAGCGTTTGGCGGGCGAGGTCCACGTCCCAGGCGATTTTGTGGAGTTTGAGTTGTCGGTCAGCGTCTCGGAAGTCGGCAAGTCGGTTTCGATCGTGCACTCCACAGTGACCAACTTTAGCGGTTCTTACCGGTCGGTGCTGGAGTTATACGCTCCGGACGGATCGCAACTGGAAAGCACGGTGGATTACT